>CAVVUQ010000004.1:0-256432 GCA_963751525.1 uncultured delta proteobacterium | reverse complement strand
GCCGGATGGAGGCCGAGGAGCAGTCCTGTATAACCAAGAGCCTGGTCGAAGTAGTAATATCGGAAATACCGACGATCGCTCCGAAGGTGATCCTCCTCCCCTGATTGGCTTCCCGCGCCGAGCCGAACACGAAGGGAACGAAAAGAGCAGCATCGCCGCCACCTTGAGCGGCAGCGTCGTCTTCTGCCATAGAGCCAGCACGAACTGGTCGACATTCTGCCCTCTCTCCCGCAGGGCCAGGATATACTGATAGAGCTTGTCGATGAAAGCATGGCCGGCGTGATGCTCAGGATCTCTGCCTGCCTGCTATTGAGGAAGACACCCATCGGCAGAATGTCGAGTTTCCGGTCAAAACCCTGCGGGTCCGAAAAGGAGATCTGCCTGACCTCCCGGCCGGTCCACTGGCCGTCTCTGCCGATCTCCGCCTTACGGGCGAAGATGCAGCCGGTCGGCTTCCCCTCCCCGTCGAATTCGTAGACCCTGACATCGACCAGCCCGCCGTCATAGGAAAGGAACTCACGTTGACGAACCTGTTGCCGTCCCGGGTCCAGAACCCGCCGGCCGGCAGCAGTGTGCCCGCCTCGGCCAGGGCGAGTTCGCGATTGATCTTCGCCTGCTGCTCCAGGGGGGGAACGACGTACTGGGCCAGCAGCAGCACCCCCAGCATGATCGGCAGCCCGGCCCCCAAAACCACCCGGGCTATGCGGAACACGGAAAAGCCGCAGGCCCTCATGGCCATCAGTTCGTCGCTGGCAAGGTGCTGAGCGCGACGATGCTCCCCAGCAGGGAACTCACGGCCGCAAGGTTCAGCACCCGGCCGGGCGTGTAGGTGACGTATAGGAATGCGTCGGTCAACCGGTAGCTGCCCTTGCCGATGTCATCCAGCTGGCCGACCAGCTCCAGGATGGAGAAGAGGGCGCGCAGGATCAGGAAGACCAGCAGCCAGCCGAACGCCAGGCGGGCGCCTATGTAGCGATAGAGTATCTTCATGAATACCGGCAGGGTGGCTCCCGAACATGTTGCGCCGAGCCCTCATCGGAAGGCCGGGTTCGAGCGCTTGAAGAGCACGACCAGCAGAACGGCAAGGAGGAACTGCGGCCACCAGACCCCCGGGAAGGAACCGACCACCCCCTGCTCCACCCAGGTCTTCGCCACGGCCAGCATATTGTAGTAAATTGCGAAGATGATCACGGCGACAAAGACCTTGGCAGATTTTCCCTGCCGCGTCGCCGTCACCCCCAGCGGGATGCCGAGCAGCCCGAGCAACACCGTCGAAAAGCCCGTGGAGAATCGCCACTGGAGCTCAGCCTTGTCCGCCGCGGCGGAGGAAGCCGCCAGGCTCTGCGTCGACGCGGCCTTGCGCCGGTAGCCGATGGATTCGATCTGCTTGGTGACCAGCGGCAAGCGGGTGTCTTGGAAACGCAGCAGCTTGGTCACCCCTTTGCCTTCCGTGAATTCGTAATTGTAGCCGTTGCGCAGGACGATGTTTTTTTCCGCCGTCACCGGGTCGATTTCCTGCCAGCCCTCGTTGGCACGGGTTATCTTGCGGACAGTTCCGCTGCGTTGCTGGATGAAAACCCCTTGCGCATGCATCTGTGCTCATCGAGTGCCTCCAGGAAAACGACGTATTTCTTTTCGCCGATTTCATGAAAGCGCCCGGGACGGAGCCGGGAAAAATCGAAGTTGGCCTCCGAATCGGCCTTCAGCCAGTAGCTTCTCTCGTAGGCCCAGGGGCGTGCATAGAGAGAGAGTCCGGCAACCAGCACGGCAATCAGGCAGGACACCAGCAGAACCGAGCGGACCAGCGTGCGATCACCGAGCCCGCAGGACCGCATGGCGATGATCTCCGCATCGGCATGCATTCGGGAAAGAACCATGATGACCGAGAAAAACAAGGTTACCGGAATCAGCACTTCCAGTGCGATCAGCACCTTGAAGAAACCAGGGCCATGACGGTTTCCCCGGTCAGCAGCCCGTTGGCGGCGTCGGGGAGGAAGCGCGTCGCGGAATAGCCGGCGAAAATGACGACCAGGATGGCGCAGATGTTGACCAGCGGGGTCAGGATCTCGCGGTTCAGATAGCGATTGATGAGCAAGTTCAGTCCCTGAGAAACAGCAATTTAGTTGACCGTCACCCGATAATATTATATGTCCTGCCCCTGCAGGATATACTCAACAACAGCAACGAGGGAAGACCATCATGAAAGCTATCATCCTGAGTGCCGGTCAGGGTACGCGGCTCCTGCCCCTCACGGCCGAGATCCCCAAATGTGCCATCCCCATCCACGGCAAGACCGTGCTCGAGTGGCAGGTTGATGAACTGCTGAAGTCCGGCGTTGACGATATCGTGGTCGTGACCGGCTTTGCCACCGACAAGGTCGAACAGCTGCTGGCCCGCCGCTACCAGAGCCAGCCGGTGCGCACCGTTTTCAACCCCTTCTACAAGCTGTCGGACAACCTGGCGACCTGCTGGATCGTCCGCAACGAAATGGCAGAGGATTTCATCCTGCTCAATGGCGACACGCTGTTCGACACCTCGGTCCTGAAATCCCTGCTCGGTTCGAAGCCCCAGCCGATCACCGTCACCATCGACAAGAAATCCGCTTACGACGATGACGACATGAAGGTCATGCTCGATGGCGACCGGCTCACCAGGATCGGCAAGGACATCCCCCTCGACAGGGTCGATGCCGAATCGATCGGCATGCTCTTCTTCCGGGGCACCGGCGCCGCGCTGTTCCAGAAAACCATCGAACAGGTGCTGAGGACGCCGGAAGGGCTCAAGCGCTGGTACCTTTCCGTGATCAACGAACTGGCCCAGACCACGACAGTGGGAACCTGCTGTATCGAAGGGTCGCCATGGGCCGAGCTCGACTTTCCGGCCGATCTGAAAAAAGTCGAGGAAGTCGTCAAGGGGATTGCCGAAACGGGGTTGACGGCGTGCGCTGCGAAAATCCGGATTTGTTACAGGGAGCCCCGTCTGAAGCGCGGCTCCCTGATGTTTTTTGGCCAGGATCGATTCGACCAGCAGCCAATCCTCGACCTTGTCCACATCGACGGCCGCCTCCGCAAACGGCATCCGGACAACCCCCGCCTTCAACTTCATCCTTCGCGACAACCCGGCCAAAGCCTGCTCCAGCGTCAGCCGCCCCAGCAGGTAGCGCAGCACGGCCATCATCCCCATGACCTTGACGATGCGCAGCGGTTTTTTGCGCTCCTTTTCCACCTTGCGCCAGAAATCGGCAGCCAGACGGGCCTGCGGCGTCAGGAATGCAAACAGGTTGCAACCGCAATAGCCACCGTCCCTGAGTTTCGTGACGGTTCGGCGCGACCCGGGAAAGGCCGCCGCGACCAGCTCGTGACGGGCCACCCCGGCCACCACATCGCAGCCGCTGCGGCGTGCCTCGGCACAGAAGTGATCAACCATTGCCGCGGTCAGCAAGGCATGGTCGGCCGTGGTGACCAGCACCGGCACATCCTCCGGCAGCGACTGCAGGACGGTGAAGGCACTCGAGCTCGGCGTGGCCTGCGGGGCATGCCACCGAACCTGGCCGGAACTGACCAGACCATTGAGTTCCGCATTCTGCTCGACGGAAGCCATTGCCGGGCCGGCAAGAATCCGGACACCCACCTCCCGGGTCTCCGCCAGGGCATCGAGCACCCGCAGGACCATCGCCCGGCCGCCGGCCGGCGTCAACGCCTTGCAGCTCACGCCGGCAGCCTGGGCGACCGGATCGTTCAACTCGCGGTCGGCAGCCAGAACGACCACCGTAAAAGGTTGCTTCGAAGTCTTCATCCTGCTCACAGATCCTTCTGATAAATGCGATAGCGCTTGTATAGGGTGCTGCCAACCGAGTCGATGATTTTGCGCATCCCCTGGTTTTGTTCAAGGATCCACGACATATCCACTTCGGCAATCCCCTGCCGGCGGGCCTTCTCGTGGAGCGGCGCGATCACCATCAGTGCCAGGGCCGCCCCCAGCATGCTCCCCTGGTAACGGCGCCGGACCCCCATCAGCGGGACTCGCGCCGATTTGGCGCCGACGACTTTCAGCCGCCAGAGCAGTTTCAGCCAGCCCAGAGGGAGCAGCCGGCCGTTCAAATCCCTGATCAGCGTGTTGAGATTGGGGAACATGACCATCATGGCCGCCGGTTCACCGTCCAATTCGGCAATCTGGACCGATTCGGCGTCCACCAGGAATTTGAGGTTTTTCCCCAGTTCCGCGAATTCCTCCGGCGTGAAGGGGATGAACCCCCAGTTTTCAGACCAGGCATCTTCAAAGATGTCCCGGATGATTTCCAGTTCCTCGCTGAAGCGGTCACGCCGCATCGGCCGGACCCTGATGCGCCCGGCAAACCGGTTGGCAAGGGCCTCAAGATGCCGGGGGGAGACACCTCCGGCCGAGCCAGGTAGGCCAGCAGATCCTGCTCCTTGGCATAACCCTGCTCTTCCACGCGCGCCGCATAGTAGGGGAGAGCATGGCCCAGCATGATCGGCGGCGGGCGGTCGAAACCCTCGACCAGCAAACCGCACTCGTCGTTGATCGAGAGGCTGAAGGGGCCACGAATCCGCCGCATCCCTCTCTGGCGCAGCCACTCTTCCGTGACCGTGAACAGGGATCGGAAGGTTTCCGCATGGTCCTCCGCCTCCAGCATGCCGAAAAAACCGGTGGCATCATGGTATCGCTGCAGATGCAGCTGATCGATCTGGGCACTGATGCGCCCTACCACCCGCTTGCCACGGCAGGCAATCCAGGCCTGGAATTCGGCATGCCTGAAATAGGGGTTCTTGGCGGAAAGGTGCCATTTCCTTTCGATGATCAATGGCGGAACCCAGCAGGGATCCCCCGCATACAGCGACCAGGGCACTTCGATGAAGCTGCGCAGCAAGCGACGACCAGCGACGGGGACGATCCGCAGCGCCCCGTCACCGTAAATTTCGTCACCCGCCGGATTTTTCACTCGTCGGTTCACCTTCAGAGTTGACAACTGCCAAGTTCGACAGGTTGAATGATACTTGATCACCCGCGGGGATGTAAACTATTCGCGGCCCTGCCAGGATCCGGGAGAAAATGGCCATTGCGAGAAGGATGCGACCGATGAATCCGACGATGAAGAAGTTCGGCTATCCGGACACCCTGATCAAGGAATATGACCATTGGGTGGTGCTGCTGCGCCCCCAGCAGGCGACCCTCGGCGCCCTTGTGCTCGTCTGCAAGGACGAAGCAGATGCGCTCTCCAACATAAGCGCCGCAGCCTTTTCGGAGCTGAAGGAGATCACGACCGCCATTGAAGCAAACCTCGGTGATTGCTTTGCCTATGACAAGATCAACTATCTCATGCTGATGATGGTCGACCGCGACGTGCACTTCCACGTCCTCCCCCGCTATGCCGGTCCACGCCTGTTCGACCAGATCGAATTCAACGACCCGGGCTGGCCGGGGCCACCGGAACTGAGCCAGGTCAACGCCACGGCGGGATCGCTGCAGCACTCCATCCGACAGCTGCTGCGGCAGGCCTTCGCTCGGCAGCGGCCAGTCCGTGTCGGCGGAGAGATCACACCATAACCATGGGCGTCTGCCGACTTGGCAA
Source organism: uncultured delta proteobacterium (assembly GCA_963751525.1). Classification (GTDB taxonomy): domain Bacteria; phylum Desulfobacterota; class Desulfuromonadia; order Desulfuromonadales; family BM103; genus VAUL01. The sequence continues at coordinate 250,842 of CAVVUQ010000004.1, read as the reverse complement.
CCCATCGCAGCCTTCCTGACTAACAGGAAAAATGGTGCAATTTCCCCACGCCGGCCGTTGCAACTGCGGCAAAAATGCCACACTGACTCGGCAGTAAATTCGCCAAGGCCACGGAGTAACGGCAGTTTTCGCAATGGCATAAATATTGCGTAATTACTGCCGCGACATGAACCCACTCGACCCGACACCGACCGACAGCCAGATTCCACTGCGAACCGCCGACTTTTCCAACCTGGCAGAGGCCTTGGATTATGCTGCCACAGGGGAAAGCGGCTTCAATTTCTATGACCGGCGCGGCGAACTCCGGGCGGTTCTTAGCTATGCCGAGCTGCGCAACGAGTCACGCAGGCTGGCGCAGCGTCTTCGTGGTCTGCAACTGGCACGGGGCGAGCGGATCGCCATTGTCGCGGAAACCGGCCCGGATTTCCCGCGTTTCTTTTTTGCCTGCCAGTATGCCGGCTTCATCCCGGTGCCGCTGCCGGCCTCGATCCACCTGGGCGGGCACAAGGCCTATGTCGAACAGTTGCGGCGGCTGCTGGAAAAAAGCCGGGCCGCCATTGCCGTGGCTCCGCCGGAGTTCCTCCCCTTCCTGCTGGAAGCGGCAGCCGGGCTCGGGCTGAAGTTCGTCGGCCCTCCCGAAACCTTTGACCTGCTTCCCGAGCAGGCCACTGACCTGCTGCCGCTGCAGCCGGAAGAAACCGCCTACATCCAGTACACCTCGGGGAGCACGCGTTTCCCGCGCGGCGTCATGGTCAGCGAGGCGGCCGTGATGCACAACCTTGCCGGCATTACCAGGGACGGTCTCAAGATTCGTCACGGCGACCGGTGCGTCTCCTGGCTCCCTTTCTACCATGACATGGGACTGGTCGGGTTTGTGCTGGCGCCATTGGCTTCACAGCTTTCCGTCGACTATCTCTCGACCCGCGATTTCGCCATGCGGCCTCGCCTGTGGCTGAGCATGATGACCAGTAATCGCGGCACCATCTCCTTCGGCCCGCCCTTCGGTTATGAACTGTGCGCACGGCGGATACGCGAGGAAGAAGCCGCAGCGTTCGACCTCGGCTCCTGGCGGATTGCCGGCGTCGGAGCGGAACCGATCCGCGCCGAGATCCTGGATGCCTTCGCGGAGAAACTGGCCCCCGCCGGTTTCGATCGCAGGGCCTTTGTCGCCAGCTACGGCATGGCCGAATGCTCGCTCGCCATCAGCTTTGCCCCGCTCGGCCAGGGAGTGACCATCGACGAGGTCGACGCGGAGCACCTCTCTGAACACCATGCAGCCCGCTCCCTTGCCAGCATCTCCGCCTGGGGCGCGCAGGACCGCCGCAGCAAGAAGCTGGTCAACTGCGGTACCCCCATCCCCGGGCACGCGGTCGTGGTCCGCAACGATCAGGGACAGGATTTGCCGGAACGGCAATGCGGCACCGTCTATGTGCGCGGCCCCAGCGTCATGAGCGGCTATTTTGGTGATCCTGCCGAAACGGCCAGAGTCCTTTCCGCCGATGGCTGGCTGAACACCGGGGACATTGGTTATCTCGACGGGGGGAGCCTGGTGATCACCGGCCGCGAGAAGGACATGATCATCATCAACGGCCGCAACATCTGGCCCCAGGACCTCGAATATCTTGCCGAGCAGCAGCCCGAGATCAGGCCCGGCGATGCTTCGGCGATCTCGGTGCCGGCCGGTGACGGTGCGGAGACTGCCGTCATGGTCATTCAGTGCCGCGAGACAGACAAGGACAAGCGCTGTGAACTGTCGGGCCGGATTTCCCGGATCATCCGCGAGGAACTTGGGATCGACTGCAGCATCGACCTCGTCTCCCCCCATACCCTCCCCCGGACTTCGTCAGGCAAGCTCTCCCGCGCCGGCACGCGCCGCGACTACCTCGAGCGGCAGGCAAAGCAGAGACCGGCCCGCACGGAGTCCTTGCCGGACCACCCGATCGTGCCCGTGAGTGGGCCGTACTGGCGCTTTGCCGTTGCCGGCTAAGGCGGCACATACCGCACCTGCAGACCGCGCATTCCCCCGGAACCATCCTTATCGTGATGACCATCGCACTCACCGGGGCAACCGGCTTCATCGGCAGGGTTCTGCTCGAGCATTTCATGGCAGCGGGATGCCAGGTCAGGGCCCTGTACCGACCTTCGTCCAGCCCCCGGCTCAGTCATGACGGCTCGGTCCAGTGGCAGGCCGGCGCCCTGGATGACGCCGACAGCCTGCTCGCTCTCGTTGCTGGTGCCGATGCGGTCGTCCACTGCGCCGGCGCCGTGCGCGGCATCACCCTGGAGCAATTCAAGGAAGTCAACACCGATGGGGTAGCGCGGCTGCTCGAGGCCGCCACGGCCAGGCAAGTCCCGCGCTTTCTGCTGATCTCCTCCCTCGCCGCCCGCGAACCCGACCTCTCCGCCTATGCCTTGAGCAAAAAACTGGGAGAAGACGTGCTTGCGGGATATGGCCACCGGATTTCCTGGGACATCCTGCGGCCGCCGGCGGTCTATGGTCCCGGCGACCGGGAAATGCGTCCGCTGCTGCAATTGATCAGGCGCGGCGTCGTGCCGGTCATCGGCGGGATGGACAACCGCTTCTCACTCCTTTATGCGGATGATCTGGCGACGGCGGCAAGCCGCTTGCTGAATGTGGGAAAAACCCTCAGCGGGCGCTGTTTTGAGTTGCATGACGGCCATCCCGGTGGCTATACTTGGCGGCAAATTGCGGCCATGACCGCCCGGCTCAACGGCAGAGAGCCCCGCTGCATCAAGATCCCCCGACGCCTGCTGCAGCTGCTCGGCTCGGCCAATGCTTTCCTGGCCCGACTGGCCGGCTACCGGCCGATGCTGACCCCGGGCAAGGTCAGGGAACTCTTTCATCCGGACTGGTCTTGCGACAATACCGCCATTGCCGGGGCGATCGGCTGGCAACCGCAGGTTCAGTTTCCGGAGGGGATGAGGCGCCTGTTTTACTGAAGCGCCCAATCAATTATGACTGACCCAGGATATGACGAGGTGTTCCGGAAGGTCGCCGACCTGCTCCGGCAGCATGCCCCCCGGCCCGCGCCGATCAAGGAAGACACGGAATTGATCGACGACCTGGGTTTCGATTCGCTGAAGGTCATGGAGATGCTGAACGACGTCGAGGATCTCTTCGACATCACCTATCCGCTGAATACCGTTTCAGATTTGCGGACGGTCAAGGATTTCGCCTTACAAATTCAACAGATACTTGGGAAGAGATAATGGGGCTTCTTGACAAACTCAACGCCGTCGCCGAGACCAGAAAATCACTGCTTCCCCCGGGGGTCGATCCCTTCAATGTCGTCACCGACGAGATTTATTCCTCCACGGAGGCTTCCATCGGCGGGCGCCGGGTCCTTCTGGCGGGAACCAACAACTACCTTGGCCTGACCTTCGACCAGCAGTGCATCGACGCCGGCCGGGAAGCCCTGTCCAGACTGGGGACCGGAACAACCGGCTCGCGCATGGCCAACGGCACCTTTGCCGGACACTGTGAGCTGGAGAAAGAGCTGGCCCAGTTTTACGGTTGCAGCAGCGCGATCGTCTTCTCGACAGGCTTTGTCACCAATCTTGGCGTCATCTCCACCCTGGCCGGGCCCGGCGACGTCATCGTTCTGGACGCCGACTCCCATGCCAGCATCTACGATGCCTGCAAGATGAGCGGCGCGGAAATGATCCGCTTTCGTCACAACAACCTGGAGGATCTTGAAAAGAAACTGCGGCGCCTGGGGCCGAAGGCGTCAAGAACCCTGCTTATCGTCGAAGGGATTTACAGCATGCTGGGGGACTGCGCCCCGCTTGCGGAGATTGCCGCCCTCAAGCGGAAGTACGGCACCTGGCTGATGGTTGACGAAGCGCACTCCATGGGCGTGCTGGGCGACCGGGGGCGCGGACTGGCCGAAGCGGTCGGCGTCGAGGCGGATGTGGACTTCACCGTCGGTACCTTCAGCAAGAGCCTGGGGGCCATCGGGGGGTTCTGCGTCAGCAAGCACCCTGAACTGGACCTGGTCAGATACATCTGCCGCTCCTATGTCTTCACCGCATCGCCGTCACCTTCGACGATCGCTTCCGTGCGCCAGGCGTTGAAGCTCGTAGAAGCCAAACCGGAACTGCGCACCAAGCTCTGGGAAAATGCCACCCGACTGTACCAAGGGCTCAAGCAACTCGGTTATGACCTTGGTCCGGACCTCACCCCGATTGTCGCCATCCGGATTGCGACCAGAGAAAAGACCCTGCTCGCCTGGCAGGCGCTGCTCGATCGGGGCGTCTATGTCAATCTGGTGTTCCCGCCTGCCGCCCCTGCCGGAATGAGTTTGCTGCGTTGCAGTGTCAGTGCCGCCCATACGTCAGAGCAGATCGACCATATCTTGAAAGCTTTCGCCGAGATACAGTCCCTATAAGCCATCAGCCATTAATTCAGCTATTCTGAAATCAAGTGGTGTATTGATATCGACCGATTCAAACTCATCCATGATAAACGGGATGATGACATCGCCGGTTGGTGAACCTTTTTCCCTGATGGTCCGCGGCCTGGTAATGTAGATGCTGGCATTCTGAATGTACGTTTTTGGCAGCAACTGATAGGAGAGCGTGTGGCTGTTCTTGTCGGTTGTCTTTACCAAGGGCTGCAGATATCCTCCCTCTTCAACCCACATCTTGTAGGGATGCTCGTTGCAAAGACGGATCGATCTTAGCGAATCGGCTTCGGGATGTCCCAGCATCTTCTCTATCGCAGCATCTATTGACGCAGACTTGCGAAAGGGCGATGTCGGATAGAGCAACACCAGCAGATCGGGGCTGTAGCCTTCATGAACCAGGAGCCAGTCCAACGCATGCGTGAAGAACTGCATTTCCGTTGAATCGCTCTGGGCGATTTCCGCAGGGCGCAAGAACGGGACCTCGGCACCATGCGTCCGGGCGACGGCGGCGATCTCCTCGGAATCTGTCGATACGATGACCCGCGTCACGCGCTGTGCCATGAGGGCGGCCTCGATCGTATAAGCGATCAACGGCTTGCCCTTCAGTGGCAGCAGATTTTTATTGGGCACGCGCTTCGATCCCGCGCGGGCCGGAATGAACGCCAGAATATTCATCGCATCTCCAGCATAGGCACGTCAGCCGCAGTCGCTAATAATGCTTCTGACCGTGCTGACGATGTTCTCGATAGTCAAGCCTTCGGCTTGCATCAAGCAGGCCGCCGACCCGACCCCGCAGAAGTGATCGTTGATCCCTATCCGCCTGACCTTCCCGCAGCCGGCTTCACTGACGATTTCCGCAACCGCTCCGCCCATCCCGCCAAGGACCGTATGCTCCTCGACCGTCACGATCCGGCCGGTCTCCCGGGCTGCCAGGAGGATAGCCTCCCGGTCGATCGGCTTGACGGACGCCATTTGCAGAACACGTGCCTCGATCCCATGGTCTTTTTGCAGAAGCTCGGCGGCGGCCAGGCCTTCATGAACCATCATCCCGGTCGTGATAATGGCAACGTCGCCCCCGTGGCGCAGCAGTGTGGACCGTCCCGGGACAAAGCTGTCGCTGTCTCCGTAGACGTCCTCGGCATCGCTGGCACCCAGACGGACATAGACCGGGCCGTTGATAGCCATGGCCGCATCAATGCACTGCCTTAATTCCTTGGCATCACCCGGCACCAGGACCGTCATGTTCGGTATCACCCGCATGATGGCAAGATCCTCGATGGCATGGTGGGTCGTGCCGGCAGTCCCCGGGCTGATGCCGCCATGGGACACCACAAACTTGACATTCAAGCGCGGGTAGGCGATCGAAGTGCGTACCTGCTCGATGGCCCGCATGGAGATGAAGCACGCGAATGAGTGGACAAACGGAATCTTCCCGCCGAGAGCGAGACCGGCGGCGACTCCGACCATGTTCTGTTCGGCAATCCCGCAATCGATGTAGCGGTCGGGATACGCCGCCTGGAACTGGATCGACTGGGTCGACTCCTTCAAATCGCCTTCCAGGGCGATGATCTGCGGATGCTGCGCGCCCAGCTGCACCAGATATTTTGCGTACTCGTGACGCATCGACTTTTTTGCCACGTTACTGATCCTTTTCCATGGCGGCCATGACTTCATTCATGGCAATTTCCGCATGTTCGCCCTTGAGCCCGCCCCCGTGCCATGCAGGGTTGTGTTCCATGAACGAAATGCCCTTGCCCTTGACCGTATTCGCGAGAATCAGCGTCGGCCTGCCCTTCTGGCGGGGAACCACAGCAAAGCTCGCTTCAATTTCATTGAAGCTGTGCCCGTCAATCTCGACAACGTGCCAGCCGAAGGCTTCCCACTTGGCCTTGTAGGGTTCAAGCGCCAGGATCTCTTCGGTACAGCCATCGATCTGAATCATATTGCGGTCGACGATGCCGACCAGATTGTCGAGCTGGTGGTGGCTGGCAAACATGGCTGCTTCCCAGATCGAGCCTTCCTGGGTCTCGCCGTCACCCATCAGGACGAAAACCCGGTGCGTTTTGCTATCATACCTGGCCGCCATGGCCATTCCGGCCCCCACAGAAAGCCCGTGGCCGAGCGAACCGGTGCTCATTTCCACGCCTTTGACCTTGTGCATGTCGGGATGGCCGCAGAGCAGGCTGTCATCCTGCCTGAAGGTCATGAGGGTCTCATAGCTCATGAAACCCCTGAGGTGAAGAATCGCATAGAGACCGATCGACGAGTGCCCCTTGCTGAGGATGAACCGGTCACGCTCATCCCATTGCGGGTTGTGCGGATCGATCTTCATGACGCCGAAGTACAGGGCGGTCATGATGTCGATGCTCGACAAAGCGCCGCCTGGATGGCCGCATCCGGCACAGATGAGCATCTCGACGATCAGCTTGCGCGCATGCCTTGCGACGGCCTTCAATTCACTGATCTTATCCTTGTTCATTGCGGCCCTTTCGTTGCCGGGAATCGCTCAAATCAGTTGGCTGCGGGTCAGAAATGAAATGTTTTTCAACTCAGAATAGACGTCCAGGGCCTCGACGCCCGGTTCACGCGTACCATTCCCCGACGCACCGAACCCACCGAACGGCATATGCGGCTCACTTCCGAAAGTGCCAAGGTTGATATTCGCCACCCCGGCGCGAACCCGTTGGGCAAACCACATGGCCCGATCGACGCTGCGGGTATGAATGGCCGCCGTCAAGCCATATTCGGTATGGTTTGCCAGAGCCAGCGCCTCTTCGAGTGAGTCAACCACATAAAGAGCCGTGACCGGCCCGAAAATCTCCTTGCAGCTGAGTTCCGCGTTCATGTCGAGCCCTTCGATCACCGTCGGCTGGATATAATAACCTTTCGCCAGTTCGTCATCGGCCGGGACCCCGCCACCACACAGCACCTTTCCCCCATTCAAATCCGCTGACTTGATAGCGGACAATATCGACTGATGCTGACGCTTATTGACAACCGGGCCGAGATCACAACCCACGCTGACCCCGAGGCGAAGGCTGCGGGCCTTTGCCACCAGTTTGTCACGGAACTCGGCGTACACTGATCTGAACACGATGATCCGGCTGCCCGCGGCACAGCGCTGGCCAGCATTGCTGAATGCCGAGAGCGAGGTCCAATGGACGGCCTGGTCGATGTCGGCATCATCGCAGACCACCAGCGGGTTCTTGCCGCCCAACTCCAGCGAAACCCTGGCAAGGCGGCGGCCGGCAACCTCCGCAATCCAGCGCCCAACTGCAGTGGAGCCGGTAAAGCTGATAACCGCAACCCGGGGATCCTCGACGAGTGCAGCGCCGGCGGGGAGGCCGCGCCCCTGCACAACGTTCATCACTCCGTCAGGCAAGCCAGCCCGCTGGGACAACTCGGCCATGAGCTGGGCGATGCGAGGAGCGTCCTCGGTCGCCTTGAGCACCACCGTATTGCCGCAGATCAGGGCAGGAAAGAGCTTCCAGGCGATATTGGCGATCGGGGTGTTGGCGGGCACGATCAGGCCGGCCACCCCTCTCGGCTGCCGCACGGTATGGCTGGATTTGCCCGGCACCCCGGAGGTCAACGAACGGCCATGAAGGCGCATCCCCTCACCGGCGAAATACTCCGCGAGCAGCATTGCCCCGCCGACCTCCCCCTTGGCATCCTGGGGGGGCTTGCCGGTTTCCACGGCGATGCATTCAGCAAGGGCGTCAGCCTCGCACCGCATGGCGGCAACAATTTCACGCAAGGATTTGGCCACGCCTTACCGGTGTGAGTTCAGCCCAGGCAGGAAAGGCCCTTGCGGCGGCTGACACGGCCTGCTGCGTGTCAGCCGCCGACGAATCGGCAACCAGCGAAAGCAGCTGGCCATTATGGGGGTTATATTTGTCCAGCCACTTATCGTCTGCCGGCAATTGTTGTTTGCCGTCAATCCAGTTGGCAATCTTCATGGTCAATCCCTTGCTCAAATCGCCGTCCAGCCACCATCCAAAACCATGTTGGAACCGGTCATGTAACGTGACGCCGGGCTTGCCAGAAAAAGTACTGCGCCATTGTATTCGTCCGCATTCGCCATCCTGCCGACCGGGATGCGCCCGCAGTAGGCATCCAGAAATGCCTGCTCCTGATTGTTGAAAACACCGGCAATCGTCAGGGTATTGACACGGACACCCTGTTTCGCCCAATAGGTGGCGAGGTAGCGCGTCAGGTTGAGGATGCCGGATTTTGACACGGCATAAGCGATCGGCTTAAAAAACGTCTCCCCGCGCTGCCGCCGATATTCGTAAAGGCTCTGATCGGGGGATACGACCCCGTAGATCGAAGAGATGTTGATGATTGACCCTCTCCCCTCCCCGGCCATGGCGCCGCCGAATACCTGGCAGCAGCAATAGACCCCCTTCAGATTGACGGCCATCACCTTGTCCCACGACGTTTCCGGGTAGTCCTCGAAAGGACCATTCTCTTCCGGCGGCGCTGAAGGCGGCGAGTCGAGGGCCGCGTTGTTGATCAGCACGGTCGGCACGCCAAACCTCGATTTCATGGTATGCAATGCGGCCGTCAGGGTCGCCTTGTCGGTGACATCGGCGCTATGGAAGAGGAAGGTTCCGGGATAGGCCGCACACAGCGCTTCAATCTCCCGCGACAATTTGAGATCAAGACCGCAGACGGCTGCGCCCCGCTGCAGGAAGGCCTTTGCGTACTGGCAGCCGAGCTGCCCGGAAACCCCGGTGATAACGACGATTTCCTTGCCGACATCGAACAGTTCATCGTGACCCATGCTTATTCAGCCTTTCGCGGGATCGGTCTTCGCAAAATAAATGAGATCGCACACCTCCCGAACGGCACCAAACCCGCCCGGCTTTTCGGTACGCAACAGAACATGCGGAAAAACTTCCGGATATGCGTCGGCGACGGCTACGGGCATGCCGACGCATTCGAACGCCGGGATGTCGTTGATATCGTTACCGACGAACATGGTCTCGCGAGGAGATATTCCCAGTTCCCGGCAGATTTCCATGACGGTTGCCGCCTTGTCCGCAACATCCTGCCTGCACGGCAGTTTCAATTTGCCGGCACGCACTGTGACCACGGGATTTGCCTCGGTCGAGATGATGCACATCTCGACACCGGTCGTGCGCAGCCGGGATAACCCGAGGCCGTCGCTGCGCCAGCAGCGTATGGTCTCGATACCGTCCTGGCTGACATAAACCGTGTTGTCGGTAAACACCCCATCGAAGTCGAAAACAACCAAACGAACCGATGCCAGCATCTCCCTGTCGATCATGGGGAAATCCATCCTTAGCCGTCAAGATCCGCGTACACGATCGGCTCCCCCTGACGGATGTCTCTCAGAGCCTTGCGCCCAATCACCCGGTTCGACTCGCGGACCGGGATATGCTGTTCACGGAAAATCTTCCCGGACAAGTTTTCCAGGGAGAGCGTATCCCCGGCCTTGATATCGACATAGGCAACCAGGGACTTGCCAAGCTTCCTGAAAACGCTTTCGTTGCCGAGTTCGCTATCCTGCTTGGGCGTCATCATCTGCGGAACCCGCCGGATATCCCTGGCAAACTTGCGGAAACCTTCCGGTTCCAGAGCAAAACTGTGATCGGTCCCCCTCCAGGCACGGTTCAGGGTGACATGTTTTTCGAAAACGCGAGCTCCTTTCAGGTAAGCGATCGGCCCGGACAGCGTCCCGTTGAAGTGATCGGACACGCCGATGGCACACTCCGGGAATTCCTGCATCAACATCTCGATATTGTCGAGCCCCAGCCGATTGTATTCGCAGGGATATTCAGAGACGCAATGCAAAACGGCAACCTCCGAAACGTGCTCGAGCAGAATTCTCACGCTGGCGCGAATCTGGTCGATCTTCCCTCCCCCGACGCTGATCGCCACGGGCTTGCCCTTTTTGGCGATCCTGTGAATCAGCGGCAGATTCCCAAGATCAAAGGATGCCACCTTGAGGATGTCGACGCCGATGTCGCACAACAGCTCCAGACTCGGCTCGTCAAACGGCGTTGACATGAATTTCGCTCCGTACTTGACGCAATCCTCCTTCAAGATCGGCAGCCATTCGGGCTTAAGTTCCAATTTTTCGCGATGTAGTCCATAGACGTCGGCGAAGGCATTTTCGCTGTTGTATGGAGAATCATAGGCATCCTGTGAAAACAGGTAGCGGTTGTTTCTGGTCTGGAACTTGATGACATCGGCACCCGCTGCGGTAAATATCTTGACGTACTCGCGGGCGGTAGCCAATTCACCCTGGTGATTCTGCCCAACTTCGGCAATAATCAATGGATTAACTTCGAGTTCATCCTTGCGTAACATGGCCTACCTCGTTCTATTGATTGGATTCAGTTCGCACTGGATTTATTCACCTTGCGACATTCATCGTCAGTGTCAATGCCGAATTTCACCATGACACACTGGGCAGCGAGTAACGCATACGCCTGGTCTTTTAGTCCGGAGTGATCCGGAATAGCTCATCCGCAACCTGCTCCACCTTCAACTCGAAGCTGCCCCCAAGCACCTCCTTGAACCGCAAAACCCGCTCTCGAACCGAGGCCAAAGGCATTTCCGGATAACGGTGGCGATGATAATCCAGCTGATATTGCGGATAAATATTGGGGAATTGAGACTTGAAGAACTTCTCCAGCCTGCGTTTTCTGGCTTTGAAGTGCCCCTGCAATCGATCCTTCAGGGGAGGTTCCGCCTGCCGGGAGCGGCCTGACGCGATATCATCAAGCACATCGACGATGCGTTCACAGGCCATCGGCCCGCTCCGCGCCGCCAGGTAGTGATCAATAATCGCACTTACATCCGGAACCCCCACGTCGCCGGCGAGGATCCTCCTGCAGCGTTTCCCGCAGCTGCTCGAAATCGAAACACTGGTGACTCACCCGGTTGGGCAGCTCGTAAAAGCCGAGGTCGTAGTAGTCGTTGACCGTCGCCCGGTAGGAAATGGCCGGGATATTCATGACAAAGGCTTCCACGCCCGTGGTGCATCCGTTGTGAATGACCGCCTTGGAGGCCGACAGCCAGGGGATCACGTTGCCTTCGTTGGTCACCCGCACCCGTTCGCAGCGGGCAGCGATCTCATGATAGATCGCATGACTTTCCGTCGGATGCGGTCTGACCACTATCGTGTAGCTCCGGGAAGGCCCCCTCCAGGGCAGGGATGAGTCGCTTGAAATCCTCGAATATCCCTTGCTTGTGATCCCGGAATCCCTCGGCGAACTCCCTGGTCATCCCCCGGGCGGACCGCCCGAACCGGGGCTCTTCCCCGGGGGTTGCAGCAGGCTGGAAAAGACCCTGGGCCGGCCGGAAGGCATTAATGTGGTTAAAATTCGTGTTGACCAGGATAAAGTCACCGCAGGTGTCGCGAATCTTTGCGATGTCCTGTGCAAAGAGACTGCGCATTTCGGGGCGCATCATGTCGTTGCGCGGATTTCCGGTGATATGGATCGGGAGCTCGGCAGGAAGGTGCGGGTATTGCCGCCACAAATCGACGTTGTCCTGCCCCCAGGCAAACAGGTGCGAGAGGTAACCGATGGCTATCGGGGAGAAGCGTCGAGAAAAATAGATCTCGGGCGGCAAATGCACCAGGGCCTCCTCGTCCCAGGCGACGATTTCATGCCCGAGCTTGCGCATGATTTTGAACATTTTGATGCTGCGAAGAGTCATGCTCTTCGAGAGGTAGATGCCCCGCGGGAACGAGGCGATCTTGAAATCCAGCTCCCGGCGTGACCCGATCACCGAAGAGAATCCGCGCCGTGCCGCAATGCAGGCCAGCAAAAGCTTGGAATCGAGCTCACGCACCTGGTTTTCTACAGGAATTAACAGCGGCATCTTGACTTTTGACATGATGGTTATGGCTTCCCGAAAATCGATATTTTCAGCCTGCTGATTAAACCAGCAATGCGCTCGGCCTGGCTGCTCCCGTCACTCTAGCGGTATTCCTGCACTTCATCGAAGGGGGCGGGCAAATTGTCCGGCGCCGAGCACCGATGGAGTCAGCTGCCCCCGCCAAGCTTCAACTTTCTTCCGGGTGTTGTCAACTTATGACTGGTCTGATTCTCAGTGGGAGACCGAAACTAAAAGCTGTCAACTTCCCGCAACATCACGGACCAACGCTGTTCAAACGCTAAGTATAAATGTGGCTCCTCGCTAATCACCAGCAACTCATGATTACCCTGAAGAGAGCGGACCGAAAGGTTCAGGCTGCCGAAAGCCAGAACCCGCCGTTCCGGCGTTTCAAGCAACATGAATTTGTTGTGCATGGGCAAACCTTCCGGATGGACATACCGCCGGAAGGCTATCCCGTTTTGCAGCATTTGCGCCTCAACCCACGAAGGCACCCGCCGCTCGGTATCGTGAGCGAGAACCTCGATGTGCAATCCCCGACGGGACAGGGCGAAGAAGCGCTTGCAGATAGTCGGGTCATTGAAATGGGAAACGGCCATGCGCAGGCAGCTGCCGGCCCCCACCCCCTCGAACAGTCCATCGAAATCCTTCCAGCGCAACCTCGGGAAAAAGAGGATCCTGGTCTTCCCGGAAACAACGATACGGTTGTTTTTCGGCAGGAAGCACTCCCAGGGTCCGTGACATGCCTTGAAGAGATGAAGGGCATGCTCATAAAGCTCCTGGACCAGGATTGAATCCAGAATTTCCACCAGCAGGTTATGGCCCCGGTCCTGATCGCCGATCTGGCCGATGATCTCCGGGTCCTCCGGAATATTCCCGGATGGATTAAAAGTACCCACCAGCACGTTGGGAGCGGGATGACTGAAGTAGTAGAGTTTTTCGTGCAGCCGGCAATGTTTCAGGGAACGGATATCCCGCAGCCGATGATGGAGGGCACGCAACCCATTACCCAACCCATTTTCGCCCTCCAGAAATTCCCGCACCCGGCCGTTGACCGCACCCTCGCGCGGGTTACCCTCCATGATGACCCTGACCCGCACACCCCGGTGGCGGGCCTGCAGAGTGCCGCCGCCAGGGCTTCATCCCTGAAATAGTAGGTTATCCAGAGAATTTCCCCCCCGGCGGGAACCGCATGAATTCGCCCCTCGAGAACGTCACGCAAGCAACGAGGCGGGCAGTCAGGACCTCCCCAGAATACCCGAAAAGGCTCGTCCCGGGGGCAGACTTCGGTTTTATCGTCGGGGGAAAGAGTCAAAATGCAGGCAGCCTTATGACCCAGGGGCAACCACTGGCCGGTGGTGATGCGCAGCAACCCGAACTGCCCGATAGTTGTGGGTTGTTCTTCCAATAATTCATGCGAAATGTTATATCAAAATGTCGATCTGCTTGGCAATGACATCAGGGGAACAACGACCCTTTGATGAAAGCAGGAGAAGGAAGATTTCCCTGACATGCATGTTGATCATTAAATTCGCCCGCTCCTACCCCCGCCAAAGCCTGCTGACGCTGCTGGCCCTGATCCTGGCCGGGATCGTCGAGGGGATCGGCATGACCGCCCTCCTCCCCCTGCTGCAGACGGCCATCAACCCCACTCCGGCCGGGCCAGATTGCGGGCTCCGCCAAGAGCACCCTGGTCAGTTCGGCGCTGGCATCCGTCGGCATCCCCATGAGCGTCGGGTCGCTGCTGATGGTCATGCTGTGCGGCGCCATCATCAGCAGCACCCTGATCCTGATTGCCGACCGCTATATCGGCTATACGGTCTCCCACGTGGCCACCGACCTGCGCCTGGCCCTGCTGCGCGCCCTGCTGTCGACCCGCTGGGGACATTTTCTCAAGCAGCAGGTCGGCAGCATGGCCAATGCCGCGGGAACCGAGGCGATGCGCGCCTCGGCGGCCTACCTCCATGCCGCGACCGCCCTGGCCATGACCATTCAGGCCGTGGCCTACTTCAGTCGTTGCCCTGCTGGTCTCCTGGAAGATCACCCTGTGCTTCATGACGGCGGGTTCCCTCGTCGTGCTGCTGCTCAGCAGGATGGTCAGGCAGGCGAAGCAGGCCGGCCGCAAGCAGACCAAACTGCTGCAGTCGCTGCTTGCCCGCCTCTCCGACAACTTGCAGTCGCTGAAGGCATTCAAGTCGATGGGCCGGGAGTACCTGGCCGACGAACTGCTCTCGACGGACACGATGAAGCTGAACAAGGCCATGCGCAAGCAGGTCTTCAGCAAGGCCGCCCTGCGCGGCATCCAGGAACCGCTGATGACGCTGGTGGTGATCACCGGCGTCTACATCATGCTGGTCCACCTCAAGATGGACCTCTCCGAGACGATGGTCCTGATCTTCCTCATGGCCCGCATGCTCAACGAGGTCGGCAAGGCCCAGCGCAAATACCAGGAGGTGGCGACCTGCGAAAGCGCCTACTGGTCGCTCCAGGAAAAGATCAACAAGGCCCAGCAGCACAAGGAACCAAGGGGCGGCCAGACTCCGGCGACCCTCGAGCGCGGCATCTCCATCGACCGGGTCAATTTCGGCTATGGCGACCAGGTGATCCTCAACAACGTCTCCCTGGAGATCCCGAGCCGGACCTTCACCTCCATCGTCGGTCCCTCGGGCGCCGGCAAAACCACTTTGGTCGACCTGATTACGGGACTGTTCCAGCCGACCAGCGGGAAGGTTCTGATCGATGGCATCCCGCTCCCCGAAATCGACCTGCAAAGCTGGCGGCACCAGATCGGCTATGTTCCGCAGGACACCATTTTGCTGCATGACAGCATCTTCACCAACGTCACGCTGGGTGAACCTTCGCTCACGGTCGCCGATGTGGAATACGCCCTGCAGGCTGCCGAGGCATGGGATTTCGTCAGCGCCATGCCCGAAGGGATCCAGACGATCGTCGGCGAGCGGGGAACCAGGCTGTCAGGCGGACAGCGCCAGCGGATCGCGATAGCCAGGGCCATGGTCCACCGGCCACGACTGCTGATCCTCGATGAGGCGACCAGTGCCCTCGATCCGGAATCCGAAGCATCGATCTGCCAGACCTTGAATGGACTTCGCGGCCAACTGACCATCCTGGCGATCAGTCACCAGACGGCACTGGTCGAGGTGGCCGACCAGGTGTTCCAGATCTCCGGAGGGAACATCGTCCAGCTTTCCACCCGAGCCGGCATGGGCGAACCGGTTGTCTGTAACTAGCCTATTAATAAGGAAATTTAAATCAACCGATGCTGGCGAGACCAAGGCGGGTCTCCCACCGGTGCCTGAGCTCATCGGCCAGGGCGACCATCTCCGGGGTGGCCCTGCCTGAAAATCGGTGGACTCGGCAACGGCGAAGGCATCGCCGCGAGCCTCCTCCAGAATCCGGGCGTCGCGCAGGATGTTGGCGACCCGAAAATCCGGCAGTCCTGACTGGCGGGTACCAAGGAACTCCCCGGGTCCGCGGATCTCCAGGTCGGCCTCGGCAATCCGGAAGCCGTCGGTGGTCTGCGCCATCACCTCGAGTCGTCGCTCGCCCTCTTCGCTGCAACGCAGCGACTTCATCAGCAGGCACAGCCCCGGCTCCCGGCCGCGACCGACCCGCCCGCGCAACTGGTGCAACTGCGCCAGGCCAAAGCGTTCGGCATGCTCGACGACCATGACCGTGGCGTTGGGAACGTCGATACCGACCTCGATCACCGTGGTGGCCACCAGGATATCAAGCTGACCCTCCTTGAAGTGTCCCATGACCGCTTCCTTTTCGGCGGGGCTCATCCGCCCGTGCAGCAGGCCGATCCGGCAATCCGGCAATTGCGCGCGCAACTGCTCGACGCCGGCCGTAGCATCCCGCAGATCACTCTTTTCTGATTCCTCGACAAGAGGAAAAACCACGTAAATCTGATGGCTTTTATCAAGTTCCTTCTTTAAGTGGACGAGGGCTTGTGCCCGCCGGTTTTCGGTCACGACCATGGTCCGGACCGGAATCCGTCCCGGCGGAAGTTCATCGATCACCGACAGGGACAGGTCGCCATAAACCGTCAATGACAGGGTGCGCGGAATCGGGGTGGCCGTCATCACCAGGACATGCGGATTCTCCCCTTTCTGCCGCAGTACGGCCCGCTGGCGTACGCCGAAGCGGTGCTGCTCGTCGATGATCCCCAGGCCGAGGCGATGAAACTCGACCCCCTCCTGCAGTACGGCATGCGTGCCGACGATCAGGTGTGCCGAGCCATTGGCGATCTCGGCCAGAATGGTACGCCGCTCGGCGGCGGACTGTTGACCGCGCAACAAAATCACCTTGAGGCCAAGCTGTTCAAGCCAGGGATGGAACTGCAGAAAGTGCTGTTCGGCGAGGATTTCCGTGGGGGCGACGACGGCCACCTGGGTATCATTCTCGATGGCCAGCAGGGCGGCCATCAAGGCGACCACCGTTTTGCCACAGCCGACATCGCCCTGCACCAGGCGATTCATCGGGTGCGGCGCCATCAGGTCGTGCTTGATCTCGCCGAGCACCCGGCGCTGGGCCGCCGTCAACCGGTACGGCAGCAGGTCGGCCAGCGGTTTGGTGTAGCGATGGGTCACCTTGAACGGGATCCCCGGTTCGCGCAGCACGCCGCGGCGGCGCAGGGCCAGGCCTAGCTGCAGAAAGAAGAATTCGTCGTAGACCAGGGTGCGCCGGGCCGGGTCGCTCCCTGCTTCGAGAACCTCGAGATCGACATGGCTCTCCGGCCAGTGGACGGCCTGCAGGGCCTGGTCAAGGGGGAGCAGGCCCCGCCGGGTGCGCAGTTCCGCGGAAAGGCGGGTGGGCACCTGGGCAGCGAACAGGTCGACGGCCTGCTTCCAGATGCGTCGGGCCATCTGCTGGCTCAACCCTTCGGTGAGCGGGTAGACCGGCAGAATCCTGCCGAAGGCCAGCGGGTCGGCACTTTGATAGGCGGCCAGCGTCTGCCCCTCGGCCAGCAGTTCCACCTCGGGATGATGCACCTCGCGCTGCAGGCCGAAGCGTCGGACCTCCCCGGAGAAGACCCCGGTGCGGCCAAGAGGCAAGCGTTTGGCCAACCACTCCTTGCGATAGTGGAACCATTTGAGGGCGATCCGCCCGCTCTGATCGCCGACGACGACTTCGAACATCCGCCGACGGGAACGCTGGGTGACGACTTCCCCGGCTGCAAGGATCTCGCCGGCAAACACCTCGTGGCGCCCGTCGCGCAGCCGCCCGATCGGGCGAAATTCGCGGCGGTCCTCGTAGCGGTGCGGCAGCGTGTAGAGGAGGTCCTCAACCGTCAGGATGCCAAGTTTTTCGAGTTTTTCAGCAATACGGGGGCCGACGCCCCGGAGACGGGAAACGGGAGTGGCAAGCAGTTGGCGGGCACGATCCAGGGAAGCTGACGACATCTCCCCTCCCCTTCAACGGGGTAAGCACATGATCAGGCGGAAACTACTCCGGGAACAGCGCGTTCAGTTCCTGCAGCAGTTCTTCGACATCGAGCCCATGGGCCATGGCGCCCTGCTCCAGGGTTTCCTGCTGGGCGCCCATGCAGCCGACGCAGCCGAGGCGAAATTTGGCCAGAACCTTGAGGACTTCCGGGCTGAGGCGCATGACCTGGTGGAAGGTCATATCTTTGGTGACTTTGGCGGACATCGGTTATTCCTTGGTTAGCGGGGAAGGTTTGAGAGTTTGAACTTCTCACGCATAGCGAATATCGATGATCTCATAGACCCGCAGGCCGGATGGTACCTTGATGGTCACTTCATCGTCGACGCGGTGACCGATCAGGGCCTTGGCGACCGGGCTGTTAATGGAGAGCCGGCCCTGCTTGATGTCGGCCTCGTGCTCGCCGACGATCTGGTAGGTGACCTCCGAGCCGCTCTCGGTGTCGAACAGCGTCAGGGTGGCACCGAAAACCACCTTGTCGGACTCGATTTCCGAAGGATTGATCACATGCGCCCGGGCGATCTTGTCATTGATTTCGTTGATGCGCCCTTCGATAAAGCCTTGCCGCTCCTTGGCGGCATCATACTCGGCGTTTTCCGAAAGATCGCCATGACCGCGGGCTTCGGCAATGGCCTGGACCACGCGGGGCCGCTCTTCGCGGAGCAGGCGTTTGAGCTCTTCCTGGAGACGGACAAAACCCTCCGGGGTCATCGGGATGGACTGTGACATGCTTCTTTCCTCGTGGTGCCAATAAAATCGTTCGGGCGGGATAGCCCCGCCCGAACCTTTGCGTGCGATGAAAAAACGATACGGGCAGTGCTCTACCCGTGTGCCGGATGATACTCCTGCAGCGGCGTGACGTCAAGGGCTTCCCGCTGCATGGCCAGAATCCCGTCGACCACCGCGTACATGCCGGCAACCGTGGTGTAGTAAGCGAGATTGTTCATCAGGGTCGTTCGGCGGATCGAGAACGAATCGACGATCGACTCGGCGCCGAAAGTCGTATTGAAGACCATGGCGATCTCATCGTTCTTGATCGCATCGACAATGTGCGGGCGCCCTTCCTTGACCTTGTTGATCGTTATCGCCGGGACCCCGTGGCTGGTGAAAAAAGCGGCGGTGCCGCGGGTCGCCACGATCTCGAAGCCGGCGGCGGCCAGTTTGCGGGCCGGCTCGATGATGGCCTGCTTGTCGGCATCCTTGACGCTGATGAACACCTTGCCGGCCAGCGGCAGCCGCACGTTGGCGGCGAGTTGGGCCTTGGCGAAGGCCTTGCCGAACTCCCAGTCGATGCCCATGACCTCGCCGGTCGATTTCATCTCCGGGCCGAGCAGGGTGTCGACGCCGGGGAATTTCACGAAGGGGAAGACCGATTCCTTCACCGAGATGTGCTTCGGCACGATTTCCTGAGTGATGCCCAGCTCGCGCAGACTTTTGCCGGCCATGACCCGGGCGGCGATCTTGGCCAGCGGCCGGCCGGTGGCCTTGGAGACGAAGGGCGAGGTGCGACTGGCGCGCGGGTTGACTTCCAGCAGATAGAGCTCATCGTCCTTGACGGCGAACTGGATGTTCATCAAGCCGGAGACCCCCAGTTCCAGCCCCAGGGCGCGGGTCTGACGGCGGACTTCATCGAGCAGTTCCGGCTTGAGGGAGATCGGCGGCAGGACGCAGGCCGAATCGCCGGAGTGGATGCCGGCCTCCTCGATGTGCTGCATGATGCCGCCGATGACCACCTCGGTGCCGTCGGCCAGGGCATCGACATCGATCTCGATGGCATCCTCGAGAAACTTGTCGACCAGGATCGGGTGCTCCGGCGAGGCGGCGACGGCGTGCTTCATGTAATTTCTCAGCTGATCGACGCCATAGACGATCTCCATGGCCCTGCCGCCGAGCACATAGGACGGCCGCACCACCACCGGGTAGCCGATGCGCTCGGCAACCTTCTCCGCCTCCTGGACGGAGCGCGCCGTCCCGTTCTCCGGCTGTTTCAGGGCGAGCTTGTGGAGCATCACCTGGAAGCGTTCGCGGTCCTCGGCCCGGTCGATGGCATCCGGCGAGGTGCCGATGATCGGCACGCCGGCCTGTTCCAGAGGCACCGCCAGCTTGAGCGGCGTCTGTCCGCCGAACTGGACGATCACCCCCTTCGGCTGTTCGACATGGACGATTTCCAGGACGTCCTCCAGGGTCAGCGGCTCGAAATAGAGACGGTCCGAAGTGTCGTAATCGGTGGAGACGGTCTCCGGGTTGCAGTTGACCATGATCGTCTCGAAACCGTCTTCGCCCAGGGCAAAGACCCCGTGCACGCAGCAGTAGTCGAATTCGATCCCCTGGCCGATGCGGTTCGGACCGCCGCCGAGGATCATGATCTTGTCGCGCCCGGTCGGATCCGCTTCGCACTCCTCCTCATAGGTCGAATACAGGTACGGGGTATAAGCGACGAATTCGGCACCGCAGGTATCGACCCGCTTGAAGACCGGGCGGATGCCGAGCTCATGGCGCAGTTCGCGCATCCGCGCTTCGGACGTTCGCCACAGCTGCGCCAGGCGGCGGTCGGAGAAACCGAACTGCTTGGCTTCGCGCAGCAGGTTGCGGAACACCTCGCCGCGGGGTTGCTGGAGCAGGTCGGTGGCGCGGATCAGCCGTCCCTCCATCTCGATGATCTGGGCGATGTTGTTGATAAACCAGGGATCGATCCCGGTGATTTCATAAATAGTCTTCACCGGGAAGCCGGCGCGCAGGGCATCGGCCAGGTACCAGAGCCGCTCCCAGTTGGGAACCCGCAACTTCGTCTCGAGCAGAAGCTGTTCCTCGGGGTTCAGGCTGCGCCGATAGTCGCCTGGCTCTTCGAAAAGCCGGCTCTCGAAACCGTAAGAGCCGATTTCCAGAGAGCGCAGGGCTTTTTGCAGCGACTCCTTGAAGGTGCGTCCGATGGCCATCACCTCCCCCACCGATTTCATCTGCGTGGTCAGGGTGGCATCGGCCAGGGGGAACTTCTCGAAAGTGAAGCGCGGCACCTTGGTGACCACGTAGTCGATGGTCGGTTCGAAGGAGGCGTAGGTCTCGCGGGTGATGTCGTTGCGAATCTCGTCGAGGGTGTAGCCGACCGACAGCTTGGCGGCGATCTTGGCGATGGGGAAGCCAGTCGCCTTGGAGGCCAGTGCCGAGGAGCGGGACACCCGCGGATTCATCTCGATGACAATCATCCGCCCGTTGGCCGGGTTGATGGCAAACTGGATGTTGGAACCGCCGGTTTCGACGCCGATCTCGCGAATGATCTTGATCGCCGCGTTGCGCAGCAGCTGGTACTCCTTGTCGGTGAGTGTCTGCGCCGGGGCGACGGTGATCGAATCACCGGTATGGACCCCCATCGGGTCGAGGTTCTCGATCGAGCAGATGATGACCACGTTGTCGGCGAGGTCGCGCATCACCTCAAGCTCGTACTCCTTCCAGCCGATAACCGATTCCTCGACCAGAATCTCGTTGGTCGGTGAGGCATCGATCCCGGCCAGAGCCATCTGCTCGTACTCCTCGCGGTTGTAGGCGATGCCGCCACCAGTGCCGCCGAGAGTGAACGATGGGCGGATGATCGCCGGGAAGCCGATGGTCTGGACCACCTCCATTGCTTCCCGGAAGTTGTGAGCCAAGCCGGAGCGCGGCACCGGCACGCCGATCTTCTCCATCGCCGCCTTGAACAGGGTCCGGTCCTCGGCCTTTTCGATGGCCGGCAGCTTGGCCCCGATCAGTTCGACCCCGAACTTGTCGAGGGTGCCGTTTTTGGCCACGGCCACCGCGGTGTTCAGGGCGGTCTGCCCGCCGAGGGTCGGCAACAGCGCGTCAGGACGCTCCTTCTCGATGATCTTGGCCAGGACTTCCGGCGTGACCGGCTCGACGTAGGTGCGGTCGGCGAAGTCAGGGTCGGTCATGATGGTGGCCGGGTTCGAGTTGAGCAGGATGACGGTGTAGCCCTCCTCCTTGAGTGCCTTGCAGGCCTGGGTGCCCGAATAGTCGAATTCGCACGCCTGGCCGATGACGATCGGGCCGGCGCCGATGATCAGGATTTTCTGGATGTCGGTTCTTTTGGGCATCTAAATCCTCGTGATTCGTGAAACGTGAAAGGTGAAAGGCTAAAGCGATTCAAGGATCACGATTCGCGGCTCTTATGTTTCTCCATCAGTGTGATGAACTCGTCGAACAGATAGCGGGCATCATGCGGCCCCGGTGAGGCCTCGGGGTGGTACTGCACGGAAAAGGCCGCCAGGGTCCGGTGATGAAGGCCCTCGACGGTGTTGTCGTTGAGATTGATGTGGGTGACCACGGCTGTCTCCCTGATGGAATCGGGGGCGACGGCGAAACCGTGGTTCTGGGCGGTGATCTCCACCTGATGGCCGTCGCCGCGCCGTACCGGCTGATTGCCCCCCCGGTGGCCGAATTTCAGCTTGTAGGTTCTGCCGCCAAGGGCGATGGAGAGCAACTGGTGGCCAAGGCAGATGCCGAACAGCGGCACCTTGCCGAGCAACTGGCGGATGTTCTCCTGGGCATAGCTGACCGGTTCGGGGTCGCCGGGGCCGTTACTGAGAAACACCCCGTCGGGGCGCAGGGCCAGCACCTTGGCGGCCGGGAAATCGGCGGGGACCACGGTCACATCGCAGCCGCTGCCGACCAGGTTGCGCAGGATGTTGCGCTTGATGCCGAAATCGTAGGCGATGACCCGGAAGCGTGCATCACCCTGGCGCGGCTGGTAGCCGTCTTCAAGGTTCCAGGGGCCTTCGCTCCAGTGATACGGCTCCTTGCAGGTTACCTCGCAGACCAGGTCGCGACCGACGATGGAGGGGGCCGCCTGGGCTTTGGCCACCAGGGTGTCCGGATCGGTGTCGACGGAGGAGACGATCCCGGTTTGCGCACCGAAGTCGCGGATGTGCCGCACCAGGGCGCGGGTATCGATCCCCTGCAGGCCGACGATGCCGTTCTCCTTGAGATAGGCATCCAGTGACAGCCGGGAGCGCCAGTTGCTGGGGAAATCGGTCGCCTCCTTGACCACGAAGCCGGAGAGATGCGGCCGCCACGATTCGACATCCTCCAGGTTGATCCCGTAGTTGCCGATCAACGGGTAGGTCATGGTCACGATCTCGCCGCGATAGGACGGATCGGTAAGGATCTCCTGATAACCGGTCATGCTGGTATTGAAGACCACTTCACCGGCGATCTCGCCGATGGCACCGAGCGACCGGCCGTAAAAGACCCGGCCGTCGGCCAGGGCCAGAGCTGCTTTCATTTGCTGCTCCTTCTGATTGTTGATCAGTAGGGGCGTGATTTATCACGCCCTGAGGGCGCATTCTGCGAATTCTGCGCCCCTACATTGACGTTACCGTTGAAACTGGACCTTCCCCCCGACCACCGTGCACTTCGCCCCACCCTGCATCGCCTGGCCGAGGAACGGCGAGTTCTTCGATTTGCTCTGCAGGGCCTCGGCCGTGACCGTCCACTGCAGGTTCGGGTCGATGACCGTGACATCGGCCGGCGCCCCGGCCTTGAGGGTGCCGCGGCCGAGGCCGAGGATGGCCGAGGGGTTGCAAGCCATCTTCTCGACCAGCTGCGGCAGGGTCAGCACCCCGTCCGCCACCAGGCGCAACGCCAGCGGCAGGGAGGTCTCCAGGCCGACGATGCCGTTCATCGCCTCGTTGAACTCCACGTCCTTCTCGTCGAGATGGTGCGGTGCATGGTCCGTGGCGATGCAGTCGATGGTGCCGTCCTTGAGACCGGCCTTGATGGCCGCCACATCATCCGCCTCACGCAGCGGCGGGTTCATCTTGGCGTTGGTGTCGTAACCGCGCACCGCGTCGTCGGTCAGGGTGAAGTAGTGCGGGGCGGTCTCGCAGGTGACCTTGACGCCGCGCGCCTTGGCCTCGCGGACGATGCGCACCGACCCGTTCGTGGAGACGTGGGCGATGTGCACCGGGGCAGCGGTGTATTCTGCGAGCATGATGTCGCGGGCGGTGGCGATCTCCTCAGCCACCCGCGGGATCCCTCTCAGCCCCAGTTCGGTGGAGGTGAACCCCTCGTTCATCGTCCCCTCCCCCACCAGGTCGAGCTCTTCGGCGTGGGAGATGACCAGGATGCCGATCCCTTGGGCATACTGCAGGGCGCGGCGCATCAGTTCGGCGCTCCTGACCGGCTTGCCGTCGTCGGAGACCGCCACGCAGCCGGTTTCCTTCAGTTCCCCCATCTCGCTCATGCGCTCACCGCCCATCCCCTGAGTGATGGAGCCGACCGGGAAGACGTTGCAGAACCCCTCAGCCTTGGCCTTGTTGATGATGTAACTGGCCACCGCCTTGTTGTCGATCACCGGTTTGGTGTTGGGCATGCAGCAGACCGAGGTGAAGCCGCCGGCGACCGCCGCCCTGGTGCCGGTGACGATGTCCTCCTTGTACTCCAGGCCGGGATCGCGCAGGTGCACGTGCATGTCGATCAGCCCTGGGGTAACGTAGCAGCCGGCGGCATCGACGCTTTCCGTGCCGGCCGGCGCCGACAGCCCCTGACCGACTTCCTTGATGATGCCGTTCTCAACCAGCACGTCCAGCGTCGCATCGAGCTTCTGGGTCGGGTCGATCACCCGGCCGCCTTTGATCAGCAGATTCATATGGTCACCTCGTCTGTAGAAAGTATTGAGCGTTCAATTTTGTGCAAGGTCAGGCAGGTAAGCGTTGGCGCGGAGGCGTACCTTAAGGTACGCCGCACAAGACGGCGTGAAACCTGACGCCGAGATTGCGCAAAGTGGACGCTCACTCGACACTCCCCCCACCGCTCACGTGGTAGAGCATCGACATCCGCACCGCCACCCCGTTCTCCACCTGCTTGAGGATGTGCGACTGGTCGCCATCGACGACATAGGAAGACATCTCCACGCCGCGGTTGATCGGCCCCGGGTGCATGACCATGGCGTCGGGCTTGGCCAGCTTGAGATTGACCGGGTTGAGGCCGAAGTAACGGGCGTATTCACGGGTATTGGGCATCAGCGTCTTCCCCTGGCGCTCCTGCTGGATGCGCAGCATCATCACCACGTCGGCATCCTGGATCGCTTCCTTCATGGTGCCGCAGACCGTGACATTCCCCAGTTTCTCGACACCTGGCGGGATCATGGTCGGCGGCCCGGCCACGAAGATGCTGGAACCGAGCTTGGTCAGCCCCTGGATGTTGGAGCGCGCCACCCGGCTGTGGGTGATGTCGCCGACGATGGCCACCTTCAGCCCGTCGAGGCGACCGAACTTGTCCTTCATGGTGAGCATGTCGAGGAGCCCCTGAGAGGGGTGCTCGTGGGCGCCGTCGCCGGCGTTGATGATCGAACAACTGAGCTTGCCGGCCAGGAAGTAGTGCGAGCCAGACACGGCGTGACGCATGATGATAATGTCCGGACCCATGGCCAGGAGATTGAGCGCCGTGTCGGCCAGCGTCTCTCCCTTGGTCGCCGAACTGGTCGAAGGGGAGATATTGACGGTATCGGCCGAGAGCCGCTTGGCGGCAATCTCGAAAGACGTGCGGGTGCGTGTCGATGACTCGTAGAAGAGATTGATGATGGTCTTGCCGCGCAGGGTCGGCACCTTCTTGATCTCACGGCTGTTGATCTCACGCATGCTCTCGGCGGTCGAGATCAACAACTCGATCTCTTCCTTGTTCAGGTCGCGCAGCGCAATGATATGCTTATGCCGAAATGACATGTCTTTCCTCCCTGGCAAGATTAAGGCTTGATCAGTCGAACTTCGACCGGATGATGGGCGGCATCGAACAGGACCTTGACGTCCTCCTCCTGGGCGGTGGGCACATTGCGGCCGACATAGTCGGCGCGGATCGGCAGCTCACGGTGACCGCGGTCGATCAGTACGGCCAGTTGCACGCAGCGCGGCCGGCCCAGATCGATCAGGGCGTCCATCGCCGCACGAATGGTCCGGCCGGTATAGAGGACGTCATCGACCAGCACGACCCGCTTGTCATCGAGAGGAAACGGGATGTCGGTCCTGCCGACCGGCAGATTGCCGCGGGCCGCCAGGTCGTCGCGGTACATGGTGATGTCGACGGTGCCAAGCGGCACATCAACCTTTTCAATCTCGGCAATGCGCTTCTGCAACTGGGCGGCGAGATGGTCGCCGCCGGTGCGAATGCCGACCAGCGCCAGCTTTTCGACCCCCTTGTTGCGTTCAAGTATTTCGTGGGCGATGCGGGTCAGGGCGCGGCTGACACCGGCCTGGTCGAGGATTACTGTTTCAATTGTGGCCATGCTGCCTCCTTGCCGATCAGAGGTTGACAAAAAAGAGCCTTCCCACCGGAAGATGGGAAGGCTCAGTATTGACGTCGTGGAACGCAGGGTCGTGATCCATGTGGCCACCTTTGCTGACCTCTCGGGATCAGCTTAAAAGGGGTTGTGATGCGTTGACTGCGTGGGACTATAGCAGGGGGCCGCCTATACCGTCAATGGCAATTCAGCCCCACCGGCCGGATTCTGTGGTAAATTTCTATCCTGCTGTTATCATTCGTTAAAACTATAAAGACCGGGGTTGACTGGCCGGATCAGTCGATCAGTTCGCCGATCCGTCCCCAGCGCGGACGGAACTGGTCGCTGTCCCACGACCAGTATTTGATGAACGCCAGTCCCTTGATCTCGGCATTACTGACAAAGCCCCAGAAACGGCTGTCGTAGGAGCGGTCGCGGTTGTCGCCCATCATGAAGTAATGGCCGGCCGGAACCTTCACTGCCGGCATGTTGTCACGTCCTCCCGGCAGAAGCGTACCATCCTTGTAGACCGCTTCGGGGGTCACCAGCAGTTTTCCGTTGACGAGTACCTTCTTGGCGCGGACCTCCACGGTGTCACCCGGCAGACCGATGACCCGCTTGATGAAGTCACGCTTGGACCAGAAGGACTTGTCGCGGTCCTCGGGGAATTCGAACACCACGATATCGCCCAACTGCGGCTCGCGGATGGTCAGAAAACGGCCTTCAACCCCAGGAATCTGCAGACCGTAAATGAACTTGTTGACCAGCAGGTGGTCGCCGATCAACAGGGTGTCCTCCATGGAGCCGGAGGGGATTTTGAAGGCCTGGACGACAAACGTACGGATGATCAGGGCGAGGATCGCAGCGACAAACAGGGCTTCCGTCCAGTCGCGAAGCGCCGATTTATGGTGAGGTTTGCCGAGCGGCGCCGACTGCTTGCGAAACAGGCCCACTATTTGTTCTCCTTGACCTTGAGAATGGCGAGGAAGGCTTCCTGCGGCAGTTCGACGTTCCCCACCTGCTTCATGCGCTTCTTCCCCTCCTTCTGCTTCTCGAGCAGCTTGCGCTTACGGCTGATATCGCCGCCGTAGCATTTGGCGGTGACGTCCTTGCGCAGCGCCTTGACAGTTTCACGGGCGATGACCTTGCCGCCGATCGCCGCCTGGATGGCCACCTCGTACTGCTGGCGCGGGATAAACTCGCGCATCTTCGCTACCAGTTCGCGGCCGCGGTACGGGGCCTTGTCGGCGTGGACGATCAGCGACAGGGCATCGACCGCATCGCCGTTGATCAGAATGTTGAGGCGGACCAGGTTGCTGCGCCGATAGTCGAGATATTCGTAATCGAGAGACGCATAGCCGCGCGACAAGGTCTTGAGACGGTCATAGAAGTCGAGGACGATCTCGTTGAGCGGCAACTCGTAGATGACCATGACCCGGCTGGCGGTCAGGTACCTGATCTCGCGCTGTACGCCGCGCTTCTCCTCGCACAGGGCGAGCACGGCGCCGACAAACTCGTTGGGCACATGGATCGAAGCAACGATGAATGGTTCCTCGACGTAGTCGACATACTGGGCGGACGGCAGCTTGTTGGCGCTGTCGATCTGGATGGTTTCGCCCTTGACGTTGGTCACCTTGTAGACGACGGTCGGTGCGGTGGTGATCAGGGCGACGCCGAATTCCCGCTCCAGGCGCTCCTGGATGATTTCCATGTGGAGCAGACCGAGAAAGCCGCAGCGAAAGCCAAAGCCGAGCGCCATGGAATTTTCCGGCTCGAAGGAAAAGGAGCTGTCGTTCAGCCGCAGCTTCTCGATGGCATCGCGCAGCGTGTCGTATTCGCTGGACTCGATCGGATAGAGCCCGGAGAAGACCATCGGCTTGACTTCCTTGAAACCGTCCAGAGCGGTCTCGGCGGGGCGCCGCACATGGGTAATGGTGTCGCCAACCTTGGCGTCCTGCACTACCTTGATGGCCGCGGTCATGAAACCGACCTCGCCGGCTTCGAGTTGGCCGATTTCGCTCGGGTGCGGGGAAAACACTCCGACCCGCAACACCTCGTATTCGCTGCGGCCTGCCATCAGGCGGATCTTGTCGCCCTTGCCCAGGGCGCCGTCGACAATCCGCACCAGCACGACCACGCCCTGATACGGATCGTACCAGGAGTCGAAGATCAGGGCCTTGAGGGGGGCCTCGCGATCGCCTCTGGGGGCCGGCACTTTGGCGACAATCGATTCGAGGATCTCGTGGACGCCGATGCCGGCCTTGGCGCTGGCCGCCACCGCCTCGGAGGCATCGAGGCCGATGATCTCCTCGATCTCCTGACGAACCCGCTCGGGATCGGCACTCGGCAGGTCGATCTTGTTGAGCACCGGAAGAATTTCCAGGTTCTGATCAAGGGCCAGGTAGACGTTGGCCAGCGTCTGCGCCTCAACCCCCTGGGAAGCATCGACCACCAGCAGGGCGCCTTCGCAGGCGGCCAGAGAACGACTGACTTCGTAGGTGAAGTCAACATGGCCCGGCGTGTCGATCAGGTTGAGGATATAGTCTTCGCCGTTGTCGGCGCGGTAGCTAAGGCGCACGGCTTGGGCCTTAATGGTGATGCCGCGCTCGCGCTCCAGTTCCATCTTGTCGAGGAACTGGTCGGTGCGTTCGCGGACACTCAAGGCCCCGGTCGTCTCGAGCAGGCGGTCGGCCAGGGTCGATTTGCCGTGATCGATGTGGGCGATAATCGAGAAATTGCGGATGTGTGCCTGATCCATCAGGATGGAAAACCGTTCGGAAGCTATTTTAAAACAATAAAATATAGCGGAAAAACTGCTCTAAGTAAAGATAGAAAATTACGCTGATCACTTGCCAGGCAAGATGCCGGCCCGTTTCCTTCTTTCAACTTGCATGACCCGGAAGCGGCAATTAAGATTGACCTAGCCGACTGTTAAAGAACCCATAGCGACGCCGCGGAGAAATCGATGGAACTCATCAACGAGATGGTTCAAAGGAGTTGTCAGCGGTTTGGTGAGAAACCGGCATTCCGCGTCAAGGTGGCAGGACGATGGGTCGACTACAGCTATAGGCAGTTATGGGCCGATTCCGACCGGATTGCCACGGCTCTGGCCGACTGGGGATTGGCTGACGGCGACCTGGCTGCCATCCTCGCCCCCGCCTCGCCGTCGTGGGTGGCCGCCTACCTCGGCATCATGAAGGCCAACGGCGTCATCGTACCGATCGACAAGGAACTCAAGCGCGGTGAACTACGGCACATCCTGACCGATTGCGGCGCACGGCTGCTCTTTACCACGGAGGAGTACCTCGAAACTGCCCGTGACCTGCAGAAAGAACTCCCCGCTCTCGAGAAGATCGTTCTGCTCAACCCTCCCCTCTCCGGCAAGATTCCCCACTCCTCCCAGATCGAGGGCGCCCTGATCAACCTGGTCGGCGAGTGGCGACGGCTGGTGCAAGAGTATCAAATTCGCAACGAGGACATCCAGCGGGTGCAGCAAACTGCCGAGAGCCTGCAAAACCTGCTGACCCCTGGCCTCTCCTGGAAGGAAGCCGGCGAGCGAGCCGAGGCGGTGGGGCTGCTTGGCCGCGACCGCAAAAAAAAGAGGGAGCCCGTGGTGGAGGCCCTCGACACCTTCCAGAAGGACGGTGTGCCACCGGCATGGACGCGCCACCCCGACGATCCGGTGGTCATTCTCTACACGTCAGGCACGACCGGCCGCTCCAAGGGAGCCATGCTCAGCCACGCCAACATTTTCAGCAACATCAGCACCCTCCCGCCGATTTTCAAGCTTGACGAAGATATTCGCATGCTCTCCTTCCTGCCGATCAACCACGTCTTCGAGCAGGTCGGCGGCATGCTTCTGCCGCTATCCCTCGGCGGTACGGTCAGTTACGCGGAAAGCCTCAAAAAACTCGGCGAGAACCTGATCGAGGTCAAACCCAACTTCCTGTTGGGTGTTCCGGCGGTCTTCCGCATGCTGCTCGACCGCCTGCAGAAAAATATCCAGGGGCAGTTGCTGTCGCGGACTCTCTTCTCTTTTTCCCTGACCCGCCCCCTGGTCGTGCGCAAGGTGCGCGAAACGCTTGGCGGCACGCCGACCTTTGTCAGCGGTGGGGCGGCGCTTGACCCTGAAGTGGCCAAGGGCTTGATGGATCTGGGGATCATCGTCTATCAGGGCTACGGGATTACCGAAACTTCCCCGGTCATTACCGCGGAACGCCCGGATAAACGCAAACTGGGCACCGTCGGCATTCCGATCCCCAAGGTCGAAGTTCGTATTCACGAGCCGAACGAAGAGGGTGTGGGCGAGATCTGGACCAAGGGGCCGAACGTCATGATCGGCTACTACAACAACCCCCAGGCCACGGCGGAGGTATTGACCGACGGCTGGTATCATACCGGTGATCTTGGGCGAGTGGACAGCGACGGCATGCTGGTGATCTGCGGCCGCCTGAAGAACGTTATCGTGACCGCCAACGGCAAGAACGTCTATCCGGAAGAGGTCGAGATCGAACTTTTGCACAGCCCCTACATTGCCGAGGCCATGGTCTACGGCCACAAGATCAGCGGCACGGTGGAGGAAGTCTATGCGATCATCTGCCCCAATCAGGAGGCGATCGATCGCTACGGGCGGGAGCGAGGCCTTGCCCCCATGACCGAGAAGCAGGTCGAGAACCTGATCCGCGAAGAGGTTCTCAAGGCCGGCCGCAATCTTGCCGACTACAAGAGGATTCGCAAATTCACCCTGCGGGAAGACGAATTCCCCAAAACCACCACCCGTAAAATCAAGCGTTTTGCCGTGGAAGCACGGATCGACGCACAATCCTGACCTTCCGGCAGCGAGCCTGTCCAGAAGTCAAGCGCCGCAATCCCGAAGGGTTGCGGCGCTTGACTTTATGCAGATCATCAAGGTCGGGGGCTACTCCCGGCAGTGGAT
Source organism: uncultured delta proteobacterium (assembly GCA_963751525.1). Taxonomy (GTDB): domain Bacteria; phylum Desulfobacterota; class Desulfuromonadia; order Desulfuromonadales; family BM103; genus VAUL01. The sequence goes on along the minus strand of CAVVUQ010000004.1, from coordinate 219,878 downwards.
GGCCTCGTACGGACAGGCCGGAATGCACAGCCCGTCCAGATCGCACTTCGCGTAGTCGACGATAGCCTTGCCCTTATCCAGGGACAGAGCGCCATGAGGACAAACCTTGACACATTCGCCGGAACCGCAGCATTTGTCGGGGTCGATGACGATTTTCATTTCTGAGGCCTCGCTTTTGTTTTTTGCATCAATGTCTTATTAACAGAAATGGACAGCCATGTCACTCCATCGGTTTCCGGCATGTCGATATCCATGGAAACCAGACTGGGACGATGGCTGCGCGCCAGCGCCAGTGCCTCCCCGGCACTTTTCGCTTCGAGCAGGGCCGCGGGCGTATGGCGCAGGAACTGACGCTCGAGGCTCAGGAAAAAAGGCGAGATGTCTACCACAAAACCGTCGTTACCCCTGAATAACCAGGCGGGCTTTCGTGCTTTCAACTTACATGTTGAGATGCTATAGTCTGCGCCGATGACTTCGCCACAGACCATAACCTTGACCGGCAAACAGGCCCGCTACCTGCGCGGGCTTGGCCACTCCCTGCGCCCGGCCGTCATGCTCGGGCGCCTGGAGGTCACCGCCAGTGTCCGCACCGCTCTTGACGAAGCCTTGACCGCCCATGAACTGGTCAAGGTCAAACTCCAGGAGGGGTGCCAGCTCGACCGCCACGAAGCCGCCGGGCTGCTGGCTGAGGCCGCTGGTGCCGCCGTGGCGCAGATCCTTGGCAAAACCATCCTGCTCTATCGCCCCAGCGACAAGAAGCTGATCACCCTCCCCTGAAAAGCTGCTGCGGAGGCCGCCTGCGGCGTTGCGCGGTGCTCGCCCCCTCGCCTCTCCTTACGGATAGGTCTCGGGTTCTGCGCTCCGTGCGCCTTGCATCCGGCCTTCCTCGCGACGCTTTTACCCTCAGCGATCATACCCGTTCATAAGGCTCGAACAACCGCTTGTATTCGTCGAGCGCATAGCGATCGGTCATCCCGGCGATGTAGTCGCAGATCACCCGCTCGCGGCCGTGCTCGGCGAAACGGGCTTGGTAGGGGAGCGGCAACAGCACCGGCGACGCGCAGTAGCTGTCGAAGAGCATGGTCAGAAATCGTTCGGCCTTGATGCGCATCCGCTCGACCTTGTAGTGGTGGTAGAGATTTTTTCGCAGGAAGCACTTGAGTTCCCGATTCCGATCGGCCACCGCCGGGCTGAAGCCGACCAAGGTGCCGGCCTGGGCGCGGACATCGTCGAGTGTCGCGATCCCCGCCGCCCGGATGCGCCGCGAGGTTTCGCCGACCAGGTCGAGAATCAGCCGGCCGATGAGATGACTGATGGTCTGATAGATCAGGCGTTCCCCGCGCAATTCCGGATATTTAAGGGTCACCAGCTGCATGGTTTCGGTCCACAGTTCGACCGTGTGCAATTCGTCGGCGGCGATATAGCCGGCCTTGAGGCCGTCATCGATGTCATGGTTGTTGTAGGCGATTTCGTCGGCCAGATCGATAATCTGCGCCTCGAGAGTCGCGCGTTGATCGAAGCGATATTCAGCCAGATCCCCCTGAGCGGGTGAGTCGTAGTCGGAGGAGTGCTTGATAATCCCTTCGCGGGTCTCCCAGGTCAGATTGAGACCGTTGAACCCGCAGTAGCGTTCTTCCAGTAGCTCGACGATGCGCAGCGACTGGCGGTTGTGCTCGAACCCCCCATAGGGCGCCATCAGCCGGTTGAGCACCTCTTCACCGGTGTGCCCGAAGGGTGTGTGCCCAAGGTCATGGACCAAGGCGAGGGCCTCGACCAGATCCTCGTTGAGCCGCAGCCGCCGGGCGATGCCGCGGCCGATCTGGGCCACCTCGAGGGAGTGGGTCAAGCGCGTCCGATAATAATCCCCCTCATGATTCACGAACACCTGGGTCTTGTATTCCAGGCGCCGAAAGGCCGCGCAATGAATGATCCGGTCGCGGTCGCGTTCAAAAGCCGGGCGGTCGTCCTTGAACGTTTCCCTGTGCCGCCGGCCACGAGAGCTATCGCTACGCGCCGCATAATCGGCCAGATCGGTACGTTCCATACCTGCCTCCTGATTCCGGGGTGCTCCCATTAAAGCTCCAGGAGGATCCCCTGTCAAGCGTGGCGCGCTTGACGGTCTCAACCTATTGTGCTAGCTTTTTCGATAAGTTATGACGATTTTCCGGAGCAAGCATACGGGAGTGGCATAAATGCGGGTGATCAGCGGCAGCGCCCGGGGCCGGCAGCTTGCCACCTTTGCCGGCCGAGAGATCCGGCCGACACCCGACCGGGTCAGGGAAGCCCTGTTCAGCATGCTCTACAGCCGGCGCGGGGCCCTCACGGAGAGCAAGGTGCTTGACCTGTTCGCCGGCAGCGGGGCGCTGGGGATCGAGGCCTTGAGCCGCGGGGCGCAGCATGCATGGTTCGTGGATAGCTCCCGCCAGGCCGTACAGACGATCGGCACCAATCTGGAACGGTGCCGGCTTTCGCCAAGAGCCACAATCGTGTTACATGACATCTGGCAGGCATTGCCCGGAATTGCCGAAGCAGGACCGTTCGCGGTGATCTTTGCCGATCCCCCCTATGGACACGATCATGGGCCGCGGCTCTTGCAGGAGGCGGACCGGCTCGGGACTGCTCGCCCCGCAGGGCCTGCTGTTTCTCGAAACAGCAGCATCCGACCAGATTCCGGACCGGTGCGGGGCGCTGCACCTGCTCGACCGGAGACGCTACGGCTCGACTCTCATTCACGTTTTCCAAGTCCGCAGCGAGGATCAGGCATGAACCAGAAAACAGATTGCCGTTTACCCGGGCTCTTTCGACCCGGTCACCTACGGTCACCTTGACATCATCGAGCGCGGTCTCGAGGTTTTCGACGAGATCATCGTCGCCGTGGCACAGAACGTCGAAAAACGGGGCCTGTTCACGACCGCGGAACGGATCGGCCTGATCCGCGCAGCGACCGGAGACAACCCGCGCGTGAGGGCCGATACCTTCGAAGGGCTGCTGGTCGATTACGTTGTTGCGCACAATGCCCGGGTCATCCTGCGCGGCCTGCGGGCGGTCTCCGATTTCGAATACGAATTCCAGATCGCCCAGATGAACCACAACCTGCGCCGTGAAGTCGAGACCCTGTTCATGATGACCTCGGTTCCCTACGGATACCTCAGTTCATCCATCGTCAAGGAAGTAGCCTCATTGCATGGACCGGTGGAGTCCCTGGTTCCTCCCGTGGTCCACAAGGCTCTGCTCGAGAAGTTCTCTCGCAACTGACCAACCGTGGAGGCATCAATGATTACCCGCGACATGACCATTGCCGAGATCCTGGCCCGCTTTCCGCAGACTATCGCGGTCTTTCGGGAATTCGGCCTCTCCTGCCAGGAGTGCCAGATCGCCGACTTCGAAGAGGTCGGTCACGGGGCCGGGGTGCACAACATTGATGTCGATGTGCTGCTGCGGGAGCTGAATCGGGCGGCGGGATTTTAATCTTCTGTCCACATCTCCAGTTCATCGACCAGGCGGCTGAGCGCCTCGACCACCAGCGCTTCCAACCTGCGGCCCTTCTCGCCGCTGGCCCTGGCGGGATCGCCGCCGACACCGCCGGGCCAGCAGCGGCGCTTGTCACGCACCAGGATGAAGGACGGGAATTGCGACATCTCGGCGGGCGAGGTGCCCTTGACCATCTCCGGCCGCGTAGCCAGCATGCGTGAGGTTTCGATCTCGCCGGCGTGACAGTCGCCCGGTGTTTCGATCAGCCCCCTTCCCGCCGCGCAAGCCAGGGCATATTCAGAGGCCACGGCAATCCGCAGCTCCGGCAGTTCCCGCAGCAGGCACTCGCCGGCATCGAGCAGCGCGGCATTGTGGGTACCGCCGGCATGGCCGGACAACAGCACCACGTTGCGCAGGCCCTGCCGATAGAACGACCTGACCAGATCCGTGGCCAGAGCTTTCAGGGTCTCAGTGGTCAGGGAGATCGTCCCGGGATGATCGCCGGTTGACCGGCACACTCCGTAAGGGATGGCCGGGGCGACGAACACTCTCCGTCGCGCGGCCAGCAGCCGGCAGACATCCGCGGCCTGGAAAGTGTCCGTAGCCAGCGGCAGATGAAGGCCATGCTCCTCGGTGGCGCCGAAGGGGATCAGCACCGTTCTGGTCATGGCCAAGCCGGCGATGAAATCCGGCATGGTCAATTCTTCGATCAACATGCAAGGTCCTCGCAAAAAATTACCAGGGGGCGAAATCGTCAGCGCATGGCCAGCAACGGGTGGACCTGCGGGATCACCAGGGTCTGCAGATGCACGCGAGCGGCAACCGCCTGCATGGCCAGCAGGCGATTGCCACCAACTGCGGGGCGGCCGGCGACAGTACGTGGTTGCAGGACCAGCGGGATCTCCGGTCCATGCTGCTGGAGGAACAGGGCGACATCGATCAGGTCGGCATCCGCGGCACTTTCATCGACGACCAGCTTGACCTGGCAGACCTTCGGGCGGGATGAGTGCAAAAAGGCCGCGTGGGCGGCCCATGGGGTCGGCGCCCCGGTCGTTGCCGCCAGCTTGATGTCCATGGAGATCCAGGTGAGGTACGGGAGCAGAGCCGCCAGCGGCCCGGGCAGCGTGCCGTTGGTCTCCAGGTAAACCGGCAGAATCCGGCTGACGGTTGGAAGCCATCCGGCCAAAGCGGCGGATTGCAGTAACGGCTCGCCGCCAGTCAGGGCCAGGGAGTGGTGCAGAGGCAGGTGTTCCTGCCAACTCCGGACCAATCCGGTCAATTCCTCGGGGGCGACCGGATTGGGATGTTCCCGGACCGCGGCCCGGCCCGGCTCGACCTCGGCGGACCAGAGGGGGCCGGCGGCATGATCGGTGTCACAGTAGACACAGGCCAGGTTGCAGTGAGCCAAACGTACGAACAACTGCCGGCGTCCGATAAGGACCCCTTCTCCCTGCAACGACGAGAATACCTCCTTCAGGTACAGATCAGTCGCGGGTATAACTGGCACAGGCGTAATCCGATTCCCAGACGGTGACCCGCTCCAGGCGCACGTTTTCATTGTCAAGCTGCTCGCTGAGCCGGCCGAACAGGAACCTGGCAATCTGCTCCGAGGAGGGGCTGGTCGTCACGAATGGCGGCAGATCGTTGAGATACTTGTGGTCCAGTTCTCCCAGCAACGTCTTGGTGTGCTGCTTGAGAATCTTGAAGTCGATGCCAAGTCCCGCCGAATCCAGTTCACGGGCGGTTACAGTCACCTCGACATTCCAGTTGTGGCCGTGCAGATTCTCGCAGTCCCCCTGGTAATTGACGAGTCGATGGGCAGCGGCAAAATGGGTTTTAATGGTCAAGTGGTACATTAAGTAATTATCTCCAACTTATTATTTTGAGAGACATTTTCATCTTCGTCATCAACAGAAACAGCCTGTCTTTCAGGAACCCGGTAGGACCCGTCGGCCCAGGCCCCCAAATCGAGCAGTCGACAGCGCTCGGAACAGAACGGCCGGTGCTCGTTTCCTTCCCACACCGTCGGCCGGCGGCAGTACGGGCAGTCCAATCCGGCTATTGACATCGTTGACCTCCATGACCTTCGAATGATCGTAACATGCCGCCAGGCCGGTCACAAGGTGCCGAAAAACAAGGGGCCGGCACATGGCCGGCCCCTGAGTGGCGTGGTCGCTGACGCTTACTTCTTTTTCGCCGGCGGACTTGCCTTCGGCCAGTTGTTCAGATCGTGGGCGATGTTGTGGCACTGCCCGCATTGCGGGAACTTGTCGTGCATCGAGCCGTGCGGCAGGCCATGGCAGTCGCTGCATTTCGGCACGGTCTTGTGCTTGTTGGCATGACAGGTGACGCAGGAAACCTGGCTGTGCTTGGCCTTGCTGGCCGACAGCAGGTTCATGACGTCGCCATGGCAGGCCGCGCACGTCTGCGAAGCGGTCGACGGGCCGTAGAGCAGTTCCTTGGGCTTGTGGGCCTTGTGGCAGGTCTTGCAGTCCGCCTGGGTCATCGTCGCCGAGTGCGGCTTGTGGCAATCGACGCAATTCGGAATGACCCCGTGCTTGTCGGCATGGCAGAAGTTGCAGGCAAAGGTCGCGTGCTTGCTCGGGCTGGCGGCCATCTCCTTGCCCGGGTCGGCATGGCAGGAGAGGCACACCTCTTTCTGCTGGCCGGACAGGGTCACCAGCAGCGGCTGGTGGGGGTTATGGCAGCTGTTGCAACCCTTGATCGTGTAGTGGTCCTTGCCGGAATGGCAGTTACTGCATTGCGGAATGTTGTTGGCCGACTTCGGGCGGTGCCCCTCGTGGCAGGCCAGGCAGTCGATCTCGGTCTTGTGCTTGCTGCCGTTGGCCTCGATCTGCGCCGGTTGCTCGTCATGGCACTTGACGCAATCGGCCACGGCAAGTGTCGCCGGCGGGGCCGCCATCGCTATGCCGGCCACCGCGGTCAGCAATGCCGCTCCGGCCAGAATTCCCAGAAACCTCTTCATCACCATGTTCACTCCTCCTTCAGATTGATAATGACTGAAACTCTCTCCTCGTCCGCGCAACGGAGTCACCGTTGCCAGGCGCCAAAAACATATATCGGGAAATTTTCAACTTTAGGCCGTAGGGGTGTCAACAGGAAAATATATCCACTGAAAAAAACAGGTTCCTCAACAGTCCGGAAACGTTCTGCGGATGGAACAGGGGTAAGATACACTACTCCATCAAGTGCCCAGAGCGCGGTCTTCACGCGGGAGCATGCTGCAACCAGTGCCGCAGCCGTAACAATCCGTCGTGAATGGAAATCTCTGGTTCATAGCCGAGATCGCGGCGAGCGGCGCTGATGTCGAACCAGTGACTGCTGGCAAGTTCATGGGCGACAAAGCGGGTCATGGGGGGCTCGCCGCTCAGTCGGAACAATCCCCAAAGACCTTCACAAAGGCCACCGACAGCGACGGCCAGTTGCGGTGAGATACTGCGGGTCACCGGGGGGATATCGGCGGCGGCCAGGATGTGGTTGACCATCACCCACAACGGTAGCGGTTCGCCGTTGCTGATGAAATAGTTTTTACCTGCCACAACACTGCCTGGGGACAGTCGGTCGGCAGCGAGCAGATGGGCACGGGCGGCATTATCGACATAAACCGTATCCACCAGGTTCGGACGCGTGCCGATGCGGCGCAGTTTGCCGGCCCGACCTTTGGCCACGATGCGCGGCACGAGATGGTTGTCGCCGGGTCCCCAAATCAGATGAGGGCGCAGTGATGTCACCGCCAGTCGGGCAGAGTTTGACGCCAGCACCAACCGCTCGGCCAGCGCCTTGGTCGCGGGATAGTGGGCTTCATAACGGGATGGATACGGGAGTGTCTCATCCCCGCCTTCCACATCTCGGCCATCGAAGACGACGCTGGGTGAACTGGTGTAAACCAGCCTGGCAATATGGTTGCTGCGGCAGGCGGCAATGACGTTTTCAGTGCCGACTACGTTGGCCTGGTAGAAATCACGGTAACGCCCCCAGATACCGGCCTTGGCCGCCACATGAAAAACCAGTTCACACCCTTTGGCAGCCCTGGCGACAGCCTCCTTGTCCGCCAAATCGCCGCGGAACTGCTGGGCACCCAGGGCCGCGAGCCGGGGGTACTCACCGCGCGAGAAACTGCGCACCTCATCGCCCCGCTCGCACAGCAACTGCACGATCGCACCCCCCAGAAAGCCGCCGCCGCCGGTAACGAGGACTTTCATGTCAGCCTCTGCCCCGCCCAGACCGCCAGTTTTTCACGGAAGATCTTGGCATTGTGGCGAATATCCACGGGAAAGGCGGGGTGAAAAAGGATCTCCCTGATAGCGGTGGTATGAGGGTATCGAGCGCCCAACTCCAAAAGTTCCCGCCGAATCCGCTGCTGCTCGGCTCTGCTCGTCCTCACTTCCAACTCGACGCAGAGGATCGGACGCTTGGCCCCCTTGGTGCCGTTGATGCCGACCAGGGCGGTGCGGAATACCTCCGGATGGGTATTGAAAACCCCTTCCACCGGAATGGTGTAAAGGGTTTTCTGCTCCGTAACCACCCGGTGGGACTTGCGACCGCAGAACCAGATACGCCCGGTATCGTCCCGATACCCCACATCGCCCATGCGGTGCCAAACCCCTCCGGAAGGGTCGGCAATCTTGGCCAGCCTGGTCGCCGCGGGCCGGTTCAGATAGGCGGTGCTGACCTGTGGGCCGCGCACCGTGATCTCCCCCACCTCCCCTGCCGGCAACGCCAGGCTCTCCTGCCACAGCTCGATCGGCTCGTCACTGATCGGTATGATTGCCAGGGAGAGGCCGTTTACCGGCCGGCCGATACAGACGCCGAAGCCTTCGCCGGTCATCCGCCCGGTTTCAGCGAGGATCTCCCGACTGCCGATCGAACTGACCGGCAATGCCTCGGTGGCTCCGTAGGGGGTGAATATCTCGGCGTCAGTGGGCAGCAGCGCGGCAAAGCGTTCCAGCACTGCGGCCGGAACCGGTGCCCCGGCCGAGATCACCCGCTTGAGCGTGGGCAGTTTGACGCCGTTGGCGACGCCATGACGACCGACCCGGTTGAGCAGCGCCGGTGAGCCGAACATGGTCGTCGCGGCATAGGCCGCGGCCGGGCCGAGAATGCGGCGCGGATCGACCTGCCCCGGGCGGGTGAAATCCATTTGCGGGATCAGCGCGGTCATGCCGAGTGCCGGCGCGAACAGGGCGAACAGGGGGAAGGTCGGCAGGTCGACCTCACCCGGCCGGATGTCGTACAGCTCGCGCAAGGCGTCGACCTGCGCGGCAAAGGTGCCATGCGTGTAGATGGCCCCTTTGGGCGGCCCGGTACTGCCGCTGGTGAAGAGGATGGCGGCCACATCGCTGCCGCGGGTGTCCACCGGGGTGAACGGCCGGTCGCCGGTTGTCGTGCGGCGTAATGCCGCCAACGGCGTGCCGCCCCACAAGCGTCCGCCGCCAACTGTCACCAGGATGCGCAGGGATGCCCGGCCCCATCCCAGTATCCGCCGCGCGGCATGAGCCTTGGGCGTCCCGATAAAGGCTTCCGGCTCAGCCTCGGCCAGGCACCCTTTCAGGTTGCGTGCCCCGATGCCGGGGTCGATGAAGACCGGGACGGCGCCGACCTTGAACAGGGCAAAGGTAACGGCGAACAGCTCCGGAGAAGGCGGGACCAGCAGCGCGACGCGCGTGTCGCGGACAATGCCGATGCGGTCGCAGCCCGCCGCGATGCGGGAACTCTCCTGCTCAAGCTCGCGGAAGGTCAGGCTGCGCCGTTCCTGGGGAAAGATGATGGCGGGGGTCTCCGGCTGGAGCCGGGCCATTTCGGTGAGCGGCCGGGAGATGTTGACGATGTCGATACCACTCATCGAGCCGGGTCCGGCCGGTCCAGGAAGGCGGAAATCAGCGGAATGATCTCCGTACCCGCATCTTCGAGAAGGTAATGACCGCAATCCGCAAAGCGCTGGACTTCAGCGTCGGGGAAGCGCCGCTGCCACTCGCCAAGGAAATGATGGTCGAAGACAAAATCCAGTTCGCCCCAGCAGACCAGCATGGGCAGGCTGCGAAATTGGCCGAGACCGTCGGCAACCGCGCTCACCAACTCATAGGTGCGGTCGCCCGGAGCGAGCGGAATGTCCTGAACGAAGCGCAGGGTGGCGATGCGATTTTTCCACGAGTCGTAGGGGAACTGGTAGAGCGCCCGCAACGTGCCGCTCATCGGGTGGCGCTTGCAGCCGACCAAGGCCGCGGCCCGGCTGAAGGCATTGCCGCCGCGTACCAGCAGGGTGCCGATGAAACTGTCCCGGCAAAGGCGCAGAGCCAAAGGAAACGGCTTGCTCTTCGGCAGGGGGAAGGCGCCGGTGTTCAGAATGACCAGCCGCTTGATCCGCCCCGGGTGGCGAACGGCATAAGCCATGCCGATCATCCCCCCCCAGTCATGAACCACCAGGGTGATCTCCTGGCGGACCTCCAGCTGCTCCAGCAACTGCTCCAGATCGTCAACCCGGCTCGACAGGGTATAGTCGTAGCGATCATCTCCCGGTTTGTCCGACAGGCCGCAGCCGATGTGGTCGGGGACGATGCAGCGATAACGATCCCGCAACGCCAGGACCAGGTTGCGGTAATAAAACGACCAGGACGGGTTGCCGTGCACCATCACCACCGGCTCACCCTCCCCTTCGTCCAGATAGTGATATTTCAGGCCGTTCAACTCCTGGTAGCGGGAAGTGAACGGGTATGCTTTTTTCAGCTCATCGGTGATGTTCAGAGTTGCTCTCCTCGTTTAACTCATGGTTGCTTCGCTGCCAGGAAACGCAAGATTTGCGATGATAACCAGGCGGCAAGGAGCCGGCAGCCGAGGCGTAGCGGCGCTACGTCGAGGTTGATGGCGATGCGCCAACGCCGTTAGCGCGCAAAGCTTGCGTTTCCCAGCTACCATTCAAGGCCCAGCATGAGGCAGTTCAATCCGCTGCCGATCCCCAGGAAGGCCACCTTCTCCCCGGGTTTCAGGATGTCGCGCTCGTCGGCTATGGCCGCGGTCAGCGGCAGGGAAACCGTCCCCATATTGCCCAGGAATTCATAGGTGGTGAAATCCTTTTCCGGCGGGATGTCCAGGGTCTTGAGGATGGCGCTCTGGTGGGCCGAGCCGACCTGGTGACAGATGACCCGGTCGATATCCTCGGTTTTCCAGCCGACCTTTGGCAAAAAGGCCTCCCAGGTACGGCGCCCCAGTTCGATCCCGTAATTCATGACGTTGACTCCGTCCGTCGACATCGATTGCACGTATCCGCCCTTGCCGTCTGGGATCAGCCCCCAATGACACAACCGGTAATGCTCCGGAGCCGCCTGGGTGATCCCGCCAAGCAGTCGACGCCGGGAGGAACCGGCGAAGCTCCCGTCGGTCATCAGGATCGCCACGGCTCCCGAGCCGCCGGTCAAGGTGGCCAGGGAAGCGGCGAAGTGCTGCATGGTGCGTTCCTCGAGCATGCTGGCAATCATGATGTCGTTGATTTCACGGGCGCTTTCGCAGGAGACCACCAGGCCGGCCTTGATCTGGCCGAGTTCAATCCGGTTGGCCACGTTGAGAATGCCGTTCAGGACGCCGAGACAGGCATTGGACAGGTCGAATATGGCGGTGTTGCCGCCGATGCCGAGTTTTGCCGCAACCCGGCAGGCGGTGGCGGGTTCGAACTGTTCCCGGCAGACCCCGGTGTAGATCAAAGCACCGATATCCTCGGGGGCAATCCCCGTGGATAGCAGCACTTTCCTGGCGGCGGCGATGGCGCCATTGGACAGTGGGTAGCCCGGTTCCCACCAGCGGCGTTCGCGGATGCCGGTCAGAGCCTGAAGCTGTCCCGGTGCTATGCGCAGATAACGGTATAACGGTTCAAGGCGGGCCTCCAGCTCTGCTGAAGTGACAACCACCGGCGCCATTTCATAAGCAAGGGCCTCAATGGTAACTTTGCGGTATTTCATCTCACGACTCCAGTCTCGCAGTAAAATCATTCATCTGGTAGATCAGCTTGCCGTCCACCGCAAGATAGCCATCCGCGGTGAGAAGGCGCTGCTGGTCATCCACGGCGGTTATCCATGCGCTCACGGCAACCTGGCAATTGTCCGGTACAATCTGTCCACGATACAGCCAGCGGTGCCTGTGTCCTGGTGCCACGGCCGAGAGAACCTCGCCGTTCCGCCAACCCCAACGCTCAACCGCCACGAATTTCAACAGCTGGATAAACGATTCGAGTCCCAGGGATCCGGGTGTAACCGGATCCTCGTAAAAATGGGCCTTGAAGAACCATTCATCCGGATCCACATTCTTGCTGCCACAGATATATCCCAGGCCGCAAGGCCCGCCGTCCCCGACGAACATCTCGATTCGGTCGATCATGCGCAGCTGCTTGTCTGGAAAAGGCGCAGTCTCAGGATAGGGCAAACTTTGGCTCCGTTCAGCCTCAACCGCCGTCGGCTGGTACGGCTTGGCATCGCGCATGCCGACCTGATTGGCCAGCGCTTCTTTGGAGAAGAAACCGAACATGGTCTCCCCCTCGTAAACCACCCCCAGCCGATCCGCCACGCAGAAATCAAACTCCTGAATGATCATGCCGCCGCTGGTGGCCACCTTCTTCATGGTAGCGACAGAGGTCAAGGTGCCACTGGTCGGGGTCACCGGCCGATGCTGTACCGCGGTGCCGCCCAGATTGCGGAAGGACAAGTCGTGCGGACTGGTCAGGGCCGAGCCCACGTAAGCGGCCAGCCAGCCACAGGGCTGCAGGGCCGTTTCCACCAGGACGGCAAACGGCATGCGCGCCTGGCGGTCGGCGCCAAAGAACCACGCCTCCGCGGGCAGGTCGTACTGAGCCTCGGCCATGGCCCCGGCAGCCATCTGCCACGGCTCGCCGCGAACTGAGGTGACCCGGTCCATGAACTGGAACGGCGGTCCCGGCAGACGGGCAATCTTGCGGCCGCTGTCGAAAATCCGGTACGGCTCGCCGAACCCTTCCGAAGGCTTGCCATTGCTGTAGGCCAGGATCTGCTCCTTGGTGTAGATCGCCGGCTTGGTAAAGACGCCTTGCGATGCGTCTCTACGCCATATTTGCACCAACTTTTCTTTAGTCGTGCCAGTCAGGCGGGCCGACATGCTGGTGATCTCGACGATCGACTTGCCGTCGGCATACATCAATGCGTCGACGATGACATACGGCTCGGGACGATAGCCGATTTCCCGGATCGTCACCTCGTAGGTGACGACTTTGGTGGTTTCCAGCACCTGGCCACGGCAGCAGAGCTTGCTGGCCACTCCCGGCACCGGCTCCCAGACGGAGTCTCCAGACTCGGCCACCCAGCCCAGCCGCAGCAGGTAGATGCGCAGGGTGTGCATGCAGCATTCGTACATCAGGGTGCCGGGCATGACCCGGTCATCGACGAAATGGCAGGTGATAAACCAGTCGTCCGGGTGGATGTCGGCCTCGGCGCGGATGATGCCAATGCCGCAGCGGCCGCCAGCAGGGTCGATTTCCAGGACGCGGTGGACCAGGTGCATCCGGCCACCCGGAATGGTCAGGGGCGCGGTTAACGGCAAACCGGCGAACAGCGGGCCGAAGCAGCCGGCCAGGTCACCGTCACGGAGCCGGTCGAGTTGAGCGGCACCATATTCCGCCCGTGAGACCGGCACCAACTCCTGCCAGTCGGTCGGGCGCAGGCCGGTCGTCGGGCGCAGGTCAACGGCTGGGCGGACGATGCCCTTGCCGGCATCCAGCTCATGCTGGCTGAAAAAGCCGGCGCAGCCGTCGCGCATGGACAGCAGCGGCTGACCATTGACCGTGGCCTCGAAGAAAAACCGGAACAGCCAGGTGTCGCCCTGCCGGAAAAACCGTTCGATACGGATGTCGTAACGGATGGTCTCGCCCGGGCCCGGCAGGCCGCGATGAAAGGTGACCACCGCGTCCAGCAGGCGGTACATCGCCAGGCCACGGGTGATGAAGTCGATCCCCAGATAGCCGGAGAGGAACAGGTCGGCCTGCCCCGCCTCCACGGCGATGCAGGTTGGAATCCGGCCGCCGTCCAGATACCAGGCTCCCGGTTGAATATCGTGTTCGGTGACCACCCGGCCATGGGATAGGGAGCGCGGTTCGCCTTCGACGGTGATGATGCGGTCAACCAGCATGAGCGGTTCGTCCGGCAACCGGACGCGGGTGGGAAAACCGTCCACCTCGGCAAACCTGCTGCCGAGCATGCGGCCGACCGAGCCGCGGGCAAATTCCAGGCACATTTGGCGGTCGAAAGCGACGGACGGGGGTGTTGGCGGAGCGGGAACCGTCAGCTCCGGGACGCTGTCACCCAGCGCCTGCCGCAACGAGATTTCCAGCGCGAGCGCCTGTGCCATCGAACGGGAGATGGTTTCGCTGGCAGTGAGGAACGCCGCATGGGCCTGCGCATGCGACTGCTGGGCCCGGGCAAGTTCCTGCAGAACAGAACCGACCGACCCGACGCCGGGCGCGGGTGAACTGCTGTCGGCTGCTTTAGGCGCAACCAACCGCGGTTCCTGCACGGCGGCCGGACTCTTGCCAGGAAACGCCGGCGGTCGGGGCGGCTGGAATGAAGAGCCGCCGAGCACGACGCGAACCTGGCTGGAAGTGTTCAGGGGCTTCGGTGCTGTCGGCGAGGCATCGAACATTGGGGCGAGGTCGACCGGTACCCGCTCGGCAATCAGGCTGGCCAGCAGCTTCAGCAAAGCCGATACCGGATCCTGCCCGGCCGGGCACGCGGACCGTGCCAGGTGCGGCCGCTCGCCGAGGATGCGGCCGATCATGCGACTGCAGGACCCGCCTGGACCCATCTCCAGGAACAGCCTCACACCGTCCTGATAGGCCGCCTCGATGACCGTGGGATAGTTGAGGCCATGCAGAGCCTGGCCAAGGATGGAAGCGGCGGCGCTTTCCCGGTTGACCTCGTAGGCTCCCCCCTTGACGCCGCTGTAATAGACAACATCGCTTGGCGCTTCGGTTGGGAACAGGTGCAGGTCATGATAGGGGCCGGCCACCTGCTCCGCCACGGCGCAATGCACCGTGGTGACCCCTTGCAGCGCGAAGAACCGGCAGCCGAGCGCAGTCACCAGCCGGGCCACGCTCTCGGTCTCGCCACCAATCACGCACTCATCGGGAGTGTTGACGATCAGGAGATAGACGCGCGCGAGCCCCGCCAGCGCCAGGCGGACCTGATGTTCCGGGGCTTCGACCACACCGAGGCGCCAATTGACCGGTGCGCCTTCAGCCAGTCCCCAGGCCTGCTGCGCCGCACGACATGCGCCGGCCAGGTCATGGGTGAACAGCGTCGACTCCTGCATGCGCTCATACATCCCGTCCCGGTCGCGCCAGGCACGCAGGGCAAACAGGCCCGCCGATTCGCCGAGGCTGTAGCCGATGACGGCGGCCGGGTGAACCGCAAAACTCTGCACCAGGTCGCTGACGGCGCAGCCGATGGCCACCTGGCCGAAAATGACGGCGCGGTGGTCTTCGTTGATCCGTACGGCCGGCGCACCGTTCCAGAACAGTTCGGGCTGAAACTGGGCGCGCAGCAGGAGATTCTCCTGATCCTGGCGATGCAGAATCTCCGGCCAGCGGCTGAACAGCTCCATGCCCATGCCGGCATAGTGATTTCCGGAGCCCGGAAAGACAAAAGCGATTTTCCCTGCCGGGCCGAGCGGCTGGGGAGAATAGAACAACCGGTCCCGCAGGGCGGGAGTCGTGTCGGGGACGATGCCACCGTTGCCCAGAACCGCTCGCCCCAAGGCTATGAGCGCCGCCAGTTCGTCACGCCCTCTGGCCACCATGGCCAATGCAAGCGGTTTACCGGCTTCAGCGCAGCATTGACAACAATCCGCCGACAAACCGTACAGGCTGCCGTCCGGAGTGGCGCTGAGCGTTGCTTCAAGAGCGTCCAGCTCCTGCATGAGCTCTTCACTCGATTTGCCGGCCACGGCAAAAAGCCATTCCACTCCCCTTCCCAGCGGCGCATATCGCCGAGCTTCAACCTGTTCATAGCCCTCCAGAACCACATGGCTGCAGGAACCATCGACGCTGCTGACGTTGACGCCGGCCCGGCGCGGGCCGTCGGCCCGGTTGCGCAGCCAGTATCGGGATGCGGTGGGGAAATAAAGCGGAGAGTCTTCGGGAAAATTCTGACCAGGCGATTCCAGCCCCCGGCACGCAGGAATGATCTCATGGTGCAGGGCCAGGCAGGCACTCACCAGTGAAGCCAGACCGGAGGCCGCGCCACTGTGGCCGATGTCGCCCTTGACGCTTCTGATCGCGCAGGACCGGGCAGGAGCATCCGTGCCAAAGAAAGAGTCCAGTACGGCAATTTCCCGACAATCGTCGTCAAGGCTGCCATCGGCGCCGGCTTCGATGAAACTGATGGCAGACCGGTCGATCCCTGCCTCGCCGTAGGCTCTCGCCAGAGCCTGCCGGCAGACGTCGCTCCCGGCAAAGCCGGCGCCTCCGCTGGCGCTGCCGATACCACGGATAACCGCGTAGATGCGGTCGCCATCGCGCTCTGCGTCTTCAAGACGTTTGAGCACGACGGCGCAGGCACCTTCACCGATGATGGCTCCATCCGCCGCAGCGTCGAAGGGCGCGCCTTTGCCGGAACGCGAAACCGGTCGCACGGCATGCTGCCCGAGCACGGCCCGCAGGTCTCCGGCCAGATCGACAGCGCCGACCACCGCCCGGTCCAGCTCAAAGCTCTGCAACTGCCGGATCGCCACTTCAAGGGCCTTGATGCCGGAACCGTCCTCGCTGGAAAGCGTGTGACTCGGTCCGCCGATCCGGAATTCGCGGGCAATTCTGCTGGCGACCAAGCTTCCCAGCGACCCCATGGTCCGGTTGGAATTCAGCGGGGGGCCGGCAGCATCGCGCAGCCGGGACGTCCACTCTGCCAGTTCATCCGCAGCAGGCTCGCAACCGATCCGCTGTGCCCATTGGCGGGCCTGTTCAGACAGCGTCCAGCGCAGGCTGAAGTTGGTGCTGTTCAGATCGAGGGCGATGCCAATGAATACACCGGTGGTCAGACTGTCATCCCGGCTGCCCCCGGCGTCCTGCAGCGCCTCCGCGGCCGTCTGCAGCATGAGCAGCTGCTGGGGGAGCATCTCCCCCATCTCGCGCGGCGGGATCCGGAACCGGTTTGCCGGCAAGGTTATTTCCTCCATATAGAATCCGTTGAAGGGCGTTGCATCCAGGCCCTCCTCACGGAACCAGGCGCTATGGTTTGCTCCGTGCCATGCCCGGGGAGACTGCGGGGTGACCA
This sequence comes from uncultured delta proteobacterium, assembly GCA_963751525.1. Classification (GTDB taxonomy): domain Bacteria; phylum Desulfobacterota; class Desulfuromonadia; order Desulfuromonadales; family BM103; genus VAUL01. The sequence goes on along the minus strand of CAVVUQ010000004.1, from coordinate 203,109 downwards.
CGGCCCCGCCGCCCAGCACCCGTTCCTGAAAAGCCTGCAGTGACTGCCAGGGGCCGAAACGGGCGTTCATGCCGACGACCGCAATGGCCGGCCCACGGTTGTCGGATAAACCATTTAGGGAGGCAGAACCGGTGCCCGCCGGTTTGTGGGCCGCCCCAGGGTTTACCGCCGCACGTGCTTGCTCCGGCAGCCATTCCTCAATCAGCAGGTGGGCATTGATCCCGCCGAAACCGAAAGCGCTGACGGCGGCGCGCCGGGGGATGTCGTCGCCCCGGCGGTGCCATGGCTCCGGTGACCGAAGCACCCGGAACGGGCTTTCGGCAAGCTCCATGCCTGGCTGGGGAGTCGTGAAATTGGCGGTCGGAGGGAGCGTCTCCCGCTGCATGGCCAACAGCACCTTGGTCAGGGCGGCGCCGCCCGCTGCGGTCAGGAGGTGGCCGATGTTGGACTTGACGGAGCCGATGACACAGCGTGCCCCGGCCTGCTCGCGATCCCCCCAAAGCTGCCGGAGACTGGCAACTTCGACAGCATCGCCAATCGGCGTGCCGGTAGCGTGACACTCGACCAGGTCGACATCACCTGGATTCCAGCCGGCCCGGTCGTAGGCGGCTCGCATGGCGCGCAGCTGACCTTCCGACATGGGGGCCAACAGGCTGCCGCCGACATCGTTGCTCAGGCCGACGCCTTTGATGACACCGTAAATCCGGTCGCCCTGCGCCACGGCGTCGACCGTGCGCTTGAGCAGAAACAAAGCGGCGCCCTCGCCCACGACCAGGCCGTCACCGGCGGCGTCAAAGGGGGAACAGATGCCCCTTTTGGACAGCGCGCGCAACTGCGAAAAACCCATCTGGGTAAAGAGCGGGTCCGGTCTCGAAACCCCGCCGGCCAGCATCGCATCGACCCTGCCAGCCAGCAGTTCGTCCATGGCCAGTTTGATGGCATACAGGGATGAGGCGCAGGCGGCATCAAGCGTACAACACCCACCACCCAGGCCGAGGGCCTGAGCCAACATCCCGGCGGGTAGACCAGCAGGATAACGGTTGAGGGGAGAGGTCGCAACGGCAGGCGCCGCCTGCCCGATCAGGCATTCTTCGAAAGTTCGCCCGAGCCAATTGCGGGTGAGCAAAGAGGAAGTCTCACTCGGCAGGGCCAGATTGCCAACAACAACCCCCACCCGCGATCGATCAAGCAGGGTGGTCACGCCGTCGTCGAAGGCGCGCTTGCCGGCATGGATCAGCAGGTGGAAGAGCGGGTCGAGCCCTTCCAGCCTCGCCGCGTCGATGGCAAGATCAGGGAGGGCCGCCGCGGAGAGAAGTGGATCAAGAAAACAGCCGCTGCGTGAATAGACACAGTCGGCCTTCCCCGCTTCCTGATCGAAGAGCGTGTCCGCCGGAACCGTCCAGCGACCCTCCGGAATCTCGCGAAAAGAACTTCGACACGCCTGGATATTGTTCCAGAAGGCGGCCAAATCGGGGGCATCGGGAAAAACCCCGCCGATTCCGACAATGGCAACGCTGGGGTGCAACTCCCTCATCAAGCGACATCCAGCTCAACGCACTCTGCTGGCGACAACTGGTTGCGTCGAAAGGCCCGCTGCAGGGACGAATCAATAATACATTCGTAATTTTCCATACGTGCGATCAGTCTGCCGCTGCCTTTTTCCACAAAGTCGATATTCGCGCTAGCGCTGTGGCTTCGTTCTGAAGTTACCTCGACCAGGACCTGGACACCTTCAGACGGGAAACGCTCCTGGAACTGGCGGTAGCGCCCAGCAAAGGTGGGGAGTGAGCCGCAACCGGAGCGCTCGAAACTCCACAGAATCATCAGCTGGAAAGCACAGTCGATGACGAGAGGATCGGCAAGCCAGCAATTCCGCAGCGGCTGCCTGATCCAGTTCTCCGGCTTTGATGCCGCCTTCACCATGGCCGTGATACCTACGGGTGAACAGCTGCCGATATTTTCGATCCCCCGCAGCAATTCGCCATGAAAGAGGCGCTCGGAGTCGTAGATCGGGCCGGGGTACGGACTATGCGGCACGGTAGACCGATTGACTAGGGGGGTCTCATGCGGCAATTCCGCGCTCAGCAATATTTCTGCACGGGCATGCAGGGTGCTGTTCCTGCCGCCGAGCAGCTCGACAGGGACGACATAGCAGGCATCACGCTTCTCCGCACGCCCGGCCATCACCCTGAGATGACGGGGATTGCCTGAATCAATCACAACGCCCTTGCAGATGCGCAGGTCGTTGAAACCATGGAACCGGAAGCCGGGGTTGCCATGCAGGGCGCCATGGGCAAGCCATTCGACAATCATGGCCACGGGCAGGACGGCTTTCCCGTCAAGGACATGAGAACGCAGGAACGGATAGTCCTTAATGCTCAGATTAAGACTGAATGCTTCGGTGAACGACTTGCTCGGTACCGGTGAGGTGACGGCCTGCAATTCAACCGAGGTACGCGCCAGGGCGATTATCTCGACCGGATCACCGGTCGCGGCTATTTCCCGCGCCAGCAACTCGCCACCTTCTCGCATGCCAATCAGGCCGACGCCCTCATCGGCAAACACTTTTTTCAACGCTGGAGTCACCATTCCGCCATCCCACGGTCCCCAGTTGATACTGACGACCCGACACGTGGAGCGGCGACGTGATTCGGCTTGGGCCAGTTTGTTGAGGACTTCGTTGGCAACGGCATAATCGACCTGACCGCGGCGGCCAAACCGTCCTGATGTGGAGGAAAACAGGGCAATGAAGCGCAGTTCGTCGGAAGCCGTCGCATCAAGCAGCGCCCGCAACCCCGCTACCTTGGTGCCATAGACCAGGCCGAACTCCTCCAGGGTCTTGTCGCTGATGAGATGATCAGCGAGGACTCCTGCCCCATGAACAATGCCGCGAATCGGCCCGTACTCCCGGCGGATGTCATCGAGCAGATACGTGACCGCCTCGCCGTTGCGAATATCGACGGAGCGGTACACGGCCTGACCGCCGATCACAGCAACCTTGTCCAGAGTAATGCTGAGTTCCCTACCGGCGATGATCGCCTGGTACTGCTCCTCGATCTCACGGGGATGAAGTTTTTTGGTGGCACGTTCCAGGATGGCACGCTTGATCTCGCTTTCACCGTGCAATGCCGACAGCCACTCCGGTTCCGGGCGCGGCTCCATACTGCGTCCCAATAGTACCAGCATCGGCTTGTAGGCGGCGGCCAGGGCGATGGCAGCGGCAGCGGTCACACCCCGGCCGCCACCGGTTATCACGACCACCTCCCCGGCCTGCAGCGGGGCGGTCGCAGGTGGTGCGAGTTCCGGGAGATCAATCATCTTCAGGGTGGTCCGGCCCGCCGGCGTCAGGCCGACTTCCACGGGGGCAGCAACGAACAGCTCATCGGCAACCGCCCGGGCCGCTGCTGCGGCTTCGGCGAACAGACCGGTATCAAGCGCCTTGCAGGAGACTTCGCTCCATTCACGGGCCGCAGTCTTCACCAATCCGGCGAGCCCTCCGGAAATCGGGTCGGCAAGCGTTGTGCCACTGCCGCAGCCGAAGGAACCATCCAGATGCGATATGGTCGCAAACAGAGCGCCGCCAGCCGCTCCGGCACGGCGCAATGCCGAAGCAACCCCCTTCATGAGCAGAAAGGCGTTGTCGAGGAAGGTGTCATCGGCTCCGTCTGACGGGGCGCAGATAACCAGCCCGACCAGGTCGGCAGGCACATCCATAAAGGCATCTTCAACAGAAACCAGGCTTGCGGCGCGACCGGAAGCTTTGACCAGGGAACACAGCTCGGCGGAAAACCGGGAGCCATCGTCCGTAATCCAGATGGGGCCCTTGTCTGCAAGCGCTAACGCCTCGGCGACGGCTGGCAATGGGACCGGGACGATGGTGCTGCGATTGACAGGTGAACCGGAACCGCCGACAGCCTCGCTGGAGTCAGCAGGAGTTGCCATGGCGAGGTCGACAGGGGCGGTTTTGTCTGCCGGATTTTCATTGGGGATGGCGGCCGTGGCGGCACCGGCGCCCAGGTGGCGGGCGATCTCGCCCAGCGTATGCAGGGTCCCCAGGTGTTCGGGGCCGATCACCGGCGAACCGGGCAGCCGCTCCTGCAGCGCCGACAGAATTTCAACCCGCTTGATCGAATCGATGCCGAGGTCGGAATCGAGCCCCATCTCCAGTTCCAGCATCTCGACCGGGTAGCCGGTTTTCTCACTGACCACCGCCAGCAGGGTCTCGGCAACACGCTCCGAATTGTCCGACCGATCTGACAACTCCTCAGTCGGGGCGGCACCGGCGCCCAGATGGCGGGCGATCTCGCCCAGCGTATGCAGGGTCCCCAGGTGTTCGGGGCCGATCACCGGCGAACCGGGCAACCGCTCCTGTAGCGCCGATAAAATCTCAACCCGCTTGATCGAATCGATGCCGAGGTCGGAATCGAGCCCCATCTCCAGTTCCAGCATCTCGACCGGGTAGCCGGTTTTCTCGCTGACCACCGCCAGCAGGGTCTCGGCAACGCGGTCCGGTTGCTGCCGGGGGGCCGGAACCTCACTTGAAGAAACGGCGGGGGCTGCTGGCGGGACAACTGCCGGGGCGACTGGTGCGGGGAATACTGCCGATGGGGGCGGTACGACAAGGCCTGCGGTGCCGCCCTGAAGGATTCGCTGCTGCTGTTCCAGCAGCAGCTGTATGGTTTTTCCGGCGGTGTCCTGTCCCTCGAGGAAACGGCGATGAAGCTGCGCGGTCTCATCCTGCATCCGCATAAGCGCTGCCATCCCTTCCCGGGTCACCCGCAGGGATTCACCCAGGGTCTCATGGGAAAAAGCCATGGGAGGAATTGTTCCGCCGGTCGGAGCAGCAGGTGCAGGCAGTGGTCCCTGGGACGCTACCGGCCGAATCGGGGCCGCCGGCCGCGGCGCTTTCGGTTTAATGTAGTTCGCGCCATTGAGGTTTACCGTCAGGGCCGGCTTTTTGCCACCGGCCACCGGCCTGGGACGATAACCTTCATCCCAGCGTGCCAGCGCTACAGGATAGCCAAGAGCGGCCAGTTGGGCCAGACAGCGGGCCAGGCTGGCAACGCCAGAGCGTTTTCCTCCTGAACTGTCAAGCGCCATGGCGGCATGCTGGCGATCGGTAAGAATCGCCGACACCAGACCAGACAAGCGCGCGCCTGGTCCGACTTCAACGAAGGTACGTATGCCCGCTGCATACATGGCCTCGATTTCAGCGACAAATTCAACCGGCTGCTCCAGTTGCCCGGCCAGCAACTGCCTGGCCTCGTCGGCATCAGCCGGGTAGCCGGCGGCCGTACTGTTGGCATAGACCGGGATTGTCCCCGTGGCAATGGTTACCCCGGCGAGGGCTGCCATCAGGGGAGCAGCGGCTTCGGCAACCAAAGGACTGTGGAAGGCTGCGGCAACCGGCAGTCGCTTGCAGGCAAGTTGCCGGGAAGCACAAGCCTCGGCAGCCCGGGCGATCTCTGAACTGCGGCCGGATAGCACGGCCTGACTCGGCGCATTACGATTGGCTATCACCAGATCAAGTTTCTCATCGGCGAGCATCTGCTGGATATCCACCAGGCGGGCGGAGACTGCCAGCATGGAGCCCTTGTCGCCATCCCCGGCCGCCATCAATTGTCCACGCAGGCGTGACAGGGCATGGAAGGATCTTTCATCGAGGCGTTTTGCCGCGCACAGGGCGGTCAGTTCACCATAGCTATGGCCAGCGGCAGCATCCGGCGCAAGACCAAACGACTCCAGCACCCGCAGTGCCCCCAGACTGACGGCACCGATGGCCGGCTGGGCCACATCGGTGGCACGCAGGGCCGCTTCCTGGGCCTCTCGGCCGTCATCGCTGAACGCGCTGGGGGGATAGATCAGGTCCGACAGGCGGACTCCATCCGCTGCCATAAATCCTTGGTCGGCGGCCTCAAGGCACTCCAGCATCTGCGGGAAGGCGCAGGTCAGATCAAGCAACATGCCGACATGTTGGGCCCCCTGGCCGGGGAAGAGCATGCCGAGCTGACCTGGAACGGCACCGACAGCATACCAGACACCCTCGGGAGTGCTCCAGGCCGAGGCCGGATGCTTGCGCAGCATGGTCAGCGTGTTGGTGCACAGCGATGGCAGTGCCGTTTTACCCTGTTCAACGATCAGCACCAGACGGCAGGGAGCCGACGCGTCGAAGCAATTACGGAGAGTTGCCGCCATGGCGCGGATTTCGTGCCAGTCGTTTTTGTCCGCCAACTCGGCCAGGGCTTTTTCCAGGACCACAGGGTCCGGAGCGGAAAATGGCAGGATCTGAATGGTGCCGTCCCAGTCAGCCGCCGCTGCTGCCGGTGCATACTCTTCGAGTACGACATGGAAATTTGATCCGCCGAAACCGAGGGCGCTGACCGCAGCCCGGCGAGGGTGACTGCTGCTGGAGAGCCAGGGGCGCTTGCGCCCGGTGATATAAAATGGCGAATGGCCCTCGGAAACCTCTCCCAGTGGCTGTTTCACCTTGATGGTCGGTGGAATAACCTTGTGATGCAGAGCCAGGGCGGCTTTGATCAGCCCGGCCGCCCCGGCTGCCGCCTTGGTGTGGCCGATTTGCGACTTGACCGATCCGAGGGCGCACCACGGCTGGTCGGCTTCGCCGTAGATATCGCGCAGCGCCGAGACCTCGACGGCATCGCCGACCTTGGTGCCGGTGCCGTGGGCTTCCACCAGGCCGATGCTGTCAGGGGTAATCCCGGCACGCTGATAGGCGTCCCGGATAGCCTTTTTCTGCCCCGACGCGCTGGGAGTGTAGATCGCTTCCCCTTTGCCGTCGCTGGAAGAACCGATGCCGCGAATGACGGCATAGATTCGGTCGCCATCTCGTTCGGCATCGGCCAGGCGCTTGATGACCACAATGCCGAGCCCCTCGCCCAGGATGGTGCCGTCCCCTGAAGCGTCGAACGGCTTGGCATCGCCGGTGGGTGACAGCGCCGGGGTCTTGCTGAAACACATGTACATGAAGATATCGTTGAACGTATCGATGCCGCCGGTCACCACCATGTCGGATTTGCCGGTGGCCAGTTCAAGTGCGGCCAGGTGCAGGGCGCTCAGGGAACTTGCGCAGGCAGCATCCACGACGCAGTTGGTACCGCCCAGGTCAAATTGCTTGCTGATCCTGCCGGCAACCACGTTGCCGAGCAGCCCGGGAAAGGAATTTTCCTGCCAGGAGACATAAGAGTCGGAGATGCGTTGCACCACGTCCTCGGCGGTGACATCGTCCACGCCGGCGGCCTTGAGGGCCGCCCGCCAACGGGGATGACCGAGACGTGCCCCAAGGGGAATGACCAGCTCCAGCGTTCCGGTGACCCCCAGAATAACGCTGACCCGGTCACGGTCGTAGCTGCGGTCGGAGCCGTAACCGGCATCCTTTAGAGCCTGTCCGGCTACCACCAGCCCCAGCAACTGGGAACTGTCAATCGCCTCCAGGGTGGCGGGAGGAATATTGTACTCCATCGGATTGAACGGGACGTCGGCAAGAAAACCGCCACGGTGCCCATAGGTCATGTCGGGCGATTTCGGATCCTGATTGTAATAATCCTGAACCCGCCAATGGGATGCCGGGATATCGCTGATCGCGTCGACCCCCTCACGGATGGCGGCCCAGTAGGCAGTGCTGTCTTCTGCCCGGGGAAAGAGGCAGCCAATGCCGATAATGGCCAGCGGGGTCATGCCGACCGGGTTTGCCCGATTGTCTGTATCCTGTATCACGCGAAATACTCCTTGATCTGTGTGTCTTCAAGCGGTTTGACCGTAAAATCCGCAGGGAGCTGGAGGTTCTGGTAACGAAGCATGTTGGCGCGGGCAAGGACCGCCGCGCCGAACAGAATATTGCGGGCAACCGTTGCCACCCGGCGCTGTTCCGGCGCCTCCAGGAAGCTGCCGGACCCCCATTCATTGAACGCACCCATGGCCGGCCCACACCAGACCTGGTAGTCCATCGTGCGCCCGGGAGCACCATCCTTGGCCCAATGCGCGGCCTGACCCAGGTACCAGCGGAACACCAGTGCCATGCGATGCTTCGGGTCACGCGCGGCACGCTCGACCTGGCGCGGATCGCGCTTCAGGAAATAGACTTGGGTATCCCGCCAGATGTCGTCAATGCCGGCCTGGAAAAAATTCTTTTCCAATTTATCACGTTCGGCAATCGGGATACTGTCGAGTCCGTCATAGGCTCGATAAAGATCATAGAGCTTTGCGGCACGCATGGGAAACATGGTGCCGCGCTTAAGCACCTGGACGGTGACCCCCATTTCGAACATGTCCGCAGCCGGTGCCATGGCCACATCGGCCTGCCGGGTTTCCGCCAGCAGCTTGCGTACCGCATCCGAAGTTCCGGATTCAACGCAAGCCTGATTGACAGAACCGGTCATGATATAGGCGGCCCCCATGGCAAATGCAGCAGCAGCGGCGGCAGGTGTGCCAATCCCCCCCGCCAGCCCGACCCGAAGCTCGACATCATAGTTGAATTTCCGCGCCATCCGGGCAGCCAGCGAAACAATTGTCGGGAACAGGGCCATGGCCGGGCGGTTGTCGGTATGTCCGCCGGAATCCGCCTCGGCGGTTATCTCCTGCGCCATCGGTATCCGGGCGGCCAGCCGCGCCTGCTCGGCGGTAATGGCGCCTTCATCGAGAAGTTGCCGCAAAAATTTCTCGGGTGGCGGGGAAAAAAACTTTTCGGCCAATTCCTCCCGCGACACCTTGGCGATAAGCCGGTTAGGCGTGACCACCTCGCCGTTCGCGGCGAGATGAATGCCGTGCGTGCGGTACCGAACCAGCGGTAGCGTGAGGTCAAGGAATGCGGACGCCTCGACCAGTCGCAGACTCTTGCGGATGAACAACCCGGCCAGCGCGGCCTCCAGGTCCGGATCATGGGGAGAGTGGATCAGATTGAATCCGCAGGGATACCCCACCGCAACCAAACGCTCCACCGCCGCCGCCACCTCATCCAACGCCAGCCCCGCCGCTCCGAAAAAGCCGAGCATGCCGGCCTGTCCCAACGCTTCCACCAGGGCAACAGAGCTGATCCCTTTGGCCATGGAACCGCCAAGATAAGGGTAGCGGATGCCGATTTCACGACAAAATTCCCCGTCGCCAAGCTGCCCTGGCATAATTGGCGGAACATAAACGGCAGGAGTTTCATAATGAGGGTCAAGAGACCCGGCGTGGATGGGCCGCGAAATTTCTCGCAGTACGTCCAGGGAGATCTGGTGGGTATTCGGTGCGTTCAAGCGAAGGGCTCTTTTCCAAAATTAGTAAACTGTCTTTTAAAGACAGCCTTATATTTTATTACATCTCAATATTGGAAGTCACCTGGAATTCAACGAAAAATCCCCTATCCACAACAATATCCAGAAATACCCGAACCGAAATTCGAGTAGCCGGCGATTCAGGAAAGACGCTTGTTACGACGCAAAAAGGGGCTAGGCTCATCGCCTAACCCCTTGATTTTCTGGAGCGGGAAACGGGATTCGAACCCGCGACCTTCAGCTTGGGAAGCTGACACTCTACCGCTGAGTTATTCCCGCGAACAGGCCGGAATTATAGGAACCGGCCGTATGCTTGTCAACCATTTTCAGGGTGGCGAGCGAGGAGATAGCGACGGGCTTCATCCGCGTCACTAACGTCGCCGTGGATCTCGGCGGCAATCAACTCCGCCTGGACCGCACCAATCGCCTTGCCGGTAACACCCAGCTCGGTTTCAAGCCAGTTGCCGGCGATCAGCGGCGGTACCTGCCGTGGATCCGGCAGTTCGGCAAGCAGTCGGAGCCTGGGGGCCAGGCTCTCCTGGATCGCCATCGGCTGGTCCTCCCGGAGCAAGCCGATGGTCAGCAACAGATCGACCGGATCGGGAGCGAATTGCCGGGCCCAAAGGGCGACCGGGCGCGGCGCCGACGGCAGGTTTTGCAGCTCCTGCCAGAGTTCCGGCACGATCCTGCCCAAGCCGGTCAGCCGGCCCAGCGCCAGACGGCTGAAACGCCAGCGCCGCGCCAGCGTCAGCGGCAAGCCCTGCTCAACGGCGTCGAGCAGGCAATGCCAGTGCAGCAGGGCGGCCCGGTCCAATCCCTGTTCAACCGGCTCCTGCAACCATTCGGCAACCATCGGCGTGGTGGCGGACAGTTCGGCAAACAGCGCCTGCGCTCCGAGCAGGCGTCTGCGGATGCCCGGGACTGCGGCACGCAGGTTCGGGCCGAACAGCACCTCTCCTGCCCCGCTCGCCACCAGTCCGTCCAGCCCCTGGGACGCAGGGGTTGCCATGATTCGCCACATTTCCAGGCGCAGGCGCTCCGGAGCCATGACCGGCAACCGGACAGCCGCCGCCTGCATGGCGCCAAGGGTCGCCGGTTCGATCGCCAGATCGAGTTCGGCCGCGTGCCGAATCCCCTTGAGGATCCGCAGCGGATCGTCGTGCAGGACCCCTGCTCCGGCGCAACGCAGGATCCGGGCGGCCAGATCACCGCAGCCATCGAGGGGATCGATCAGGGCCGCATGCGTCAGGGGGCCGGCCAGGTCGAAGGCCATGGCATTGATGGTGAAATCGCGGGCGGCCAGATCCGCCGCCAGGGTCGGCGCGCGGAACGGTGCGAAGTCGCAGGTAACGCCACCGGCCATGACGCGGCTCTGTCGCCGCGGCTCATCGAGCCAGAACCAATGGCCGCCAAGCTGTGGCGCCAAGGCCTGCGCCAGGGGGGTGGGGTCGTACGGTGAGGTGAAATCGAAATCGGCGACCGGACGGTGCAGAAGCGCATCGCGAATGGCCCCGCCAACCAAATGCAGGCCGCCTGTTCCCGGGAATTTGTGGGAAAGGTTGGCGAGGACGACCAGCAGCGGGTGATCGAGAAGTGCATTCATGTCAAAAAGTAGGGGCGGTTCGCGAACCGCCCCTACAGAATAACACAATCGCTTTATTCACCAAGGCTCAGGCGAGATCCTTGACCCCCTGGTAGATGATATCGAACAGCTCCTGGATATTCTCCTCGGCGATGCAAGAGAAAGCGATACGCAGGTCAGTGCTGTTGATCGAGATGGCGCCGACCCCGTACTTGTCGAGCAGGTGCACGCGCAGCTTCTCGGCATCGACGGTTTTCAGCTTCAGGCACATGAAGTAACCCGAGTTGAACGGATAGTAGACAAAGGCATCGTTGTACTTGCCGCTGTCGAGCACCTGCTTGACCTTCAGCGCCCGGCCCTTCATCACCTGGAACTTCTCCTCTTTCTGCGGCAGGAAGTCCGGGGACTGCAGCGCCTCGATGACGAAGGTCTGACTGGGGTGCGGGCAGTTGGAGATCTTGGCGCGGATGATCCCCATGGTCTTCTTCTCCAGGGCCTCAAGCAGCTTGGGCTGCGGATCGGTGGACGTGGCGGCGAAGGTGATGAAACCGGTGCGGAAACCCCAGACGTACTCCTCCTTGGTGGCGCCGTCGAGCTTGACCGCAAGGACGCGCGGATGACGGTTGGCCAGTTTGCCGAACAGCGATTCCTTGAGGGAATCCTCGTAGAAGAGGCCGAAGTAGGCATCGTCGGTCACCGCCACCACGTTGCAGCCGGCGTCGGCAACCTCAAGGATCGCGGCGACGATGGCATCGCCCTCGGCCACGGTCGGGGTGTAGCCGCTGGGGTTGTTAGGGAAGTTGAGCAGCACCACGGCCTTGCCCTTCTCGGCGGCGGTTTTCTTCAATTCGGCCCGGAAGGCCTCGGTATTGAAGCCGCCCTGGGCGGTGAAGGTCGGGTGCTTCTTGATCAGGCCGCCGTTGCAGGTGCCGAAGGTCAGGTTGTAGTTCCCCCAGAGCATGTCCGGCATCACCACGTGGTCGCCGCGATCGACGAACATGTCGCCAACGATCGACAGGCCATGGGTCAGTGCCGAAGTGACCACCGGGTTGGAGAACTGCTTCCCCTGCATACTCGGGTTTTCACGCAGCATCTTCTCGACCCACAGTTTGCGCAGCTCCGGTTTGCCGGCCGGCGGGGCGTAGGGGAAGATGTCCTTCGGATCGAAGGCGGAGAGCTTGCGCTGAATGCACTCGAGGTACATCGGCCCGCCCTTCTCGGTGGCGATGCCGATGGTGGCGTTGTACTTGTGGGCCTTCTCCTTGGCTTCGGCCGACTGGGTCAGAATCCCCTTGGGGAAAAACAGGTTTTTGCCGAGATCCGACAGCATCTCGAGGACATAGGGATTGTGTTGGGTGATCAGTTCGTTGAGTTCCTTGGCCAAGGGGTTCATGGGCAAGCCTTTCGCGCTGCCTGGCAGCATGAGATGTTGTTAACGATCGGTCGAGGGGGTATTTAAGCAGGAGCAGTGAAGCTTGTCAATCGGGTTTGCAGGTGGCCACCATTGCCTTCGACCGGCGGTCTTGCCGCCGCAGGATGAACGGCGGAGGGGACGGTTCAGTGGATGACGCGGGTCGTCTGACTCAACACCGAGAATGGTATCTGAATGCCGAGTTTCTTGGCGACCTGGAGATTGACGACCAGCGACACGCGTCGCGGCACCTTCGGCGGGACGTCTTCCGGCAGATCCCCCTCGATCATCAGCGCGGCGATCTCGCCGAGCAATTCGCCCTGCTCTTCAGGGTCGGACTCGAGAGTGATCAGCGCCCCTTTGTCGGCCATGCCCCGGGAGCTGGCTGATGACCGGCAGGCCGGCCTGCGCCGCGCATACTGGAGCAGCTCGGCCGCATGCTAGTCGGTCGGCAGCAGGTCGCTGAGATAGATGCTGTCGATCTTACCCCTGACCGTCTTGATGGCCTTGATCATGCCGGCCGGGGACTGCATGTCGGTCGGCACCACTTCCAGCCAGCAGAGCTCGCCAGCCGCGCCAGTTTGCCGCCGTCGTCCGCCGCACCGCCGCGCCGGCAGGCCGCCTTGCGCAACACTTCGACCTGAAGCTTCCCGGCCGGGAATCCTGGCTTCGACGGGCACGCCCAGATGGCCGGTCCCTGACGGTCTTCCTGGAGCGCCTTGAGCAGGGTCTGCACCGGCGGTTGACCGCAGACACCGGTGATCAGATCGCCGCCGCGGGTGAGCGAGGGGACCAATCCCATGGCCACCGGGTCGAAAACGTCGGCAAAGATCAGCGGCTCGGTGAAGTCCTCCTGCTTGGCCGCGGTCGCGGCGCGGGTGCCGTATACCACGATCAGGTCGGCGCCAAGCGCCGTGGCTTTGCGAATGCTGTTGCGCAGCGACATCTGGTCGGGATTGGGCGACTGGACGTAGAGGCGGGGCTTGCCGACAATCGTCGTGACCTTGTCGAAACGCTTGAGAAAAGCCGCGTGCATCGTCTGGAAACGGGCATTGTCGCGGGGGACGATGACCGCGACCAGCGGTGGCGGCGCTGCGGCAGCCGGGGCCGCAAGACAGACGATCCCCGCATAGAGGATGATCCCTGACAGTAAACGCTGAACTATCCCTAACCTCAAACGTCCCCCCGGAGGCCAGTGCCTGCGTACTCAACGACTGACCAGCGCATCAGCTCTGAAAGCGGCTGGTGCGTCTTTGCCCCTGCTGCAGAGTCAATCCGCTGGATTTCACGTGATATGCCCAAATCAGAACTCTATATACACAGACAATATACGGCCATGCAAGAATCGTGGGATAATGAACCTGCACCTAGAATAGGGTGCCGAGCACCACGCCGAGGGCTGACAACGGCCCGGTGTCGCTCATGCCGTCGACGGTTTTCTCCACCTTGTGCAGGGTGGTTTTGGCGTCACGGTAGAGGTCATCCTCGTTGACCAGGCGGCCGATGGTCCCCTGCCCCTCGTCAATTTTCGTGGTGATGCTGTTGATGCGGCCGACACCCTCGCGCACATCTTGATAAAGCTCGTCCTCGTTGACCAGTTTGCCGAGCGTGCCTTCGCCCCGGTTGACCTTGTCGGTGATGGTGCGGACATTCGCCAGGGTGCCCGTGGCTTCATCATAGAATTTCTCTTCATTGACCAGTTTGCCGAGAGTCCCCTTGCCGGCCTTGACCTGTTCCGATATCTCGCTGAGATTGCTCGCGCTGCGGTTGAGGTTGTCGTAAAGGGTGGGGTCGGAGAGCAGCCGGCCCATCGTTCCTTCCCCGTTTTCCAGCTTGGCCAGCAGGGTGTTCAGGTGCGTCGAGAGATCCGTGACCTGATCGTACAAATCAGGATTGTTGACCAGTTGGCCAACGGTGCCCTGGCCCTCGTCAATTTTGGTGACAATCCTCTCCAGGCGACGAATTGCCTCGGCCAGCGGTTTGTGACTGTCTTCGACCAGTTCACCCAACGGGCGAAACACCCGCTCCTGGTTACGGTCGATATTGCTGATCAACTGATCGACATTGGTCCCCTCGCGGGTGCGTACCTCACCGTCGACAGGGATCAGGGGCCGGCCCGGCGTGCCGAAATCCAAGCCGAGGAAAACCCCGCCCAGCAGGTTGGTCTGGCGGATCTCCGCCAGGCTGTCATCGCGTACCACGTCGGCGGCGTTGACATAGAAGTCGATCCGCACCCGACTGTCCTCGATCCCGATCTTGCGGACCTTGCCGGCATCGACGCCGGCGACGCGCACCGGGTCGCCCTCCTTCAGCCCGACGGCTGACTTGAAAAAGGCGCGATATGGGTACTGCTTCTCAAAGGGCCGCCAGTCTTCGACCAGTTCGATCATGATGCCGAGCACCAGGAGGGACACCAGAAAAAACAAGCCAACTTTTTGTTCCGTGCTGACTGCCATATCAATCTTTCTCCCCCTTGATCCCTTTGGTCGTGGTGTAAATGAAGTTGCGAACAATGGGGTTCTGACTGCGTTTGATCTGTTCCGGCGTCCCGATCTCGGCAATCTCGCCGCCATGCATCATGCCGACCCGATCGGAAAGGTAAAGGGCAAAATTGAGGTCGTGACTGACGATCACCGTGGTCAGGTTGACCTTCTCCCTCAGGCTGAGAATCACCCTGGCCAGCTCGTCGGAAGTCACCGGGTCGAGTTCGGCGGTCGGTTCGTCGTAAAGGATCAGGTCGGGGTTCATGGCCAGGGACCTGGCAATGGCGACGCGCTTCTTCATGCCGCCGGAGAGCTCTGAAGTCAACATCTCTTCCTTGCCATCGAGTCCGACCAGCCCCAGCTTTTCCTGGATGATCCGGCGGATGCGCTTTTCGTTGCAGACCCGTTTCTCGCGTAGCCACAACCCGACATTTTCACCGACGGTCAATGAATTGAACAGCGCCGACGACTGGAACACCATGCTGTACCGGTAGTTGCGCAGCGCCGCCACGCCGGACTGGATATCGTGGCCATCGATATAGATTTTCCCTGAATCGGGGCTGAGCAGCTTGACGATATGCTTGAGCAGCACGCTCTTGCCCGTCCCCGAAGGACCGATCAAAGAAAAGATCTCGCCGGGCAGGATTTCCAGGTTGATGTTCCGAAGGACATGATTGTTGTTGAATGACTTATTCAGCCCCTCGATACGGATGCCGACCCCGCGGGATTCCTCGTAACTGATCGCGTGGTCGAACCCCCCTTCCATCAGCGATGCGGTGAAACCATGCGAAAGCTTGGTCCAGATGTCGCCGATCGGGGCGCCATTGCCGAGCGCGCCGAGAAAGCGGGTTACCGGACTGCGAGGATCCTGGATGTCAGCCATGGATAGGTGCCTGCTACATCATGAAACGGGTCAGGAAATAGTTGGCGATCATGATCAGCACGAAAGAAACCACCACGGAGCGGGTGGTCGACTCCCCGATACCGCGGGCGCCGCCGCTGGTCTTGAAGCCGACATAGCAACCGACCTGGGCGATGATACCGCCAAACACGGTGGCTTTGATCAAACCCTTCAGAACTTCCTGGTAATCCAGCGCGCGCACCAGGTTGTCGTAATAGACATTGAACGGCACGTTGATCTTCGGATTGACCGCGGCCACCACGCCACCGCCAACGATGCCGATCAGATCGCCGAACACCACCAGCGCCGGTACGGCAAAAACGCAGGCGATCAGGCGCGGCATGGCCAGATAGCGCACCGGGTTGATCTCCAGGGTGCGCAAGGCATCGATCTCTTCGTAGACTTTCATGGCGCCGACCTCGGCAGCCATCGCCGAGCCGACCCGGCCCGCGACCAGCAGGCTGGTCATCATCGGGCCGAGCTCCCTGACCATGGACAGCCCGACGATCGCGCCGATCGCCTCCTGAGTGCCGTAAGCGGCCAGTTCGGAGCCGGTCTGCAGCGACAGGACCATGCCGACGAACAATGACAGGAGCATGGCGATCGGCAGAGTGCCGATGCCGATGTCACTCATCTGGCGCATGATGCTGGGCAGGTTGCGCGGAGCCTCCTTGGTGAAATAGAGGGTCTCCGCCAACAGGGCGAGCATCTCCCCCGCCGCCTGGGCCGTATTGAGAATTTTCTGACCGACAAAGCTGACTGGTCGCATGGACAAAGTTACTGCATCTCTTCCGTCGCGAAGACGGCGGCTGTGGCCGGGAGGGCCGACCGGTTTTCCCAGCAACTCTCCCACGGCAGGTAAAGCAGGCTCAGGCAAGTGCGTTCAGGTTCGCTGCGCACCCCCATCAACCCCTTGAAAAGGCGCAGGCGGGTCTCTTCGAGGTCTCGCCGGTAATCGAACAGGGGGAACAGTTCCAGCGCGAGCTGGTTGCCCTGACGTTCGTGCCAGTAGAGATTCCACAGGATGCTGATCACCAGGTTGCCCTGCTCGTCCCAACGCTGCTGGTACAGGCGCCAGAGTGGTGACCAAGACCGCTCGATGGCCTTATTGTCGGGGAAAAATGCATCGAGGAGCGCCAGGGCATTGAACTGGCTGACCCCATTTTCCCGTTGGTAACCGAACAGCGGCCAGAAGTCAATCCTGCGCTTTTCGACCCCCGTGTCCAACTTTCTTTCGGCAAGATCGGAGTAGAGGAAAAAGAGGATGCGATGCCGCTGCCTCACGATCAATTCGGTATTGACATCCTCGATCTGGTACACCGGCCAGAGGAACCAGCGCTTGCGGCGCGCCTCGACGGTTTCGTCGGCATAGAGGGGGAGCAGGCGCAGGCCATGGCGGGAGGTGCCCTGGGTCACCCGCACCAATGGCCAGGGGGCATCCCACTGCTCGTACTCCTTGGCGCGATCCTGGGTCCAGGAGAAAAACGGCCAGAACACTGTACGTTGCGAATAGTTGCGCGACTCCTGTTCCATCCAAAACGGCAGCACGGCAAAACGTGACAGGGGATTCCCGCTGTCAAGGGCCAGTTCTTCGTCGAAGAAGATCGGCCAGAGGAAAAATTTTTTACTATAAACACCCTCTTTTTGGCTTTGGCCATAGATCGGCCAGAAGGCGAAACCGCTCTCCTTTTCTCCGCTGACCCGCGAGAAGAACGGCCAGAGAATATTATCCGTCGTGGTGGTGCCGCGTTCGGTCTGGCCATAGAGCGGAAACATGGCAAAGGTGATGCGATCGCGACCGAACCAGTTGTACAGGGTGCCGCCAAACGGGAAAAAAGCGGCATAGCGGCCCTGCTCGGGATCCTCCCCGTAAAAGAGAAAAGGAAAGAGATAAAACTGGTTGGAACTCCCTTTCTCCCTTTCGCCGAAATCGACATTCAGCAAATGAAACACATCGAAAAAGCTGGTGCCGGGCTGACTGCGTTCCACGTACAGCGGGTAGAGGACTTCAGTCTGCGCCGTGCCGGCATCATCGGTGGCACGGTAGATGAAAGGTCGCAGGGCCAACTCAGTCTCATCAGCCTTGGTCTCGAATTTGACGAGGGGGCCGAAGAGATGCAGGCTGCGATAGCTGCTGGCGGTTGAAGCGCGGTAATCGACCAGCGGCCACAGGGTAAAGACCGTCGCGTCACCGGCCCAGGCCGGTGACGCGGTGAGCAGCAGCAGAAAGAGCAGAATGTGGGCCAGCCACCCTCGCGACATGCAATACCCACCTGAATTTCAGTGAATTTAACTGCAGAAGATTAACATAAAAACACGGGGGGAAACAACCTGAGATACTAAGGAACCCTGGGCATTGGTCACGATTGTCCGGGGTCGGTTTTGCCGTCGCGGCGGGCCTTGCGCCGGCGTGTCCAGCCGATCGCCGCCATGATGCCGTGGATGACGCAAAGAATGAGCACGATAAACAGGATGTCGGCGGCCGAAAAATCGCTCATATCGGCTCCTTACAGGGAATCCAGCGCCGCCCGGGCACCGGCGTGATCGGGCTCAAGCTGCAGAGCCAGGTGCAGCGCCCGCAAGGCCCCGCCGATATCACCGGCACCCTGCCGGCAAACCCCCAGTAACCAGTAGAAGTCTGCTGACGGCAAGGTCGTGGTCAACTGCCCGACTTCCTCGATCCGGCCGAGCAGGTCCGCCGCCATGGCGTCGTCGCCGCTGGCGTGCAGTCGCATGGCTTCGGCCACGGCCTCCAGCTCATCGACCAGGGCGGTCTCCGGGCACTCGTTAAAGGAACAGGCGGCAACCCGCGCGGCGATGCGTTCACGGACCAGCGGATCGCTGGTCTGCGTTGCCAGTCGCCGCCATTTGCCAGTCGCCGCCGGGGCATCGCCGAGGAGAAAATCGATTTCGGCCAGCAGGGACAGGGCAAGCGGGTCATCGGCATCGATCGCCAGGAGATTCTGGCCGAAACGCATGGCATCGAGCAAATGCCGCCGGCAGCTGGCAAGCTCGCTGAATTCCAGGGCCAGTTCGAAATAGCCGCGGCAGAGTTGCCGCAGAAGGCCAAGGTTGTGCGCCTCAAGCAGGCACAGAATTTTCAGGCAGGTCAGCTTGCGCGCCACAAAGGCCGGCTCGACATCCTTGGCATCGAGCAGAACCGCGTGCGCGGCCAGGTCGCTGACAAAGTGTGGATAGGCGTCGCGCAGCAGTTCAGCGTAAACCGTGTTGCCGGCACACTCTGGAAACTGGCGGAGATAGTCGTAAACCCCCTGGCCGATGGCCTCATCGGTCGGGATCCCGCCGTTATCGGCGTTGTTGTGCAGAGGCAGGGGGAATTCCGGGAGAGCGACCGGTTGGCGGTCGGCACCGGCCAGAACCACGGTCCCGTGTGACGGCATCCAGAGGAAGAAACGGTCTGGGGCAAGGTTGTCGACAGCCGGGCTCATCCTGTCTTTCCCTTCGAGAGGTGTCTGCGTACCGCCCTTTATACCGCGATGTCACCGACAAGCCAACAGCAGATAAAAAAACGGAGCCTTGCGGCTCCGTCGCGCCTCCCCTCGGGAAGGCTGAAAATGGTACGACCAAGGGGATTCGAACCCCTGTCGCCGGCGTGAAAGGCCAGTGTCCTAACCGGGCTAGACGATGGTCGCATTAAACAGTTACGAAATCTATATATTCCCGGGGCTGTAGCCCGTGTTTCATGGCTGGGGTGCTAGGATTTGAACCCAGGAATGGCGGAGTCAGAGTCCGCTGCCTTACCGCTTGGCGACACCCCAAGGGCAGGAGGTGTTTATAAACAGAGATGCCTCGTCTGTCAAGCGGTTTTTAGCGCCGCCCTGAAAACGTTCAGGGCACTGCGCAAGCGAATGACCGTTTCCGCGCAGCCGAGCACCGTGACGACATCATAGATGCTCGGGCTGACCGTACCGCCGGTCAGGGCGATGCGCACCGCCGGACCGAGCTTGCCGAGCTTCAGGCCGGTGGCCGCCAGCACCTTCTGGAAGGCGGCCTCCACCACGGCATGAGCGGCGTTCTCCCCTACCCCACCCAATTCAAGGCACAACTGGTCCAGCGCCGCCACCTGCTCGGGACCGACCTGGCGCTCGATCGCCTCGGCATCGTAACTGGTCGGACGACGGTAGTAGAACTCCGCGCCACCGGCCATCTCCACCAGCGTCTTGGCCCGCTCCTGCAGGGTGCGCACCACGGCGGCCAGGTCGGGCCCGCCGGCCACCGCGATGCCGCGCGCGGCGAGGATGTTCCGCCAGCAGGTCGCCGAGGCGCTCGCGGATCGCCGGTCTTGATGTAGTGCTCGTTGAGCCAGAGCAGCTTGTCGGGATTGAACACCCCGGCAGCCCGGCCGACGCTGTCCAGGCTGAACTTGTCGATCAGCTCCGCTTTCGAAAAAATCTCCTGGTCGCCGTGCGACCAGCCAAGTCGCACCAGGTAGTTGACCAAGGCTTCCGGAAGATAGCCCATCTCCCGGTAGGCCATCACCGAGGTAGCACCGTGGCGCTTGGAGAGGCGCTTCTTGTCGGCGCCGAGAATCATCGGCACATGGGCGAACTCCGGCACGGTTGCGCCCAACGCCTGGTAGATGTGGATCTGGCGCGGGGTGTTGTTGATATGGTCGTCGCCGCGGATCACCAGGCTGATGCGCATGTCGATGTCATCAACCACCACCACGAAGTTGTAAGTCGGCGTGCCGTCGGTGCGCTGGATGATGAGGTCGTCAAGCTCCTCGTTGTTGAAGGCGATCGGCCCCTTGATCCGGTCGACAAACGTCGTCGTCCCCTGCTGCGGGGTGCGAAAGCGCACCACGAACGGCGCCCCTGCGGGGTGGTCGCTGCGATTGCGGCAGGTGCCGTCGTAGCCGAGCTTGCCGCCGGCCGCCAGCGCCGCCTCGCGCCGGCGCTCCAACTCCTCGGCGCTGCAGTAGCAGCGGTAGGCCTTCCCCTCGTGGACCAGCTTCGCAACCTTGGCGCGATACAGGTCGAAGCGGTCGGACTGGAAGAACGGCCCCTCGTCGTAGTCGAGACCGAGCCAACTCATCGCCTGCAGGATGGCATCGGTCGACTCCTGCGTGGAGCGCTCGACGTCGGTGTCTTCGACGCGCAGGATGAAGGTGCCGTGCTGCTGGCGGGCCAGCAGGTAGTTGAACAGGGCCGTCCGGGCCCCGCCGATGTGCAGGTAGCCGGTCGGGCTGGGGGCGAAGCGGACGCGCAGTTCGGACATTATCGGATTCTCCAAAAGACCAGCGGGACGATGACAAACGTCCCGCTTTATACCGGAAACCAGACAGCTTGACAACCCCACCGGCCAAGTAATGACCTTACAAACAATGACCTTCCGCTGATTCCTCCTCCCTTGCGGGAGAAGGTGGCTGAAGGCCGGAAGAGGGGGAATCCTTTACAGAAAACAGTCGAAAACCGAGGCTAATCGGCCGTGACGATCACCCCGGCATAACCGACCACTTCGCGCTGGTCGCCGGTGACCTCCCCCGAGTTGGCATAGGCCACCAGTTCGGCGCCGGTTGCGCCGAGCGCCTTGGCGGCGCGAAGCATGACCACGGCCGGCAGGACGCCGCACATGCTGATATGGTGGTCACGCACGGTCCGGTACAGCCCTTCCGGGTCGAGGGCCAGCACCCTCTCGAGGGCCAGGCTGTCCTTGCGGCGAGCCTCTTCCCCGGATTCGTAATGGGTCATGTCCGAGCTGGCGACGATGAGCGGCCGCGGGTCAAGTCCGGACAAGGCCGCAGCCAGGCCGTCACCGAGGGCCAGCAACTGCTCGAGCGGCACCCGGCCGATGCAGATCGGCACGATCGCCAACCGGTCGGCGAGCCTCTGCAAAAAAGGCACCTGCACTTCCAGCGAATGCTCGGCACGATGGGCGACCACATCGGCGGCGGCCAGGGGGCAGGCGGCGAGGATTGCGTCGGCCAGGGTTTCGGCAATCGGCACCGTGCCCAGGGGGGTCTGCCAGCCGCCGCGATGATAGACCGCAACCGGGCGACCGACGCCGTGGTGGTTGGGGCCAAGGATCACCACCTCCGGGGGAATCTGCAGGGGGGCGAAGCTTTTTCCGGCCACGCTACCCGAGTAAACGTAGCCGGCGTGGGGGGAGATCACGCCGATGGCGACGCGTTTCCTGGCAACCTGGGGGACCAGGCGGTCAAGGGCGCGGCCGAGAACCTCCGGGCGATCCGGATAGAACTGGCCGGCGACGGCAGGAGCACGCAACATGGCTGCCTCCTCAAGAGTGGATCAGGGCAAAAAGGCACTCCAGGCCATGCGCACCCCGACACAGATGATGAGCACGGCAAATACCCTGACCAGTCTAGCATGACTGGTGCGGCTGGCAATCCGTACCCCGACGCGGGCCATGATGACAGTGAAGGGGGCGACCAGTAAGGTGACCAGCAGGTTGACGTAGCCGAGGGAGAACGATGGCAGCTGCGGGTTCCCCCAGCCGTGCCAAATGTAGGAGAGCGCGGCGGTCAGGGCCGACACCACCATCAGGCCGCTGGAGTTGCCGACCGAGCGGTGCATCGACTGGTGCAGAAAAATCATGATCAGCGGCACGGCGATAACGCCGCCACCGACCCCGAAAAACGACGCGAAGCTGCCGACGATGAAGCCGATGACGAGGACGGGGAACCAGCCAGGCGTATCCTGCATGGTCGTCGGTTCGGCTGGCGGGCGCATGAAGAGCCGGCTGCCGACGCCGATCTGCATCAGGCCGAACAGTCCTTTAAGAGTGTCTCCAGGAAGGCCGGCCGCCAGGGTGGAGCCGCAGGCCACGCCGACCACGCTGCCGCAGGCCATGCGCATGACCAGTTGCCAATCGACGTTGCCGCGCTTACGGTGACCGAGGGCACTGCTGACGGCGGTGGGGATGATGATCGCCAGGCTGGTGCCGAAGGCCAGGTGGACGATGACCGGCGGAGCGAAACCGGCAGCCTTGAAGGCCCACAGGAACATGGGGATCAGGATCAGTCCGCCGCCGATACCGAACAGGCCGGCGAGCAACCCGGCCAGGGCTCCGACCAGGGCGAACATCAGCAGGATCGAGGGGGTGAGCAGTTCCATGTCGCCCTGAAAAGAAAAGCCAGCCTTTAGGGGCTGGCTTGGATTGATGGAGGCCCCGAGCAGATTTGAACTGCTGATGGAGGTTTTGCAGACCTCTGCCTTACCGCTTGGCGACGGGGCCGTTAAGAAACGGAAGTCCTGAATACCAAACGGCGGGGAGAACTGTCAAGGGATAAGAGCTAGTCGGGCTGCAATTCGACCCGGACCCGCACCACTCCGTCCCCTCCCCCGCCGCGATTGCCGGCGCCGAGGATCTCCCGGCTGACCTCGTCCTGGCTGGACATCGCCCCCCCCAGGTCGAACCACTGGCCGAGGGGGACGTTGACCCGGGTGGTCAGCTCCTGAAACTGGATCTCCCGCGGCCGGCGGGGATCCTGGAAGGCCAGGTACGGCCGGATGTCGAGCTGCACCAGGTCGCCGAACAGTTGCGGCGCCACCTCGAAACCGGTGTCGACGGATTCGTAATGGACGCTCTCGACAACTTTTGCATGGCGGCGGGCCAGCACCAGCCAGCGCTCGGCAAAGGGAATGCGCTTACCGACGCTGATCCGGGCCGGGCTCCCCTCGAGAGTGACCACGAACTGCTCGGCACTGCGCGTCTCCCGATAGGATGACGACTGGGCGTCGAGGCGCAGGCGGTCGCCGCCATCGCCGAGGATGACCGCCGCTCCGCCATGAGGCGGCGCATCGGGGCGACCGATGACCACCGTCGTATCGCCAGTGGAAATCCGCCCGGCGGCCCCGATACCGGTTTCCGTATCAGTCTGCGTAAGGCCCTGCCCGACGATGACCCGCAGCATCCGCGGCGGGCGGTCGAGCTGCCTGATCAGTTCGCTTGCGGCGGCAAGCTCGTCGGGCGGGGCATTGACGATCAGGCTGCGATCGACGGCGGTGACTTTGGCGTCGTCGCCGAGCACCGTGCGCACGGCGTCAGCGACCTCTGCGGCGCGGCGGTGGCTGAGATCAAAGATGCAAGTTTCAGCCCTGGTTCCGTCCGCAAGGAAAAGTGACAGGAGCGCAATTGCCAGATGCGAAATGAAACTCTTCATGGTTGATATGTTATCAGAAAGGCAGGTGTCTGATGGAAATAAAACGGGGGCGGCCCTGCGGCCGTCCCCGTTTTCCGTTGTATGGTCGGGGCGAAGTGATTCGAACACTCGACCCCCAGCACCCCATGCTGGTGCGCTACCAGACTGCGCTACGCCCCGTCAGCACAACGGAGCCGGATTATGCGTCAGCCCGAAAGAGTTGTCAAGGCATAACCGGCTGAAAGCCTAGCGTTTGCGCCGGTCGATGACCCGCTGCGCCTTCCCTTCGTGGCGCGGCATGGAGGCCGGTTCGACCAGCCTGACCTTGGCGCCGACGTTGAGGGTTGAGGCCAGGCGCTTCTCGACCATCTCCATGAACGCCCGCTGTTTCTTCATCTCGTCGAAGAAGATCGATTCGTTGACCTCGACCAGCACTTCCAGGGTGTCGACGTTGTCCACCCGGTCGACCACCAGCTGGTAGTGCGGCTCGCATCCCTCCACCTGGAAGAGCACCTCCTCGATCTGCGTCGGGAAGACGTTGACCCCCTTGATGATCAGCATGTCGTCACTGCGGCCGCGGGTCTTCTCCATGCGCGCCACGGTCCGGCCGCAGGCGCACGGCTCGTAGTGAAGGCGGGTGATGTCGCGAGTGCGGTAGCGAATGACCGGAATCGCCTCCTTGGTCAGGGTGGTCAGCACCAGTTCGCCGACCGACCCGGGTGGCAGCACCTCGCCGGTATCGGGGTCGATGATCTCGGCAATGAAGTGATCCTCAGAGATGTGCATGCCGCAGCGCTCCAGGCATTCGCCGGCGACCCCTGGCCCCATCACCTCGGAGAGCCCGTAGTTGTCGGTGGCGATGATCCCCAGGCGCTGCTCGATCTCGCGGCGCATCTCCTCGCTCCACGGTTCGGCGCCGAACAGACCGACGCGCAGACTCAGATTCCGGCGGGAATGCCCCATGCGCTCGATGCGGTCGGCAATGGTCAGGGCGTAGCTCGGGGTGCAGACCAACACCGAGGAACGGTAATCCTCCATGATCATGATCTGCCGGTCGGTATTGCCGCCGGAGATCGGAATCACCGAGGCGCCGATCTTCTCCGCGCCGTAATGCAAACCGAAGGCCCCGGTGAACAGGCCGTAGCCGAAGGCGACGTGGACGATATCGTCGGCCGAGACGCCGGCGGCAGTCATGAAGCGCGCCACCAGTTCGGCCCAGGTGTTGAGATCATTGCGCGAGTAACCGACCACCGTCGGCTTGCCGGTGGTGCCGGAGGAGGAGTGGATACGCACCACCTCGCGCATCGGCACGGCGAACATGCCGTAGGGATAGTTCAGGCGCAGGTCCTCCTTGGTCGTGAACGGCAGGCGGTCCAGGTCATCCAGAGAACGGATCTCGTCGGGCACGACCCCGGCCGCATCGAACTTGGCCTGGTAGCAGGGGACATTGGTGTAGACGCGCTGGAGCGTGGAACGCAGGCGCTGCAGCTGCAGGCGGTTCAGTTCCGCGCGCGGCAGACATTCGTGGTTGGGATCCCAGATTTGCATGGCGTACCGTTCAGATCAGCAGCACCGGGCAGCGCACGTGGTGCAGGACGAAGTTGGAGACTGCGCCGAACAGGGCATCGCGGATTTCCCCCATGCCGCGCCGGCCGAGGATCACCAGATCGAAACTTTCCTCGTTGGCGATCCGGCAGATGGTTTCGCGCGGCGAACCCATCTCCAGTCGGGCTTCGCAGGCCACCCCGGCGGCAGCGAAGCGTGCCACCTGCTCATTCAGCAGGTGATCTCCCGACTTGCGGGCGGATTCGCGGATCATGTCGACTTGAAAGTCGGGGATCATCCGGTAGGCCAGCTTGTCGATGTTGACCACGTGCACCACGGTCAGGGGCGCCTGGAACTGGGCCTTGCGCTCGATGATCGCGGCGATCACGCGGTCGGAGGCTGCCGAGCCGTCGACCGGCACCAGGATCTTTCGGTCCATGAAATTCCTCCCCACTCCGGCTACTTGTTGTACAGCAGGTTCGGCAAAAACAGCACCAGGTCGGGCCAGTAGGTATAGAGCATCAGCAGCGCGGTTTGAATCAGCAGAAACGGCATGACCGCCCGGGTGATGTAGAGAATGTCGCGGTCGACCACGGCCTGGGCGATATAGAGGCTCACTCCGAGCGGCGGCGTGCAGTAGCCGATGCCGAGGTTGATGGTCATCAGCAGGCCGAAGTGCAGGGTGTTGATGTCGTACTGGTGCAGCAGCGGCAGGAAGATCGGCGTCAGGATCAGCGTCGCCGAGATGATGTCCATGAACATCCCCACCACCAGCAGCAGGCCGTTGACGGCAAGCAGAAAGACCCAGGGGCTGGTGATGCTGGACACCACGGCATTGGCCACCTTGTCGGGGACCTGGGCGAAGGTCAGGTATTCGCCGAACACCGAGGCGCCGGCGACAATCACCAGCAGCGACGCCGAGGTCACCGCCGAGGAGATGATCACCTGCTTGACCTGGGCGAAGCGCATGTCCTTGTGGATGACGATCTCGACGAAGAAGGCGTAGAAACAGGCGGCCACCGCCGCCTCGTTGGCGGTGAAGATCCCCGAGTAGATGCCGACGCTGATCAGCACCGGCAGCAGCAGCGCCCAGATGCTTTCGCGCAGGACCTTGAGCGATTCGGCCAGGGACGGCCGCGGCGGCGGCTGCATCCCCGCCCGCTTGCAGACAAACCAGCAATAGAGCGACATGCAGATGATGATCAGGACCCCGGGGATGTAGCCGGTGAGAAACAGCGCCTCGATGGAGTCGTTGGTGACCATGGCGTAGAGGATCATCGAGATCGACGGCGGAATGATGATCCCTAAAATCGGCGCGGTGGTCATCGCCCCGACGGCAAACTTCTGGTCGTAGCCGTTCGCGACCAGCGCCGGGATCATGACCCCGCCGATCGCGACCATGGTCGCCACGGTCGATCCGGAGATCGCCCCGAAGAAGCCGCAGGCCAGCACCCCGGCCATGGCCAGCCCGCCGGGGAGCCAGCCGACCAGGATGTTGGCGGTGTTGATCAGCTTCTTGACAATGCTGCCGGTGGTCATGATGTTGCCGCACAGGACGAAGAAGAGCACCACCACCAGGGCGAACTTGTCCATGCTGCGGTAGAGGACCTCGATGACGATCTGCGGGTCGATCCCCGCCCCCCACATCAGCCCGGCCAGGCCGGCGAAGAACAGCGCCATGAACACCGGCACGGTGGCGGCCATCGAGCCAAGCAGGAGGGCCAGGATCATCAGCGGGCCGACGCTCATGGCTTACCCCCTTCCTTGACCCCGGTCCAGTCCTCGACGGCGACGATCACGGTACGCACGAACATCATCGCCCCCATCAGCGGCAGGATGGCGTAGAAGTACCACTCGGGGATCTGCAGCGAGGAGGTGCGCGCGTACTCGTCACGGTAGACCGAGA
Source organism: uncultured delta proteobacterium (assembly GCA_963751525.1). GTDB lineage: Bacteria > Desulfobacterota > Desulfuromonadia > Desulfuromonadales > BM103 > VAUL01. The sequence continues at coordinate 175,887 of CAVVUQ010000004.1, read as the reverse complement.
CGGTCATCAGCCAGCCGAGGCGCACCATCAGGGCGGAGAAGAGCAATACCGCCAGGTGGCTGACCAGGGTCAGGAAACGCTTGGTGACCGGCACCAGCTGGATCAGCACGTCGATGCGGATCAGGCTGCGGCCGCGCACCGCCGCCACGCAGCCGATGTAGGTGGTGAAGTAGATGACCTTGCGCACCACCTCGTCCGACCAGTAGATGTTGACGTGGGCAGTGGCCTTGCGCAGGACGATGTTGGCCAGCGCCACCAGCAGGGCGGCGCTGACGGTCAGAAACAAGGACCAGTCCTCGATAAAGGCGAAAGAGCGGTCGATGACCCGAAAGGCTTTGCGCAGCATGCGGCCTCCAAAAAAGGGCCGGGGAGTTGGGGCTCCCCGGCCCGGTGTGGCCATGGATTTTAAGTCAAGTCCCGTTTATTTGGCAAGCTGCTTGCGGACGTTGGCCAGGTAGTCGGCACCGATTTTTTCACCCCAGGACTGGTAAACGGTTTCAGATTGAGCGGCCAAAGCCTTCATCTCGGCATCGGAGAGCCGGTAGAAGGCGACCCCCTTCTCCTTGGCCTTGGCGACCTCGTCGTCGTACTGCTTGCGGGTCAGCACCCGGGTGGCGGCGCTCTCCTCGACAATGGTGTCGATCAGCACCTTCTGCAAGTCGGCCGGCAGGGTGTCGAACCACTTCTTGTTCATCAGGTGGACGAACAGCCCCTGGGCATAGTCGAGCTGGGTGAAGTTCTTGGCAATCTCGAACTTCTTGGTGATGTTGCAGACGATCGGGGTGTGGTCGAGGCCGCTGATCACGCCGGTCTGCAGCGCCTGGTCGACGTCCGGCCAGGGCATGACCGTGAACTTGAGCCCCCAGGCCTTGTAGATGTCGGTGTTGACCGGCGCCTCGGCGATGCGGAAGTTGACGGTCTTGGCGTCGGCGATGGTCTTCACCGGGGTCGTGGTCGCCCAGCCGTAAGGACCGTAGCCGGTGACGTCGACGGTCATGATCCCTTGGGCCAGAGCGGCGTCACGGAACGGCGCCCACAACTCCGGGGTGTTGCGGAACTTGTCGAGCTTGTCGAAAGTGTCCACCACGTAGGGGAGATTGACGATGCCGAGCCGGTCGGAGACGTTGGCGGCGGCCACCGACGAACTCATCATCCCCTGCACCGCACCGAGCTTGAGCTTGCTGATCACGTCCTTCTCGCCGCCGAGCTGGGCCAGCGGGCGGAAGTCCACGTAGAGTCGCCCCTGCGAGCGTTCCCAGACCTTGTCGCGGATCCGGTAGCCGGCGGCAATCCCTTCGATGCCGGGATGGGAGATGTTGGAGAGGAGGTAGGTGAACTCGGCCTTGCTCTGGTCGAACTTCGGCTTCCAGGCCTCCAGGGGATCGGGCTTCTTCTCTTCGGCGAGGGCCGGAACACACAGCGCCAGCGCCACCAGGACCAACAGCAGTTTCTTCAGCATTTCTTTGTACTCCTTGACAACCGTGCCTGTGCTTCACCCCTACTAGCAGGGGCCAGTGGCGTTATAGTAGGACAAACCTCGTTTTAATTCAACGTTTTTTCGCCGCTGCTGCGCTGAAAAATTTCATTCACCGACGGCTTTGCGGACTTTACCGACGAATTCCTTGCCGACCTTCTCTTCCCAGGTGGCATAGACCGGCGCGGTCATATCCGCCAGGGTTTTGCGGTCTGCGGCGGAGATGGCATGGAACTGCACCCCCTTGGTTTTGGCCGTGGCGATCTCCGCCTCCAACTGCTTCTGTCCGGCCTGGCGGGCCACGGCGCTCTCCTCGGCGATGGTGTCGAGCAGCACCTTCTGCAAGTCGGCCGGCAGGGTGTCGAGCCACTTCTTGTTGATCAGGTGGATGTACAGCCCCTGGGCATAATCGAGACGGGTGAAGTTCGGAGCGAAATCGAACTTCTTGGTGATGCTGCAGACCATGATGGTGTGGTCGAGGCCGTCAATCACCCCGGTCTGCAGCGCTTGCGGCACGTCCGGCCAGGGCATGACCGTGAACTTCAGCCCCCAGGCCTTGTAGATGTCGGCATTGACCGGAGCCTGGGCGATGCGGAAATTGACCTTGCGGGCGTCATCGAGGCTTTTCACCGGAGACTTGGTGGCCCAGCCGTAGCCGCCGTAGCCGGTGAAATCGGCCACCACGATCCCCTGTTCGAGGGCGGTCGCCCCGTACTCCCTGAACAGTTCCTGGTTGGCCCGGAACTTTTCCAGTTTCTCGTAGCTGTCGACGACAAACGGCAGGTTGACCAGGCCAAGGCGGTCGGCCACGTTGACCGAGGCCACCGACGAGCAGAGCATCCCCTGTACGGCGCCGAGCTTGAGCTTGCCGATGACGTCCTTCTCGCCGCCGAGCTGGGCCAGCGGACGGAAATCGACGTAGAGCCGCCCCTTGGAGCGTTCCCAGACCTTGTCACGAATCTTGTAGCCGACGCCGATCCCCTCGATCATCGGGGTGTCGACGTTGGAGAGGATGTAGGTGTACTGGGCGGTGCTCGGGTCGAATTTGGGCTTCCACGCATCCAGCGGGTCGGCCTTTTTCTCTTCAGCCAGGGCTGGCACGGCAACAAACAACAGGAGCATCAGCAGCGATAGCAGTCTGTTCATGAGCTTCTCCTTGACAGGTTGAGTGGTAGGACTACATCCGGTAGAGGCGTTCCCCTTCGAGAATCGTCATGCCGCTGGCCAGCAGCACCTTGATCGCCTGGGCAGAGTCGTCGAAGCGGAAGATGATCACCGCGTTGCCGCCGCAGCGCTCGACGAAGGCGTACATGTACTCGACGTTGACCCTGGCATCCTCGAGCACCTTGAGAATGCTGTAGAGACCGCCGGGCTGATCGGGAACCTCGACCGCCACCACCTCGGTCTTGCTCACGGTAAAGCCCTGCTCTTTCAGCGCGGCCTTGGCCAGGTCGGTCTGGTCGACGATCAAGCGCAGGATGCCGAAGTCGGAGGTGTCGGCCAGCGACAGGGCGCGGATGTTGATCCCCTGGCTGCCGAGGACGCGGGTCACCTCGGCCAGGCGTCCGGATTTGTTCTCGATGAAGATGGATATCTGTTCGACCTGCATGGCACCCTCCCCTTCACTGCTTGCGGTTGTCGATGACGCGCTTGGCCTTCCCTTCACTGCGGGCAATGGTCTTCGGCTCCACCAGGCGCACCTTGCTGGTGACGCCGAGGAAGTCCTTGATCTCCTTCTCGATGCGCTGGGCCAGGGCCTGCAACACCTTGATCTCGTCGGAGAAAATCCGCTCGTCGACCTCGACCTGCACTTCCAGGGTGTCGAGGTTGTCATGGCGGTCGACCACCAGCAGATAGTGCGGCTCGACCCCCTCGATGCGCATCAGGATCGACTCGATCTGCGACGGGAAGACGTTGACGCCGCGGATGATCAGCATGTCGTCGGAGCGGCCGCTCATCCGTGCCAGGCGGGCATGGGTCCGCCCACAGATGCAAGGCTTGCGGGTCAGGCTGGTGATGTCGCGGGTCCGGTAGCGCAGCAACGGGATCCCTTGCTTGGTGATGGTGGTGATCACCAGTTCGCCCGTGGCCCCTTCCGGCAGAACCTCACCGCTGTCGGGATCGATGATCTCCGCCAGGAAGTGGTCCTCCCAGATATGCAGCCCTTTCTTCGCCTCGATGCACTCGATCGCCACCCCCGGCCCCATGATCTCCGAGAGGCCGTAGATGTCGAGGGCATGCAGGTTGAGCTTGGCTTCGATGTCCTTGCGCATGTCCTCGGACCACGGTTCGGCGCCAAAGATGCCGACGCGCAACTTGAGATCGCGGAAGTCGACGCCGGCCTCGCGGGCTTCTTCCGCCATATACAGCGAGTAGGAAGGCGTGCAGGTGAGCACCGTCGAGCCGAAATCCTGCATGATCATGAGCTGGCGGGCGGTGTTGCCGCCGGAGATCGGGATCACCGAGGCGCCGAGCCGCTCGGCCCCGTAATGGGCGCCCAGCCCGCCGGTAAACAGGCCATAGCCGTAAGCGTTGTGGATGATGTCGCCCTTGTGCACGCCGGTGGCGACGAAGGTGCGCGCCATCAGGTCGGCCCAGACCTCGATGTCCTTGCGGGTGTAGCCGACCACGGTCGGCTTGCCGGTGGTGCCGCTGGAGGCGTGGATGCGCACGATCTCGTCCATCGGTGCGGCGAACAGGTTGTACGGATAGGCGTCGCGCATGTCCTGCTTGACGGTGAACGGCAGGCGGCGCAGGTCGTCGAGACTTTTGATTTGCTCCGGGCGAATCCCCGCAGCCGTCAGGGCCTGCCGATAGAACGGCACCTTCTCGTAGACCCGCGCGACGGTGTGCTGCAGACGCTTGAGCTGCAGAGCCTCCAGGGCCGGGCGCGGCAGCGTCTCCAGTTCTTCATGGAAATAGGCGGTCATGCGTCCCTCTCTCAGAGCGCCCGGCCCATGGCGAAGGCCGCGAGGTTCACCTCCAGGGCCTTGTTCGGCACCATGCTCCGCAAGGCCTGCTGCCAGACCGGCTCGTCGATTGGCAGGCGCTTTGACACCGCGCCGAGGAGCACGGTATTGGCCGCCCGCACATCGCCGGCCTGCTGCGCCAGGTGCAGCCCGTCGATCAGGAGAAAATCGGGAAAACGGGCCCGGATGCACACGGGGATATCGTCCGGATAGGCCGCCTGGCCGAGGAGCACCGCCGGCGGCGCGATGCGGTAGTCGTTGACCACCACCGCCGCCCCGGGGCGCAGCAGCGAGAGATAGCGGTAGGCCTCCAGCAGCTCGAAACCGAAAAGGATGTCCCCCTCTCCTTCCGGCACGGTCGGCGAGCAGACCTCGCGACCGAAACGCACGTGCGAAACGACGCTGCCGCCGCGTTGCGACATGCCGTGGATTTCGCTCTTCTTCACGTCGAAGCCGGCCAGCATGAAGGTTTCGGCAAGTATTTCCGATGCCAGCAGGATCCCCTGCCCACCGACGCCAACCAAGAGAATGTTGGTAATCTTCTCGCTCATTGCTCACCCTCCGGGCGGATCGCATCGAACTTGCACAACTGCATGCAGACGGTGCAGCCGTTGCACAGCAGCGAATCGATCTGGGCCTTCCCCTTCTTGCCGTCGGCGAAGGGCTGCCACTCGATGGCCGGGCAGCCCAGGCGCAGGCAGGCCTTGCAACCGGTGCACTTTTCCGGGTCGATGTGCAGGGGGGGGCCGGGGCTGAAACGGGTGGCATCCTTGATCAGGCAGCACGGCCGGTTGGTGATGATCACCGACGGCTCGGGGCGGGCCATCTCCTCCTCCAGCACCTTGCGGGTGGCGGCCAGGTCGTTGGGATCGATCACCCGGACATGCTCGATGCCGAGCACCCGGCAAAGTTCGGCAAGGTTGACCTCGGGTGCCGGAGTCCCTTTGAGAGTATAGCCGGAGGTCGGGTTCTCCTGGCGGCCGGTCATGGCAGTGATGCGGTTATCCAGGATGACGATGGTCGCCGGCACGTTGTTATAGGCCATCTCCATCAGCGAGTTGACCCCGGTGTGCAGGAAGGTCGAATCGCCGATGACGCCAACCACCCGGCGCTGTTCTTCGGGAGGTAGGACCCGCACGATGCCGGAAGCGTTGCTCACCGAGGCGCCCATGCACACACAGGTGTCCATGGCGTTGAGCGGCGGCATGAAGCCGAGGGTGTAGCAGCCGATATCGCCGGTGACATAGGCGTTCAGGCGGTTGAGCGTGTAGAACAGGCCGCGGTGCGGGCACCCCGGGCACATGTTGGGGGGGCGCGGCGGCAGCGGCTCGTGCGCCAGGGCCGCGGCCATCCGGCGCCGTCGCCAGGCCGACCTTGGCAAAGGCCGCCCGGATCCGCCCTGGCGACAGCTCGCCGCAGATCGGCACAATCTCCTTGCCGGTCACGGCAATCCCCATGGCGCGGACCTGCTCCTCGATGAATGGGTCGAGTTCCTCGACCACGAACAGCTGCTCGACCTTGGCGGCAAATTCGCGGATCAGCGGTTTGCGGCAGCGGGTAAACCATGCCCAGCTTGAGGACCGAGGCCTCGGGGAGCGCCTCGCGCACGTACTGGTAGACCACCCCGGCGCAGATGATGCCGATCTTGGGCGAGCGCAGTTCCATGCGGTTGATGGCCGCCGTGTCGCCATAGACCGAGAGGTTGACAATGCGCTGCTTCAACCAATGGATGGCGCACCCGGGCGTTGCCGGGGAGCATGACCAGCTTCGGGGCATCCTTGACCAGTTTCGGCGCCGGCAGACCGCTGACGCCGTTCGCCGAGTTCGACGATCGACTTGCCGTGGGAGATGCGCGTGCAGCTGCGCAGCATCACCGGGGTATCGAACTGCTCGGAGAGGTCGAAGGCCAGCCGGGTGAATTCCTTGCACTCCTGGGAATCGGCCGGCTCGAGCATCGGCAGCTTGGCGAATTTGGCGTAGTTGCGGCTGTCCTGCTCGTTCTGCGAGGAGTGCATCTCCGGATCGTCGGCCGCCACCAGCACCAGTCCGCCGCGCACCCCGGTATAGGAGAGCGTGAACAGCGGGTCGGCGGCGACGTTGACGCCGACGTGCTTCATGCAGGCCATGGTGCGCCCGCCGCCGAAGGAGGCGCCGATGGCCACTTCCAGGGCGACCTTCTCGTTGGGTGCCCAGGACGCATCGATCTCGGGATAGCGGGCGATGTTTTCCAGGATTTCCGTGGAGGGGGTGCCGGGGTAGGCGCTGGCAACCAGCACCCCGGCTTCGAAGGCACCACGGGCGATCGCCTCATTTCCAGACAGGACAACCTTGGACATCTACAAACCTCAAATTTATATATAATGACGGATGGTTACAGATAAACTTCCTTGCCGGTTCGGGAGCGGCGATGTTACTTCATCCGGACAAGGCTGTCAAACCTTGTTCGCTCCCGCTTTGGCGAGATTAATCATGGCTTGCCGGCCAGCGTACGAGCCAGTTTATAGGTATGGTTGCCGATCTTCTCCAGGTTGTGCAGCATGTCGATATAGATCAAACCCGAACTGACCGTGCACTCTCCGGTATTGAGCCGGGCGATGTGATTGTTGCGCAACGCCTCCTCCATCCGGTCGATGGCGTCTTCCATCTCCAGCGCCTTCTCCAGATCGACGCTGCCACCGGTTTCCAGCACCGTGGCCGTCATGACAAAGAATTTTCTCGCCAGTTCGGACATTTCAGCGATTTCGCGGCGGGCTGGTTCGGAGAACTCGATGCGCTGGTCGATCTTGCGCTGCACCAGACGGCCCAGATGAACACAGTGGTCGCCGATCCTTTCTAAATCGTTAACAATGTGCATCAGATTCACAACCTCCAGCGAGGTCTCCTGGGTAATCGACTGTTGGGAGAGCAGCACCAGAAAATCAGTAATCTCTCGCTGCAGCCGGTCGACATGCTCCTCTCGCTTATGAATCTCTGCGAATCTGGCAGAGTTCTGGTCGCGCAGCAGTTTCAAGGTTTCATCAAAAATTTCGCCGGTGATCCGGAGCATGCGGACGGTTTCGGAACGTGCCTGGGCCAGGGCGATCGGCGGGGTGTTCAACACCCGGGTGTCGAGAAATTTGCGATGAGATTCTGCCTGTTCCTCCCGACCGGGGAGCAACCTTGCCGTCAGCCTGGCCAGATGTCCGATGAGCGGCAAAAACAACAGGGCGTTGACGACGTTGAAGAGGGTGTGGGCATTGGCGATATGGCGGGCGATGAACGGTTTGTCGCCGAGGGTTCCCCCCAGCATCTCGAGCTGCTCGCCGCTCTGGATGACAAAGTCCGGATCCCCCGGAGTGATGGCCGCCACCAGGCCGGTAAACAGGGGGAAAAGCAGCAGCATGTAGCCGACGCCGATGGCATTGAACAGAAAATGGGCCAGGGCCGTACGGCGAGCCGCCAGGTTGGTGCCGATTGCCGCGAGGTTGGTGGTTACGGTGGTCCCGATGTTCTCGCCGAGGATCAGGGCCACGCTGGCCTCGAAGCTGAGCAGGCCGCTGGTGGCCATGGCGATGGTCAGGCCGATGGTGGCGCTGCTGCTCTGCACGACCATGGTGACGACGGCTCCGAGCAGAACCCCCAGCAGGGGGTTGTCGCCAACCAGAAGAAAAATCTGCCTTAATTCCTGATCCCCCTTGATCGGGTCGAAAGCGCCCTTCATCAGCGCCAGCCCGAAGAAAACCAGGCCGAAACCGAGGATCACTTCGCCGATGTGATGCCACCGCGGCGACTTGATAAAAAATCTCAAGGCTGCGCCCAAACCGATGGCGGGCAAAGCGTATTTTGCCACGTTGAAGGCGATCAGCTGAGCCGTGACGGTGGTGCCGATATTGGCGCCGATGACGACCCCGATGGCCTGCAACAGCGACATCAGGCCGGCGTTGACAAAACTGACCACCATGACCGTGGTGGCGGTGGACGACTGGATCAGGGCGGTCACCGCCACGCCGATGAGCATGCCGACCACACGGTTTTCAGTCAGAACTCCGAGAATCCGGCGCAGACGATCGCCAGCGATCTTTTGCAAACCGTCCGACAAGGTCTTCATGCCGTAGAGGAACAGGCCAAGACCGCCCAACAGGCCGAAGATGAGGGAGTGACTGGTTAAATATGCAGGCATGGGGGAACTCCCGGAAGATTACGGGCGGCGCTCCGGGGCGGCGCACCCGCTCCGGCAGAAATGCGTCTGCCTGCGGGAAAAGACAGGAGCCTCAATCAGTTGCCTTGCAACGACCAGATCAGCATCTCGCGGTGCTCGTCATAAGCTTCTCGGGTCCGCTTGCTGAAAACCCTGACGATGTTTATCACCAGTTTCAGGGCGAGTGCCGGTTCGCTTTGGCAAAGGGTATCGAAATCCTTCTTTTTAAGGCTGATCAGGTCGGCGCTTTCGGCAACCCTTGCCGTCGCCGCGCGCGGAAGTCCGTCGATCACTGCCATCTCGCCAAAGATATCTTCGGCCCCAAGCACCACCAGGGTTTTCTCATCCCCTTCGGCAAACATCTTGGAGATGCGGATCGTCCCCCTGCGGATCAGAAACAGGGATTCCCCGGGCATGTTCTCGATGAAGACCGTCGTCCCTTCGGCCATCTGCCGTTCTTCGCACACGACCGCCAGTCGGGCCAGGTCCTCCTCAGTCAGTCCCTGCAACATGTTGCTGCCACGGATTGCAGCAAAAAGCTCAGGTTTGATCATGGCAGATTTACCTCAAGGTCATAGGTGGCATGGCACCCCTTGCTTCGCGGGAAACAGGCGGCCGGGTTGCTTGGAAGTCTTTTTAACAACTATCATTGCAGAGGGACAAAATCAACTAATAGATACTTGTTCTACAGGTAGTCAAGGCGGTAAGCGACGTACCGTTCCGCAAGTAACCGCAACTGTTCACACTCCTCATCGGTCAGGCTGCGCCTGACCTTGCCCGGGCTCCCCACCACCAGAGAACGGGGCGGCACGATCGTCCCGGGAACGACCAGGGTGCCGGCAGCGACCATCGATTCCTCGCCGATTACGGCGCCGTCCAGCACGATCGCCCCGATCCCGATCAGGCAGCCATTGGCAACGCTGCAACCGTGCAGTTTCGCGCCATGCCCGACCGTGACTCCATCACCGATCACGGTCGGATGGGTGCCGCTGGTGACGTGCACGATCGTGCCGTCCTGCAGGTTGGTGCGCCGGCCGATGCGGATCCGGTTGACGTCGCCGCGCACGATCACGCCAAACCAGAGCCCCGACTCGTCACCGACGTGAACATCCCCGACGATGGTTGCACTGGGAGCCAGAAACGCGCTCTCCGCCACCTGCGGCCGGATGCCGCGATAGGCAAGGATCATGGCAATGCTCCCACTCTCAACTGAGTTACCGGGAATTTTTATCAACAATTATCATGCCAGTCAGTCACTCTTGATCAACGATAAATATTTCAATGATTTCAAGTCGTTAAGAAAACAAAAAAACTGAGCCAACGAGGATGCCGTCAAATGCACAAATCCCGGGGAAACACCACGTGTTCTCCCGGGATTTGTCACCGTTGGCGGGATGATGCCGTCAGGAGCGGCGCGGACGGTTGACGCGTTCGCGCAGTTCTTTGCCAACCTTGAAAAACGGCAAGCGCTTGGGGCGCACCTTGATGACCTCCCCGGTTTTAGGATTACGGCCCATGTAGGATTTGTAATCCTTAACGACAAAGCTGCCGAAACCGCGGATTTCAATGCGACCGCCGTCGCCGAGCGTATCGGCCATCGAATCGAAAATGAGATTGACAATTTCTTCGGCCCGCTTGTAAGTGAGGCCATTTTCGTTGGCCAGGGCTTCCACCAGTTCCGATTTGTTCATCTATCCCTCCCGCGATAGTCGGTCGTCCCGTCACTCTGCCCCCGGCAGCCAGGCCCAAGGCTCATCTGTTGCCGCGATTCTCTACAGTGGCACCAACTCCAATGATACCGAAGCCTTATCGGCTGTCAAGCAGGGAAAGTCAGGGAAGCCGCTCAAATGGTAGTGAAGGGAGAAAGCGTCCAGAACACCCGGGCGTCGTTCTCGCCGACATTATCCCAGCGGTGCGGCATATGGGACTTGAACGACAGGCTGTCGCCCGCTTCCAGGAGGTAGGTGTCACCGGCAATGGTGATCTGCAACTGCCCCTCCAGCAGGACGATCAATTCGTCCCCCGGATGATACATCTGTTGCCGGCCGCTGCTCCCTCCCTTGGGCACCGTGCAGAGGAACGCCATGAATTGCGGATCACGCAACCCGGACGTGTATGATTCCGTATGCATGTTGTGCTCGTCATCGTACACCGTGGTGTCGCGCTGCCCCGGCGAGGAGAAGACCACTTCGTGGGTGGTGGCCACTTCCTCGACAAAGTAGTTGATGCTCTTATCGAACACCTCGGCGAGTTTCATGAGAATCTGCACCGAAGGGATGGTCAGGCCGCGTTCAATCCGTGAAATCATGTTCGAAGAAACACGGGAACGAATGGCCAGATCCTGGATAGTCAGACCGTTCTTCAGGCGGATGGCCTTGAGCTTCTTGCCGACGATTTTTTTGAGTTTCATGCCTGGCTCACCTGAGATTGGGGGCCGGCGAAACCACCCAGAGGATCATGGTCTGCCCGTTGTGCCGGTTTTGCCAGCGGTGGGGTTGGGACGCCTTGAAAGCAATGGCATCACCTTCCTCCAGCAGGAACGACTCCTCGTCGATAATGAATTCGATCCGCCCGGCCAGAACGTAGGCAAACTCCTCACCGGACTGCACCATCCCCCCGGCACCGCTGCTGCAGTCCTTCTCCAGCGTGTCGATGAAGACACTGAAACCGGGATCGCGGATCCCTTGAGTCAGGCTGGTGATCTGATGCTTATCCTCGAAAAAGAAGATGGGCTGGCCGGCGCCGCGCCGTGTCAATACAGTCGTCCCGCTCTTTTCCGCCTCCTCTATGAAGTAGCTGATGCTCAGACCAAAAGCCGTAGCCAGCTTCATCAAAATCTCCACCGAAGGCGTGGTAAGACCTCGTTCTATCCGTGAGATCATATTGGCCGAAACCTTGGAGGACCCCGCCAATTCCTGAATGGTCATGTCCCTTTTCAGGCGGGTGCTTTTGAGTTTATTGCCAATCAGCGTTCGAACCATAACCTATCCTAAAGTGAAAATGAGATTATGTTCTATACACACAAATCATAATGATTGTCAATCATTTCGCGATCCTGTGCACCTGGCGCCGGATCTGTCAACCATGCCGATAATGATGGTTGACAATGACTTGCAGCTCGCGAATAATCCGCCACAAACACCCACTGGAGGAGATCCGGATGTTTCAGGAAGCAACCCGTCTCGTTGAACAGGTTATCGCTGGGGAACCACCGTCGCCGGCACAGGGGTTGGCCATTCTCACTGCGCGGGGGGCGACCCTTACCGCCTACCTGGCGGGAGCTCATCACCTCAGGGAGCGGGCTTTCGGCAACCGGGTCGCGCTCTGCTCGATCATCAACGCCAAGTCCGGGCGCTGTTCGGAAAATTGTGCCTTTTGCGCGCAGTCGGCGCATTACCACACATCGGCCCCCGCCTATCCGCTGAAGAGTCGCGAGGAGATCGTTGCCGGCGCCATCCTGGCGCAGGCTGAGGGTTCCCACTGCTATGGCATCGTGACCAGCGGCTCACGCATCGAACCAGGGGGGGAACTGGAAACAGTCCTCGCAGCCATCCGGGAGATCCGGGCAAGTTGTTCGATCGACCCCTCGGCTTCCCTGGGAATCCTTGATGAGCCGACTGCCCGGGGGCTGGCCGAGGCCGGTTGCATCACTTACCACCACAACCTGGAGACGGCCCGCTCCTTCTTCCCCAGAATCTGTACTACCCACGATTACGAAGAGGATGTCGCCACCGTGCGGTTGGCCAAGTCGGCGGGCATGAAGGTCTGCTGCGGCGGCATCCTCGGCCTCGGAGAGAGTCTGGAGCAGCGGATCGAACTGGCGGAAACACTGCGGGAACTGGCGGTCGACTCGGTTCCCCTCAATTTTCTCAACCCGATTGAGGGGACCCCGCTCGCCGGCTTTCGGCAACTGCAGCCGATGGATTGCCTGCGGATCATTGCCCTCTTCCGCTACTTCCTGCCGGCTACGCCGATCAGTGTCTGCGGGGGGCGCGAGCCGAACTTGCGTGAGGTGCAGTCATGGATGTTCATGGCCGGAGCCAGCGGCACCATGGTCGGCAATTATCTAACCACCAGCGGTCGCGACCGCGATACGGACCTGCAGATGCTCGGTGATGTCGAGGTGGAAGTCGATGCCTGCTGACGGCAAATGCCGGGGGCTGTTCATCACGGGCACCGACACGGGTGTTGGTAAAACCGTGATAGCCGCCGCAATTGCCCGGCATTTCAGCCGGAGCGGGATAAAAGTCGGCATCATGAAACCCTGCGAGACCGGGGTCGACGATGTGCAGCAGCCTGGCGAGGATGCCCGCCTGCTGCGCTGGGCGGCCGGCAGCGGCGATGCCGATGACCTGATTGCCCCCTATCGCTTCAAAGAACCGCTGGCGCCGTCGCTGGCGGCAGAGCGGGAGGGCATCATCATCGACCCGGTGAGGATTGGCGAAGCCCTGACAACGGTCAGTGCGGGGAAGGATCTGGTTTTGGTCGAAGGGGCCGGCGGGCTGATGGTGCCCCTGCGCGGCGGCTATCTGATCGCGGATCTCGCCCGCCAGCTCGGCCTGCCCTTGCTGGTCGTTTCCCGGGCCTCCCTGGGCACCATCAACCACACCCTGCTGACCATCATGGCGGCCAGAAGCATGGAGCTGCCGCTGGCCGGGTTCGTGATCAACCGCATGCCTGCCCACCCCGGCGCTGCGGAGGAAGCGGCTCCGCACCTGCTGGCCGCGCTGGCCTCCGCCGACCTGCTCGGGGTCTTTCCCGAGGTTGCCGGCACTCCGGAGAACCGTATCGACCAGTTGGCCGACGTACTTGGCAACTCACCGGCCCTCCCCTGGCTGCTACGCGCTATCGGCCTGCCGCCCGCCCGAATCACTCCCTAGAACACGTCGAAAGCCCGGTCATGAACCGGGCCTTCGATGAAATGCCTGAGCGCCGGATCCGGCCCGCGTTAATTTACCGCAAGATTACGGTTTGGCTTGCCCGGCGGCAACAGTTCGCCAAGGATCGCCAAAGCCTCCCGGGCATAAGGATCCTCGCCCAGCAGACGAATCAGCCGCAGTTGGTCGGACTCGCCGCTCTTGCGCCCGCTCTTGTCCGCCTCCTCGTCGCCGCTCTCGTCGTGAGGACTCTTGCCGGCGGCTTCATTCTCCTTGCGCTCCCGGGCGACCGTGTCGATCTGCAGTGACTGATGGGTGTTGTCGAGACGTTCGGCTACGGTCTGGGCAGCCCTGCGGATTTGCGCGAAATCCGCGTCGGCGTCGACCCGCTTGCGACTGTTGGCAATGAGGGTGTTGATATCGACGGCTCCGTTTGACCAATCGGCATGCGGCACCTCGCCGATGTTGTCCCAGGGGAGGCTGTAGTCTAGATAACGCTCGCCGAACTTGCTGAATTTCTGACGGTCGGGGAGGATAATGTCGGGGACCACACCGCGGGACTGGGTTGAATCGCCGCTGACCCGGTAGAACTTCTGAGTGGTCAGTTTGAGGGCGCCCAGCGGGAGGTAGCGGCTCATGTTGCGCAGGGCCAGCGAATCATCGAGGTTCATGATAACCTGCACCGTCCCTTTTCCGTGGGTATGTTCGCTGCCAACGATGACGGCCCGATGGTAATCCTGCAGGGCTCCAGCCACAATCTCCGAGGCAGAGGCGCTGAATTGGTTGATCAACACCACCATCGGACCGCGATACTCGACCGACGGGTCCTGGTCATCCAGCACCTTGGCGTCCCCGCCTGACGAACGCACCTGCACGATCGGGCCGCTCTCGATGAAGAGCCCGGCGACCCCCACGGCATCGGTGAGAGCCCCACCACCATTGTTACGCAGGTCAAGAACCAGACCGACGATCCCCTGGCGCTTCAGCGACTCGAGGGCGGTGCGCACATCGTCGGTGGAGTTGCGCCCGCGGCCGCCCCGGTTTTCTTCGAAATCCCGATAAAAGCTCGGAATCTTGATATAGCCGTAACGCCGGCCGCTGGCGGGATCGTCGATGACGGCGGACTTGACGAACGATTCTTCGATGATCACCACGTCGCGTACGATCGGAACGACGAGCGGCTTGTGCCCTGCCCGCTTGACCGTCAGGCGGACTTCGCTCCCCTTTTTGCCGCGGATCAGAGCGACGGCATCGCGCAGGCGCATGTCGGAGATGTCCACCGGGTCACTGCTGCCCTGGGCCACCGCCAGAATGACGTCATCAGCCTGCAGTTGTCCCTGGCGGTCGGCGGCGCTCCCCGGGATGACCTTGACGACCTTGATGAACCCATCGTCGTCGCGCAGCGTGGCGCCGATCCCTTCCAGGGACCCCCGCATGCTGATGTCGAAATCCTCCTTGGATTGGGGCGGCATATAGTTGGTGTGCGGATCGAAGGCGCGAGCAAAGGCGTTCAGGTAACGGTCGTAATGTTCCTGGACGGTCTCCTGACGCAACCGGTTGAAATAGTCGTTGTGCTGCTTGAGAACTTTTTCGCGGGCCTGCTTTTCGAAGGCAGTGCGCTTCTCCTTCGGGATCACGGCGGGCGATGCAAATTTCTCGTCCTCTGCGATGGTCAGGTAGCGACTCAGGACCCGGAATTTGAGGTCCTTGCGCCAACGTTCCATGAGTTCAGTGTCGCTGCGGCAGAAGGCGAGTTTTTCCGGGTCGGTTTCATACTCCTCGGCCACACTGAAATCAAACGGCTGCGCAAGGACCTGCCGGACCAGGCGCTCTGCCCGGGCGATGCCCTGCTCCATCAACCGTTCGGCCAACGGTACCAGCTGAGTCCTTCCGGAGAGAATCTCGTCATCAATTTTCAGCTGGAATCCACGCAACTGCCTGACATCATTTTCAAGCAGAAAACGCTTCTGGTAGTCGAGCTGTTTCAAATACAACTGGAAACTGTCACGTGACAGCGCATCATCGATCAACTTGCCGCTGAAATGGTGGCCGATCTGCTGACGCAGAACATGAGTCAGCAGGCGGGTACGATTTTCATCGAACTCGGGGCCGGAGGTCGCCGCCAGCGGCTGGTAGCCAAGCAACAGTGCCGCCGCGACGACCAGCAATACGGGCGCGAGCAGCAGCCAGCGCCGGCTAAATCTCTTACTGAATGGCATGTCTGGTTTCACGATTTTAGAGAAAATTACCTTCGAAGCGGATTTCCACTCCGATCAATATAACCCAGAAGCTGCCAGAATGGCAAACCGCTCGGCACAGCGACCGGCGATAGTCCCAGCTTGACAGTCAATCAAGGACGGGCTATCAAAAGGCACCTCAAGCAGGAGTGTGGCCGGATGCCGAGAGCACAGGAAGGAGACATGGTGTCAGTCGTCTACCATGGGACCTTGGAAGACGGCAGTGTATTTGACAGTACCGCGGAGGATGAGCCGCTGGTTTTCGTCCTCGGCGAGGATACGGTCTTGCCCGGATTCGAAAGGGCTGTGGTCGGCATGGAGATCGGTGAGCAGAAAACCGTCCGGGTCCTCCCGGAAGAGGGGTTCGGCATCCACCAGGAGCGTCTTGTCGATGAATTGGCTGTCGGCAACCTCCCCACAGGGCTAAATCTCCAAGTCGGCGCCCAACTCGAGGTCACGGCCGAGGATGGCTCCCGGTTTCAGGTCGTCGTAGCGAACCTTCGCGGCGACCGGGTGACTCTCGATGCCAACCACCCGCTGGCCGGGCATACCCTGATCTTTCACATTGAACTGCTCTCCCTCGATCGCCCGACGATCAACTGACCGACCCTGCGTGAGTCAGCAGTCTGATTTTTTTTACAGTAGACTTGACTCTCGAAAGACTGGCGTTTCTCCGAAATTTGAGTATAATTCAAGCTACGTGGAGGTGTGTCATGATGATCCGGGTCATGTACAGTGACGGCAGTTTCGATCTGGTCAAGGATACCTTGCTCGACCATCTTCTGGAGAGAAACAGGGTGGCCAGTTTCAAGCGTTCCAACGGTTGGGCCGTAGTCGGGCGCGACCCGATCCGCGGCCGCGGCGGCATATCCTATCGCGGCCCGGAGCGTCGCGCCACCTGAAGCTGATCCCGCCTCACCCGATTTCACTCCAGATGTCAACCAGCGGGAAGTAGAGCGCCGCCCGCACCGCCCGCTGCGGGTCCTGCAGCACCAGCAATCTCCTGTAGTCGATAAGCTGAGCAAAATACTGTGCGCGTTCGCGTTCGACGAACATCGCCACGGATTCCCCATCTGCGGGAGCGCTGGTCTTGTAATCGATCACCCAACGCACCCCTTCTGCATCGACAAAGGTGCGGTCGATAATCGCATGCACCAGCATGCCGTCGAGCATGCCGGTCAGTGCCACTTCACAAGCCGCCTCCTGATGCGGTGCCAGGATCCAATGGCCCCGCGAACTTGCCAGGGTGTTGCCCAGTGCCGTCAGCACCCGCTCGACACAAGCTGGTTGCCGCTCCTGCGGAATTCCTTCCCCGGCCATCCAGACCCGCAACTGCCCCGGCAGGGTCTCCAGGCGAGCCCGATCCCAGGCCGCCACACCATCTCCAGCAATACGTTCCAACCAGGTATGGACCGCGGTGCCGACGATCCGCCCCTCCTCGGTTCGTAGCGACAGGGAGAAGCGGCCGCCCCCGGAGTGATCGCCCCCCGAGGCGCGCCGCCCGCCGGGGAGCGCGACCGGCAGGGCCGGCGCCAGCGGTGGCGGCATCCAGGCGTCGGGGAGTCGCCGCACCGCTGGCCGGATCTGCTGCTCCGCCGGTGTCGCGTCTGTCGAGGTCAGGAATTGCACCGGCCCATGCTGCAGGATCGGCCAGACCGTCCCCAACAGCGAGTTGGTCGGCGGCTTTGCCGGCACGCCATCCTTATCGACGCCAACGTGGCCGAGCAGGTGCAGGGTGCGTTTAGCCCGGGTCGCGGCCACGTAGAAGAGCCGCAGCGTCTCCAGTTCATCCTTGTCGCGGTGGATCCCGGCCAGGGCTTGGTAAGTCGGCTCCGGCTGGTCGCTGCCGCTCGGCGGGATCGGTGCCAGCAGCAAGCCGTGAGCGGGATCCTCCTGCCAGAGGAGCAGCGACGGCTCGCTCCTGCCGGCAAGCCGGCCCAACCCCGGCAGGATGACGGTATCGAACTCCAGCCCCTTGGCCTTGTGGATCGTCATGATCTGCAGTTCCGGGCCGGCAGCCGCATCGGGGGCGGCAAAGAGTCCGGCGAGACGTTCGTTTAACGCCTCCAGGCGCAGCAGGTCGCCGCCGTCGTCGAGCTCGCCCAGCAGCGCCAGGAACTGCTCAAGGTCTTCCAGGTCGCTGGTCAACAGCCCGACAGGTCCGCCCAGCGCCAGCCAGGTCGACTCGACCAGACGGCTGAGTGGCAATCGCCCCTTGCGCTGCACTGCCGCGAAGAGCAGCGGCGCAACCCGCGCCAGGCGCCGGCGGCCATCGTCCGATACCCCTGCGAACAACCCCTGTGGGGCATCGCAGGCTGCCAGGCATTCGAGGACCGTGGCGTTGGGACGCTCGTCGACTAGCCGCAGCAGGTCGTGCAGGGTCAGTCCGCACCACGGCGCCCGCAGCACCGCCAGCCAGGCGACCCGGTCGGCAGGGTGCAGCAGGGCGCGGGTCAGGGCGAGCAGGTCCTGGATCGCCGGCCGGTCGGTCAGCGGATCGATTTCCTGAGCCAGGAAGCGCAGGCCGGCGGCCTTGAGCGCCGGGATGATTGCAGCCAGGTGGGTGCGCGCCCGCACCAGCAAGGCCACGCTGCCCCCCGGCTGCGCCGCGCGGGCCTGCTGGATTAAAGCGACGACCCGGGCTGCCTCGGCCCGGTCGTCCCGCGGTGCGAAACAGGCAACGGTCACCGCTGGCCGGTCAAGGGACGGGCGCGCGGCGACGGCAGGGGAGAACGGCACCGCGCCGCGCACCGGGTCCTCGGCGGCCGGGAAGACCTTCTGGAAGGTAGCGTTGAACCAGTCAACCAGAGGGGACTGGGAGCGGAAGTTGGCGCTTAGCGTCAGCGGCGTCAGATGAATGTCGCCGAGCCCGAAAGCACGGGCACGCAGATAGAGACCGACCTCGGCTTCGCGGAAGCGGTAGATCGACTGCATCGGGTCGCCGACCAGGAAGAGGGTGCGGCCGTCGCCGCGCTCCCAGCCGGCGGTGAGGATCGCCAGCAGGTCGTACTGGGCGCGGGAGGTGTCCTGGAACTCGTCGACCAGGATGTGCCGCAGCCGCCCGTCGAGCTGCAGCAGTAGCTCGGAAGGCGCCAGTTCGTCGCCCAGGGCGGTCAGGGCGCCGCGAGAGATCTCGGCGAAGTCGATCGCCCCGCGCTGGCGGAAGACGGTGCGCAGCTCCTGCACCGCCAGCGGTAGCAGTTCGATCAGCGCGGCCAGCACCGCCCACTGTGGCTCGGCATAGACCTGCGCCGGCAGCCGGCGCAGAACCTGCAGGCGCTCGACGCAGGCCGGGTCACTCCCCAGATCGTCGAGTAACACCGCCATGCGCCCCTTCATCTCAGCATTTGGCGCGGCCGGGCCGGGGGGAAAGCCGAGTCTTGCGTTGAGCCCTCGCGGGCTGCGCAGCCGATCCTGATCGGTCAGGAGCAGTTGGACCAAAGCCAGCCAGACCGGCAGTTCGGCGGCTTCGGTTCCGGGTGGCCCGACGTCGTCGAGCAGCGCCGCCAGTGGATTGACCTCCGCCGCCGTGTCCGCCAGGTTGGCGGCTGCCCGGCGCCCGATCCGCAGCAACTCATTGAGACGCCCTGCCCCCAGGGCCGCGTCCGCATCGGCCAGCGCCTGGCGGACGTATCCCCCCAGCGCCCCCTCAAGGGCGGCGCGCGCCGTTGTGCCGTTCGTCCGCAGGTGACGCAGCCACTGGTCGCGCCGGCCGAGCATCGCCACCAGCAGGTCGCGCAGCAGCGTCAGGCGGTTGTCGAGATGGCCGAGCAGAACCTGCAGCGCCGTGCTCTCCGCTCCACTCCCCTCCATTCGCGCGCACAGCCGCGCCGCCGCATCGCGATAGAGGTCGGCGGGCTCCTCGGCGATTGCCGGCATCTCGCCGAAGCGCGATAGATACGGCATGCGCCGCACCAGAGCCGCACAGAAACCATCGATGGTCAGCACCTGCAGGCGCGCCGGGCTGGCACACAGCTCCCAGCCGCGGTCACGGTCACGGGCCAGGGCCAGGCGGGCACGCCGCCAGGTCTCCGCGGCGTGGGTCTCCTCCGGCGGGGTGTCGTCGGCAGCCCGCTCCAGGGCGTCGAGCAGGCGCCTGCGCATCTCGGCGGCGGCCTTGCGGGTGAAGGTGATCGCCAGGATCTCCTCGGGGGCGTTGACCGTCGCCAGCAGCGTCAGGATGCGCTGGATCAGCAGCTCGGTCTTCCCCGAACCGGCCGGGGCCTGGACGATGAACGATGCATCGACGGCCAGCGCCTGGCGGCGTGCGGCAAGATCGGCCGGGAACGAAACGGCTTCAGGCGCCATGGCCACCCTCCCCCTCGTCGGTCGGCCGGCGCGCACTCGCGAATGCGGCAGAGCGGCACCAGGTCGCAGTACCGGCAGGTCAGCCGCGGATCGGCCGGGTCGACAGCCGCCGCCCCGTTGGCAAAGTCATCGCCCAGGGCAGTCAGGGTGGTTCGCCAGTACGCACACAGGTCGGAGAAATCGGTCCAGCCGCGCTCCCCGAGCAACGCCTGCAGCGCCTTCTCCTGGGACGGCCAGAGCCCGTCGGTTGCCGCCAGGCCGCGAAAGCCGCGCTCCCGGTGGCGGTTGCGGACCGCCGCGAAGAGCACTGCGCCGACCGCTTCCGGGCCGAGCCCCAGACAGTAGATCGGCAGCTGCGGCTCGCTCAGGCGCAGGTCACTCCACTGCGCGATCTCCACCTTGCCGGTTTTGTAGTCGATAATCGCCAGACGCCCGTCGGCCAGCCGATCGATACGGTCGACCCGGGTGGTGATGGTCAGGCGGCCGAGGGTTTCCACATGCTTTTTCTCGATCTCGACGACCTCGAAGGGGGCGCGCCGCAGCTCTTCGGCAAGCCACTCCCGGGCCAGGGCGATCAGCCGCGCCAATTCCAGCTGCCGCTGGCGCGGGGGAAGATCGCAGCGGCGCTCCCGTTCCAGGCGTGACACGGCCTGTTCGGCACAGTGCTGCAGGCGGGCGGCAAGCTCCTCCGACGGAGTGGCAAGGAGCGCGGCATGGCCGCGGGTCGCTGCCCAGAACGCTTCGAGCAAGGTGTGAATCAGGCTGCCGCGGGCCATTTCGTCGAGCCCCACGTCCGGGGCCTCGAGGGCGCGGGCGCGCAGGCGGTGGTGGGCAAAGGACCGGAACGGGCAGAGCGCCTGGTCCTTGAGGATGCCGGTCCCCCCGGCGAAGGGCTTGCGCGAGGCGAGCGGCGGCGCCTGTTCGTCGGCCAGCGTCTCCAGCGGCGCGCTGCCGGCACTGATGACCCGAGCCGGAGCGGCCGAAGCCACCGGCAGCGGCTGCGCCGTTGCCAACCCGCGCAGCAGCGGGCTGGGGCGCAGTTCGGCGCCAGCGAGCTGCCGGGGCCAGCTGGCCACCACTTGCGGGGCCGCGGCAAAGAGGCGGCGGCCGAGCAGGTCGGCGAACCCGCGCTCGCGGCCGGCGTCGGCATGCGGCATGCGCAGGCGGCTCTGCAGCGCCAGCGGCAGGAACGGATTGGGACGCGGCGGCGCCGGCAGCGCCCCTTCGTGCAGGCCGAGAATCCACAGGGCATCGAAAGTGAAGCCGGCGGCTTCGAGCATGCCGAGGACCTGTACGCGCGCTTCGGGGCCTTCCGGCTGGAAGACCGTCTCGGCAGCGAGGCGCTGCAGCAAAGCGAGCGCCTCGCCCCGGGCGACCGGTGGAGAGACGCGATCGAGGGCGGCCAGTTGGCCGAACAGCACCTTGACGTGGCGCACCGCCTGGAATTCGCGGCTGTGCAGCCCCCGCCCGCCGGGCCAGCCGCAGCTCTCCAGCAGTGCCGTGAACTGCTCGCTCCACTGGCCGGGGAGCCGGCGGCGCCGATCGCTGCGCTCGACGCTCACGGCAGCAACGACCGCCACCATCTTCGCCACCCCGGGGAGATGACGCAGCGCCCGCTGCAGGGCGGCCAGTGGCCACTCGGCCCGGCCGCGGCGGCGCAATTCCCGATCGGCCCGCGCCCGGTCCGCCGCCTCATGACTGGCCCCGAGCAGATAAGGGGAGCGCAGCAGCCAGCCGACCTCCTCGACGGGAAGCGGGTCACCGACGGCCAGCAGGCGGAGGGCGGCAGTCACCACCCCCTCGCGGGCCAGCGGCGTCCCCAGCGACAGATTGAACGGCTCGGGGCCGTCGTCGCCGGCCAGACAGCCGGGGGGATCGAGTTCGGCCCGGAAGATCCGTTCGATCAATAACTGGTAATCGTTGAGTTGCGGCACCACCACGCCGATGTTCGCCTGCGGCTTAGTTGTCAGTAGCGCCCGCAACCAGCCAGCACAGGCACGCACCTCCTCGACCGGGTCGGGACAGACGATGACAGCCAGTTGCGCCGCGGCAACCGGCGGCGGCGACCAGCGGTCCACCGCACAGCCGCGGCCAGCCAGTTCCCGGCACAGAGCCTCGATGGCCGGGGGGAGATCGTCGAAACCGGCGAGAATCAGCTGCCCGGGCAGCGCCAGGGTGCCGTCGGCGATGGCGGCAGTCACCAGCCGCAGGGCGCCGCCGCGATCAAGCCACCCTTCACGGCCGGCCTGCGCTCTCCAGGTCGCTCGCCAGCGCAGGAAGGCCGCCTGATCCTCGTCGCCATCCGCCGCCGCGAAGTCTGCCAGGTAGTGCTCCAGCAACAGGTGCGCCTCGCGGGCCCGCCGGGCGGTCTGCGGCAGCTGCAGCAGGTCGCGGCCGGCCGTCGCCGGGTCGGCGGCAATCGCCAGTTCCCAGGTGCGTTGCTGCTGGCCGTCGGTGAGCAGCGCATCGTCATGGCGCAGCTGCCGCAGTTGGCTCGTCACCCAGGCATTGAGGCCGAGGATCGCCGGGCACGGCCAGACCTCGCGCCCGGCTGTCAGCTGCCGCTGGTCGTACTGGCGGACCAGATGGCGGGCCAGGCGCTTGTTGGCGGTGAGGACGGTGCCGCCGGCGGCGGCGATGTCAAGGGGATCGATGGTCATTTGCCAGCGAGAATCGCCGAAGGGCGAGACGGAATACGACACACATAACCAGCGCACCGAGGGCGTTGGCCAGCATATCCCCCCACTCCCACGTCCTGCCCAGTGCCATCAGCCATTGCAGCCCTTCGATCAGGGCCCCGTAAGCGACGCAGCTGGCCCAGACAACGGCCAGCAACCGAATAGTGACCGCGCGCCAGGCGAGCAGGGCCCGGATCAGCAGCACGGCAAGGACGGCATAGGCGGCGAAGTGGTTGAGCTTGTCCCAGCCGAGAGCGCCGGAGGGCGCCTTGACGTCGGGAGCCAGGGACAGATACGCGAGGGCGGCCGCCCAGAGCAGCAGGGCAGCCAGGCGCAGGGCACGGGTAGACAGACAGCGGTTGCAGGTGGAATGCGGCGGCACGTTGTCAAGCATTTCCGGACTTTAGCGCATTTGCCCCGGCAAGGAAAGCTGACAAAAAAAGGGGCCGCGCAGGCGGCCCCCGGAAGCACAGACGGATTGATGGCGCTACTTGATCGTCGTCTTGAACTCGTACTGGCGCACCTGGCCATCAGCCAGTTTGCTGCCGACCTGGAACGTGTACTCACCCTTCTTGTCGAGGATGACATCGGCGCCGAAGTGCCCCTGCATCCCCATCAGCGCCATCGGCCCGGTCACCGTGCCGGCGGGGTCGACGACCTTCACCGCCACCGTGCCGGCATCGAGCGCCTGGCCGCTCTTCTCGTCGGCGAAGGAAATCATGAAGTGGTGGGTGGTTTTCATCCCCGTCTTGGCCATCGCGGCCCGCACGTCCTTCATCTCCGCCGTCGCCTTGACGCCTTTTTCGGCTTTTGCACCGAGATCGAGCATGCCGCCGGCAGCGGCCATGCCGGAATGGTCGTGACCCTCGTGCCCCTTGGCGGCCGACGGCCTCCTTCTTGTCACCCGCCGACTTGTGATCCACCGCGCAGTTGCCGCAGTCGGCCAGAGCCAGGGCGGGGATGGCGGCGAGGGCCAGGGCGATAGTGAGAATGATGGTGAGGTGTTTCATGGTAACTATCCTTTCTGTTGTAGTTTTATAGGTTAATGTAGGGGCAAGGAATGCCTTCGCCCAGGGCGAAGCATGCGTCGCCCCTACGTCAGCTTCATTTCTGCCTACCTCCCCTTCCTCGATATCCCCCTCGCTGGTCGGCGTCGGCGACGGATCGAGCTCCCGGCTGCGCCAGAGGTAATAAACCACCGGGTAGACCAGCAGTTCCAGGAGCAGCGAGGTCACCGCCCCACCGACCATCGGCGCGGCGATGCGCTTCATCACGTCGGAGCCGGTGCCGAAGCTCCACATGATCGGCAGCAGACCGGTGATGATGGTGATGACCGTCATCAGCTTGGGGCGGATGCGCTGCACCGCGCCGTGATGGATCGCCTGCACCAGGTCGCCGCGGGTGCGCATGCGCCCGTTGTCGCCCCACAGCTTGTGGGAGAGATCGAGGTAAAGGAGCATGACCACGCCGGTCTCGGCATCGAGCCCGGCCAGGGCGATCAGTCCGACCCAGACGGCGATCGACATATTGTAGTCGAGCAGGTAGATCAGCCAGAAGGCACCAATCAGCGAGAACGGCACGGCGAGGAAGATGATCCCGGTCTTTACTGCCGAGCGGGTGCTGGCGTAGATCAGCACGAAGATGATCAGCACGGTCAGCGGAATCAGCAGTTGCAGGCGTTCGCGAGTCTTTTCGATGTACTCGTACTGGCCGCTCCAGACGATGCTGTAGCCGGCGGGCAACTTGATATGGCTGTTGACTGCGGCCTTGGCGTTCTCGACATAGGTGCCGATGTCCGACCCCTTGAGATCGACATAGACCCAGGCGGTGCGCCGCGCATTCTCGCTCTTGATGCTGTCCGGGGCGTTGATGATGCGCATGGTGGCCAGCTGCCCCAGGGGGATCTGGCGCCCCATCGGCCCCGGCACCAGCACCCGCTTGAGGGCCTCGGGGTCGCTGCGGAAGTCGCGGTCGTAGCGCAGGCTGATCGGGTAGCGCTCCAGCCCCTCGACGGTCTCGGCAATACTCATGCCGCCGACCGCGGTCTGGATCACGTCCTGGATGTCGCCGATGTTGATCCCGTAGCGGGCCGCGGCCCGCCGGTCGATGTCGATATCGAGGTAGGAGCCGCCGACGGTGCGTTCGGCAATCGCCGAGAGGGTGCCGGGAACGGTGCGCACCACCGCCTCGACCTCGGTGCCGAGCCGGCTCAACACCGCCAGATCGTCGCCCATGATCTTGATGCCGACCGGGGTCTTGATCCCGGTGGAGAGCATGTCGATGCGGGTCTTGATCGGCATGGTCCAGGCGTTGGTCAACCCGGGGAACTGGATGGCATCGTTCAGCGCCGTGGTGAGTTGCTCGACGGTCATGCGCTTGCGTTCCGGCCAGACCAGGCGCAGCGGCTTCTTCGCCAGTTCCAGCCACCCCGGCCAGCCGGTATAGAAGCGGTGCGCCGGCACCTCGCGCCACTGGTCTTCGGATTTAAGCATGATGGTGGTCTCGATCATCATCATCGGCGCCGGGTCGGTGGCGCTCTCGGCGCGGCCGATCTTGCCGAACACCGTGTCGACCTCGGGAAACTGGCGGATGATGCGGTCGGTCTGCTGCAGGAGTTCCTTGGCCTTGGTGACCGACAACCCCGGCAGGGTGGTCGGCATGTAGAGCAGGTCCCCTTCGTACAGGGGCGGCATGAACTCGGTCCCCATCTTCGCCAGCGGCCAGGCGATGGAGAGGACCAGCGCCAGGGCAACGACCAGGGTGGTCCTGCGCCAGCGCAGGACGAGATCGACGGCCGGATGGTAGATGCGGATCAGCAGGCGGTTGAGCGGGTTGGCGTGCTCGGCCTTGAGATTGCCGCGGATCAACCAGACCATCAGCACCGGCACCAGGGTGATGGAGAGGAGTGCCGCCGCCCCCATGGCGTAGGTCTTGGTGAAGGCCAGCGGCTTGAACATGCGGCCGGCCTGCTCCTGCAGGGCGAAAACCGGGGCGAAGGAGACGGTGATCACCAGCAGGGCGAAGAAGATGGTCGGGCCGACCTCGCGGGCCGCCTCGGCAATGGCTGCGACGCGTGAGCGCCCCCCCCGCCGCTCCAGGTGCTTGTGGGCGTTTTCCACCATGATGATCGCCGAATCGACCATGGTGCCGATGGCGATGGCGATGCCGCCGAGACTCATGATGTTGGCGTTGATCCCCTGCAGGGACATGATGATGAAGGCCATGAGGATGGCGATCGGCAGGGAGATGATCACCACCAGGGCGCTGGGGAGGTGGAAGAGGAAGAGGATGATGACCAGCGCCACCACCAGGCTCTCCTCGAAGAGCTTCTCCTGGAGGTTGGAGACGGCGCGCTGGATCAGCCCGGAGCGGTCGTAGGTGGTTTTGACCGTCACCCCTTCCGGGAGGCCGGCCTTGAGCGCCTCGAGCTTCTGCTTGACCCGTTCGATGGTCTTGAGGGCATTCTCCCCCGAACGCATGACCACGATGCCGCCGGCCACCTCGCCACGGCCGTCGAGTTCCGCCACGCCGCGGCGCATCTCCGGCCCCAGGCGGACCTCGGCCAGGTCGCGGACCAGGATCGGCGTTCCCTGTTCGGTAGTCATCACCACGACATTGTTGAGATCCTCGACGCCGCGGATGTAGCCACGGCTGCGCACCACGAACTCGGTTTCGGCCATCTCGATGGCGCCGCCGCCGACGTCGAGGTTGGCGCGCTGGATCGCCATCATCACGTCGTTGATGCTCATCCGGTAGGCAAGCAGCCGGTTCGGGTCGACCGCCACCTGGTACTGCTTGACGAAACCGCCCAGGCTCGCCACCTCGGAGACCCCTTCCAGGGCCGCCAGCTCGTAGCGCAGGTACCAGTCCTGGATCGAGCGCAGCTCCTGCAGGTTGTGGCGGTCGCTCTCCAGGGCGTAGGAGAAGACCCAGCCGACCCCGGTGGCGTCGGGACCGAGGGTCGGCGTCACCCCGGCCGGCAGCCGGTTGGAGGCGTAGTTGAGGTATTCGAGCACCCGCGAGCGCGCCCAGTAGAGGTCGGTGCCGTCCTCGAAGATGATGTAGACGAAGGAGTAGCCGAAGAACGAGTAGCCGCGCACCGCCTTGGAACCGGGGACGGCGAGCATCTGCGTGGTCAGCGGATAGGTGACCTGGTCCTCGACCACCTGCGGCGCCTGCCCCGGATACTCGGTGAAGATGATCACCTGCACGTCGGAGAGGTCGGGGATGGCGTCGATCGGCGTGTTCTTCAGCGCGTACAGCCCGCCGAAGACCAGGAACGCCGTGGTCAGCACCACCAGGAACTTGTTGTCGATCGACCAGTCGATAATGCGTGCGAGCATGTTGGTATGTTCCTTGTAGGGGCGCAATTCATTGCGCCCTGGGCGTGACAAATCACGCCCCTACATCATCATTTGAACAAGTCGTCCAGCTTCTTCTTGTCCATTGTCGCCGGCGCAGCGGCAGGTGCCGGCGCAGCCACCGGCGCGGCCGGCTCCATCATCTTCTGGATCGCTTCGCGCAGCTTGCTCTCGGAATCGAGCATGAACTGGGCGCTGGTCACGACCTGCTCGCCCGCGGCGAGCCCGGAGCGGATCTGCACGTAGCCATCATCACCGGTGGCGCCGGTCGTCACCGGGCGCGGATCGAACTTGCCGTCACCCCGGGCGACGAAGACCACGGCCCCCTGCCCGCTGCGCAGCACCGCATCGGCCGGGATGGCCAGCGCCCCCTTGACGGCCTCGGTGGCGATCTGCACGTTGGCGTACATGTCGGGCTTGAGTTCCATGCCGGGGTTGGCAAAGATGATGCGTGCCTTGGCGGTGCGCGTCTCCCCGGCCAGATACGGATAGATATAGTCGACCTTTCCCTCAAAGACCGTGCCCGCTCCGTAGGAAAGCTCGACGCGGGCGCGCTGGCCGACCTTGACCCAGGGGAGGTCCTGCTCGTAGATCTCGGCATTGACCCACACCCGCGACAGATTGGCGATCTGCAGCAACTCCTCGCCCGCCATCACCCGCATCCCCTGCAACGCCTTCTTCATGGTGACGGTGCCACCGTAGGGGCTGTACAGGGTCAGCGTCTTGCGCACCTGGCGGGTCTGTTCGAGCTGTTCGATCTGACTGTCGGAGATATCCCAGTTGCGCAGGCGGTTGCGGGCCGCCTCAACCAGCCGTTTCCCCCCTTCGGCCACCTCGGGGAAGGGGCTGGTCGCCAATCGCCTGCTGCTGTCGAGGGCCAGCAGATACTCCTGCTGGGCCGCGAGGAGATCGGGGCTGTAGATCTCGAGAAGCGGCTGCCCCTTGCGGACCGGCTGCCCTTCGACATTGACATGGAGCCGTTCGATCCACCCCTCGACCTTGCTGTTGATCACATACTGGCTGCTCTCGTCAAAAGCGACCAGGCCGACCGCACGCAGGGAGCGCTGCAGGTCACGCACTTCGACATTGGCGGTGCGAACCCCCATGCTCTGCTGGGTCACCGGATCGACGGCGACACCGCCGGTCACCGCCATCGGCATAGACGGGAACCAGGTCGTGCCCCATGTGGTCCTTCCCCGGCTCCTGGCGCACGTAGGTCGGATCCATCGGCGACGCCCAGTGCTTGACCTGCCGTTCACCACCACCCTGCCCGCCGGTCCCGGCTTTGAGCGGGGTCAGCTCCATGTTGCAGATCGGGCAGATCCCCGGCTTGTCCTGGATGATGAACGGGTGCATGCCGCAGGTGCATTTGCCCGCTTCGGCGGCGGCCGACGGCTTGCCGGTTTCCTGCACGCCATGATTCTGGCGCATCGAACCGGTCCAGTAGCCGACCAGCAGAGCCGTGGCCAGGCCGGCGACGATCAGCAGCGCTTTGACTTTCCCTGAAAGATTCATAAGTCCCTCGTCACTTGACCGGCAGCGGTACGCCCACGGTCGCCTCGAGCCGGGCGAGTTCCATCTGGTGCTCGGCGACCGCCCTGTAATAGTCGCGCTCAACAGTTCAGAAGCGTCATCCGGCTGTCGAGTACCTGCATGAATTCGCCCTTCCCCGCCCGGTAGGCCGACAGGGCCGATTCCACGGCGGCGGCGCTCTGCGGCATGATCCCCTCGCGATAGAGGCTGGCCATGGTGCGATCGCGCTCCAACTGCGCCAGCAGGTCGGCAATGGTCTGGCGGATCCGGTTGCGGGTCATGTTCAGCTCCTCGGCAGCCATGCGCTGCGACGCCTCGCTTTCGGCAACCATGGCATGGCGGCGTTCATGTTGCAGCGGCAGGTTGAAGCTGACGCTGGCGTTGTACATGTCGTAGCCGGGATCCTCCATGATCGAATCCTTCTGCATGTATTCGAAGGTCAGGGTGAAATCCGGGTAGAATTCCTTGTCGGCCAGGGCGCGCTCGGCCCTGGCCTTGTCGATGCGTGAGGCCAGGGCGCGCAGCAGCGGCCGGTTTTCCTCGGCCAGCCTTTCCAGCTCAGCCGCATCGAGGGTTGCCGGCGTGAGTTCGACATCTTCAATGGCCGGCACCGCGGTCGCCGTCGGGCGATTGAGCAGCGTATTGAGCCCGGCTTCCAGGGAGCGCCGCTGTTGCCGCAGGGTCAGGCGCATCTCCTCCATCTTCGAGCGTTCCACCTGCACGCGCAGCACGTCCGCCTGGCGCGCCTGGCCGACCCCGTACATGGTTTCGACAAAACGCACCAGGTTATCGAGATTGGCGATGGAACGCTCGAGCGCCACCAGGGACTGGTCGGTAAAATACAGTTGATACCAGGTTTCCTTGACCATGGCCGCCAGTTCCAGTTTGCGCTCCTCGACCTCCCAGCGGGTGGCCTCGGCTTCAAGCGTGGCCGCCTCGCGGGCCAGGGCGCGCTTGCCGAAGAACGGCACCATCTGGCTGATGCCGATCACCTTGGACGTGTTGCATGTCGCGCTTGAAATCGAACGGTTCGCGGACCAGGCCGTTATCGATGCCGAGCATCAGCATCGGATCGTCGAAACTGCCGGCCTGGCGGGCCTTGTGGGTGAACATCTCCCAACGGGCCGCGGAGGCCTTCACCTCCGGATTGGCTGCAAGCGCCTGGCTGACCAAGTCATCGAGAGTTGCCGCCCCGGCCGGCACAACAAAGAGAGCGGCCATTGTGAAAACAAAGATCAAACATTTATGGTAATATTTCATCGCGGGCTCCAAGTTACGATTAACACGATTGTATTCATCTTCACTTCGCGTGCCAAAGCTTAACATGTCGAAATTTATAAACAAATTATTCACGAACGAATATCGGCAACCTCACATTGCAGGATATGCGTCAGGTGTTTGCACAATATTCTACAGTATTTTTTTCTTTTGCCTGCTCTCCGCCCTCCCGACTTACGCGACTGGCGCCACGTCCGCCCCGACCATCGGCTATGACCTGAAAATTCAGCTCAAGCCCGACGCACACATCCTTGAAGGCGTCGCCACTCTGGATTTCCCTCCGGCGTTTGCATCGAATGCACTGCGATTGGTGCCCTGGGCCGAGATTTCCAGCGTGGCGAGTTTCGGTCGGCAGATCCCCTTTACCTTCCGCAACGGTCTCCTCGCCTTCGACCGCACAGAGATCGGCAGCAACGGGCAACTGACCATCGCCTACCGGGCCGTTTTCAACGACCCGCTCCCACGGGAAACGGTTGGGATCGAGGATCCTTCCTTTGGTGTGGGTGCGACCATCCAGGGTGAAGGGAGCTACCTCTCTGCCGGCACGGCCTGGTACCCGCGGGCTGACGGTGTACCCGGGAGCCATCGGGTCAGGGTCGTCGCCCCGCAAGGGGTGGTGGCGGTCACTGCCGGACGGTTCCTCGGCAGTGACGACGGCAACGGCCTGACCGTCAGCAGCTGGGAGAACAAATTTCCGCTCGACGGGCTCGCCGTGAGTGCCGGCCGCTTTCGGGTCGCTGCTGACGATCTGGACGGGATTCAGCTGCTGACCTTTCTCTCCCCGGACAATGCCGATCTCGCACCCGGCTACCTCACCGCCATGCGGCGCCACCTGACGTACTACCGCGACCTGCTCGGTCCCTACCCGTTCGCCAAGTTCGCCGTGGTCGAGAACTTCCTCCCCACCGGCTACGGCATGCCCTCCTGGACCCTGCTCGGCAAGAGCGTGGTGCGCCTCCCCTTCCTGCTCGACACCAGTCTGCCCCACGAAATCGTCCACTCCTGGTGGGGAAACGCCGTGGAAGTCGACTATACGCGAGGCAACTGGGCGGAGGGGCTGACCACCTACCTGGCCGACTACCTGCTCAAGGAACGCGACAATCCCGGGGAGGCCCGGGAGTACCGACGCAAATTGCTGCGCGATTATGCCGCACTGGTCACACCGGCAGGTGACTTCCCGCTGTCGGCCTTTATCGGCCGAACCTCCAAGGCCGAACAGGCGGTCGGCTACGGCAAGGCGGCGATGGTCTTTCACCTGCTGCGTCGGGAAGTTGGCGAGGAGGTCTTTTGGCAAACCCTGCGCACCCTGGCGGTTGAAGGCAGAGGCCGGACGCTCGGCTGGGGGGAGCTGGAAACGGCCTTCAGCAAGGGATCAGGAAAAGAGTTGCGCTGGTTTTTCCGCCAGTGGGTCGAAACCAGGGGGGCACCGCAGTTGGCACTGGCCGAGGTGCGCCGCACCAAGGCTGCAGACAGTTGGACCGTCAGCGGAACCATCCGGCAGCAGGGCGAGACGTATCGACTCGAAGTCCCGGTGATCCTCACTTCGGCCGACGGCAAGGCAATCCGGCAGACGGTACGCATAATCGGAGCCCGCACGCCGTTCACCTTCACCGTACCAACCCCCCCCGAACGCCTGGATGTCGACCCGGACAGCCACCTGTTCCGCCGGCTCCATCCAGAGGAGTTGCCGGCCACGGTCAATGACCTGCGCACTCCGCAGCGGCCGCTGGTGCTGGTCACTGGCGGCCGGGACGACCTGTTTGCCGCCGCGGGCGATCTGCTCAAGGGGTTGCAGTGGCAGGACGTGCCGGTTGCCAGCGAAACCGTCGTGACGGCGCAGCAGCTGGCGG
Source organism: uncultured delta proteobacterium (assembly GCA_963751525.1). GTDB lineage: Bacteria > Desulfobacterota > Desulfuromonadia > Desulfuromonadales > BM103 > VAUL01. The sequence goes on along the minus strand of CAVVUQ010000004.1, from coordinate 144,145 downwards.
ATCGCGATGTCCTGCTGATCGGGTGGCCGACCCGCAAGGAGCTGCAGCCGAACCTGCCCGAAGGTTTGAAAATTCACCAGGGCCGCTGGCAGGTGAGCAATGCCGGTGAGGGGGGAGACGCTCTCTTCGCCGTGCTCGCCGGCCGCCGCGACGATACCGGAGTCCGCGCCGTGCTTCTTGCCGACGACCCCGGGAAAGTGCGGCAGATGGCGGCCAAGGTCGCCCATTACGGTCGGTATAGCTTGCTGCTCTTCGCCGCAGGGCGTAACCTTGTCAAAACCACCTGGGAGCCGGAAGGCTCCCGTATGAGCGTCTCGTTTACCAGGGAGAACGGATCATGACCAGAACGTTGTTTACCTCACGCCGCGGTATTGCGGCGCTGCTGATGGTGCTCCTGACCGCCGTCGCCGCCAGCGCCCACCCCCACATTCTGCGGGCCGGCGATCGCAGCGAAGTTTCCCCCGAAGAGTTGATCCGCGACCTGCAGTCGGTGCAGGTCGTCTTCGTCGGCGAACTGCACGATCATACCGGCCACCACCAGGCACAACTCAGCATCATCCGCGCCTTGAAACGCGCCGGCCAGCCGCTGGCGATCGGCCTGGAGATGTTTCGCAAGGACAGCCAGGCCGCTCTGGACCGGTGGGTCAGTGGCAGCTATCCTATCAGCAGCTTTCTGAAGGTTTATCAAGACAACTGGAGTATGTGGTCGGAATACCAGGAGATCTTCAACTATGCCCGCAGCGAGAAGATCCCCATGGTCGGCCTCAACATCCCGCGCGAACTCAGCAGCAAGGTCGCCCGCAACGGCTTTGCCGCCCTGCCGGAACCGGAGCGCCAGGCGCTGGGCAGCGTGCAGTGCCGGGTCGACCCCGAATACGGGGAGTTCATCCGCCGTGCCATGGGCGGCCATGGCGGCCACGGGCGGCAATACCTCTACTTCTGCGAGGCCCAGTTGCTGTGGGATACTGTAATGGCCCGGAACCTTACCGATTTTCTCAAGGCCAATCCGCAATACCGGGTAGTAGTTTTGGCGGGCAGCGGCCATTCCTGGAAATTCGGCATACCCCGCCAGATGCTGGAACAGATGGAAGTTTCGTACCGCGTCGTGCTGCCGGAAATCGACGGACGTGTGACCAGGCAGGAGGTTGAAGCTGCGCTCACCGACTATCTCTGGCTTGACGAAGGAGCAGATGGCTGGTCCTTCTGATGACATTCATGGCCGGGCCGCCAACGGCACCGCCACACTCTTGCCGTCGATTTCAAAAACCACCTGGCCAGCGCGAATCTCCCTGACCACCGCATTATCGACCATCGTCCCCTCCATAACCGGCAGGCCATTGACGATCGCCATGCGGCCACCGCCGCTGGCAGGCACAATGTCGCTGACCGTCAGGTGTGGCGCCGCCCACTGCTGTCCGGGAGCGGGGATCTCGTGCTTTTCCAGGTGCACCTGTTTCACGACCGGGCTCGACGACGCTTGCGCAGTCACGCTTGACGGTCCTGCTCCCCCTTCCGCCGGCAACGGGAGCGTCGGAGGTGATGCCAACCCCTTGGGTGCCCCGACCACAGCCGCTGCCGGCAATGCGGTAGCACTCGAGGGGTCGTGCCGGCGCGTGACCGGCAAGGCCACGGACTCCTTGCCGGGACGCAGAGGATGACCCGGTGCATCGGTCGGTATCGGCGTCGCGGCCAACGCGGTTGGCGGTGGTGTTGCCTTGGTCGATACAACTTCAGCGCTGAACTCTCTCCACCAGAAAAAACCGGTGACCACCAGAATAGCGATGATCAATCCCGCCGCGATGCCGGCACCGACCCACAAGCCAGGCTTTGGCCGATGCCGGGCAGGCGGACCATCGACAAGGATTTTGCCAGGGAGGTCAACCGGTGCGGCAGCGGCCCGCTGCTCATTTTCGAGCTTTTTGAGCGCCTTGAGGATCGTACTCATCGAATGCTCCGCCAAGACTGCGTCAGGATGACAAGCGCCGGAATGGCCGAATCGACCAAGTGAACACTTTGCTGAAAACCTTTTGGAGTTGTGTGGGTTCTTTTCCCGGATCGCCGTCGTCGACCTCGCCAACCGCCTGGCGTATCTCCCTGGGCCCCACCTGTCCCTGATCTTCAGCGTAGGCGATCAGCATGGCCCGGTCGCAAAGAATATTGATCCGCCGTGGCAGCCCCGATGAGCACCGGTAAACAGCCTTGAGTGCATCGTCAGTAAACAGCATGCCATCGGCACGCCCGGCCACCTGCAGACGGTGCCTGACATAGGTTGCGGTTTCATCATGGTCAAGCGAGGCCAGATTGCAGCGCACAACGATGCGTTGATTGAGTTGCCGAAGGTTGGGACGCTGCAGCAACTCCCGTAATTCCGGCTGGCCCACCAACACAATCTGGATAAGCTTGTCACGCTCCGTTTCAAGGTTCGAGAGCAGGCGAATCTGCTCGAGAACTCCAGCCGAGAGATTCTGGGCCTCATCAATGATGATGACCGGGGTTCTGCCTGCCAGGTTTTCGGCAAGGAGATACTGGTTGAGTTCTTCGACCAGGCCGAAGATACTGCGACACTTTGCCGGCAAGCCGAATTCCGCGTTGATGCTTTGCAGCAACCCCATGGGTGTCACGCGGGGATTCAGAATAAGCGCCAGGCGGAAACCGGCATCATCCAGTTGCGAGAAAAGCGCCCTGAGAATGGTGGTTTTGCCAACCCCGACCTCACCGGTCACCGCAATGAAGCCGACTTTGTTGCGCAACCCGTAGAGCAGGTGGGCAAACGTCTCCCGATGGGTTTTGCTCATGAAGAGAAAACGCGGATCGGGGGTTATCCCGAAGGGCTTTTCCTGGAGGCCATAATACGCTTCGTACATGATTGACATTTTCTTCCACAGAATTGATGCAATTGCAACCCCTTCAAATACGGTTTCCGCAAACAACCCGATATATCATCCCGATTGACTTGTGGTATTCTTTCCCGCAACCCTGCATCAATCACCACTTTCAAGGACCACACCATGAGCGACTGGAGACACTTTACCGACCAGCACCGTTACGCCTATTTCTCCATGGAAATCGGCCTGACCAATGAAATCCCCACCTACAGCGGTGGCCTGGGCGTACTGGCCGGCGACACCATCAAGAGCGCGGCCGATCTCAAGCTGCCGGTGGTCGCCATCACCCTGCTCAGCCGCAAGGGTTATTTTCAACAGAGCTTCAGCGAGAACGGTTGGCAGATCGAGGCGCCGGTCGTCTGGAAGCCCGAAGAGTTCATGGAACTGCTCCCGGGGAAGACGCTGGTCACCATCGAGGGGCGCGACGTCAAGATCCAGTCGTGGCTCTACCGGGTCAAAAGCCCCACCGGCGGCGAGGTCCCGGTACTGTTTCTCGATACCGACATCCCCGGCAATCTTCCCGAAGACCGGGCGATCACCGACCATCTGTACGGTGGCGAGCAGACCTATCGCCTCAAGCAGGAAATCGTCCTCGGCATTGGTGGCGCGCGCCTGCTCCAGGTCCTCGGCTTCCAGGTGCGCAAGTACCATATGAACGAGGGCCATGCGAGCTTCCTGACGCTGGAACTGCTCAATCACCACCGGCGCCCGGTGGAGGACACCTGGGACGAACGCGATTCCTGGGATACGCGCAAGGTTCAGGAACTGTGCGTCTTCACCACGCACACCCCGGTCGAGGCCGGCCACGACCGCTTCCCCTACGAGATGATCGAACGGGTCATGGGCGATGTCGTCCCCCTGTCGCTGTTGCGTGAACTGGGTGGGGAAAAAGAGTTGAACATGACCATGCTGGCGCTGAACCTCTCCCACTTCGTCAATGGCGTGGCCAAGAAGCACGGCGAGGTTTCCAAGGCCCTCTTCCCGGGTTTCGAGATTCACGCCATCACCAATGGCGTTCATCCGTTCACCTGGGCGTCTCCCTACATGATGACACTGTTCGACGACTACCTGCCCGGCTGGGCCAACGAACCGGAACTGCTGGTGAGGGTCGACGTCGTCCCCGATGCGGAGGTATGGGACGCGCATTGCGGGGCCAAGGCCTATCTCTTCCAGTACATCGAGGAGACGACCGGCATCCAGCTCGACCCGGAGATCCTGACCATTGGCTTCGCCCGCCGCGCCGCCGCCTACAAGCGCGCCAACATGATCTTCACCGATCCCGAACGGCTGCTGGCCATCGGCGGCGGCAAGCTGCAGCTGGTTTTCGGCGGCAAGGCTCACCCCCGCGACGAACTGGGAAAGAAGCTGATTCAGGAGATCCGCAGTTATGTCGATCGGTTCGGCGACCGGCTGCGCGTGGTCTATATCCCCAACTACAACATGGACGTCGCCGCCCGGCTGATCCCCGGTGTCGATATCTGGCTCAATAACCCGCAACGCCCCCTGGAGGCTTCCGGCACCAGCGGCATGAAGGCGGCGCTGAACGGCGTGCCGAACTTCAGCGTCCTCGACGGCTGGTGGATCGAGGGACATATCGAAGGGATTACCGGCTGGGCGATCGGACCACCTCCGACCGAGATGTCAACCGAAGTCAACCATACCGACGAAGACGTCCTCGACCTTTACCGGAAGCTGGAAGATGTCATCATCCCGCTCTTCTACAACGACCGGCCGGGATGGATTCGGGTCATGAAGAACGCCATCGGCAAGAACGCCTACTACTTCAACACCCACGTGATGATGCGCCGCTACGTCACCGAAGCGTATCTGCGGTAAATTCCGGAAAAGGCCGACAGAATGACGGGCCTTTCGTCAAAACTGGACGAGCCCTTATCTCGCTGCTTTTTCAGCGATCGGCCTCTGCCTTTTCTCGTCTCGCAGAATCTACTTTCCCCACCACCTGCGTTCGTGTGAACACCGACCTCAACACCTGCCCTGCCCCTTCGATATTCTCGCGCGCACCCTCCTCGCGATCGACCAGGGTGACGATGCCGACCACTTCCAGCCCTTCGAGCTTCGCCCGCTCGGCAGCCTTCATCGAGGAGTCACCGGTGGTGGTCACATCCTCGACGATCACCACCCGCGAGCCGCTCGGCAGGTTCTTGCGCCCCTCCAGCCACTGGCCGGTGCCGTGCCCTTTCGGCTCCTTGCGGATGATGAAGGCGTGCACGGCTGCTCCGTCGAGAGCGGCGGCGATGGACGTGGCCGTGGCGATCGGGTCGGCGCCAAGGGTCAGCCCGCCGACGCCGTGAATCGGCCCCGGCAACTGCTTGACCTCCTGCCAGAAAGCCTTGCCGACCAGCAGCCCGCCCTTGGCGTGCAGACAGGTCTGCTTGCCGTCGAAGTAGAAGTTGCTCTTGCGCCCTGAGGCCAGCGTCACTTCCCGCTCCTCGTAGGACAGTACGCGGATGATCTGCATCAGTTCGTTGCGTTCGGCGTCATTCACTTGTAAATCCTCCAGATGGCAAATGTAATGTAGGGGCGTGATTTATCACGCCCGGGCGCAATAAAGTGCGCCCCTGCAACACCCGATCGGTTTTCGCAGGCGCATTGCATGCGCCCGTCTCTTTCAAAACAATCCCAACTGCGTATCATCCTTCAACCTGGGGAACTTGACCGGGTAGTGGCCGCTGAAGCAGGCATCGCAGAATTGGCCGCCAGTCGTATCGACCTTGACCCCGGCGGCCGCCAGCATCCCTTCCCGGCTCAGGTAACCGAGGGTATCCGAGGTGATGTAGCGGTTGATCTCCTCGACACTGTGCGACGAGGAAATCAGCTCCTTGCGGGTCGGCGTGTCGATCCCGTAGTAGCAAGGGAAGCTGGTCGGCGGACTGGATATGCGCACGTGCACCTCGCGGGCCCCGGAATTGCGAATCATCTTGATGATCTTGCGCGCCGTGGTGCCGCGCACGATCGAATCGTCGACCACCACTACCCGCTTCCCCTCCATAATCGAGCGGATCGGGTTGAGCTTGAGTTTCACCCCGAAATGCCGGATCGACTGCTGTGGTTCGATGAAGGTTCGACCCACATAGTGGTTGCGGATCAGGCCGAGTTCGAACGGTATCCCGGCCTGCTCGGCATAGCCGATGGCCGCCGGCATCCCCGAGTCGGGAACAGCGACCACCAGGTCGGCTTCGACCGGGTGCTCGATGGCCAGTTGCCGGCCAAGCTGCTTACGCACCTGGTAGACCTGCCGGCCGAAGATGGTACTGTCAGGGCGGGCAAAGTAAACAAATTCGAAGATGCAGGGGGTCGGCTCCGTGGGCGGGAAGGGCTTGTAGGACTTCATCCCTTCCTTGTTGATGACGATCACTTCCCCGGGCTCGATCTCGCGGATGAACTCGGCTTCGATCAGATCGAAGGCACAGGTTTCCGACGCGACCACGTACGCATCGTTGAGTTTACCGAGTGCCAGCGGCCGGAAGCCATTCGGATCGCGCACCGCAACCATACGCGTCTCGGTGAGAAACACCGCGCTGTAGGCTCCTTTGACCGTGGAAAGCGCCTCGGTCAGCCGGTCCGGCAGCAGATCGCACTGGCTGCGCGCCAGCAAATGGATGATGACCTCGGTATCCGAGGTGGTGGAGAAGATCGAGCCGGCCTGCTCCAGTTCATTGCGCTGTTCGCGGGCATTGACCAGATTGCCGTTGTGGGCCACGGCAATGCTGCCACGATGGTAGTCGACCATGATCGGCTGGACATTCTTCAGGTCGTTGCCGCCGGCGGTCGAATAACGCACGTGGCCGATGGCGCTGCGGCCGGGGAGTTTGCCGAAGATCCGGTCCTTCTTGAAGACATCGGCCACCAGTCCCATGCCGCGCCAGGCATGCAGATTCTGGCCGTCAGCGGAGACGATGCCGCACCCTTCCTGGCCGCGATGCTGCAGGGCGTAGAGGCCAAGATAGGTCAGGTTGGCGGCTTCCTCGTGACCGAAGATGCCGAAAACGCCGCATTCGTCGTTGAACTTGTCGTACATTTCGTGTCCTGTGAACCAGTAGTTAAAGATAAGTTTACAGCATAGGCCTTGGCGCAGAGGCGCAGAGATAACCCTTTGTATTTCTGAAATATCCGGTTTTGACCAGAATTGCTGACTTGAGACTTTCTCTGCGTCTCAGCGCCTCTGCGTCGAAGTCTTTAAATGAGTTCTTTTTGAATAAACTCCACCGCGTTCCGGTACAGCCACAGCCCCGCCCCCTCTTCCGGCAGGTCCGGCTCACGCGTCCAGCGCGGATGATGGGTGCGGTGAACATAGGCCTCCGGGTGCGGCATCAGGCCGAACAGCCGGCCGGTCTCGTCACAGATGCCGGCAATGGCCGCCGTCGAGCCGTTGGGGTTGCAAGGGTACGCCATGGTCGGCGCGCCGGTGCCGGGATCGCAGTAGCGGAGCGAAGCCAGGTGAAGCTCGTCGATGGCGGCAAGGACTTCGCTGCTCGCCGGCACGAACTTCCCCTCGCCGTGGCGCACCGGCAAGTACAGACGATCCAGCCCCCTGGTAAAGACGCATGGCGAAGCCGGATCGACGACCAGCTCGCACCAGCGGTCTTCGAAGTGGCCGCCGTCATTGAAGGTCAGCGTCGCACTCTGGGTGCGGTGATCGCCGCCCAGGGCCGGCAGTAGCCCCATCTTGACCATCAACTGGAAGCCGTTGCAGACCCCCATGACCAGCCGCCGGCAGCGATGAAGCGCTGCAGTTGGTCGGCCAGCGTCTCACGGCTCCCCGCCACCCGGGCGTGCTGCAGGCGGTTGGCGCCGGCCTTGGCACTGCCGAGGTCGTCGCCGTCGAGGAAGCCTCCGGCCAGGTTGAGGAAATGGTAGTCATCGAGCTGCTTCCGGCCGGCCAGCAGTTCGGCGATGTGGACGATGTCGCACTCGGCGCCGGCCAGACGGCAGGCACTGGCCACCTCGCGCTCGCAGTTGGTGCCGTTGCCGGTAATAACGATGGCTTTGACGTTCCTGGCCATGATTACAGCTCCTTGAGCGGCGCCTGCCAGGCCGCTTTCAGCTCATCGTTGGCGGCAACGGCCAGCATGGTTCCGGCCAGGCCGACCATGCGCAGTTCGGGAACCGCGGTGACCCGACCGATGCAGGCGCAGCTCTGCCCGGCGCAGATCGCCTCGAAGGCGGCACGATTGTCGTTGTGGACCGTGACCAGCAGGCGGCTGGCCGATTCGGAAAAGAGCAACTGCCATTCGTCGAGTCCGGGGGTCGCGTCGACCCGGCGCAGATCGACGTCGATACCGCGATCGCCGGCAAAGGCGGTCTCCGCCAGGGCCACCGCCAGGCCACCGTCGGAGAGGTCGTGGCAGGAGGCGATGAGCCCCTGGAGCTGGGCGGCGTTGACCGCACGGTAGCGGGCCATTGCGGTAGCGGCATCGACCACCGGCACGTTGCGGCCGGTGTGGCCGTGCAGCGCGTAGTATTCCGACCCGCCCAGCTCGTCGCGGGTGACGCCGAGCAGGTAGACCAGGTCACCGGGAGTCTTGGCGTCCATGGTGGTGGCACGGCGCACGTCGTCGATCTTGCCGATCACCGAAAAGAGCAGGGTCGGCGGGATGGAGATCTTGGTGTCGCCGATCTGGTAGTCGTTCTTCATCGAGTCCTTGCCGGAGATCAGCGGCACACCGAAGGCCAGGCAATACTCGTAAAGCGCCTGATTGGAGCGCACCAGTTGGGCGGCCTTGTACTCGCCGTCAGGGGTCTTGTCGCTCTTGACCGGGTCGCACCAGCAGAAATTGTCGAGCCCGGCGACATGGTCGATGTTGCCGCCGACCGCCACATAGTTGCGCAGCGCCTCGTCGATGGCGTTGGCGGTCATGTGATAGGTGTCGATGTCCGAGTAACGCGGGCAGATGCCGTGGGCCACCACCACCCCTTCGAAACGGTCCGGTAGCGGGCGCACCACGGCGGCGTCGGACGGCCCGTCGTTGACCACACCGGTCAGCGGCTTGACCACGGTGCCGGCCTGCACCTCGTGGTCGTAGCGGCGCACCACGCTCTCCTTGGAACAGATGTTGAGGCTGCCGAGCAGCGCCTTGAACGCCGCGACGTAGTCGGCCGGGGCCGGCAGTTGCGGCTCATCGAGTGCAGGCGGCACCCAGCGCGCGGGGATTTGCAGCTGCGGCACGCCGTCGTGCAGGAAGGCCATCGGCAGCCAGGTCACGGTCTTCCCCTGGTACAGGCAGTGGTAGTAGCCGGAGTCGGTGAAGTGGCCAAGATCGGTGGCTTCGACGTCCATCTCCCGGGCCAGGGCCAGCAACGCCTCGAGCTGGCCGGGTGGCACCGCCACGGTCATCCGCTCCTGGGCCTCGGAGATGAGGATTTCCCAGGGCTGCAGTCCCGGGTATTTCAGCGGCGCCCGGTCGAGGTGCATCTCGAAGCCGCCGGTGTCCTGCGACATCTCGCCGACCGAGGAGGAGAGCCCCCCGGCCCCGTTGTCGGTGATCGAGCTGTAGAGGCCGCGGTCGCGGGCGATGATCAAAAAGTCGAACATGCGCTTCTGGGTGATCGGGTCGCCGATCTGCACCGCCGTCACCGGCGACCCCTCGTGCAGTTCCTCGGAGGAGAAGGTAGCGCCGTGGATGCCGTCCTTGCCGATGCGACCGCCGACCATGACGATGCGATCGCCGATGTTGGCCTGCTTCTCATGACCGGGCTTGCCGTTGACCAGCGCCGGCATGATCGCCCCGGTACCGCAGTAGACCAGCGGCTTGCCGGCAAAACGCTCGTCGAAGACGATGGAGCCGTTGACCGTCGGGATGCCGCTCTTGTTGCCGCCGTGCTCGACCCCCTCGACCACCCCTTCGAAGATCCGCCGGGGATGGAGCAGGCGCGGCGGCAGCGGCCGGTCGTAGAACGGCGAGGCGAAGCAGAAGACGTCGGTATTGAAGAGCAGGCGCGCCCCCATGCCGGTGCCGAAGGAGTCGCGGTTGACCCCGACGATGCCGGTCAGCGCCCCGCCGTAGGGATCGAGGGCGCTGGGCGAGTTGTGGGTTTCGACCTTGAAGACCAGGCTCCAGTCGTCGGTGAAGCGGATCACCCCGGCGTTGTCCTTGAAGACCGACAGGCAGATGTCGTCCTTGCCGGCACGCTCGCGCAACTCCCTGGTGGCGCGGACGATATAGCTCTTGAACAGCGAATTGATCTCCTGCCGCGCGCCGGTCGTGGTGTCCTCGTAGTCGATGCGCGCGGCGAAGATCTTGTGCTTGCAGTGCTCGCTCCAGGTCTGGGCCAGCGCCTCCAGCTCGCAGTCGGTCAGCTTGGCACCCAATCCGGCCGCCCGCCGTGCCGCCACCACCTTCGGGTCGGCGACATGAGCCTGGATGATCTTCATCTCCTCCAGCGTCAGGGCCAGCATCCCGGCCTTGCTGATATTCATCAACTCGGCATCGGCAACGTCGAGGTCGATCTCTTGCACGGTCATCCGATGGGCCCCGACATCGACCTTGGGGACGTAGGGCGGCACGCCCCGGACCGGGTCGAAATCGCCAGCTGGCACGATGCTCCAGCGCTGGATCAGGCCGTTGGCCAGGAAACCGGCGGCAATGCGCTCGGCGACGGCGGTGTCAAGTTGGCCCTTGAGCAGGTACTGCACGGAGGTGTAGACCCCCTCCCCATTGGCAAACAGCCGGCCGGTCAGGAACTGGATCGCCTCCTTCGCCGTGCGGCCGACGTTGTCGGTGACGCCGGGACGGTAGCCGACCTCGATGAGGATGTCGAAGTCGCGCGCCAGCGGGCGGTTGATCGCCACTTCCTGAATCACCGGGTCGCAGAACGGCCCACCGGCCGCGGCCAGGATTTCCTCGTCGGACAGCCGGGCGTCGACGGTGAAGACATCGATGGTGCGCACGCTCTCCAGATCGATCCCCAGGTGCTCGCGGATCTCGCGGCGCACCCGCTCCCCGCGCGCGTCACGCACCCCGTCTTTCAGTCCCGCCACTATTCGCCAAGCCATATATTAATCCTTGAATCCGATGCGAAATTTAACTGTAGGGGCGTACCGCGATACGCCCCGGGTGCACGGCAGTGCGCCCCTACAAAAACCATTCATCAACCTTCCCCAAACACCCGCCGGAAAATCGTATCGACATGTTTAAGATGGTAATTCAGATCGAACGATTCGCGGATCTTCGCCTCACCCAGCGCCCCGACCACCTCGCTATCGGCCAGCAGTTCGGCGAGGAAATCCTTCCCCTGCTCCCAGACCTTCATGGCGTTGCGCTGCACCAGTCGGTAGGAGTCCTCGCGCGACACCCCGGCCTGGGTCAGGTCGAGGAGGATCTTCTGCGAGTAAATCAGCCCCTTCATCTGGTCGAGGTTCTTCTGCATGTTGGCCGGGTAGACGACCAGGTTCTTGATCAGGCCGTTGAGGCGGCGCAGGGAGAAGTCGAGGGCCACCGTGGCATCCGGGCCGATGTAGCGTTCCACCGAGGAGTGAGAGATGTCGCGCTCGTGCCACAGGGCCACGTTCTCCAGGGCCGGGAGACACAGCGCGCGGATGTAGCGGGCCTGGCCGGTCAGGTTCTCGGAGAGGATCGGGTTGCGCTTGTGCGGCATGGCGCTCGACCCTTTTTGCCCCTTGCTGAAGAACTCCTCGGCTTCGAGGACCTCGGTGCGCTGCAGGTGGCGCACCTCCACGGCGATCCGCTCCATCGACGAGGCGATCACCGCCAGGGTGCAGAAGTACTCGGCGTGGCGGTCGCGCGGGATCACCTGGGTGGAGACCGGTTCGGGCGTCAGCCCCATCCGCGCGCAGACGTACTCCTCCACGAACGGGTCGATGTTGGCGAAGGTGCCGACCGCGCCGGAGATCGCCCCGGTGGCGATCGTTTCGCGGGCAGCCCGCAGGCGCCTGCGGTTGCGCTCCATCTCGGCGTACCAGGAGGCCAGCTTCAGGCCAAAGGTCACCGGCTCGGCGTGGATGCCGTGGGAGCGGCCGATGCACACGGTATGTTTGTGCTCCATCGCCCGCACCTTGATCGAGGCGAGGAGCAGATCGAGATCCGCGAGGAGCAGGTCGGCGGCCTGGACCATCTGCACCGACAGGCAGGTGTCGAGAACGTCCGAGGAAGTCATCCCCTGGTGAATGAAGCGGGCCTCGGGACCGACGAACTCGGCCACCGAGGTCAGGAAAGCGATGACGTCGTGCTTGACCTCCGCCTCGATGGCGTCGATGCGCGGGATGTCGAAATTCCCCTTCTCACGGATGACCTTGACCGCATCCGCGGGGATGACGCCGAGTTCGGCCTGGGCCTCGCAGGCCAGTGTCTCGATCTCCAGCCAGATGCGGAAACGGTTGTCCGGTTCCCAGATGTGCGCCATCTCCTGGCGAGTGTAACGTGGGATCATATGCGCTCGCTCCTTGGTGCGATATCAGAAGGCCCAGTCGGTCGACCGGTCCTGCCGGCCGATCAACAGGTTCGGGCAGCAGCAGGTCTGGCGGTCGATAACCTCACGGGCCGCGGTTTCAGCCAGGCCGGGATGATTGTTGGCTTCGCTCAGATGCGCCAGGCAGATGGTTTCCAGCCCGTCCCAGCATAAGGCTTCGAGCAACCCGGCGCTGTCGCGATTCGACAGGTGACCGTGGCTCCCCTTGATGCGCTGCTTGAGCGGCCAGGGGTAGGGACCGTCGCGCAGCAGCTCTTCGTCGTGGTTCGACTCCAGGATCAGACACCGGCAGTTGCGCAGTTCCTCGGCCACCAGGCGAGTGGCAATGCCGAGATCGGTCGCTATCCCGATCTTGCCGAAAGCGCCGGATACCGTAAAACCGACCGGGGCCACCGCATCGTGAGTCACCGGAAAAGCCCGCACCCCAAAACTGCCGATGGCGATTTCCACTCCGGTTTCGATCTCGACCACGGATTCAGGCCGCTGATTGTCGTGCAGGGCCCCGGCGGTCGCATGATGCAGGTAAACCGGCAACCGGTGGCGACGACTGAGCAATCCGAGTCCGCGCACATGGTCGACATGCTCATGGGTCACCAAAATGGCCGCGAGTGTGTCCACGCCGACGCCCACCAAGGCCAGGCGCCGAGAGATCTCCCGGGCCGACAGTCCGGCATCGACCAGCAGACGGCTCTGGCCATCGCACAGCAGCAGCGCATTGCCCTTGCTGCCGCTGGCCAGCAGCGACACCTTCATGCGACCGGTTCCAGCCGGCGCCATGGCCGTGCGCTTTCCTCGACAGTCAAGGGGGGCAATTCCGCGGCACAGAAGTCGCGTCACGGCTGGCTGTCGCCGACAGCCGGCAGCAGAACGAAGAAGGTGCTGCCGGGGAACCGCTCCGGATCAAAGCCGGAGCTTTCGACCCAGACCGTCCCGCCGTGCATCTCGACAACCCCCTTGACGATGGTCAGGCCGAGACCGGCACCACGGCTCTTGAAGGCCACCTTGCCACTGAAATGCTCCTCCAGTTCACCAACTTCGTAGAACTTGTCGAAAATAATCTTCTGTTCGTCAAGGTTGATGCCGATTCCGCTGTCGATAATCGAAATTTCCACATAGGGACAGAGGACCCCGTCGACCGCGCAGACACCATCGAGGTCGGCTGCAGCAAACCGCGCGGGGAAACGCGGACGTCGCACCAGCCGCGTGCACACTCTGATCAGCCCGAAATCGGGGGTGAACTTGATGGCGTTGCCAAGCAGGTTGCCGAGGGCCTGCGCCATTCGCGCCTGGTCGCAGCGCACCAGCGGCAGCCCTTCGCTCAGGTCCAGGCGCAGCTTCTGCCGGCGGTGCCGGATGGCCTCCTGCGCATTCTCGACAGCGCCCAGGACCACGCTGTTGATATCGATCTCCTGGCTGACCAGTTCGAGGGTCCGGTTATCCAGCATCGACACATCGACCATGTCACGCACGATTTCGGCGAGCCGTTCGCTGGCACGCCCGATATGGCGCAGCATCTCCTGGGTCCCTTCATCGAGGCGCTCCGCCATTTCGTTGAGCAACAGTTCGACATAGCCCATGATGATGGTCAAGGGCGTTTTCAGTTCGTGAGAAGTCAGGCCGAGAAACGAGTTTTTCATCTGATTGAGCCGTTCCAGCTCGCGGGCCGCCCTTTCCAGGTGTTGACGGGTCTCCTCGTCGCGGGTCGCGTCGCGAATGATCATTTGCACAAAACGCTTGCCGCTCTTGCCGACAATCGCCGCACCGGTCGCCCAACCGACTAACAGCTTTCTCTCGATAGGGTGGTAGAAGCGGAACTCCGCATCGCTCACCCGCCCGGGGCGCAGACTCTGGTACCAGTTTTCAATCTCTGCCTGATTGTGAGGCTGGATGTCCAAAAGGAAATTCGCGATGTTCTTCCCCTCGATCCGGATGCGCGGAATGCCGAAGAACCGCTCGGCCGACTTGTTGGCAATCAGCACCCGGTCATCCTCGTCGCAGACCAGAATCGCATCGCTGGCCTCGTCGAGCAGGGAACGGTACATCTCCTGACTGCGGCCAAGTTCGGCGCTGATCGATTCGAGGCGCTGGTAGGAGAGTTGCACCTCCCGGTTGGTTTCTTCCAGATCGCGGTAACGGTTGCGCAGTTCGGCGTCGCGCTGCGCCAGCGAAGTGGCCATTCCGGACAGGGCTTCCCCCAGGCTCGCCAGCTCCCGGGTCTCCATATTCGGCAACTTCACGTTGAAGTTACCGGCGGCGATCGTGGTCGCGGTCTCGCACATCCTGCGAACCGGCGTGACCAGGTCGCGCCGGATGAACAGGATCATCAGAATAAAGACGGCCGCCGAGGCCCCGCCGAGGACGACCAGCGACCAGAACAGGTGCTCCCCGGTCAGGACCTTGAGGACCTTCTCCTGGAAACCGATTCTGATTCGGCCGGCCAGTTTGTCATCGAAGCTATAAAGCGGGAGAGAAAGATCGTAGAGCCGGCCGACATCAGGGGTATCAAGAATCGAGATATCGGCGGACAGATACCCGACCAGCTTGGCTTTGGCTGGGTCGAACGCCAGCGTGGTGCTTCGGTAGAGCACTAAGCCGCGGGCATCCTCGATAAGACAGTAGGAGATTTCCGGATCGTTGGCGGTGATTGCCTGGCAGCGATCCGACAACCCTTCGATCTGGGTCTAGCGGCAGGCCGAGGCCCAGGACCCGTTCAATCTGGTTCTTGAGGGCAGTGGCCAGCGTGTGGCTACGGCGGAGGATCCCCTCGCGGTACTGCCAGCGGAAGCCCTCGACGCTGAAACCGGTGTTGAGGGCAATGGTCAGGGCCAGCGCGACAAAGCAAAGCAGGAGAAGACGTTTTTCGAGGGTCCCTTTCATCGCCTGAAAACGCATCCTCCGGGGGGTGAACATCAAGTCGGCAGCAGGGTATCGGTTGCCTCAGCAAATTTTATTTCATACCACAGCAGGCGGCAAAGGGCAATCACGATCAGCGGCCGCATCAGCGGGCTTGAGCGGGCTTGAGGGTTGACCCTTGCCGGTTGTTCGGCTATAGTTCGAGCGCCGCGCACCGCTGCCTGGGTACCAGCCGACGGGCAGTTTCGCCTTTTTCAGCACAAAATTTTTCTTCGGAGGATGAATTCATGGCAGTCAAAATCGCAATCAATGGCTTCGGCCGCATCGGTCGCAACGTTTTCCGCGCCGCCCAAGGGGTGAAGGGGATCGAAATTGTCGCGGTCAACGATCTGACCGACCCGGCGACCTTGGCCCACCTGCTCAAGTACGATTCGGTGCACGGCGAGTTCGCCGGCGAGGTCAAGGCCGCCGACAACGCGATCATCGTCAACGGCAAGTCGATCCGGGTCTGCAAGGAGAGAGACCCGGCCGCCCTTCCCTGGAAACAGCTCGGCGTCGATATCGTCATCGAATCGACCGGTCTCTTCACTGATCGCGTCAACGCCCAGAAGCACATCGATGCCGGTGCGAAGAAGGTCATCATCAGCGCCCCGGCCAAGGGGGAAGATCTCACCGTGGTGATGGGGGTCAACGAGGCGGCCTACCAGCCGGCGGCCCATCATATTCTCTCCAACGCCTCCTGTACCACCAACTGCCTGGCGCCGGTGGCCAAGGTGCTCCTCGAGCAGTTCGGCATCGTCAAGGGGCTGATGACCACGGTGCATGCCTACACCAACGACCAGATGATCCTCGACCTGCCGCACAAGGACCTGCGCCGCGCCCGCGCCGCCGGCCTGTCGATGATCCCGACCACCACCGGGGCCGCCAAGGCGGTCTCCCTGGTCCTGCCGCAGCTCAAAGGCAAACTGGACGGCCTGGCCGTACGTGTGCCGACCCCGAACGTTTCCCTGGTCGACCTGGTGGTGACCACCGAGAAGGACACCTCGGCAGCTGAAGTCAACGCCGCCCTCAAGGCCGCCGCCGACGGCCCGCTCAAGGGGATCATGGTGTTCTGCGAACTGCCCCTGGTTTCCAAGGACTTCAACGGCAACCCGGCCTCTTCTATTGTCGACAGTCTGACCACGACGGTCATCGGCGGCAACATGGTCAAGGTCATGTCCTGGTACGACAACGAGTGGGGCTATTCGAACCGCTGCGTCGATCTGGTCAGCTTCCTGATCGCCAAAGGGATCTGACGCGGCTTTTACCGACCAAACCGGGGCAGGTGTGATAAGCCTGCCCTTTTTCATGCCAGAGGTCAGGACGATGTTCAACAAGCTCACGGTCAAAGATGTCGATGTCCGCGGCAAACGGGTCTTCTGCCGGGTCGACTTCAACGTCCCGCTGGACGCGGACGGCAACGTCACCGACGACACGCGGGTCACGGCCGCCCTTCCCACCATCCGCCATATCATCGAGCGGGGCGGCCGCCTGATCCTCGCCTCGCACCTTGGCCGCCCCAAGGAAGGCCCCGATCCGAAGTACAGTCTCGCCCCGGCGGCGGCCTGCCTGTCCGCCCATCTCGGCCGCCCGGTCGCCATGGCTCCGGATTGCGTCGGGCCCGAGGTGGAGGCCATGGTCGCGGCGATGTGCGACGGCGATGTGCTGCTCCTGGAAAACGTCCGCTTTCACAAGGGGGAAACCAAGAACGACCCGGCCCTGGCGGCACAGATGGCCAGGCTGGCCGACATCTATGTCAACGACGCCTTCGGCACCGCGCACCGCGCCCACGCCTCCACCGAAGGGGTCGCCCGCCTGCTCCACCCGGCGGTCGCCGGCTTCCTGCTGGAAAGGGAGCTGCTCTATCTCGGCCAGGCGCTGGCCTACCCCGACCACCCCTTCGTCGCCGTGCTCGGCGGCGCCAAGGTCAGCGACAAGATCGCCGTCATCGAGAATCTGCTCGACAAGGTCGACACCCTGATCATCGGCGGCGGCATGGCCTATACCTTCCTCAAGGCGCAAGGCCGCCCGGTCGGCAGGTCGCTGGTCGAGGAAGACCGGATCGAACTGGCCGAAACGCTGCTGGCCAAGGCCGCAGCCCGCGGCGTCCTGGTCATGCTCCCCAAGGACCACGTGGTGGCCCGCGAATTCAAGGCCGATGCCGAGCACAGGATCTGCTGCGACGCGGACTTTCCCGACGACTGGATGGCTCTCGACATCGGTCCGGAAACCTGCTCGGCCTACAACCGGGTGCTGCGCGAAGCACGCATGGTCATCTGGAATGGGCCGATGGGGGTCTTTGAGTTCGCCGCCTTCGCTACCGGGACCATGGCCGTGGCCAGGACCCTGGCCGAATCCAAGGCCAGGACCATCATTGGCGGCGGCGATTCGGTAGCCGCCGTCAAGCAGGCCGGCGTCGAGGCGCAGATGACCCATATATCGACCGGCGGCGGCGCCTCCCTTGAGTTTCTCGAGGGAAAAGAGTTGCCCGGGGTCGTGGCTTTGACGGATAAGAATTAAAGAAGCGAGAGACGAGAAGCGAGAGCTGCTGAATCTCTCCTCCCGTTTCTCGCCTCCCGGCTCTAAAAAGGATTTCAAAATGCGCACACCGATGATTGCCGGCAACTGGAAGCTGCACAAGACCAAGGCAGAAGCGAAGGCTCTGGTTGTCGAACTCAAGGCCGGTCTGTCGGGCCTCGTCAACGTCGATGTCGTGGTCGCCCCACCCTTTACGGCACTGGACGCCGTAGCCGGAGAAATTGCCGGGAGCTGCATCCTGCTGGCTGCCCAGAACTGCTATCCCGAAGCGACCGGCGCCTTCACCGGCGAGGTTTCGCCCCTGCTGCTCAAGGATGCCGGCTGCCGCTACGTGATCGTCGGCCACTCGGAGCGCCGCCAACTGTTCGGCGAAAGCAACGAGTTCATCAACCGCAAGGTTCACGCCCTCATCCCGGCGGGACTTGGCG
The DNA here is from genome assembly GCA_963751525.1 of uncultured delta proteobacterium. Lineage (GTDB taxonomy): Bacteria > Desulfobacterota > Desulfuromonadia > Desulfuromonadales > BM103 > VAUL01. The sequence continues at coordinate 125,955 of CAVVUQ010000004.1, read as the reverse complement.
TCATCTTCTGTATCGGCGAGACCCTCGAGGAGCGCGAGGCCGGGGCGATGTTCGATGTGCTGCGCCGCCAGGTGCGCATCGGCCTCAAGGGAATGACCGCCGCGATGATGCAGGACGTCGTGGTCGCCTACGAGCCGGTCTGGGCCATCGGCACCGGCAAGACCGCCAGCGACGAGCAGGCTCAGGAGGCGCATGCCTTCGTGCGCGCCCTGTTGCGCGAGCAATTCGGCCCGGCCGTGGCGGAGGCGACCCGCATCCTCTACGGCGGCAGCGTCAAGCCGGGAAACATTGACGGCCTGATGACCCAGGCCGACGTCGACGGCGCCCTGGTTGGCGGCGCCAGCCTCAAGGCTGACGAGTTTGCGCGGATTGCCCGTTTCCAGACTGCTTGACAGGCACAACGCCGCGGACGGCTCTTTGCAACAGCTTTTCGACAGCCTGTCAATGGGGCTTTTCATCGGCGGGCGAGTGTGCTAGAGTCCGCCTTCGTCAACAGGTCACAACAAACTCAACTCCGATGGTGAATATATGGACATGTTGCTTCTGATACTGCATATCGTCGTTTGCCTGGCCCTGATCGGCATCGTCCTGCTGCAGGGCGGCAAGGGCGCGGAAGTCGGCGCAACCTTTGGCGCCGGCTCCAGCCAGACGATTTTCGGTGCCGCCGGCGGCCAGACCTTCCTGGGCAAACTGACCACCGGCGCCGCTATCATCTTCATGCTGACCAGCCTCGCCCTGGCGGTCTTCTGGGGGCGCCAGGGCGGCGGCAGCAGCATCATGCCCGAGCAGGTCGCCCCGGCGACCCCGCCGGCGCAGTCGATGCCGGCCGCCCCGCCGGCCATGCCGGTGGTCCCGACCCCGGCGCCGGCGGAAAAGAAGTAGCGAGCGCTATTGACAAGGCTCTTCGACGGCAGTATAAAAACAGTCCCTTTGCCGAAGTGGTGGAATTGGTAGACACACCATCTTGAGGGGGTGGCGGTCGAAAGGCCGTGCGAGTTCGAGTCTCGCCTTCGGCACCATCAGTTGAAAACGGGCTGTAATCCTAATGGGTTACGGCCCTTCGTTTTTGGCTGGGTGCAGATGGAGTGCAGATGGGCGCAGATCGTCAAGTCTGTTCACCGCGGCTCGGTTGCTGCTCGGGATCAGGTGGCCGTATATGTCCGCGGTGACCTGGATGCTCGAGTGCCCGAGTTGTTCCTTCACATAGACCGGCGTCTCCCCCAGACTCAACAAGATGCTGGCGAAGGTGTGCCGAATATCGTGGATCCGAATATCACGCATCCCTGCCCTGTCCAGCACCCGCTTGAAAACCCGGCGGATGTAATTCTGCTCGATCCGTTCCACGTTACGGCTGAACACATACGGCAGCGGGCTATCCATCCCCCGCTTGAGGGCGTTTTTCTTCGCCTGAGTGAGCATTGGTTTCAAGGTCGCAGCAAGTTGATCTGACGATGCGCGGTAGGGGTCAATTTCCTTGTGTATTGGAATGCCCAAGGAGAACTGAGAACGGCTTATGAGATGATATGTTGTCGCCAAGGATGCCAAGCCGTACATGATTTATGTAAGAATACGGCGGCTTACGGACTATCGCGATCTACATCTGCTTGGTCGAAGCAATCTGGAGGCTTAATTTGTCAAGGTAGGTGGTCACGGTGTCCCAGATAAGTGCCAGGTTCAGTTCGAAATATCCGTGAGCCATGCGGTTGCGGATACCGCGCATTTCGCGCCAGGGGATGTCCGGATGCGTAGTGACGAAATCCGGATATTCGTTGATAATCTGGGTGGCTGCTTCGCCAATAATCAGAATGTTGTAGATCACCGCCTGCTGCGTTTTCCGGTCTTCCAGAAAAGCTTCCCTGGTCATGCCCCGCACGTAACTGCTGGCCAATGTCGCTGCTTCTTCTATGTGTCCGAGATAATCTTCGATCGAAAGGTGTCGTTGCTTCGCGCTCATATTGTCCGCGCTTCGTGAAGAACTTTGTCCCGAAATTTGGCCGGGAGGTCCGCAGGGGTCAACAGATCAACCGGAACACCAAGCAGTTCCTCAAGATCGACCTGGAGACCACCCAAGTCGAAAAGGGTAGCGCCCGGCAAAGTGTCAACGAGCAGGTCGAGGTCACTTCCGTCCGTATCTGTCCCGGAAAGAACGGAGCCAAAGACACGAACATTGCATGCCCGTCTGGCAACAACAGCATTTTTGACTGCTTGCCGATTATTTTTAAGAGCTGTTGATGGTTTCATGTCGATTTCTCGCCTAAGATAAATCAGCCCGTTACGCGGCCTGCCCATCGTATGATATCGAAACTCAGGCGTCAAGGTTTGGCAACCGACAAGTTTGGCAATCAAGAGGGTCAGGCCAGGGGCGGCCATGGTGAACAGCTTCTTGGTTATAGTGGTGCAAACAGTCGACGAGATCCTTCTGTATCGGCTTAAGAGAAAACTTTTGGGGGTATATTCAGGGGGTATCTTGAAAAATTACCTCAATGGAAAGATAGTAATAACAAGGTACTATATCATTTTTTCGAGTCTCGCCTTCGTCCAGTACGGTCCATTGACGCTGCAAGAGCGGCTTGACATCATCGAGGCCCAGCTTGCCCACCAGGTGTAAGACACGCTGGGTCGCGCCTACAATCGCACGACGTTCCTGAAAGAACGCCGCGAACTCATGAACAGGTGGGGCAAGTATCTCGACGGCTTAAAGGCCGGGGAAAAGGTGATCCCACTTCACAAGAAAGGGGCATAAACCAGCAGCCGCTGGAATGCTCAACGTCCCTGAGCGCAGCGCGATCATCCAGCAAAATGTCGGTTCGTGCCCCCTGGTTTTCCTTCGCCATTTCCCTCTTCCGCTTAGTCAACATCTTGTTGTCAGCGAGAGTCATGTAGTAATTGCGGCAAAACGGCTGAAAACAGGCACGAAACCGAAGCTGAAACAGCGAAACAAGCGTCTCAACGAACCGAAAAACCGAAAACTGAGCGATGACGCTGCTGAAAAAACTCCCCCGCAGGAAATCAGGGCGATGCCGGGAAGTTTTTCAACGACCTGTCAAGGTTTATTATCTAGAGTTTCATTCTCATTATAAGTAGAATGATGATGTAGAAGAGGTATGTGCTCCTATGGGGGACGCATGATTACTGTTAGTGACCTTCAGCGCGTCGATATTTTCAAAGATCTCTCCGCGGAGACTCTTGTCGCTTTCATTCCCCGCCTGACAGAGAAGCACTACCCCGCTGAAACGACCATCATCTACCGGGGCGACCCGGGATACTCCATGTTCATGGTGATCGACGGAACAGTCGCGGTTACTCTCAGGAATGACGAGGGGATAGAGTATTCACTCGCCACACTCGGAGCGGGGGATATCTTCGGTGAAATGGCGCTGCTGACCGGAGAACCCCGCTCCGCAAACGTCAAATCGCTGTCAGTCGTTCGTCTCCTGGAACTGAGCCAGAAAGCTTTCTTCGAACTCGTTGCAGCCTACCCCGCACTGAATGACCGCCTCATTCGCCTGCTGGTGCAGCGCCGGGCAAGGACAGCCGTACACCTGCAGTCTGCCGACCAGCGGACCGGGAACATCGCCACCCTGTTTGCGCAACCTCCCCCCGACGTTCAGAAGTTGGTGGGCACAACCAAATGGACCCACGACACCAATGCAACTGTCGGTCGGCTCGCTGCCTACCCCGGCAACATCCTCATCCTCGGCGAGCGCGGGTCTGGGAAAGGCCTTGTCGCGCAATTGATTCATTTCAGCGGACTTGAGGGGGGTCGGCCCCTCTTCCGCCTCGACTGCGCCAACCCGCCACCTGTCCAGCGCCAATCCGAAGCGGGGAAAGCCGGCGAGAAGGATGCGCTGCACCGGGAAATCGCCCAGGAATCGGCTCTATTCGGTCATGGTGCCGATGCCGGCAGTTTCGCCTCGGGCATCCGGCGCGGCTACCTCGAACTTGCCGATGGCGGGGCGGTGGTTCTTGAAAACATCGAAGCGTTGACTCCGCGGGTGCAGCGGCTCCTTTTCCACTTCCTCCTGCAGGGGAATTTTGTCCGTACCGGGGAAATCGAGCCAATTGCCAGTAAAGTCCGTTTGCTTGCAACCACATCGAGGCCGCCGGATGAGCTCAGGGTAGCAGCGAGGTTCGATCCCGAGCTGCTGGCGCTGGTGGGGGGTGAAATCCTCGCTCTGAAGCCCCTGCGCGAGCGGAAGAAGGATATCCCGGTCATCGCGGAATATTTTCTTCAGGAATACAGCCAGAAATTCGCTAAGAACGTCTCCGGCTTCTCCAAGGAGTCCCTCAACCTGCTCGTCGATCATGACTGGCCGCTGAACGTTGAGGAATTGCGCCAGGTTGTGGAACGCGCCGTGGTCATCGCCACTGGCGACCTTGTCGAGGAAAGCCAGGTCTTTCTCAATATCCCCACCTTCTCAGCCACGGGAAAATACAATCTCCTGCGCATCCCTTCCGTCAAAAAAATGGTGCACCACGACCTCTTCCCGACTGGACTGCGTTTTGTAACGATCCCCTTCATCCTTGCACTGATCATTTTGACCCTCGCCGGCCCTCCGGAAAACAATCCTGCCAATCTGGTCGTCTGGGCCGTTTGGTGGCCTTTCCTGATCCTTTCCATTATCGTCAGCGCCCGGGGTGGTGCGGTTATTGTCCGTTACCGATGATCAGTGATGGACTCAATTTCTACCGGAATAAATTCCTCGCCGTTCCTGGCTTTTTGACAAGAAACGGCGTATGGATCGGCATAGTGGGATTTGCACTGGTCCTCCTGTCGGAGCATGCCGCCCACATGTTCACAGCGGCGCACGCTACCAGCGTATTGCTCCTCGTCATCGTCGGCGGCGCTACGCTCACCAATTTTTTCTTCGGTAAGCGCTCCTGGTGCAAACATGTCTGCCCCCTCGGCAAGATGGTGTCGCAAACATCAGCCCTCTCCTTTATTGAACTTGGGAGCAATAGCAATGTCTGTTCGAGCCAGTGTCAAACCCACGATTGCGTCAAGGACAAAAACTGCCCGATGGGGCTTCATCCTTCCGCGGCAGCATCGAGCAAAGACTGCATTCTCTGCCTCTCATGCGTCAAAAGGTGCAAACACCAGGCGGTGCGCATCAATGCCCGCCTTCCCTGGAACGAACTTCTTGCCAGGGAAAAATGGGACTTAGCCGGGGCTTTTTTTGCCGTATTTCTGACTGCCCTGGTGCTGGCGGTGAAGCTCCCGTCCTGGGAGCCCTTTTCCCGGCTCCTGACGAGGCAGTTTTCGGAGAACCCGCTGTTGGCGGATGTTGCCATAGCCGTCACTATCGGCTTTGCTTTTACTGCCCTGGTCTTCCTGCTGTCCGGTTTCCCCGGTAACGGGTCATGGAAGCAAACTTTTGCGGTGACCGGGTATGCCTACCTGTTCCTGGCCTTTGCTGGCTTCTTCAATATTTATTTCCACGAGTTTGTCTACCGCGGGCACAACCTGATCCCCTGGACCGTTGATCAAATCGGTCTGAGCGGAGTGGTCCCCGCTGCCTGGATAACGCCTAATCTGGGAACCCTGAAGGCCCTTATCCCGGCCGTGACGCTGATCGGCGCAATTTCTTCCCTGTATCTGTTAACAAAACTTTCAGGGAAATTCGCCATCCCCGCATTCGTGCGCGTGGCGCACCAGGGGATCATGTTCATCACGACGTGCGTTTTTCTGGCCATCCTGTAGCGGCGATCCCCACACAACGATCAGGTTCACAGAATTCTTTCGCATATGAAGCCCTTATCCAACCATGAACGGCACGCAGCGCCTGCTCTTTTCAAAAATCATCCCAGGGAGTTGCAACGGCTTTCCATCTGTGTTTTGCTGATTGGCCTGCACAGCCTGTGTCTCGGGGCTTTCGTTTATCTGTTCACAAACAGCTTTTACGACCTTTTTTTCGGGGTCGCCGTTGAGAACTTTTTTTTCGTACAGCAGGCCGGCTTGTTTCTTTTTTGCCTTGGCCTGTTTTATCTGGTGCCACTTGCGGATCTGAAAAGCCATCACCGCTTGCTGGACATCATCATCATATCCAAGCTGATGGCGGTTTTCTTTCTGGTCAGCAGTGCGCACCTTGTTCCCCGACCAGTAACCATTGTATTGGCGTGTATCGGTGACGGTCTCATGGCCGGCCTGCTGATCTGGTTCAGTCACGCTGCGGGACTCCTGTTCAGGGCAAGCGGCAAATCGCCCTTATAGCCAGTGAATTTGCCAGACATCATGCCTCTTTCGCTTCTGCCATCCGGTACGACTTCATGAAAATCCAGTTCATCGGCGTCGGCTCGCAATTTTCGAACCGTGACCAATATCATTCAAATATGGTCATCACCGCACGGTCGGGAAAAAAAATGCTCATTGACTGCGGGGGCGACGTACGTTTTGCCCTTGAAGACAGTGACATCCGGGTAACGGAACTCGACGCCGTCTACATATCGCACCTCCATGCGGATCATGTTGGCGGCATGGAATGGCTGGCGTTAAGCACCTATTTCGACAGGGGCGATTCCCGCCTCAAGCTGTTCGGCGAAGAAAATCTCCTCAGCAAGCTATGGATTAATTCTTTAAAGGGAGGTCTCGAATGCATCGGGGGGAAGCGCCTGCAATTGGGGGATTATTTTGACTGTTGCCCGCTGGTCGAAGCCGGGCCGTTTTATTGGGAGAGCATAACGGGCAAGATGGTGAAAATGCCTCACGTGACCGGCAGTCTCTGTCAGCATTGCAGCTATGGTTTGATTTTGGAAACCACGGGGACACCGAAGAAAGTGATCTTCATATCCTCAGACACTGTTTTCCAGCCAGAGATACTGGAACACATCTCGGCAACTGCCGATGTGATTTTTCATGACTGTGAGACCACCAGCATGAAAACGACCGTCCACGCACATTATGAGCAGCTGCGCACGTTGCCAGCGCCGACAAAGCAAAAGATCTGGCTTTACCACTACCAGCCGGACTCAGGATATGACCCGCTTAAAGACGGCTTTCAGGGTTTTGTCGCCAAAGGGCAAGAATTTTCCTTTCTGGAAACCTCGTAACCGCTTCCGCAGGATCCACCCGTGTTGTCGCCGTGTTGTCGCCGCACGGCCAAACCGGTCACAAACTCGATTTGATATCAGTCCTTTACTTTGCTTGGTCGTTCTCGTAAGCGGCGACTTCTGCCAGGCCAACCTGTTCCAGGAGAGCAGCACGTTGCCTGTGCAATTCGGGATTGGCTGGTGTTTCTTCAATCAATTGCGATAGCGCCCCGATTGCGTCATACCAAAGACCTTCTTCCGCATAAATGTTCGGCAGGCTGCCCGGCGCGGCCGCTTTGAGTTGCTCCGCCAGCAAAGGCTGCGGATCAACGACCATCAGCATGCCTCCCGCCAGGATATCCTTGGACCGCCGCTCCGGATCGGTGACCAAGGTGACAAACCACTTGTACTGAACATCCTTGCGAAGCTTGACGCCATAATCAGCTAGGCAGGCAGACTGGATGCCCCCCTGTGCCGATACCTGCATGGTTTTTTCCAGGAGCGGCGCCACCGCATTCCGCTCGGTCACGGTGATTTCGAGGGGATGGGTGGTCGGGTTCGATATGTACCAATAGAGACAGGGCTGCTCCCGGATGGTGTAGCCAAGGTGATCCGGAGCCAGGACCTGCAGCGCGAACGATTCTCTCTCCGTCGCCCCCCGCGTGCCGCCCCCGACCCTGCCGGCCGGGGCACCACGCAGCGGCGGCTTGTACGCCGGGACAGCACCAACGGCTTTGCCGGCCGCTGCCGGCTGTGCTGTCGTGGACGTTGCTTCGCTCCCGGCGTGGAGTGGCATTGCCAGCAGGATGCCGATAATCACGATTCTCTTGAGGATGCTCATGTCGTCACCTCCGAAGGGAGTGGGCGGGACTCTGGAACAGCAAGTCCGAGTACCTGGTGAATGATGATGACTTGTTCCTTGCCTTTCAGCCTGACCTCACCGATCTTTTCCGTTGCGTACCGTTCACTGAGGCAGTTCAGGGTCGCTTCGCCAATCAGGATGCGGCAAAGAGAATGCTTGCCGACGTCCTTGTCGAAGCTTTCCAGGCGCGAGGCAATGTTGACCGTATCGCCGATCGTGGTGTACTTCAGGCGCTCCGAACTCCCCAGCAGTCCCCCCACCACCGGGCCGGTGAAGATGCCGACCCGCATACCCATCTCGGGCAACCCTCTTGCGCCCCAGAGTAAATTCAAGAGGGCCAGTTCCTCAGCCATGGCCAGCGCACAATCGACGGCATGCATGGCATCCCTGCGGATTTCATCGTCGCCGCTCCTTGGGAACGGCACGCCGAAGTCCGCTTTGATGCCGTCCCCTGAGTAACTGTCGACAACCCCGCCGAACTTCATGATCAGGCCGGCCATCGATTCCATGTAAGTGTTCAGCCAGTCGATCAGTTCCTGGGGGGACATCTTTTCAGAGACCGTGGTGAACCCTCTCAGGTCGGAAAAAAAGACTGTGGCTGTCATGTTCTGTGAGCGAGGTCTACCATTTTCCAGAAACTGATCCCGCTGCTCCCAGATCAATCCCGCCACCTCCTTGGACACGTGCTTGGAAAAGATTTGCATCAAGGCGGTTCGCTCTCTTTTTCGCGTCCGGTGACGTAGGCAGTGACCCCTCCGGTAGCCATAATGAAGGCGAGTCCCGGAGGGATCGATGGTATCCACCAGCGGGCAGCAAAAGCAACCTCGGCCGCGAAGAAAATGCCCAGGAGCCCACCGGCAATCAGCAGGGAAAACCGCCATACTGAGCGGGTATTGTACCCGATCACGCTTCCCAGCAGGCTCCATAACAGGAGCCACAGCCCCTTGTGCCATTCGGCCGGCACCCTGATCGGTGCAACGTCATCGAGTGCAAAGCGCAACAACTGAGCGGTCATCTGGCCTTGTAATGCAACCCCCGCCACCTGCTGATCCTCGGCAACCCCCCTGCTGAGCGGCGTGAAGAAATAGTCTTTCACACTCTGGGCCCTTACGCCAACCAAGATGATCCTGTCGGCAATCGCTTCGACAGGAACCGTTCCTGACAGCAGGTTCGAAAACGAGTAGGTGCGAAACGGGGTGCCCGCTTCCGCAAAATCGAGGAGATACTGGTATCCTCTGGCATCTGCTTTCCTGTAGCCGCCGTCATCCTCTTCAAGGGGCTCTATCGTCGTCTGGTTCAATCGGACGTACTGCGGGTTGACGGGGTCGGGCTGGAGGGCCATCCTCTCGGCAGCAAGGTAGAGGGACGCAAGTTGCAACGAAAAAGCAGTGAATACCTCCTGGCCGTCATCCAGGAAAAGCAGCCCCCTGCGGACAATGCCGCCGGGGTCGACCACGACATCTCCAAAGGCAGCCTGGTCAGTGTTCCTGATCGCCGCCAGCGGGGCGATCCCTTGATCGCCGATAGTCATGACACCGACAACTTGGGGGTTGTCGGTGAAAATGCGGTTCAGTTCCCCAGTCCCGGGGGGCACGGGGATGTCGCGGTAAATGTCCAGCCCAATGGCTCGCGGCTTGCCGTTGAGAAGAACCGTAAGGGCCTGGACGATCGTTTCGTCGGTTAGTGGCCAGCGACCAAGGGCCTGGATATCATTTTCCGAGAGCTCGATGATCGTGATCCGGGAATTCTCGCTGGTCTCCTTCGGTGCCAACCGGATCAACCAGTCATAGGCCGCCAGTTCGGCAAACTCGAGATAGCCCCCTAGGCGCATGCCGCCAACCAACAGGAAAACCAGAAGCCCACCGATCATTATGACGCTGATGGGCTTCCTGCCAAGTGTGTGCAACACGCGCATAGCGCAGTAGCGCAATTACAACCAATTGTTGATCAGCAGAAATGGCGCCCAGTAACCAGGGTGATCATAACGCTGGTCGTTGATCAGCTTGAGTTGGGCGGCCTGCAGCGCCGCGGCCCGAGAGATGGCAGGGCCGCGAAGCTGCCGGTAAAACTCGACGACCAGTTCGTAGGATGCCGGGTCATTGACATGCCACAACGTCGCCAGGGCGCTCCGCGCCCCGGCCCGCACGGCAACCCCGGCGAGGCCCAGGGCGGCGCGGTCATCACCGGCAGCGGTTTCACAGGCGCTCAGAGTGAGCAGGTCCAGCGGCTCCTCACGGAATTTGTAGAGTCCCACGTATTGGCCGAAACGGCCCATGGTGAACTTCTCGTCGAAGGCCACCAGGAAAGTGTCATCCACATCACCCCCGAACTGGCCATGCGAGGCGATGTGCACGATGCTGTACGGTTCCTTTTTGAGGGTCTCTTCGACGCTGGCCAGCCGGAACTGGTCATTCAGCAGCATGTCACCGCCGTAGAGCTCCCTGATTGCCTTGAGCTCGTCGGCGATATAGGGAAGTCCGGCAAACCCCTGGACCGGCTGGGTAATGCCCAGCGAAAGCAACCTGGTCCCCTCGCGGTGGAGCGGTTGCGGGTCAGTCAGGTTGAGACTTGGCGTTATGGCAATCGGATAGCGGCTGATGAGAAACTGGCTGCCATCGTGCAGGGCTGCCATGGGGATGCTTCTGAGGGGACCATCGGGCACGAACACCAGTGTGTCAACCGTGGCCGTCTTGAGATCGTTTTCCAGCGGCCGGATCAGCCAGTCATAGAGCTTCTGTGCATGAGGGAGAAACTCCCAGGTGGTCCGCTTCATCAGGGCCTTGCGCAACTCGCGCGCTTCTTTGCTCAGTTCCTCGACCCCGACCGGCAAGATGTACCGCTTGAGCTTTCCGGCAAAGCTCACCAGGAGTTCGACCCGGTCCGGAAGCAGCACCGGGTAGATAATCACCGCCCGTTCCGAAACAACGTCGAGCTTCTTCTCTACGATGCGGGCTGCATCCAGGCAATCATCCCTGAAGTATTCACGCAGTTCGTAAATTTTCAAAATTTCCAGGGCATCCCGGGCTTCCACCAGGAACGGCTCGATGGTCTCGCCGGGCTGCAGCCTGGAGGCCCGCTGCAGCAGCAGATCAACCAACTCGGAACTGACCACGGCCGCGGTTTTCTGGTAAGACGATCCCGGACTGGCATAGCACGAGGCCATTTCCTCGCGGATCGATTGCAAATCGCGAATCGCCAGGCGGTATGAGGCGATCGCCTCATCGAGTTTCCCCTGCCTGGCGAGGACCCTGCCGGTTTGCCAGTGCCACTGGTACAGGGCCTCGGAGGCGCTGCTCCTCTGCGCGGCAAAAGTGGCCAGCCGCGTCAACTCGAGCGCTTCCTGGTACTGTTTCTCGTTTTCGTAAAGCTTGGCCAGGTTGCCGTAGGCATACGATGCGGTTCGCTGGTCATCCAGTTTCCGGGCGACCACCAGGGCGTGGTTGAAGGCCGCGGCGGCGGCGGATGCCAAGGCCTGGCCCTGCTCCGGCATCCGGCCGCGCAGATCGGCGTAAACCCGACCGGCGTTGATGTACGTGTAAGCCTTGACCGCGGAATCTTCACTGGCAGCTACGTGCGGTGCGGCCTGATCAAGCAGCGGGCGGACATCGCTATAATGACCGGCCCGATAGGCCGCCGTAGCGCTATTGACGAGGGCTTGCGCCGCCAGGGAATCGCTCCCTGCCTTCTCTGCATTCGACACAGCCTCCCGGTAGCTGGCTGTGGACTGGTCGTAATCATTCTGCGCCAGGGAGAGGTTGCCAAGGTTGTTGAGACTGGCCGCCATCACTTCGGGGTAACCGGACGCACGAGCGATAGCGAGGCCCTCCGTGAGGTTGCGCCGGGCCAGTTCGGCATCGCCCGTGCCCAGGTAGACATTGCCGATGGCATTGAGAGCCATGGCGGTCAGGCGGCTATCCTGCAGCCCCTTGGCCAGAGCCAGGGCCGTTTCCAGGCTCTCCAGGGCCTTGCGGTGCTGGCCGATGAAATAATGGGCCTGGCCCGCCGCCACCAGCGCCTCACACCGCCTGGCAGTGTCTTTCTGCCGGCCGAACCATTCGCCGGCCGCGGCAAAACTGACTGCCGCATCGCCGAAGCTGCCCTTGCGGAAGGCCTCACGGCCGCGTTCCTGCAGATCTGAACCCGACAGCTGAATCGCGGCCGGATCTGCCGCGGCATAGGTCGTGGTCACCGGCAAGCCCAAGGCGAGCAGCAGGATCATCAAGAGCCGCTTGAGGGCAAGTGCGGCGCAGGAACGAACGCAGGATGAAACGGTGGCGTGTTCGGCTTTGGTCAGGAACATGTCGATACCCTTCTTTCCGGATCCCATGGCCTAAAAGTAACCGGTGATGGCTATCTGGTAGTGAATTCCGTCGTCCTGGGGCCCCTCGTCGAGATCCTCGACGTCGCGCAGCTGGTACCCCCAGTAGACTTCGGCATCGCTCCTCAGTTCAAAGGGCAGCTTGACCAGTGCCGCTCCCCATCTGAGGCCGACGCCGACGCTGGAAATTTCCGACGGAGACGGGGTCGAGAGCTCCACGTTGTCGCCCTTGCCGTAATCCACGAACTGGCAGAAGTGCAGGTAATCGGCCCAGCGCATATTCTCAACCAGCGGGATCCGGGTTTCCAGCGAAGCAATGAAGGCTTGATCGGTAACCAGCAGGTTTTCCCGGTAGCCCCGGACCGAGTACCGGCCACCGATGCCCATCTGTTCGATAGGGAGAAGGGGATCGTTGGCGCGTTGGATATCTGCCCGGGCCAGCAGCTGGATGTTCCAGAAATCGAGGATGCGCGCATATTGCACTTGGCCCAGCCAGGCGAAAAACTTGCCGTCGGGGATATCCGAGTCGCTATGGGTGGTCGCCCCGAAGGCATCCACGCCGAAGGTAAAGCGGGAGCGCGCCGCGATGACCTGGCGCTGGGTACGATAGGTCCATTCCTGCCCGAAGCGCAGCGGGGCGACCGTGGACCGACCGTTGTCCTCGCCGGGCGAGAAGGAGAAGCGGTCGCCCAACAGGTGGTTCTCGCTGGTTTCCTTCTCGACAGACAGGGACAGGGCGAACTCCTGGGTGAGGGTTCGGTAAACGGGATGGCGCAAGGACAGCTCGTAACTCTTCTCCTCGCTTTCGATATCGAGCGGGCCGAACACATCGTCGACCACGGTTTGATCGCTTTGCCGGTATCTGACCTGAAGGGTGGTGTCGTAGGCGTTGACCGGGATGGCATACCAGGCGTCGATCAGCGGCTCGAGCCCTTCGGAATATCCGTAGGTGAAGCTGAGGATATCGCCGTGTCCGGTGAGATTCTGGTGCTCCAGCGTTGCGATCCCCCGCTCCTCGCCGATCGTCGGAGACTGGTAGTTGTTGAAAGCCAACCACAACGAGATCGGCGGTTTTTCCTCGACACGCACCTGCAGATCCGCTTCGCCGGGCCGTGCGCCGGGGCGGAGTTCCGCCTGGATCCGCTGAATCCGCTGATCCTGCTGCAACAGCTGCAGACGGTCCTGGAGCGGGGCGATGTTCAGCGGCACCCCGGCACCCAGCGCGATCCGGTCCTGCAGGTAGGAATCGGCGAACTTGCTGGTTCCCTCGATGTCGATGGCCGAGAGCTTCCCTTCGACCACCTGCAGGGTAACCATGCCGTCGGTCACCGCCTGATCGGGGATGACCGCACCCGAGTTGATGTACCCCCGGTTGACATAAAGGAGGGTCAGGTCGCGACGGAGAGACTCCAGGTCTTCCATGGTAAGGGCGCGGTTTTCGAAGGGCGCGGTGACCTTGCCGAGCTCTTCCGGGGTGAAGACCGTCGAACCGGCAACGGTGATCTTGCGGACGAAAATGCTTTTGACGGCTGTTTCCTGAAGTCCCTTCGCCGGGGGAGCGGGGGGTGCCGGCAGCGTGATGCCGGGTTGGGTTGCGCCAGGTCTCTGCTCGAGCAGTTCAGGACGTTTCTCGCCGACGCGGCCCGTGTAGTCGAGGACCGGCAGAGTCTGGCAGGGTGCCGGCGCGGCAGTCACGATTACGGCGGCAACTGTCAACAGCGCAGTAATGGCACGAAAAAACAGACTGATGCCGGGACCCTGCAGTTTTCCGGACAATGTCATGATATCCCCCGATTACTGTCCCTGGATGGATTGACGGGAAAGGTTGCCACCCTACCCGCTCTCAAAAAACCGAGCCCGGCAACAGGTTGCCCGGCTCGATGGGAAGGCCATCACGACCGCCGATCACGAAGCTGCTGTACTTCCCTCCTTCGCGGAGCCGGGCGATGCAGCGTTCCTTCAGCAATGCGGAAGCGCTGATGAACTCGGAGCTGAGCGGACTGACCAGGCCGCTGACGCTGGTGATCGGCGCCTGGATATCGACCGTGCCGCTCACGCCAAGCTGCGACGAGGCATCCACGATGCTCTGCGGATCGGCAAGGAAGGTGTCGGTCACGATCCTGATGTTGCCGCCAGTTCCCTCGAAAGCGTTGGCCACGATCTGGCTCTGGTTCAAAACCACAAAACGCGGATTGCCGATGTTGATGTTGCCACCGCTCGTTTCCGGTCCGCCGCCGACGCTGGAGGTGATTTTGCTATGGTACAGATAGACCTGGTCCGGCATGGATATGACGATGTTGCCGCCGTCCGCATCGACGCTGGCCTCGGTGGTGATGGCGGAGTGGCGGATCTCCAGAGAATCCGTCGCAGTAACCGCGATGTCGCCGGCATCGCCTGACCCGGTGCTGGAACTGTTGATATTGCCGCCGTCGCTCAGGTACAGATTGCGGCCGGCGATGTTGATGGCCCCGCCCGAGCCGGCTCCCTGGGTGTCTGCCTTGATGCCGCCGCCGTTGGTCAGGTTCAGGTCGCCGCCGAGGTTGGCGGTGATCGTTCCCCCGCTGCCCGCATCGGTTGTCGTGGAAATTCCGGTAAAGGAGAAATCAAGGGGTTCTGGCGGGGTAGCATTGCCCGTCCCGGTAATCTCCAGGCTCCCGGCATCGATGGTGATGTTGCCGGAGTTGCCGGTGCCGCGGAACGAGTCGGCATAGACCTGGCCGAGACTGGTAATGCTGATGTCGCCGGCATTGATCGCGATGCTGCCGGCATTGCCCGGGGCGTCATAATAAAGGCCGGTACGGATGTTGCCGCCATTTTCGAGCTTCAGGCTGGCGGTTTCAATGGTGATGTTGCCGCCATTACCGTATGCCTCGGCGCCATAGACCCGGGCATCAATGCTGGACAACACGTAATTCAGCGGTTCATACCGAACGTCCTCGACGTATCCGGAGACCAGGATTTCCCTTGCGTTGATATTGACATCGGTGCCGGTCCCGTAGGCGCCATATCCATAACCTTCGTCGAACAAGACAGAACTGATCTGCCCCCCGTTCAGCAGGCGCAACCGGTCAGCTGTCAAGTTGATCGTCCCCCCATTGGAAAAGTAGCCGACTTGGCCAAGAATTCCAGTAGTTGTTGTCAAATTGGTCACCACCGCCTCGTTACTGGCATCGATGATGATATCTTTTGCAGTAATATCGATGAAGCCACCATTTCCGTATCCCAACACCTTGATTCCAACCGTCCCTTGGTCGTTAATCCGCAATGTATCGGTTAGGTTAATCGAGATATTTCCAGAATTACCGTCCGCCGTAAAAATAATAATCATCTACATAAACCTGGGTATTGACAAAAAAACCGTTTCTTACCAGTCATATTATCCGCAACAATGTCAATGTTGCCACCGTTTCCATCCCCGGATGTCACGGTGTTGATGTAACCATAGTAGCCGAAGCCATCGACATAGGAATTATCGTCAAGGATCGCCTCATCGCCAAGGAACAGGTTGGCAGCGGCGATATTAATATCTCCCCCCTGCCCGTCGCCGATATTCTGCGAATCGAGCAGCGATGCATGGGTCATGACCAGATCTCCGGAAAGGTCGATGTTTATCGCCTTGCCCGGGTGGTCCTGATCCGCACTGAACTGATCGTAGTTGACCAATTGAAATTTGCGGCGAATGCATAAAAATTATCAAACCATAGACTCTCACCCTTTGATATCGATCGCCCCGCCGGGGTTGCCATAGGCATCAATCCCCCCGTCACGGAAGATCATTTCGCCTCCCCTGATATAGACCGAGCCGGCGGTGGAAAGTGGATATGTAAATATATCATCGATGTTCGTGACGTTCAGTTTCGCGCCCTCGGCAAAAGTGATCTTCCCGAGGGTTGCCGAACCGGTATTCATGGTCGAGCATCAACCTCACCAGGCGAAGCCAGGCTCACCAGTTGATCCTGCCTGCCGGAGCCGACAGAACCGCCGGAACCCACAATATCTCGTCAGGGGTGACCTTGGTCGCGGTAAAATCGATCGCCCCACCGATCACCGAGAGGGTTTCCCCTTCGGGCACGCGTAGATATGAACCCTGCCCGGTTATCGACAGCCGGAGTCGGCTGCCAGGAAGCCAAAGGCGGCAGGCTCAGCCGACGGACAGCACGCTGCTCATGGCCGGGTTGGACGTAGAAGATCTGCACCGTCGCCGAATTTCAGATAATCCGCAGTTGAAACATGGAAACTCCCCATGACATCGAGCGCAGCGTTCGGTCCGAAGAGGATGCCGCTGGGATTCAACAGGTAAAGGTTGGCATCGGGAATTGTCGAACGGATGGTGCCGTCGATGGTTGAAGCGGTGCCACCGGTGATGCGCCCGATCACATTGTTAATTGGCGCCCCGGCATTCGAGAACGTCGCAACCTCCCCGGCACTCAGGTCGAATGTTCCGAAGCTGTGGAAAAGGTTGCTCCCCTTCCTGGTGCCGACGGCATCCGGAATCTCGAAATCCGGCCCCACCAGCGAACCGGCAGGGCCGAGCGACCCGTCAAGGTATATATTCCCGGCAAGAGGCTGAGAGACCAGCAGCTGCAACTGCATGATCCCGGAAACGATGACCGCGGCAATGACAGGTGAACGGGCAACGGCCTGCGCAAGCTTTCCCATATAACCTCCCGTCTGATACTTAACTTAAAAAGGGCAGAGTCAAATGACTCTGCCCTTCAAATTTATAACACAGTTATAGCGCAGATCAAACTAATTCTCTGTTTTCTTGCTCGCTCTATTGCGGCGATACCCCAGCCCTGCAAGTCCGGCAAGGCCGGCCCCAAGCAGGACGATCGTCGACGGTTCAGGAACAGGGGCTCCATTCATGTTAAATACCATTGGCAGTGAATTCATCATTACCCAACCGTCTGGCAGATTGGTATTTATTGTTGCTCCATCGGCGAGGGAGAACCCGTTGTTACCGAAAATGAATAAATCGCCATATTGCGCCGCAGCAAAATTAAAGTCGAAGTTCAGGATAGAGCCATCTCCCATTGTAATAGAGAGAGCGCTCAATCCAAACGCTTCATCTCCAATCGGGGGGCGGGGGGGCGGGGAACCGCACCGAGAGCATTGCGACCGTCAAAACCAACGAAAGTTCCATTAGACGCTACATAATAATCATGCCCCAAATCTAGATACTGAAGCCAATCATCACCTATGGGGCCAGGACCAGGCCGGGGCACGATTCCGAGTGCCACCAGACTGGCACCACTCCCAATCAATACGCTCCCTTGAACTTGCAACACATCAGGCTCACTCAGATCCAACTTCAGGGTACCGCCCTGTTGAATTTCCAGGTTGCCCTGGATAATTCCCCGGTTAAGCAGAGTCCCTGATGTTCCTACGAATAACGTTCCTCCGGCTGGTGCTAATGGCTGTAAGGGCTCTAATCGCAGTTCATAATCCAATGGCCTATCAAAAATGATCAATGCCTCCGCCCGAGACACCCCTCCGACCATGACCGCCACTGCCGCCATCGTTGTCACCGCCAGTTTCCATGGATTCTCATAAGCCACCCTTCCTTTCCCTGCGCCTCAGCGCCTGATTCATCCCTTCCCATTTCAGCGACCAACTGTGCTCCCGGAATATGATGGAGCAGACTGGAAGTGATTTATACATCGTTTCATAAGTGTGCGAAAGATAAAACGCAATTTCCGATATTTTTTCTATTAAATGCAAATTTAATGCTAAATATAATTCTTAATGAAAACAGGCGGTTGTCTCGCACGTTAGGCACAGGCGGGTGGCGTGTAAACTTTTCAGACAAAACATCTTTTGATTTAAGCCATTTGAAGACTATCAGTGATAAAAATTACCTATTAGCGTCATTCCAGATACCGCTTGCAATCTTCTGAATAAAAAAATTGGTTTACTGCGATGCACAACAGCTAATCCAATGCCATAAAAAAATCGCGGAAAGTAAATATGTTAGCAGGTTCTGTTTGTGCCGATTTGCCTGCATAAGGGCAACAACATCAGGGTGTAAATATTTCCGACATTACTAACAACTTTAGCCATTATTAATCGGCAAGTTTATTGAAGCCATCGTCTTCAGGGGATGGCCACGGTTCTCATGCTGTTCCCCATCACACCAACTATACACGGATTATTGCGTCTTTGATTGGTTCATAAAGGGCCTGTTGATATGCAGGTTGATCTTGGTCCTGATAGGCGAGTATAAAAGAATAGCGTTCGCATGAAGGCCCGGTGGGACATGATAACGGGCTTATATCTGTCAATAAATGCTGAAACTCTTCTATCCCACTGACTACTTGACGGGGATGTTTTCGATGGACGCTACCGCAAAAACATGGGCATTTGCACCGTGAAGATCTTCTGCGGCACCCGGAAGCAGAGGAACCTGGCATGATATACAACCGTCTGCTGAGGGTAGTGATTGCCCTTACCGTCGTGATCGTGACGGGGATGCTGGGTTACGCCGGCATTGAAGGGTGGAGTTACTTCGATTCGCTCTACATGACCATAATCACCATCGCCTCGGTTGGGTTCATGGAGGTGCATGAACTATCGAACAACGGACGCGCCTTTACCATCATCCTGATTCTCTGCGGTTCTGCCACTCTGATCTACGGTATCTCCGTGCTCACGGCATTTGTCGTGGAAGGTGGAGTTGACCGATGTTCTCAGGAGACGAAAGATGAAAAACCGCATCTCCAAGCTTGAAAATCACTATATCGTCTGCGGCATGAGCGCCACCGGCAGGTATATCGTCGAGGAACTGCTCAAGGCCGGACGGAGCTTTGTCGCCATCGACAAGGATCCGGAAAAGATCCGGGAGTTGAGTGAGGCGGGCATTCTGAACCTCGAGGGGGACGCCACCCATGAAGCGGTGCTTGAGACCGCCAATATTCGCAAGGCCAAAGGGCTGCTGAGCGCCCTGCAGACCGACGCTGACAATCTTTTCGTGGTCGTCACAGCAAAGGGGCTCAACTCAGACCTGAAGATAGTCGCCAAGGCCATCAATGAGGAATCCGAGAGGAAGCTTCGACAGGTGGGGGCCGACCGGGTCGTCATGCCCAACTTCATCGGTGGGCTGCGCATGGCCTCGGAGATGATTCGCCCCTCGGTGGTGAGCTTTCTGGACAACATGCTGCGCGTAAAGGATTCCGCCGTCAGGGTCGAGGAAATTCACATCCCTGCCAGTTCCGCGCTTGTCGGCAAGTCCCTGGCGGATTCCGGCATCCTCGAGGTTGAGGGGGTGACGGTGGTCGCTCTTGCCGACGGCAAGGGTTCCTACAGTTTCAACCCGCCACGGGATCGGTCTTTGGGAACCGATGACGTCGTGATCGTCATGGGGGTAGTGGACAGCATTCTCGAACTGAAAGCCAGGGCTTTGCAAGCCTGAAGTAAATCATCCTTACTCTCCATGCCCCCGGTTTTTTTGTAGCGCCGCCCCGCCCGGCGGCTCAGCTACCCACAAATTCTGCTGAAAAGCCTTTTTTATTGACAAGTGTATGAAAATTCTATAATTTGGGAAGGTTGTTAATTACTGTCTTGCTTGGTGAAGTAGCTCCCGCTTGAAAACTCGAGCCAGACGTTTATATGCTACGGAAATTTAACCGAGAATTTTAAAAATGGCTTTATTTGATCCTTGCGGAAAATATACATCAATCGCCACCCGTATAATTTTCACATCGATTCTGGCCTGCGGTCTGCTGGCCGTTCCCCTCAAGGGGTGGACGATACAGACATCCTCCCCCGGCGGGGAAAACCTCGGCGATCTCGATCTCGCCGAACTCATGCAGCTCAAGGTCGAAACCGTCACGGTTGCCTCCAAATTCGCCCAGAAGGTGACCGACGCCCCCGCCTCGATCAGCGTCATCACCGCCGAGGAGATCCGCCGTATCGACAAAATCAGCGAAGCCGGCGGCTGTCAGATTCTATTCATCAGCCGTTCGGAGCAGCGCCGCCTCAGCGCGCTGCTTGCCGCCCTCAAGGGGCACAACACCCTGACGGTCAGTGACATCGATGGCTTTGCCCACGAGGGCGGGATGATCCAGCTATTGCTGCAGGACAACCAGGTTCGTTTCGAGATCAACCTGCGGGCCGCACAGGCGGCGGAACTCACCATCAGCTCCAACCTATTGAAACTGGCCACCACAATCAGGGAGTGAGCCTTTGCAAACCTTCGCCGGCCTTTTCCGAAATCTGGCCATCAGGAAAAAGATCCTCACCGCCAATGTGCTGACCTGCACCCTGGCCCTGGTCCTGGCCGGTGCCGCCTTCCTGGGCATCGAGGCCCTGTCGGTCAAGAACATGCTCGAGCGTGACCTCGCCACCCAGGCCGAGGTCATCGCCAGTAACATCAGCGCCACGCTGGCGTTTAACGATGCCAGCGCCGCCGGGGCGACGCTGCACAGCCTGCAATCGAAGAGCAACATCACCAACGCCCTCATCCTCACCAGCAACAACCAGATCCTGGCGGCCTACACCAACGACAAGACGACCGCGGCGCGAATCATCCTGCCCGATGGCAGCCAACTGACGGAAGGGGCCAGTATCGGCCGCGTGCTCAGCGAAGCGACCGTCACCGAACTATTGAACAGCCACGAAGGAGTGCGGCAGGCGGTCATCGTCGACAATGAAATGATTGGCAGTGTCGTGCTCTTCTCCGACCTGTCGCCGGTACACCAGCGACTTGCTGACTATACCCGCAACGCCCTATTGGTCATGCTCCTGGCGGCGGGGGTCGCCTACCTGCTCTCCACCCGGTTGGCCGAGCGCATCTCCCGCCCGATTCACAATCTGGCGGACACCATGCTCAAGGTCTCCAGCGCCAAGGATTTCTCATTGCGGGCCGAGAAGGACGGCGACGACGAGGTCGGCACCCTGATCGAGCAGTTCAACAGCATGCTGGCGCAGATCGGCGAGCGCGACCAGCTGCTGCTGCAGCGCGGCGAGATTCTCCAGCAAATGGCCCACTTCGATACGCTGACCGGGCTGCCCAACCGCCTGCTGATCGTCGACCGGCTGGGCCAGGCGATCACCCATGCCGCCGCCAGCGGCGAAAAGGTTGCGGTCATCTTCGTCGACCTTGATCACTTCAAGGACATCAACGACTCCCTCGGCCACCGCGTCGGTGACCTGCTGCTCAAGGAGGTCGGTGTCCGCCTGAAGGAGTCGATTCGCGGCTCCGACAACGTCGGCCGCCTCGGCGGCGACGAGTTCGTCATCTTCCTGAGCGAGAGCAAGGTCATCGAGAACGTGGTCATCATGGTCCAGCGGCTCCTCGACGGTTTTAACAAACCGTTTCTGCTGGAGGGGAAGGAGCTCTTCGTGACCGCCAGCCTCGGCGTCACCTTCTTCCCGATGGACGGCGAAACCGTCGAGGATCTGCTCAAGAATGCCGATACCGCCATGTACAGTGTCAAGGCCAAGGGGAAGAACCATTACCAGTTCTTCTCCACCGAGATGCAACTGCGGGCGGGGGAGCGTCTTGAACTTCACAACGGCCTAAGGCGGGCCCTTGAGCGCCAGGAATTCTTCCTGGTCTACCAGCCGACCATCGACCTGGAGAGCGGCCTGGTCTGCGGCCATGAGGCACTGCTGCGCTGGAACTGCCCGGAACGGGGGGTCGTCCCCCCCCTGGAGTTCATCCCCCTGGCCGAAGAGACCGGCCTGATCGTGCCGATCGGCGAATGGGTCATCCGTGAGGCCTGCCGGCAGATCCGCGCTTGGCAGGATCAGGGTTTCACGCCCCAGCGGATTGCGGTGAATGTCTCGCCGGTGCAGTTTCGCAAGCAGAACCTGGCGGAAAAGATCCTGACCATTGTGGAGGAGACCGGCACCGATCCGGAGCTGCTGGGGATCGAGCTCACCGAATCCTGCCTGCTCAATGCCAGTGAGGAGACAATCGATGGCCTGTGGAGCCTGAAGAACCAGGGGATACGCATCTCCCTTGACGACTTCGGCACCGGCTACTCGTCGCTCAGCTACCTGCGGCGCATTCCCCTCGATTCGCTCAAGATCGACCGTTCGTTCATCAGCAACTCGCTGGCCAACAAGGAGGATGCCGTGATTATCAAGGCCATCCTCGGCATCGGTGAGAACCTTGCCCTGCGCGTCGTTGGCGAAGGGGTCGAAACCCATGAAGAGCTGGCGTTTCTTCGCAACCAGGGGTGTCACGAAGCGCAAGGCTACTTGTTCAGTCGACCCATCTCACCTGAAGAGTGCCATCATTTCCTGGACGCGACCAGTCGCGGATACCGCCTTGAGCAAGTGACCCATAGCGAGGAGCATCATTAATAAATCAAGTTTGTCGTCGGTTCGGTCCACAAAGGAACCACGGTTGGTTTTTTCCAAAACAGAGCGGCTTTGCACTTCTACCCAGAAGCCCACCCTCACCCGGTGGGCTTTTCGGTCTGCCTGGGGCATCACTCCCTTACCTGGGAAAGCACCTCTCTTAACTGCTGTTTTTCGGCATCGCCGATGGTGGCTTGATCGATTTCACCCAGCATGACGGTTTTCTTTGCCCTGATCCCGCTCAACTCGCGGAGCGCTTTCTGCTTCTGGACAACCACGGAATAATGGACAGACCTGCGTTTGGCATCTTTGTACTGATCGACGAGTTGCCGTGCTTCGCTCGCGAACGCATGGTACGCTTGGCTGTTGCCAGCAACCACCGCCGGTGCGGCCGACGGTTTGCTCACGGGTGACGGCGCCGACCGTACGGCGTTATCCTGGATGGTGGCGAGGGGCGGCAGCTCTTCGACCTTCTCCA
Source organism: uncultured delta proteobacterium (assembly GCA_963751525.1). GTDB lineage: Bacteria > Desulfobacterota > Desulfuromonadia > Desulfuromonadales > BM103 > VAUL01. The sequence goes on along the minus strand of CAVVUQ010000004.1, from coordinate 102,966 downwards.
TCATGCAATCGCCGAAGGGTTGCGCCGCACTGTTCGAAAAATAGCTGGTTCCGTCAGGGCGTGTGCACTTATATATGTCGGCAGTGCTGGCCAGACCACTGTCAACCAACAGCAACGCAATAGCAACCACCATGATTTTCAACATGTGCCACGCTCCATCAACGAACCTTGCGGGAGCAGGAAGGTAACCTTCCCCCTCGCGCACCGGCAATGGCAAGGCCCGGCCATTGCGACCGGGCCCTTGAGCTCCGAAAGAACCTCGCACAGCCTTATTTCGGCGGGAAGTTGCCCGGATCGATGACGAACCAAACGTCCTTCACCCCCTGCCCGCTGGTATCGCCAGCTTTGGCATCACCGGCCCAGTAGTAGAGCGGGTATCCCCGGAAGGTCGACTGTTTCTTGCCGTCGGCGCGAGTCAGGGTGCCAAACTCGGTCGCCGCAATCCCTTGCGGTGGCGCGACGGCCTCGCGGTAGTAGAGCGGCCACTTTTCCACGCAGGGCCCGGCACAGGTGCTGGCACCAGGCTTGTCCATCTTGAACCAGTAGAGCGTTTTACCTTCAGCGTCGGTGAGGTACTTGCCAACCCCGGCCTTCTCGGAGGTCTTGACGGCATGATGATTGGCAAAAGCCGCGGCCGGAATAATCAGCAGGGCAGCAACCATAAATCCGATCAGTGTCTTCATGATTTTTCTCCTTGAATGTTGCCTGACAATGCTCGATGAAAACTCCCGACTCAATAACTGACTGCAACGTTAGGTTAATAGTACCCCCGTCAAGGCGTTTTTGCAACCAATCGGTCCCGCCGACATCAACGGATATCCAGTCGGGCCGATTTAAAAACGAGAGGACGGCAGCTGCCGTCCTCTCGTTTTTTTAGAGAACCAGGCCTACAACCGCCCGGTTATCAGGTGCCGCAGCAGGAGATGACCGGGCGCAACCATCACCCCGGTCGAGCGGGCATTGGCTTCACTGTAGCCATCGACCGATCCGCGCGGGGCGAACTCGCCGCCTGAGGCGTAGAGAATGAACGGCACCGGGTCCTTGGTGTGAGTCATCCGCTTGACTGGCGTGGGATGATCGGGCAGCACCATCACCCGGCAGGGGCCAAGCGCGTCCAGGCCGGCGACGATGGTACCGACCACTTCGGCATCGAAGCGCTCGATGGCCTCGAGCTTGTCGCCGAGCAGGCCGCCGTGGGCCGCCTCGTCGGGCGCCTCGACGTGGACGTATACAAGATCGAGTTCGCGCAAGGCATCGAGGGCGGCTTGCGCCTTGCCACGGTAGTTGGTGTCAAGGTAGCCGGTCGCGCCGGGGACCTCGATCACTTCCATGCCGGCATAGACCCCGATCCCCTTGATCAGGTCGACCGCCGAGATGACTGCCCCGCGCAGACCATGCATCTGCAGCAGGGTCTGCATCTGCGGCCGTTTCCCCTGCCCCCACAGCCAGATCGAGTTGGCCGGCAGTAGCCCGGCCTGTTCGCGCCGAAGGTTGACCGGATGGCGCTTGAATAGCAGTTGGGCCGAAGTGCTGATCTGCACCAGCGGCAACGCCTCGGCGGTGCGCGGCAGATGATTGCGTACGCTCTGGCCGGTCAGGTCATGGGGAGGGGCCAGTTTGAAGTCTTCGCGGCCGCCGCGCCAGACCATGAGGTGACGATAGGATACGCCGGGATAGAACTGGAAGGTCTCGTCGCCAAGTTCCTCCTGCAGGGTGACGATCAGTTCGCGGGCTTCCGCCGTGGAGATGTGGCCGGCCGAGAAATCCAGCATGTAGAGGTCGCCGCAGTGGGCCTCCAGCGTGACCAGGTTGAGGCGAAAGGCGACGTCGTCCGGCCCAAGTTCAACCCCCATGCTGGCGGCCTCGAGAGGAGAGCGCCCGGTATAGCAGGATGCCGGATCGTAACCGAACACCGACAGGTTGGCGACATCCGAGCCGGGGTGAAAGGCCGCTGGCACGGTCTCCGCCATGCCGGTCAGGCCAAGCTTCGCCAGGCGATCCATGTTGGGGATATGCGCCTTCTGCAGAGGGGTCAGCCCCCCCAGTTCGGCGATCGGTTCGTCGGCCATGCCATCGCCGACCAGAATCAGGTATTTCATCATGACCTCATCGTCAGGGTTGGTCTCCGCCCGTCAACCGCGCGGGTGATGACGGGCGTGGATCTGCCGCAACCGCTCACGCGTCACATGCGTGTAGATTTGCGTGGTGGAGATGTCGGCATGACCGAGCATCGCCTGCACGGAACGCAGGTCGGCGCCGTTCTCCAACAGGTGCGTGGCGAACGAGTGCCGCAGGGTGTGGGGCGTGATGTTGCGGTGGATGCCGGCCTCGCGGGCGCGGCGCTTGATGATCTTCCAGAAGCCCTGGCGTGTCAACCCCTCTCCGGAACGGTTGAGAAAGACGCAGGGTGAGGTTCCCGCCCTGTCGAAACGTGGCCTGGCGACCGCGAGATAGCTGCGCAACTCGTCGATCGCCGCCGTGCCGAGGGGGACGATCCGCTGCTTGCTGCGCTTGCCGAAGGCGGTCAGGTAGCCGACGTCGAGCTGCAGGTCACTGAGCTTAAGGGTCACCAGTTCGGAGACCCGCAAACCCGTGGCATAGAGGATCTCAAACATGGCACGGTCGCGGGCGGCAAGCGGTTGCTCCCCCTTGGGGCTGGCCAGCAGCGACTCGACATCGTGTGGCGACATGGTCTTCGGGAGCGGGGCCATGCTGCGCGGGGCGGCCACCTGCCCGGTCGGATTTACCGAGCAGAAACGCTCGCTCACCAGGAATTTGTGAAAGGTGCGCACGGCCACCAGGGCGCGTGAACGGCTGCGCGGGGCCAGCCCGTCATCCTTGAGGCTGACCAGAAAACCGAGCACCAGCGGCACGCCAATGCCGTCGGGGTGGGTCACGTCATGGCGCTGCAGCCAGGCGAGATAGCGGGCCAGATCGCGACCATAGGCATCGAGGGTGTTGCGGGCCAGGCCGCGCTCCACGGTCAGATAGCTCATGAACAAGTCGAGGTAGTGATCCATGACGGGCCCGCCCGGCTATTGGCCGAGACTTTCGAGCAACTGGCGGCGGATTTCTGCGAGTTTTTCCGGGGCACTGACCTTCTGCCCGAAGATATCCTTGACGTAGAAGGTATCGGCCACCTGGTCGACCTTGGTGGAGATCTTGGCGATGAAGATATACAGTCCGAGGTCGGCCAGCGTCCGGGTGATCCGGTAGAGCAGGCCAATCCGGTCGTGGGTGAAGATATCGATGACCGTGTATTCGCGGGAGATGTCGATGTCGAATTCGACCCGGTCCGGATATCGCGGCAACGGCCGTTGCGGCATCAGCCCGGACTCTTTGCGCCGAGCCACCAGCTGCTTGACCTTGAGCCGGCCCTCGATCACCCCCTGCAGCTCTTCGCGGACCCTCACCCATTTGGCCGGGTTTTCAATCACGCCGCCCTGGGGTTTATTGACATGCAGGATGTCGAGGGCAGCACCGTTGCTGCGCGTGTAGATTTGCGCGCCGAGGATGTTGATGCCGTTGGCGGCCATCACCCCGGCAATCATGCTGAACAGTCCCGGAACATCGAGTGTCGAAAGCACGACCTGCGAGAAACCGCGGTCGTGGTCATCGACGACGTCGATCGCCACGGTCGCCTCGCCGCGCTGCAGTTCGAGCCGCATGTGAGCGATGATCTCCACGGAACGATGGGACAGCAGGTAGCGGGTGCCGGCTGCCTGCAGCAGCTCGCGCACCGCTCTGTCGCCAAACTCCTCGGCCAGAGCCTCGACAACCTTGCGGCGGCGGTTGCGCACCCGTTCCGAGCGCAGATCCTTGTAGAAGTCGCCACGCTCGAGAACATCAAAGGCCTTCTCGTACAGCTCCTGCAGCAGCGAGCCCTTCCACTCGGTCCACACGTCGGGACCCACCCCCTTGATGTCGGCAAAAGTAAGCAAAAAGAGCATGCGCAGGTTTTCGCTCATCCCCATGGTCTGGGTAAAGTCGTGGATCAGGCGGTCGTCATGCATGTCGCGACGCTGGGAGATATGCGCCATGTCGAGGTGACGGCGGACCAGGAATTCGAGGCGCTGGCTGTCCTCGCGGTTGAGGTTGAGCCGCCGGGCGATGGTCGGTATCATGTCCGCCCCGCGGTTGCTGTGATCCTTCCCCTCGCCCTTGCCGATATCGTGAAAGAGCACGGCCAGTACCAGCAGTTCGCGCTTTTCGATCTCATTGGCAACCTGGGTATAGACCGGCTTCTTGTCGCGATATTCGCCGAGCCAGAGTTTTTCGAGTTCCTCGACGCAGAACAGGGTGTGCGTGTCCACCGTGTAGATATGATAGGCATCGTGCTGGACCTTGCAGTAGATCCGCTCGAACTCGGGGATGTAGCGGTTGAGGAAGGCCAGATGATGCATATCCCGCAGCGTGCGGGTGATTCCCCCCGGCGACCGCAGGATCTCCAGAAACAGCTCGGAAATCTCGCGGGAACGCCGGAAACGGTCGTTGATCTGGTCGAGGTTGGCGCGTATCTGCCCCTTGAGTTCGACGCTCAGCCTGACGTCGAGACGCTTGGCATGGGCGAAGGCCTCCATCATGGTGGCCGGCCGTTCCTGGAACAGCTTCTTGCTGACAGTCTTCAGTTCATTGTCGTAGACAAAAAAATCCTTGCCGACCATCCGCCGCTTGAACGCCCCGAAAATACCGGCGGAATGATCGTTATGGCGCATGACCCGGCTGATCAGGCTGGCGGCCAGATGCTCGACCTGGCCGGCGTGAGCATAGTAATCCTGCATGAACTGCTCGACCGCCTTCCCATTGCGGCCATCGGCGTAGCCAAGGAACGCGGCAATGGTCTCCTGCTTGTCGAAGTGCAGTTGGTCATTCTTGCGCTTCGACTGGTAGTGCAGTTCGTTGCGGATCCTCCAGAGGTAGTCGTAGGCGGCCAGGAACGCGTTGAGTTCCTCTTCGTTGATCACACTTTTCTGCACCAGTTCGCGCAACGAGGTGGTCTTGTACTTGACCTGAGCCATCCAGACGGCCGTGTGCAGGTCGCGCAGTCCCCCTTCGCTCTCCTTGATGTTCGGTTCCAGCAGGTAGATCGAGGCACCGTATTTGTGCAGTCGGGTTTTGTGCTCGTCGTACTTGGCGTCGAGAAATACCTTAGTGTTCTTGGCCAGCAACACCGGCATCACCTGCTTCTGAAACTCGCCGAACAGCTCCTCGTCGCCGGCGAGATACCGCGCATCGAGGAGGGCAGTGCGGATGGTGATGTCCTGTCCGGCGAGATTGATGCACTCCTTGGCTGTGCGCACGCTGTAGCCGACATCCAGGTTGAGATCCCACAACAGGTAGAGCATGCGTTGGGAGACGGTCTCGGCATGGTCGCGGCTGCGCTCGCCGCTGAAGAACAGCAGGTCGATGTCGGAACGCGGGTTGAGTTCGGAGCGCCCGTAACCGCCAATGGCGATCAGCGTCGTCCCGGGGCGCTGCTCGGCGGCCCATTCCGCAGTAATGCAGCGGAACAGATTGCGCATCAGGGTGTCGGTCATCGCCGTGATCGCATGCACCACCTGGCTGCCGCTGGCCCCCTGGCGATGTTGTGCATGACATGCTTCGCGATGATAGTCGAGAAACTTGCGGGCTGCTTCCAACAGGGGGACGCGCCGTTCCTCGTAAGGCACATCTCCGGCAAGGAGCAGTTCCCGCTCGAAGAAAGCCGGCGGCGTATGGATGTGATCGGTCGTCATCGGCTGACAATCAGTTTGTGGGCGCGGGCATAATTTCTGACGGCCTCGACAATGGCATCGGCGGTGTGCTCCCGGTAGCTGCGACTGACCAGCCGCTGCTCCTCCCGCGGATGACTGATGAAGGCCGCCTCGACCAGCACCGATGGCATCGTGGCGCCGAGCAGCACGTAGAAAGGTCCCTGGCGGACCCCCAGGTCGCGGACGTCCTCGAAGCGCTCGCCAAGCCGGTCGACCAGGGCTTTCTGAATCTCCGCCGCCAGGCGGCTCGACTCGTTGATCTTGGAATTGGCCATCAGATCGAAGAGGATCTGCTCGAGATCGGTCACTTCCTTGAGCGAGGTGCCATTCTCGCGGGCGGCCACTGCCGCGGCCTTATCGTTTTTCGAAAAGTTGAGATAGTAGGTCTCGATACCGTAGGCCTGGCGGTTGGGGGCGGCGTTGGCATGCAACGATATGAACAGATCGGCGCCCACCTTGTTGGCAATAGCGGTGCGCTCCTCGAGGGGTAGAAAGACATCACGGTCACGGGTCAGCACCACCTCGCAGCCCAACACTTCGCGAAGACTTTTGGCAAGCGTTTTGGCAAGGGCGAGAGTAACATCCTTTTCCTTCAAGCCACTCGGCCCGACCGCGCCCGGGTCCTTGCCGCCATGACCTGCATCGACCACGATCCGGCGCAAACCGGTAAGGATCGGCGGCGCCGGTAACGCCGGTGGCGGCAGCGAGGCCGGCAGCTGTTCGAGAACCTTGGCCACCTCGTCGCCCTTGGGCGGAGCGGCGGCCTGCAGTGACGGTTCCAGGGCCTTGATCTCCGGGACCTTGTCGCCGCTGATGTCGATCACCAGCCGGTACGGGTCGTTCAGGGGAAAGATCTTGTAATGGCCGATACTGACCAGATCGAGCACCACCCGCACCTTGCCGGCTTCGGGGACCCCCGCGCGAATCCGGCGCAACAGACCGTCATCGACCACGGTTGGCGCAGCCAGGGCCGGGTCGAGGCGGGCGGGGCCGATATCGAGGTAGAGGCGCTGCGGCAGGTTTTCGACCGGATCGGCATCCAGGAAGTTGGCCGTGTACGCACTGGTCGCCGTCAGGTCGAGGACCACCCGGGTGTAACCCGGGTTTGACCAGAAGCGGATCCCGGACAGGCGGGTTGCGACCATGTCGGCCGGCGGGTCGGACGATCCATTCAACACCGCTGGGGCCGGTTCGACACGGGCAGCGACGGCCACCGAAGATGACGGCGGCGGCGCGTAGCGTACCAGGGCATTCAGCCGCTGCCGGGCGCGCGGCGTCATATCGCCGTGCGGATAGCGGGCAGCGGCCTGCTGGTAACGCAGATAGGCCTCTTCCGGAGCGTCGAGCGTTGTTTCGAGGAGATCGCCGGCGAGGACCAGGGCGTCGTCACCCAGGGAGCTGGCAGGAATGTCCCGGGACACCCGTTCGAACAGCATTACGGCTTCCCAGGCATCGTCGGCGACCCGGCTGACCCGGTATCGGCCATGCACCGTCTTGGCCGCCATGAACAGCGCCTCGGCGGCAAGCGGACCGCCCGGATCGCGCTCATAAACCTGCAGGAACTGCAGCACAACCCGGTCCCACTCGCTGCGCAGCTTCTGCTTGCGCGGTGACGATTGCAAGGCGGAGTAATTATCGCGGGCCGTGCGGTAAGCCGTGTCGAGGCTGGCGGCGTGCAACCGCTCGACAAACGTCATCAACACGAAAAACACCAGGAATATTGATAGGATTTTTTTCATTATCTAAAGTAGTTTCTTCAGCTCGTCGAGCCGGTTGAGGGCTTCCAGCGGAGTGAGCACGCTGATGTCGATCTCGGTGAGGTGCTGACGCAGCAGGTCATCGGCCCGGTCGAACAGACCCAACTGCGGCGGCCGGTCCGGACTGACCTTCGATTTGGCCAGGCGCGGCGCCCCGGTTTCGAATTCACCGGCCTCCAGATTGTGCAGCACTTCCCTGGCCCGTTCGATGACCGCCGCCGGCAGACCGGCCAGGCGCGCCACCTGGATGCCATAGGAGTGGCTGGCGCCGCCCTTGACGATGCGCCGCAGGAAGATGATCTGATCCTGCCATTCCTTGACCGCAACGTTGAAATTCCTGACCCGCTCGCGGGTCAGCGCCAGGTCGGTCAATTCATGATAATGAGTGGCGAACAGGGTCTTCGCCGCCACCTGCGGATTATCATGCAAATACTCGGCCACGGCCCAGGCAATGCTGATGCCGTCGAAGGTCGAGGTGCCGCGCCCGATTTCGTCCAGCACGATCAGGCTCCGCGGCGTGGCGTGGTTGAGAATGTTGGCGGTTTCAGTCATCTCGACCATGAAGGTCGACTGGCCGCGGGCCAGGTTATCACTGGCCCCGACCCGCGTGAAGATGCGGTCGACCACGCCGATGCGCGCGGCCTTGGCCGGCACCAGACTGCCCACCTGGGCCATGAGCACAATCAGCGCCACCTGGCGCATGAAGGTCGACTTGCCGGCCATGTTGGGACCGGTGATGACCAGGATCTGGTTGTCGCAGGTGTCCATGACCACATCGTTGGGAACGAAGCGCTCGCCGAGGTTCATTGCCTCGATCACCGGGTGTCGCCCCTCCTCGATCAGCAGATCGGTGGAATCATCCATCTGTGGCACGCAGAAATTGCGGTCGTGGGCAAGGTCGGCCAGCCCCGCCAGCACGTCGAGGGTCGCCAGGGCATCGGCGGTCGCCTGAATGCGCGCGCCATGCGCCGCAACCTGCCGCCGCACCTCCTGGAAGAGGTTGTATTCGATCTCGACCACCTGTTCCTCGGCACCGAGCACCTTCTCCTCGTACTCCTTGAGCGCCGGCGTAATGAAGCGCTCGGCCCCGGCCAGCGTCTGCTTGCGCTGGTAATCGTCGGGCACCTTGCCAAGGTGCGAGCGGGTCACCTCGATGTAGTAGCCGAACACCCGGTTGAAGCGCACCTTGAGCGTGGTGATGCCGGTGCGCTCCTTCTCCTCCTGTTCGAGACGGGCGATCCACCCCTTCCCCTCCCGGCTGATTTGGCGCAGTTCATCGAGTCCGGCATGGAAGCCGGGGCGGATCAGGCCCCCCTCGCGCAGCACGAACGGCGGTTCGTCGACAATCGCCCGGCCGATCAACTCCGCCACGTCAGCAAGGGGGTCGAGCCGGCCGCGCAACTCGGCCAGCAGCGGTGCCGTGGCTTCAGCCAACCTCGCCAGCAACGCCGGCAAACGTTCAAGAGAGCTCTTCAGGGCCACCAGGTCCTTGGCGTTGCCGGTGGCCATGGCAATCCGGGCATTCAGCCGCTCCAGATCGTAAACGCCATCGAGACCGGCAGCCAGGTCGCCGCGCAGAAGGCTTGCTTCGACAAGCTCGCTAACGGCCTCATGGCGCTGGCGGATAACGGTCAGCTCGACCAGGGGGTGGGCGACCCAATGGCGCAGCTTGCGAGCCCCCATGGCTGTCACGGTCCGGTCGAGAACCCCGAGCAGCGAGCCGCGGCGGCCGCCATCGAGCAGACTGCCGGTCAGCTCCAGGTTGCGACGGGTGAAATCGTCCAGCAGCATAAACTCGTGGCTCTGGAAGGTGCGCAGCGGCTGCAGGTGAGGCAGCGTCCCCTTCTGGGTCTCGGTGAGGTAGTGCAGGATCGCCCCGGCCGCGCCGAGGGCCCCGGGCAGCCCCTGACAGCCGAAGGCTTCGAGGGAGCCGTGGGGAAAGGTGGCGAGCAGTTCATGGCGAGCGCGATCCGCCTCGGTCACCCAGGCGGGGATACGATGCACCAGCCGGCCCTGCAGGGTGACGGCCAACTGTGCCAGCAGCCGGTCGCCCGCCTCCCCCGCGGGGATCAGGACCTCGGCGGGATCGCGTGCCGCCAGTTCCGTGGCGATCTCCGCCGGTACCTGACTCTCGGTGGCCCGGAAATCCCCCGTGGTAATGTCGACGCAGGCCAGACCGCAGCGCCCGGACGAATCCGGCGCCAGCGCGGCCAGGTAGTTGTTGCGGCGCGGATCGAGAGTGTCGGTATCGACCACCAGTCCCGGCGTGACCACCCGCACCACCTCGCGGCGGACGATCCCCTTGGCGGCCTTCGGATCCTCGACCTGTTCGCAGATCGCGACCCGGTGACCATGTTGAACGAGCTTGGCGATATAAGGCTGGCAGCTGTGGAAAGGCACCCCGCACAGGGGCACCTCGTCGGCGGCGCCTTTGTTGCGCGAGGTCAGGGTGATATCGAGAATCCGCGAAGCCACGACGGCATCGTCCAGGAACATCTCGTAGAAATCGCCCAGCCGGAAAAAGAGGATGGCGTCGGGGTGGGCGGCCTTGATTTCGAGATACTGGCGCATCATCGGCGTGACGGTCTGACCGACAACGATTTGTTCACTCATAAACGAGATATCTTTCGGAATGACTTAACAAAAAAATCATTTGATGGATTTTGAAGATCTCGTTCGGTCTATCGCGAAAATCCTGCCATGCGGTCGGGATAGCAGCATTCTTGCTTCAAAAAACACCCGGTTATGTTAACAAACGCGGGCCCGCCGAGTAAACAGGCAAAACGGTTGACCGTTGCATCAAAAGCCGCACTGGATTATGGTTGGCGCTCACAAATCCAGGGAGCATCCCATTTACGTGCCGGCCACCATTCCTCTCGATCTGCCGCGGGTCAACCCGGATGATTTCGAGATCCGTGATTTCGATGACGAGATCCGCATTGACGGGCAGTGCGTCCGGCTGCTGCTGGCCGTTCGCGACCACCTGGTGGCGCATCAGGGCCTTGACCCCCTCGAAGCCGGCGCCTTGTGCCAGGGTGCCGATCTTTTCCTGCGCGAATTCATCATTGCCGAATGCCATGACAACCTGTTCCACCTGCCGGCCGAGCGGGTCCGCCAGTTCGCCGGCCACTGGTACATCGTCCGCACCCTCGAACCGAACGCCGGGGAACTGGTGGCGATCCTTGCCGGGATCGACGGCTGTTACCGGATTTTGGCCGACCACGGCCTGGTCGCACCGGAGTCGAGCGCGGCCATCGGCACGGCATGTGCTGATTTGCCATTTTACTGTCAGCGGATCGACGACTTCTGGGCCATCGAAGGCGACGGCTTCACCCCTTGGCGGGCCGCCTGCCCCCTTCCTGAGGGTCTTTCATGAGCCCGGTTTCGCCAAAAGTCGCAGCAGCGCGTGTGTCCGTGGCCACGGCCGTCGCGCTGGCCACCATGAAATTGGTCACCGGGCTGCTGACCGGCAGCCTGGCGGTGCTCACATCGGCCGTCGATTCGCTGCTGGACATCCTCATGTCCGGGGTGAACTTCATGGCGATCCGCCAGGCCGAGCAACCGGCCGACGAGCGCCATCCCTACGGCCATGGCAAGTTCGAGACGATCGCCACGGTCTTTCAGGCCATCGTGATCGCCCTATCGGGCGGCTGGATCTGTTTCGAGGCCGTCCGGCGGCTGCAGTCCGGCAGCGTGGTGGCAAAGCCGCTGGGCGGCATTGTCGTCATGCTCGTCAGCCTGACCGCATCCCTGCTGCTTACCCGCTACCTGCGCCGGGTCGCCAAGGCCACCGATTCCTCCGCCCTGGCAGCCGACTCGCTGCACTTCGCCATGGACGTCTACACCAACCTGGCGCTGCTGCTCGGCCTGCTGGCCCTGTTCTGGCTCGAGCTTCCCTGGCTCGACCCGTTCATGTCGCTGCTGGTTGCCGTCTACATCATCTTCCAGGCGCTGGACCTGCTCCGCCATGGGATGCGCGACATCCTTGATGAGCAACTCCCCGACACGATCCGCTCAGGAAATCGAGCATCTCATCGCCACCAACAAGGGCGAGTTATTCGACTACCACAACCTGCGCACCCGGCGGGCCGGTTCCCAGAAGCTGATCGACTTTCACCTGACCGTCTGCAAGCACCTCTCGGTCGACGAGGCTCACCACATCACCGATGCCCTCGAAGGGAAGATTGCCGAGCACGTCATTGGCTCGGATGTCACCATTCACATCGAACCGTGCCAGCAGGCCGATTGCCCCGGCCGCGCGCGATTGTCCAGCCCTCAAGATGCGGATGCAAAACGCGGACGGCTGATTGCCGTCCGCGTTTTGCATCCGTTGCATGGTTGAATTGGCGCTTTCAGCGCCGTTGAATTGCGCCAGTTCAACCGCCTCCCCGCACTTGCCGCAAATCCTCAACGACCGCCTGGCTGGCCTGGCGGCGTTCTTCCATTTCGTCGAAAATCTTCGTGGCCATGACACTGACCTGATCGACCGACGACATGATAAAGTCGCTGTTCTCCACCTGCTTGTGTGTCGCCGCCACCATATCGAGCGTCATGGCCTGCACGTCCTCGACTGACTGGACAATGCTTCTGGCTCCCAGCGCCTCCTCGCGCGAAGCTTGCGAGACCTGGGAGGACATCTCCCCGAGTTCTTCCGTCGAGCGGCTGACCGCCTCGACGGAGCGTGAGATCTCCTGGGTCGCCCGGCGGATGTCGTGGGACATCTCCATGGCCTGCACCGAGCTGGCCAGGATCTGCTGCAGAGATTTGGCCATCTCCTCGCTGCGGCCCATGCCGTCGTCGACCAGTTGGCGGGTCTGGCCGATATGACTGACCGTCTCCTGAGTGAACATCTGGATCTCCTCGATAATCCGGTTGATCTGGTCGGTGGAGGCGGCGGCTTCCTGGGCCAGGGATCGCACCTCATCGGCGACCACGGCAAAGGAACGGCCGTGTTCTCCGGCCTGGGCGGCGATGATTGATGCGTTCAACGCGAGCAGGCTGGTCTTCTGGGTCAGACCGGTGATGACCGAGGTGATCGTCCCAACTTCCTCGCTTTTACATGAGAGCCGGCTGATGGTCTGCTCCACCTGCTCCACCGAGTGGACGATGCCGCGCATGCCGTCGATGACCTGGGAAACCGCCGCGACGCCTTCCTCGGCCCGCCCCTTGACCGCCTCGGACATGGTATGCGAACGCACGCCGCTCTCCTGGATGGCATTCACCGTGTAGTGGATCTCGGTCATCGCAGCAATCGAGCTTTCGACGAACTCGTTGAGCGATTTGAGATTGTGGGACACCTGGTCGATCGAAACCGAAATCTGGCCGAGTGAGGAGCGGGTCGCCGCCACGGACTCCTGGATCACACCGGCACCGCTGGAAATATTCGCGGTGGTCTCGCTGTTCGAAGCAAGGGTATCGCGCAGTGAGCGAATCAGGGAGTCGTGCTGCCCGCGGTATTTCAAAAACTCGGCGAAGGTGCGGTCAAGCTGGCGAGTCAGGACCTCGGCCGCGTCGAGTAAATGGATGCGCGCCAGCGAAGCAGCCACCTGGTCGGCGAACAGCTTCACCGTATCGACATCGGTATCCATGAGGGTGAGCCGCTGATGTTTCTTGTCGACGCAGATCAACCCGACCGCCTGGTCACGCACCACGACCGGACAGATGATGAAGCTGCGTGAGCGCAGTTGCGAAATGGCGTCGAAAGGCGGCTTGAGGTGGTATTCCTCAGGCATTTTGGCGACGTCCTCGATCAGCATCACCTGGCGGTCGCGGACCGCCTTGAACAGGCAGCCGGCGCGCTCGTCCAGAGGCAGGGCAACCGGCTTGCTTTCTCCACCCCCTTTGCTGTCGCGGCTGGCCACAAACTCCAGCTTATGGTTCTGCGGATCGACCATCAGCACGTTGACCCGATCGAAACCGATCACCTCGTGCAGGCCATCGGCACTGCACCTCAGCACCTCCTGCCGGTTAACGCTCTTCTGCAGGTCGGTATTGATAACGTGAAAGTTCTTGATGCTGCGGTCGAGGTCGCGAAAGCGTCGCTCCGAATAGGCCTTCTGCTCGACCATTTCGCGATTGACCAGATCGAGGGCCAGGGCCCGGTCATGAAGCTGCTGGGAGGCCTTACCGATAAAATAGCCAAAGGCGCCAAGCACCATAGCGGTGCCGACACCCATGTACAGGTAGTGGGCGATCTGCTGCGGGTTGCGGACGATATCGCCGATGACTTGATCCCAAAGCCCAACACCGTCCTGCCAAAACAACAACAGGCGCAAGATGATCCAACCCAGCGGCGCCATGACGCCAAGCAACGTGCCGCCGGCCGCATAGGCCAGCTCGCGCCGACTGGCGCCCCGACCGGCGCGGGCCCCTGGCTCATTCATCCCTCTCTCCGTCTTTCCCGCCGGCAGGTTGTTCAACGGCCGACGCCGATTCCGAGAGCTTCCGCCGTACCCACCAGTTCACCGCCCGGATCACGGCGTTCAGGGCGGGGCGGTCGCCGCCCCCGGTCAGGATGGCAATGGCACGGCTCATCTGCACATCCTCCCCTAAAACTTGAAACACCTAATCAAACTCCAATGTTGGGCTTATTCAATGGGAAACTCAACAGAAATTGCCGACGCCCTGGGCTATCGCCTCGCGCAGTTGCCGGCAGGTCGCCTCGAGATGCTGGGGGATCACGCGCACGTCGGCAAACACCGGCATGAAATTGGTGTCACCGGACCAGCGCGGGACGATGTGCTGGTGCAGATGGTCGGTGATGCCGGCCCCGGCGACCGCGCCAAGGTTCATGCCGATATTGAACCCTTGCGCCTGGCAGGTCTGGAGCAGGAGGTCGCGGCAGGCGATGGTGAGCTGCTGAAGTTCCGCCATCTCCTCGTCGTCGAGCAGGCCCGGGTCGGCGACGTGCCGCAGCGGCGCCACCATCAGGTGACCATTCGAATAGGGGAACCGGTTCATGATGACGAAGCAGCGCTTGCCGCGGAACAGGACCAACCGCGCCTGATCGTTGCAGGTCTCGCCCAGGCAGAAGATGCAGTCGCCGCCGCGAGGGGCCTGCACATATTCGAGCCGCCAGGGTGCCCAGAGTCGTTTCATGTGATGACCTTTCCAAAATGGCAGAGAATTTAACTACAACGCGTATCGTCGAGCGGCACAATCCGTCCGCTGACCCTGCCGTTTTCGACCTCCAGCAGACCGACGCTCTCATAGGGCATGCTCCGGCGGTCGGTCGCGCTACCTGGGTTGAACAGCAGCAGGCCGCCTTCGTGACGGCATACCGGCTCATGACTGTGGCCGAAGACCAGACAGTCAAGCGCCGTGTCGACGAACTCCCGGCGGACCCGATCGGCCAATCCCTCAGGAGCACCCCAGCCATGGAGCAGGCCGATGTTGACCCCGCCGACATGCATGACCCGTTTGTGCGGGAGCTCCGGGGCCGCTGCATCCATGTTGCCCCTGACGGCAAAGACCGGGCACGGTGCAAAAGCCGCAAGCACCTCAGGTGCGACCACATCGCCAGCATGCAGGATCATCTCCACCCGCTGCAAATACTGTTCGGCGACGTGCCGCAGAAAGGCCGCGGCTTCTGTGGTGTCGGGCAGATGGGTGTCGGAGAGAACGCCGATGCGGAGCATACCAACCAGGGAGCTGTAAATGTGCCGGCCAGAACCTTTTTAGCCCCGCTGCCAGACCGTGTCAACCGTCATTGCGGGCTTGACGGATCGCCAATTACGTGTATGTTTTCTCACGCAGCCCGGTCACTCCGGATGGCTGTTTCTGCAGAGTCCCTTCAAGGGAAAACAACGTTTCCTCTTGACAGCGATTGCTCAACGGGGATATCTATCCTTTTTATTCAGGCTAAATTTTTTTACTCAAAACAAAATCACGCAAACAGATTGCCAAAACGGCAACGACCACCGGCCTTCATTTTAGCAAATGATCCGCCGACACAGACCAAGGAGGTCAGAAAATCATGTCGAAACGTCAGGATGCCCTTGATTATCACAGCATGGGCCGCAAGGGTAAGATCGAAGTTGTCACCACCAAACCGTGCGCCACCAGCCGCGACCTGGCGCTGGCATACAGCCCCGGCGTCGCCGAGCCGTGTCTCGAGATCGAGAGAGACCCGTCCCTCGCCTACGAATACACCGCTAAAGGCAATCTGGTGGCCGTTGTCTCCAACGGCACCGCCGTCCTCGGTCTCGGCGACATCGGTGCGCTGGCGGGCAAGCCGGTCATGGAGGGAAAGGGGATTCTCTTCAAGCGCTTCGCCGACATCGACGTGTTCGACATCGAACTCAACACCAAGGATTCCGACGAGATCATCCGCACCGTGAAGATCCTCGAACCGACCTTCGGCGGCATCAACCTCGAGGACATCAAGGGTCCGGAGTGCTTCTACATCGAGGAAGAGCTGAAGAAGATCATGAACATCCCGGTTTTCCACGACGACCAGCACGGCACCGCGATCATCTCCGCCGCCGGCATGATCAACGCGGTGGAGATCGTCGGTAAAAAAATTGAAATGTGCAAAATCGTCATCAATGGCGCCGGCGCCGCCGGCATTGCCTGTGCAAATCTCGCCATCACCATGGGGATCGACAAGAACAACGTCATCCTCTGCGACACCAAGGGGGTTATCTACAAAGGCCGCACCGAGGGGATGAATGTCTATAAGGAGCGCCTGGCCGCCGAAACCGATGCGCGCACCCTCGAGGACGCCATGGTCGGCGCCGATATCTTCTTCGGCGTTTCCGCCAAGGGCGCCGTCACCCCGGAAATGCTCAAGAGCATGGCCAAGGATCCGATCGTCTTTGCCATGGCCAATCCGGACCCGGAGATCACCCCGCCGGAAGCCAAGGCGGTGCGCGACGATGTGATCATCGGCACCGGCCGTTCCGACTACAACAACCAGGTCAACAACGTCCTGTGCTTCCCGTTCCTCTTCCGCGGCGCCCTCGACGTCCATGCCAGCGCCATCAACGACGAAATGAAGCTGGCCGCGGTCAAGGCCCTGGCTGAACTGGCCAAGCAGGACGTCCCTGACTCGGTACGCAAGGCCTATGGCGGCGTCGAGATCAAGTTCGGCCGTGAGTACCTGATCCCCAAACCCTTCGACCCGCGCGTCCTGCTGCATGTCGCCCCGGCCGTGGCCAAGGCGGCCATGGACAGCGGCGTCGCCCGCCGGCCGCTCGACGATCTGGACAAGTACCGCGAGCGCCTGGAGGCCCTGCAGGGGCGCTCCAAGGAGATCATGCGTGTCCTCATCAACAAGGCCAGGTCGAACCCGAAGCGCCTGGTCTTCCCGGAAGGGGATGAAGACAAGATTTTGCGCGCGGCGGCGATCCTGGTTGAGGAAGAGATTGCCATCCCGATTCTGCTCGGCAACGTCTCGCAGATCCGCGCCCGCGCGGGCGAGTTGAGCCTCGATCTTGGCAATACCGAGATCATCGACCCGAGGAGCTCGCCGAAATTCAACGAATATGCCGAACGGATCTTTGCCCTGCGCCAGCGCAAGGGGGTGACCCTCTCCGAAGCCCGCCGCATGCTGCGCAACAACCGCAACTACTACGGGGTCATGATGGTCAACGAGGGTGATGCCGACACCATGCTCTCGGGGATCAACGCCCACTATCCGGACACCATCCGCCCGGCCCTGGAGGTCATCGGCAAGCTCGACCATCTCTCCAAGGTGCACGGCATGTACATGCTGGTCACCAAGAAGGACGTGGTCTTCTTCGCCGACACCACCGTGGCCATCGAGCCGACCGCCGAGGAACTGGCCGAGACGGCGATCCTTACCGCCCAGTACGCCCGGCACTTCGACCTCGAGCCGCGGGTGGCGATGCTCTCCTTCTCCAACTTCGGCAGCGCCGAGCATCCGCTGACCGCCAAGGTCAAGCGCGCCACGGCCATGGTCAAGCAACTCGACCCCAACCTGGTGGTTGACGGCGAGGTGCAGGCCAACGTGGCCCTCGATCCGGAACTGGTCGAAAAGCAGTTCCCCTTCTCCAAACTGAAAGGGAACGCCAACTGCTTCATCTTCCCCGACCTGCAGTCCGGCAACATCGCCTACAAGCTGCTACACAAGCTGGGCGGCGCCGAAACCGTCGGCCCGATCCTGATGGGGATGAAGAAACCGGTGCACGTCCTGCAGCGCGGCGACGACGTTTCCGAGATCGTCAACATGGCCGCCGTAGCCGTAGTCGACGTACAGGAGGCGCAGGAGAAGTAGGGCGCCTTGCGCCCTGCCGGGGGCTAGGGGCTGGGGACTGGGGCTAACGGAACCCGTTCCGGCAACTTTTCAAATGTCAATCAACACGGGGGTGGTCGTCACGGCCACCCCCGTTGTTGTTTGGCTGGCGATGCGTTGCCCGGTGCAGGGGCGGTTCGCGAACCGCCCCTACATCCCCTTCCCTGTCTCTACCCAACCTGCTAAACTATGCCCCACCTCAATTCAAGGAACTGTTAATCATGCGTTACCTCAGCACCCGCGGCCAGGTCCGCGGCCTCCCGTTCAAACAGGCGGTCATGATGGGGCTGGCCGAAGACGGCGGCCTGCTTCTGCCGGAGAGCATCCCGCACCTGACCCCGGGCGATCTGGATGCCCTGGCCAAATTGGCCTACCCGGAACTGGCCTTCCAGATCATGGCGCGCTTCATCGACGACATCCCGTCAAGCGACCTGAAACAGCTGGTCGACCGCTCCTACGCGACTTTTACCCATCCCGAGGTGGCTCCGGTGATCTCGACCGGAGGGGTGCATATCCTCGAACTGTTCCACGGCCCGACGCTGGCCTTCAAGGACATCGCCCTGCAGTTTCTCGGCAACCTCTTCGAGTACCTGCTGCTCGAGAGCGGCGCCCACATGAACATCCTCGGCGCTACCTCCGGCGACACCGGCAGCGCGGCAATCTACGGGGTACGCGGCAAACGCGGCATCAACATCTTCATCCTGCACCCGCACGGCAAGGTATCCAGGGTCCAGGAACTGCAGATGACTACGGTGACCGATGCGAACGTCTACAACCTGGCGATCCGCGGCACCTTCGACGACGGCCAGCGCATCGTCAAGGAGATCTTCGGCGACCTCGAGTTCAAGCAGCGCCTGGCTCTCGGCGCAGTCAATTCGATCAACTGGGCGCGGGTGCTGGCCCAGGTGGTCTACTACTTCTACGCCTGGGCACGGGTGCGGGCGGCCACCGGCCGGGAAGCCATCGATGTCAGCGTCCCGACCGGCAACTTCGGCGACATCTTTGCCGGCTATGTCGCCCGGCGCATGGGGCTGCCGATCCGCTACCTGGTACTGGCCACCAATGCCAACAACATCCTGACGCGCTTCGTCAATGACGGTGAATACGCCATCGGCGACGTCCACCCTACCCTGTCGCCGTCGATGGACATCCAGGTGGCCAGCAATTTCGAGCGCTATCTGTATTACCTGTATGGCCAGGATCCGTTGCGGGTGCGCAATGCCTTGGCCGAGTTTGGCCGTAGCGGCCGCCTGGCATTCGCCCTGGGCGAGCGCCGCCAGGTGGCCTCGGAATTCCGTTCGCACTCGGTGGACGACCCCGCCATCATCGACGAGATCCGCAGCTTCCACCGTGCGACGGGCTATGTGCTCGATCCGCACACGGCGGTCGGGGTCCATGCCGGCCGGGTCCTGGCCACCGGCGACGTGCCGATGCTCTGCCTCGCCACCGCCCACCCGGCCAAATTCCCCGATGCCGTGCACCAGGCCATCGGCCGCGACCCCGACCGCCCGGCCAGCCTTGACGGCCTGGAGGAACGGCCGCGGCGGTGCGAGACGATCGATGCGGAGACCGGAGAGATCAAGGAGTTTGTCGAGAGGCATGCATTGTAATCTTTTGCAGGATGAACAAACGTAGGGGCGGTTCGCGAACCGCCCGCGATTAACCTGATCACGGACCATCCATCTGCAGCCTCAGGCGTAAAAAGCCCCCGGTCTCGTGACCGGGGGCTTCGCTTTTCTCGTGCCGCGTTGCTTGCTGTTAGCAGTCGAAATACAGCGCGAATTCAAGGGGCACCGGACGCATGCGCACCGGATCGACTTCGGCTTCCATCTTGTACTCGATCCACTTTTCGATGAGGTCCGAGGTGAAGACGTCACCCTTGAGCAGGAAGGCGTGGTCGGCCTTGAGGCTCTCGAGGGCTTCCAGCAACGAACCGGCGACACTCGGGATATCCTTGAGCTCCTCCGGAGAGAGGCCGTAGATGTCCTTGTCGAGCGGCTGGCCCGGATCGATCTTGTTCTCGACACCGTCGAGGCCGGCCATCATCATGGCGGCAAAGGCCAGGTAGCCGTTGCACGACGGATCGGGAGTGCGGTACTCGATGCGTTTCGCCTTGGGATTGGTGGCCGCCGGGATGCGGATCGAGGCCGAGCGGTTGCGGTTCGAGTAGGCCAGGTTGACCGGCGCTTCGTAACCGGGAACCAGGCGCTTGTAGGAGTTGGTGCCGGGGTTGGTGAAGGCGCACAGCGCCTTGGCGTGCTTGATGATCCCGCCGATGTAGTACAGGGCCATCTTCGACAGGCCGCCGTAGCCGTCGCCGGCGAAGAGGTTCTTGCCGTCCTTCCACAGCGACTGGTGGCAGTGCATCCCCGAGCCGTTGTCGCCGAACAGCGGCTTCGGCATGAAAGTCACGGTCTTGTCGTTGCGGAAGGCAACGTTGCGGACCACATACTTGAACCACTGCAGGGTGTCGGCCATGTTGACCAGGGAGTCGAAGCGCATATCGATCTCGCACTGGCCGCCGGTGGCGACTTCGTGGTGCGAGGCCTCGATGCGGATGCCGACGCCCTGAAGGGCCAGCACCATTTCGTTGCGCAGATCGATCAGGGAGTCGGTCGGCGCAACCGGGAAGTAGCCGCCCTTGTTGGAAGGCTTGTAGCCGAGGTTGGGGAACTCCTCGCGGCCGGTGTTCCAGCACCCTTCGACCGAGTCAACCTTGTAGAACGATTCGTTCATGGTCGAGGCGAAGCGGACGTCGTCGAAGATGAAGAATTCCGGCTCCGGCCCGAAGTAGGCGGTGTCGGCGAGCCCGGTCGACTTCAGATAGGCTTCGGCTTTCTGGGCGACGAAGCGCGGGTCGCGGCTGTAGCCTTCGCGGGTGAACGGATCGATGATATTGCAGATCAGGCTCAGGGTCGGCACGATGGGGAACGGGTCGACCTTGGCGGTCTTCGGATCCGGTACGATCAGCATGTCGCTGTTGTGGATCGGCTGCCAGGCGCGGATTGAGGAACCGTCGAAACCGATCCCTTCCTCGAAGGTTTCTTCGCCGAATTCACTGATCGGCTGGGTGAAATGCTGCCAGATCCCGACGAAGTCGAGGAATTTGTAATCGACCATTTGGCAGCCGTTTTCACTGGCAAACTTGACAACTTCCTGTGCGGTCATAGTGCTCTCCTTTTGTCTATTGTGGTTTTGGACTCGAGATTATTCGAAACAACCCGATATTGATGTTTTCTCCGCGTCTCCGCGTCTCTGCGTCAATTGTGATTTATCCTTACAACGCATCGTCGCCGGTTTCGCCCGTCCTGATGCGGACCACTTCGTCGACCGGCGTCACGAAGATCTTGCCGTCACCGATCCGGCCGGTCTTGGCGGCAGCGGCGATGACTTCGACGACCTTCGCCGCCATTTCGTCGCTGACGATGATCTCCATCTTGATCTTCGGGATAAAATCGACCACGTACTCGGCACCGCGGTAAAGTTCCGTGTGCCCCTTCTGCCGGCCGAAGCCCTTGACTTCGCTGACCGTGATCCCCTGGATGCCAACCTCGTTCAGCGCTTCCTTGACCTCATCCAGCTTGAAAGGCTTGATGATCGCCTCGACCTTCCGCATATCCGATCTCCTCTATGGTGAGATGATGATGTCCCTTCAGCAAATTGCTTGCCCAAATTCGCGACACATTGAGCTATCTTTCCAATATCATGAAATCACGATACTATTTTCCCGAAATCGCCATTGGCGCCGCATGTCTGCCGAATAAGCTGTTAGTAACTGCCCACCTTTTCAGCGAAGGCATTCCTCGTCTGCATATATTTTAAACAAATCCGTTAACGTGTAAGGGGCGACTCGGTGGTTCGCCCTCGGGCGAGGCACCGCCTCGCCCCTACAACCATCACGATCATTGCCGGCACGCGTAGGGGCGACACCTGCACCGCCCAGGGCAAGGCATGCCTTGCCCCTACGTTATTCATCAACATCCCGCACTAGATCCGGCATACTATCCCCCGCGCACAACCCCAAACCGCTGGCCCGCTCGGTGAGGTAACGGCGCTGAAAAGCGCCATACATCGCCCACTCCTCCTCGAAGTTGGGCGTGAACACCTGATGGCCGATCGATGCGTCGATCTCCCCGGCGCTCCAGTAGCGCACCGCCGTGATCTCCTGCTCGTTCCAGTCTATCTCACCATCGTACCGGGTCAGGAAGGTCGCAATGTTTTCAGATTCGATTTCATTGCGGATCTTCGACAGGTAGAGGAAGGTCAACGGCAGACCGGCCAAACCCAACTCCTCCTGCATCTCCCGCACGGCCGCGGCATGGTACGACTCCCCCGGCTCGAGATGCCCGCCCACACTGGTGTCCCATTTGCCGGGCTGGATGTCCTTGCTGGCCGAGCGCTTCTGCAAAAGCATATCACCATTGGCGTTGACCACCAGCACATGCACGGCCCGGTGGATCAGCGCCGGGTTGCCGTGGCACTCGCCGCGCCGGGCCGTGCCGATCACCCGGTCATCGTCGTCAACGATGTCGAACAGTTCCATTGCCAGCGCACACCTCTCTGTAGGGGCGGTTTGCGAACCGCCCCTGCCTTACCGCGTCAACAACAGCCGATAGCCGAGAAAATTCCATCCCATGCTCACGCCGGTCGCCGCCGCCTTGGCCAGGTTCAGCTGCAGCAGGGACGCCGGGGTGCCGCCGGTCAGCAGCCAGAGGATCGCACTGTTGATCAGCAGGCCGACGAAGGCGATGACCAGGCAGGCCCCGAACTCCCGGAACGAGGCAGCCCGGTTCCCGGCAAAGGTCCAGGTGCGATTGGCAAAGTAGCTGTTCAGGTTGGCGCAGATGAAGGAGACGGCATTGCAGCCGAGCAGGGCCATGCCGCCCCGAACCTCCAGCAAGAAGACAAGGGCGTTGAGAATGCCGAAATCGATCAGGGTATTGACGATGCCGACCACGCCGAAGCGCAGGAACTGGGTTTTGATGGAATGAGCCGGCATCAGCAGACCTTGTCGTGGCAGCGATAAAAGTGCTTGGCACATTACTCCGTCACGGCCTGTTTATTCAAGCCTGTCATGAAAAATCAGAGCACTGCCAGTAATCCTCTTTGCTTTGCCCAGCAAACCGGGGCATTCATCCGGTAGCCCTCAAGTTGGCCCGCGCCAGGGTGGCGCGGCTGAAACGCTTGAACCCCATGTGGTAAAGCTTATGTCCCTGCGTGCCGAGACCGGCCACAATATCGCGCAGGCTGCTGCGCCCGGTCAGTTGTCCCGAAAGCATGGCGACAAATTGCGCCCAGCGGAAAAACGAACGGAATTTTTGCCCAACATGGTACTGCTTCACCAAGGCTTGAAATTCATGTCTCGGGAAAATTCGTACAATTTGGGAAAGAACGGTGCTACAATGAGCCATGGCTCGGATCTCCTTGTGATTACTTGTGTTTTGGCGAACTGAGTATAACACAAGCAGCTCTCCGAGCCTCCTGTTTTTCGATCAAGTTATGAGACAGCAGTGGGTCGTTGTTTATAATTACAGAAGATTTTAGGCAGATTTTTCCTGATACCGTCAGGCTGTCCTGAAGCCAGCTGAATTTGGTCGGTCTTGAAATTTGCAGGAGGTACCATTGTCTATCCAAGAGCGGTTCACACTATCCATCGTCGTCCCCGCCTTCAACGAAGAAGAGGTTCTGCCGGAATTTCACCGCCGGCTCAGCAGTGTCCTTGCCTCCCTGAACGCTGACTGGGAGATCGTCTACGTCAACGACGGCAGCCGTGACGGCACGTTGCAGACGATCACCGGCTTCGCCGATCCGCACGTGGCCCTCATCGATCTGAGCCGCAATTTCGGCAAGGAGATCGCCATGACCGCTGGCTTCGATCATGCCCGCGGCGATGCGGTCATCGTCATCGATGCCGACCTGCAGGACCCCCCGGAACTGATCCCGGAACTGGTTGCGAAATGGCACGAGGGTTACGATATGGTGTATGCCCGGCGGGCCGCGCGGGACGGCGAGACGCTGCTGAAAAAGGCGACCGCCAGCCTTTTCTATCGCACCATCCAGCCCCTCAGCCGGGTAAATATCCCGGAAAATACCGGTGACTTTCGCCTGCTCAGCCGGCGCGCCGTGGAAGCCCTGAAATTGCTGCGGGAGCAGCACCGGTTCATGAAAGGGCTGTTTGCCTGGATCGGCTACCCCCAGGCTGCGGTCTACTATCGGCGCGACCCCCGTTTTGCCGGAAAGACCAAGTGGAACTACTGGCGGCTATGGAATTTCGCCCTGGAAGGGATCACCTCATTCTCCATCGGCCCTCTCAAGCTGGCCACCTACCTGGGCATGCTGGTCGCCTGCGGCGCCTTTGGCTACGCCGCGTTAATCATCTACAAGACCATCGCCTTCGGCGAACCGGTCCGCGGTTATCCGTCGTTGATGGTGGTGGTGTTGTTTCTCGGGGGGGTGCAACTGATGAGCCTCGGCATCATCGGCGAATATCTCGGCCGCATGTTTGACGAGACCAAGCGACGTCCACTGTACCTGGTCAATCGCTACCTTCCGTCAAATTTTAACAATAACGTGGAGAATTCTGAACAACCCAAGGATGATAGAGACGTGCTCTAGGGCTGGACAAATCCGCTTTTTACCGCGTCAAGAACTTTCCATGCAGGACGCAGATCATATTTGAAGGGCAGATGACAGAGGAATTTTTCGATCACTTTCAAAATCTTAGCATCAAGACTCCGCACGGTTTCCGCTAAGATTTCTTCCGGAACCCCCCCAAAATACGCCTCCGCCACACTCCCGGCAATACACGCCAGGGTATCGCTGTCGCCGCCGAGGGATACCGCATTGCGCACCGCATCCTCAAAACCCTCGGCTTCAAGAAACGCTACGATCGCCTGCGGCACGGAACCCTGGCAGGTGACGTTGAAACCGTAATCGGCACGGATGGCTGCCACGCTTCCGCTGAGATCGTAGCCGAAGCGCCCCTCGACGAACTGCCGGATGATGGGTTTGCCAGCCCCGGTGCGCGCCAGGTAGATAGCACCGGCCACGGCCTGTGCGCCCTTGATCCCCTCGGGGTGGTTGTGCGTCACCTCGGCGCTGTGCAGCGCCTCTTCCAGTACCTTGTCGAGGCTGTCGTAATACCAGGCGATCGGACTGACGCGCATGGCCGAACCGTTACCGTAGCTGCCATAGGGGACCGGCCGCAACGAGCGGGCCCAGCGCCGGAAGCGGTTGCCGTACCCGGCATTGGGATAGGTTTCGAAATACCGGAGAAAGTTGGTCTGGTAAGGCGTCTTCGTCAAAAGGCTATCAGCGACCGCCACGGTGTGCACCGTATCGTCGGTAAAGGTGCACTGGCGGCTGAACAGCTCGAAATCCTTGGTCTTGATCTGTGCGTGCTCGAACCTCGAGCCGATGATATCCCCTGCAATTCCCCCGAGCATAAAGCCCCCCTTGCAGCAGAAACTGCAACCGTTATCTCTGGCAGGACCGCCAGGCTAGGCGATAGGCGTTGCTGGCGAGACTTCGCCGGGAACTGGCTTGAGAACGACCATCCTCCCCGTCGAACGGGCCAGCACCTCACCCTGACAAGTCATGGTCGCCACGACCATGACCGAGCGCCGGACCTGTTCGCGGACCTGGGCCTCGATGGTGACTTCCCGGCCGATCGGCACCGGCCTCAGGTAGCGGATATTCAGTTCGGCCGTGACAATCTGCTTCGAGACCGCCATCCCGGCATAGGCGGAAACCTCATCGAGCAGCGCGGCCACGATGCCGCCATGGGCAATCCCTTCCCACCCCTGGTACTCGGGTGGGATCACCACGGTCAGCCAGGCTCGCCCCGCAGACTCGTCACGGCTGGGCTTGACCTTCAGCCCGATCGGATTGGCGGGGCCACAGATGAAGCAGCAGCGGTTATCGGAAACCTGCATGAATTCTCCTTGAGCGGTGGCAACAATGGTCGGATTATAGCGTAGGGGCGGTTCGCGAACCGCCCCTACCTTGACTTCGCCTGCACTTTCACAGCGTACCCATCCAGGCGCGCCAGACGCTCGGGCGACGGCAGGGAGGCCAGTTCCCTGACCTGCCGGTAAAAAGCCGGCAGATCGCCCCCCTGGGCCGCCAGCAACCCCTGGAACGCCGGCACCAGGTCGTGATAGGTGGCCAAAGAGGCGAGCCGGGCGTTGTTGAGCCCGCGGGCCAGCCACGGGTCATAGCCGGCATAACCTCCCCACGAGACTTTCAGCGCAGCGTAGTCGTGGGCAAAATCAGTGAGAACCTCCTGCTTGGCGGCACGCATTGCGGCGACCGGCAGCGAACGCTCGTAAAGCTCTGCAAACCGCTCGCGAACGTTACGCAGCAACTGCTGAAACTGCTCGCCGCGCCCGGTCTGCTCCCGATACTGGCGCCATTCGTCCGTCGTTCCGGTTTGCCCGAGCCAGCGCCGCACCCCTTCGATCTCGACCGTTCTGGCAAAAGCCTCGTTGAAACGGCTGTCGTCGGCCACATAGACCACCTGGTGGGCCAGTTCATGAAAAACCAGGGCGGCCGCCTGCAGTTCCGGACCATCCAGGAAAGTGTTCAGCACCGGGTCATCAAACCAATTGAGGGTCGAGTAGGCCTGGACGCCGTAGACGTCAATTTCAAAACCCTCGCCGGCCAGTCGCGCAGCCTCGGCGCGGGCGGCCGCCTCATCGTAATAGCCGCGATAACTGACGCAACCGGCGACGGGGAAACACCACTGTTTCGCCTGCAGGGAAAATTCCGGAGCGGCAACCACATTCCAGACAACAAAGGGCCGCTCCAGATCGGCGAACTTGCGGTAGCTGCCGTTGTCGGGGAGTCCCAGCGAGGCCGTGGCGAAATGGCGGGCCGCCAGGATCCTGCCGAGCCGGGCACGGCGGTCTTCCGGGAGAGCCGGATCGGCCAGCAGGTCGCTGATCGGGCGGCAGCGGCGCAACACCTCCCAGTGGCCGGTGACACATTGGGAGTAGTAGCCGGCCTCGGTACAGGCGACCAGCAAGCCGGCGGCAGCCAGGCCGGCCAAAATCAGCAGCACGATCTTGATCATTTTGTCAGCTTAGCACAAACGTCAAAGCCGGTGGAATCCGCGTGGCCATCGGGCTGCCGCGCAACATATTGATCGATGTCTTGGGGTTGTCGGCAGCCGGAAACAGCCCCGCATGGTCTGGATAGACACCGTATGATTTCGCTAGACTCCCTGATCGATTGAGAAATTCCCATTTATTTCGTAGTGTTACGCTCAAAACCCACGTTTATTCCCCTTTGCGGGACAGCCGGGAAGTATGATTTTGCTATACAGCACGTCGCCGCGCCCGCCCGGTCAGAGTCCCGAGCAATTTATGAATTCATCAATATATTCGGGATGTTACAGATATTCACCCAGGTAGTTTCCTGATCGGCACGCCCGATGCAATAGTGGAAGTCAGGCACAAGACAGTTTCAACGAAAGGAGCAGCGGCCATGAAAACCTTATTTAACGGACTCGGTTGGATGCTTACCTGGGGCGCCTCTGCAGCCTATGCTGCCCAAGGAAGCGAAGGCGAAACGCTCGGCTGGCTCGGCTACATGTTCATCGGCTTCTTTGTGGTGATTATCACTACCCAACTGGTACCGGCAGCGGTCATGTTCGTCGGCATCCTCAAGGGGATTTTGACGACCGGTGCAGGAACAGGCACCGCAAGCCATTATGAGTAAGCGCTGACGATCGGTCTCTCGTCAAAGAGCAATCCAAACAGAGGAGGATGTCATGAAAACCCTGCGTATCACCTCATTGTCAACGGGCATCGCCCTGATCACCAGCGTCCCGGCCTTCGCGGTCGACACGGCCAAGACCTATTCGAGCGGTCTGCTGATCGGAATCTTCATGGCCTTTTGCGCCCTGCTCGTCGTGGTCCAGATGGTGCCGTCGCTGATGCTGCTGATCGGCTTTATCAAGGGGCTGGCCCGCCGCCCCGCAGCCAGGGCCGAAGGGTAGCACTCGGCCGCTCCGATCACCTAAGGGGGTGACGTCATGATGAACGAGTTGCTTAACCAGATCGGCGAATTCCAGCAGGTCTACACCCTGGTCGACTTTTACCAGTACATCAAAGGGGTGGAGTACCTGATCTGCCTGGCCTTCTTCGTCAGCTTCCCGATGTTCTACCGCTACCTGAATCACGACGACGACAAGGCCGACCACCACTGAGCTTCGTCACGGGGCTCAACAGACAAAAAGAAAGGCACCCGGCCTAAGGTCGAGTGCCTGTTGTTATTGGTGGGCGATACTGGGATTGAACCGCCCGGACCACATCCGAGAGCAGCAAGTCACACGATGACTTTCTCTTCGCCCTGAACCTGGGGAACGTCGTTGACGATCTCGAAGGGCGTGGCCGCGTCGAGATCATTTGACAGGAGGATTACATGGCCGGTTTTGTAACAAATTGGCGGCGCCGGGAGATGCTGCGCGTCGATGAGGTGGCCGAACTGCTCTCCGGCTCGAAGCGCCATGTTTACGACCTTTTAACCACGGGTGAGCTGGTGGCCCATCACCGCACCGGCCTGCCTGGCGCGGGGGGTGCGCGTCGTCACGGCATCGGTGATCAGCTACATCGAACGCTGAGTCGTTTCTCGCGACCGATACGAAGAATAACTTTTGCACGCCAGGCACCGAGCCGGTAAGTCCTCCGGTAAAGTCGTCGTGCTGCCTGGCGGGTGGTGGTTCGGGCGGCGCAAGGCCACGCGAGCACCCCTGCACGAAGGGGGGCGAAGACCCCGGCACTGGTCTGATCTCCTGGCGGGGCAATGCAGCGGCGATCCTACGGGGTCGCCGTTGTTGTTCGTTTATGGCTACTTGTTGTCAGACCATGAGATTAACGGGCCCTTCCAGAGCGTGATGTTCTTTTCGTCAGCGTATCGAAAAACTGCGTGGCCAATGCCTGAGTCAATCGTAATCTCTTTTTGCAGCACGCTCTCCGGGAGGCGCTTCTTACAGGACCCAAACTTATCGTCCTTGCTGTCAATAATTGACAGGATACGTCCCTGTACCTTTGTGTAATCGATATCAAATTGACGAGCTTCTTTCCCTGGACAACCGGCAAGTAAAACGTAATTCACTCCCGGGTTGGCGATGGCAATCGAGGCATACAGGGCCGTGACAGAACCCAACGAGTAGCCACTCACAGTGATGTTCTCGGGAGCGGTGCCCTTGGCCAACAGGTTTTTCACCTGGGTTGCGATCTTTGCCGCATAGGCTTGCACTTCGGCATCACTGTCGTCGTAGCGCAAATCAAACGTGACCTTGAAGCCAGAACGTTCCAGATCCCTGGCGATGGTTTCGTACGCCCCACCTCCCACCTTGTTGATGCAGCAACCATGTATGTAAAACAAATGCTTGTCCGCAGCATTTGCATCGACCGAAAATCCAGACATCAAAGCAATGCTCGCAAGTAAACCAATGAATGCTTTCATGTTTTATGTGTCCCGAAAATACGGCTGTCCTATATCAATAACCGATCCGATCCTGCGAAATCTAACAGGATCATTTGTATCAGACGGTTGCGTATTTGCAATTAGCAGCAGGATGCCCAGGCAAAGCCATGATCGTGGTTGCCGTTACTCTTGTAAGCCGCGGAATCTATGTCGGAATGTTTTACAGTTTCAACAAGTCATCAAATGGCTGGGAGTAAGCCGCTGATATGCATATATCTTTAGATAGGCATGGAATATGCATTAAAGTGGTCTTATATAACTACTGTCAAATTCAAACACAACAGCTTCAGCAAGGCCGGAGGTTATGATGAAAAATTTACTGAGGCAGTATGGAGTCTTTGTTACGGCAGTCCTTCTATTTCTTTCGCTGACCACAGGGCAAGCCGTTGCTGTTCCTTTTACACCAGTTCTTGATGAATTCTGGGTAGTTAAAGACGCTACAGAGATATTCCGTGACTCATTCAACGACGGAGTCACCCCACCGAGTGGGCCTGATGGCAATAACACTTATTCTGTGTATGGTCCAGGCGGTATTACAAGTGAAACAAGCGGCAAATTTACAATGACACCCTCACTAGGTCAGCCAATATCTGTAACGACGACCTATGCCGATTTATCAACCTCCGGCATGAGGTTGTTCGCGACCAGTGATACGAATTCGAATTTTCTGGGGTTCGATAGTTCATTTGAGATTCACGGGCTTTACGATATGTCGAATCTTCCCATGATCACAGGGCAGAGCTTCGGCATTGCCGCAAATGATCGTGCTCCCAATCTTGGAAACGTTGGAAACAACACCTTTGTGCTCGTTGTCGGCCTTCCCCTCATAACCGATGAGGTAAATATATTCTTGAGAATGCAAGATTATTCGACACAGACAAGCGTCATGCTTTGGGCAGCTTCTATCACATCGCTACTGTCGGACGCGGATCAGATTGAGCTGATCCTTTCCAAGGAGGCTGACAGTGCCCAGCTCAACGCCAGTTACTTCTTATACGATATCAACAACTCCATCACGGGTTCTGGTGCAAAGTACAATGCAGGTTCCCTCTATAACGGCGAGGACTATATTCGCCCCCAGTTTGTGACGAGCGATCGCGTTCCTGTCCCCGAACCCTCCACCTTCATCCTTCTCGGCGCTGGCCTTGCCGGGTTGGCTGTCTGGAGGAAGAAGCGGTCTTAGCGACTCACTTCGAGGAGGCGCGTCGGAAATATTTACAGGCACCCTTCTAAAACCACCTTCGGCGTGTCTCCTCTTTACACCAGCGGCGATCCTTAACGGGTCGCCGTTGTTATTTGCCGGTAGAGCGCAGATTTTCCTCTATCGATAGGTATACAAAATTAAACCTTCTATTAATTGCTTAGTATCTTGCCATGCTGCAAACTTTGAACACGTTATGTCTTCCTCAATTTGAGGGGACACGTCAGTCATATCTTAAGGGGCCATCCGAGCAACCCTTATTGGCGTGTCTCCTCTCTGGTTTAGCGGCGACCTTATTGGTCGCCGTTTTTTTCGTGCCTTCAGTCGCACGAGGATGCCCCAAGTGGGCTTTGACCGTAACTAGGTGCAGGGGTGAGGTTCTGGCACGTTTGCTTGCCAGACGGGGGGAGGCGTAAAATGAAGTTGAGAAACAGATCCCACGCGGCCACCTCCGGCTACGTGGGCCTTGCCCCTGACCCTTCCCTCCTGGAGCCAGGGGCTTTTTTGTTAAGTCGTATCCTGTCACCGCTCCCGCGCTACACTCCAGCATCTTCACCGACAGCCGTAGACTCCCGCAGAAACCGCAGCCACCCCCAACCGGCCGCGTGGAGCGCGTGGGCCTGGTTCAGTCGTCCGACAACCTACGTCCATACTGCTACCAGATCGGCACCATAGAGGGGTACATCGGCGACGACGTGCTGGTGCGCTTCGGGAAGGTTGTGGTGCAGGTGCCGCCGGAGATACTCGTGGGAGTGGAGGAATAAAAAGAGGGTCACAGAAAAAATACTTTCAACACACCGTCGAGGGGTTTTTACTCGCAGATTTACTCGCAGATGGCCAAAAAAGGTCAAAAAAGCAAGAAAAAGGCACCTAGCATTGAGCTAAGTGCCTGATTTTCTTGGTGGGCGATACTGGGATTGAACCAGTGACATCTCGCGTGTGAGGCGAGCGCTCTCCCGCTGAGCTAATCGCCCTTGTAGGGATGATTTTTATAGCAACATCGCTCCCGGATGTCAACCGCTGAAATCCTCGCGACCCGGCAGGAACAGCCGGCGGGCGGCCCGGTAGCCGGGTTCGGTGACCATGTGCCGACGCAGGATCCTGTCGACCTCTGCCGGCGGTTTGCCGGGCAGCACTTCGGCAAAGTTGACCAGGGCGTCGGCATCCCAGAGGATGCGGAACTCCGGGGTATCGACCCCCTCCGGCGTGTGGTGCCGGCCGACGATCAACGCCACCTGGTCGATCAATTCGCGATCGGCTCCCAACTCCTCGAGCAACTGCCGGGCGATGGGCGGTCCCTCCAACTCCTGAAAATGACCGGCATTGGAGCCGTGGCGGCGCTCCGCTTCGTGGATGCCGATATCGTGCAGGTAGGCGACGGTCATGGTCAGCAGCGGGTCGGCCTCGACATAAGCCAGCAACTCCCGGGCATGGCCGGCAACGGCATGAGCGTGGGCAATGCGCCGCGTATCGGCGCCGAAGTACGCTGCCATCGCCGACTTCACGCGTCCGATAAACGTCTTATTTTCCATACTGATTGGCACAATCAGATCATGTATTTTGTCAGGATATTCCACCGCCGGGCTTTCGCTATTGCTTGTCGCCGCGAATACCGATGCAGACCGTTTCCAAGGGGATTTCCCGACCGCTGCGGGCAATCGCCTGACGGGCCAGTTGGATCAGGCCGGTGCAGCACGGCACCTCCATGTGGGCTACCGTGAGGCTTTTGACCTGGCTCTGCTGGATCATCGCCACGAGCTTGTCGAGATAGGGGCCGGTGTCGTCCAGCTTCGGGCAGGCGATCAGCAAGGCCTTGCCTTTCAGCAACACCTCGTGGAAACCGGGGTAGGCGAAGGGCGCGCAGTCGGCGGCGAGCAGCACGTCGGCCTCGCGCAGGAATGGCGCGGTGGCCGGCACCAGGTGCAGCTGGATCGGCCACTGGGCCAGCCGGGACGGGGCCGGGCCGCCAGTCGCGACAGACTCCTGGGCCGGACCCTCGACATTCATTAGCCGGGCCGAGGGGCAACCTCCGGCCGGCGGGGCAAAACTGCGCACCTGCGCCGAGGGGCAGCCGCCACCATGGTGGGCGGGAGTGGCCGGGGGTGCGTGCTGGACATGGGGGGCGGCCGGACGGCCGATCTCCCTGAGGTGCACATCCACGGCAACCTCGTCGAACTCGTCGGCCTCGCGCTCCACGACCGTGATGGCGTCAAGCGGGCAATCGCCAAGACAGGCGCCGAGCCCGTCACAGAGTTTGTCGGCGACCAGCTTCGCCTTGCCGTCGATGATCTGGATCGCCCCTTCAGCACAGGAAGGCACGCACAGACCACAGCCGTTGCATTTGTCTTCATCGATCGTGACGATTTTGCGAATCACGGGAAACCCCCTTATTTGAATTGTTGAATACTCCGGATTGACCTGACCCTCTCCCTGAGGGAGAGGGAACTTTCGTCACCATCGCAGCAGACTGGGAGCAATCAACTGACCTGATCCTACCCTGCCTTACCGGCGAGCCACCTTGACCGGCATCAAAAATCAGAACAGATAGTGCCAGAGCAGGTCGAGACGCCCGCGCCGCAGCAGGTATCGTCCGGAAAAACGCATGATCTCGCGGACCGTCTCGCGATGCCCGGGGCGAAAGCAGTGAATCTGGCAGTGCTTGCAGGACGGCTTGTCGACGAGCGGACAGCGGATGCGCCGGTCGAAGGCATAGATGAGGAATTCCGCGCAGACGGGACAAACCGGGTACTTGTCCGGCGGCAGCACTCCCAAACTCCGGGCATCCAGGGACAATGGCCGGCGCGGCCCGGGGTGATGCTCTCGGCAGTACACCGCGGTGAACAGCGCCAGAACCTTGAGATCCTTGCACTCCCTGGCCGTCAGTGGCGCCGGGTCGGCTGATAAAGCATCATTCATCGGTATGGTATGGGCCATTACGGCCCGGCGAGGCAGGACACTAGGCTTCCTTGCACTTCTCGGCCATTTCCTCCAGGCGGGCAACATCGAGGATCTCCACTTTTTTCCCGGACACCCGGATCAGGTCGTCGTCGATCATCTTGCGCAGGCTTCGTGAGAAGGTCTCGCTGACCGTGCCAAGGTTGGAGGCGAGCTGGCTCTTGGAAACCGGCAGCTCGACCGTGATTCGCCGACCCTTCGAGAGGTCGAGCAGGTAGCGGGCCAGTCGCGCCGGCACGTCCTTGAAGGTCAGTTCCTCGATCTGCTGGGCGAACTGGCGCAGGAACCGCGACAGACCGGCAATCATGTTGATGGCGATGCGGCTGTTGCCGGCCAGCAGCTCAAGAAACCCGGCTTTGGGGATGAACAGCAGGCGACTGGGGAGCAGTGGTTCGGCATAAGCCGGATACAGCCCGTTGCCGAAGATCGCCGCCTCGGCGAAGGTGCCGCCGGGGTGGACAATGTGCAGGATCCGCTCCTTCCCCTCGGCAGAGAGCTTGTAGACCTTGACCTTGCCGTCGAGCACGACGAAAAACCCCTCGGCCTGCTCGCCATCGGAAAAGAGCAGTTCGCCGCGTTGGCCGTCGCGCAGGCGACAGATGGCCTGCAGGGCGTCGAGATCGGCATCGGCCAGCCCGGCAAACAGGGGGACGGTTTTGAGCAGGGGCTGAATGTTCATGGCCGTCAACTTAGCAGAATCACTCACCACAGGCAACCGACCTCAAAAAAATCAGCGGCGCGTACTCGGGATTCGGCACGAAGATTCAGAACCAGGGGGTCGCGCCACCCGCCGGCTTGGTTGTGGATCAGAGGGATTTCATATATTTCAAGACTTGAACCCACGGTTTTTGGAAGTGTCCGGAATTTTTCACCTGAGTCCGGCGAGAGCAAACACCGCCAACAATACCAAGGCACCGTTGATCAGCATCCGCCGGGAGGCGGGGCCGCGCGAGGCGATGGTGCGGGCGGCGAGCATGAGCAGGATCGCCCGCATCAGCGGGCCGCCAAGGCTGACACCGAGCAATTGCGGCTGCTGGGCGGCGATGGCGAGAAAGACCATGAGCGCCAGGGCGAGGAAATCGGCGCTGCCGAGGAAAAACTCGCCAATCCGGCGGAAGAGCAGCTTTAACCCGACCAGTAGCGCCGCCGCCAGCAGCAGCGCGTCACCGAGACGCTTGGGCGACAGGCCGAACAGCAACTCCTCCCCCCGCCGCCAGACCACAAAGGCCAGCAGGCAGGCGCAGGCGTAGACCAGCAGCATCTGGAATTCGCCGCCGTCGCGCCCCCTCAGAAGCAACCCGACCCCGATCACCAGGAGCAGCAGTGCCACCAGCGACACCTTCACGCCGCTGGCCATGACGGCGACGGCCCCGAGCGCCACGTAGAGGGCCAGCACCACCGACAGCAGCGGCAGGACGCGATCGATCAGATCGGCGCAGCGGTTGAAAGTCACGGTATTGCGAATTTCGCCCTCGTTATCGCGAGTGAGAAACGCATAGCGGTCACGATGGTTGAGCAGATGGCGCAGAGACAGGTAACTGCACAGCGCGGTGCCGGGGAGGAAGAGGAGCAGCACGTACTCGGGAAGGTCGCGCAAGAGGACCGCGCTGCTGGCCCAGAACAGGGAAACGGCATAAATCACCAGTACGGTAAAACGGTGCTCGAAGCCGAGATCGAGGAATTTGTGGTGGACGTGCCCCTTGTCCGGCGCAAACGGGCTGGTCTTGTGCAGCACCCGGCGGGTCATGACCCACAGCGCGTCGAAGACCGGCAGGCCGAGGACCACCACCGGCGCCAGCACGTTGAGATGGCCGCCCGGGCGCTGGGTCAATTGCACCGCCATAAAACCGAGGAGGAAGCCGACGGTGAGGCTGCCGGTGTCGCCCATGAAGATGCGCGCCGGATAAAAGTTGTACTTGAGAAAACCGAGGAGCGCGCCGGCCAGCGCCGCGGCGAGCAGCGGTGTGAGCGGGTCGCCGTCGAGCAGGCCGAGCAGACCGTAGGCGACCAGGGCCAGCACCGACACGCCGCCGGCCAGTCCGTCGAGCCCGTCGATCAGGTTGATGGCGTTGCTCACCCCGACTACGGCGAAGATCGTGAACGGGATGCCGGCCCAGGGGGGGAACACCACCGGGCCCACCGCCAGAGGGTCACCGAAGCGCTGCAGCCACAGGCCGCTGACGGCAATGGTCACCATACAGGCGATGATCTGGCCGAAGAACTTCTGCTTCGAGGTCAGGCCGTGCAGGTCGTCGGCGATGCCGGTGGCGAAGACCACCAGGGCGCCGGCCAGGATGCCGCGCAGCACTTGGGAGAGCGGCGCGAAGATCAGCGTGGCAAACAGGAAGGCCAGGAAGATGGCGATGCCGCCGAGACGCGGCATCGCCGCGTTATGGATCTTGCGTTCGTCGGGGACGTCGACGGCCCCCTGGTCGAGGGCCCAGCGCCTCAGGAACGGCACCATGATCAGCGCCGCACCAAGGGCGGTGATGAAGGCGTAGAAGAGCTGCAGCATGTTCCCCCCGGGATAAAACCGGGTCAAGCTATATCATGAATGAGAATCAGTGCCAAGATGCGCGAACTCTTCCTCCGTACCGGTCGGCGACCATCTCACCCAAGTTCATCCGCCAGCAGGGCCATCTGGGCGATGGTCAGGGTCTCGCCGCGGACCGTCGGGGCGAGGGCCCGGGCGGCCATGGCCCGGTCGACCGTGGCCGGGTCATAACCGGCTCCGAGCAGGCCATTACGCAGCGTCTTGCGGCGCTGTCCGAAGACCGCCTTAACCAGGGTGCGGAAGGCCGCCTCGTCGGTGACCGGGGCGAGGGGCTGCGGGCGTGGGTCGAAGCGCAGCACCACCGATTCGACCTTGGGTGGCGGGTTGAAACAGCCCGGCGATACCCTGACCACCCGCGTGACCGCGTACCAGTTCTGCACCAGCACCGAGAGGATGCCGTAGTCTCTGGTCCCCGGGGTAGCCAGCAGGCGGTCGCCGACCTCCTTCTGGAACATCAGCACCAGTTGGCTGAACAGCGCGCGATGATCGAGAATCTTGAACAGCACCTGGCTGGAGATGTTGTAGGGGAGATTGGCGACCAGCTTGTAAGGGGGCGCGGCGAGCAGCGCCGGCCAGTCGGCCTTGAGCACGTCCCCAAGAGAGATGCTCAGGTTCGCCGCACCCCGGCTTTCCAGGGCCGCGGCGAGATCGCGGTCGACTTCGCAGGCCAGCACCAGGGCGCCGCTTGCCAGCAACCGGTCGGTCAGCGCCCCCTGGCCCGGCCCGATCTCCATCACCCGCTCGCCCGGGACCAGTGCGGCAGCCGCCAGGATCTGCTCGACCACGTGCGGGGCCCGCAGGAAATTCTGTCCAAACCGCTTGCGGGGACGATGGGAAAGCATCAGGAGCGGGAAACACGAAACGAGAAACGAGAAAAACCTTCAACAGGCAATCCCCGAAACATCCCCATATCTCGACTCATTGACTCACCTCGCCTTCTCGTTTCCCGCCTCTCGCTTCTCGTTTCCCGCCTCTCGTTTCGCGTTTCCCGCCTCTCGTTTCTCAACACTGGTCCAGCGCCCAACTGGCCAAGGGCTCGAGGTCGAGGCCGGCGGTGCGGCCGAGCCCCAGGTAGTGATCCGCCGGCACGCCGAGCATCGCCGCGTTGTCGCCGCACAGGGCCGGACTGGGGAAACGCACGTCCAGCCGTCGCTGGGCCGCCAACTCCCGGAAGCGGTGGCGCAGGCCGCTGTTGCACGCCACGCCGCCGGCGACCACGATGCGCGACAGCCCTTCGCTTTCGGCGGCGCGCACGGTCTTGACGGTGAGCACCTCGACCATCGCCGCCTGGAAGCTGGCGGAGAGGTCGGCCAGCCGCGCCGGCGGCAAATCGCCCAGCTGCGGGCCGACCTCCTGCAGGACGGCGGTCTTGATGCCGCTGAAGCTGAAATTGAAGCCGCCCTTGTGCAGCATCGGCCGCGGGAAGGCGACTGCACGGGAGTCGCCCTCCCCGGCCAAACGGTCGATGGCGGCCCCGCCGGGGTAGCCGAGGCCGAGGAGCTTGGCGACCTTGTCGTAGGCCTCGCCAGCGGCATCGTCAAGGGTCTGGCCGAGAATTCGGTAGCGGCCGATGCCGTCGACCCGGTAGAGATGGGTGTGCCCGCCGGAGACCGCCAAGGCCAGAAATGGGAAGACCAGTTCCCCTTCCAGTTGCGGGGCGAGGATGTGCCCTTCCATGTGGTGCACCGCCACCAAAGGCTTCCCCAGCGCCCAGGCCATGGCCTTGGCAGTGGAGATCCCCACCAGCAGAGCGCCGAGCAGCCCCGGCCCGCGGGTCACGCCGAGCCCCTCGATGGCACCGAGTTCCACCCCGGCCTGCTCCAGCGCCTGGTCGATGACCAGCGGCAGCGCCTCGATGTGCTGGCGCGAGGCGAGTTCCGGCACCACCCCGCCGTAGCGGGCATGCACGTCGATCTGCGAGGCGACCACGTTCGACAAAATCTGCCGGCCGTCGCGGATCACGGCGGCAGCGGTCTCGTCGCAGGAACTTTCGATACAAAGAACGAGCATAGCTTAATCAGACCCTTTACCAACCGGGCTGATCAAAAATGCCCAGGTGCAAGGCGCCCGCAGCCCGAGGAGTGAGGCGTACCGGAAGGTACGTCGCAGCGACGAAGGCAAGGGCAACACCGCAGATGGGCGTTTTTCATCAGCCCTACAAGAGATTGGCTGCCAGTTCCGCCAGGTTCGACCGTTCACCCTTCGTCAGCGTCACATGCCCGGCGATCTCCTGCCCCTTGAACTTCTCGACCACATAGGTCAGGCCGTTGCTGGCGGAATCAACGTAGGGGTTGTCGATCTGGTAAGGGTCGCCGGTGAGGACGATCTTGGTCCCCTCCCCGGCCCGGGTGACGATGGTCTTGATCTCGTGGGGGGTCAGGTTCTGCGCCTCGTCGACGATCATGTACTGCTTGGGGATGGAGCGGCCGCGGATGTAGGTGAGCGCCTCAATCTCGAGGATCCCCATATCGACCAGCTCCTTGTAGCCGCGCTTGCGCTTGCCGCGCTCCTCGACGGTGCCGAGCAGCAGTTCGACGTTGTCAAAGATCGGCTGCATCCACGGCGAGAGCTTCTCCTTGATGTCGCCGGGGAGAAAACCGAGGTCGCGCCCCAGGGGGAAGACCGGACGCGACACCAGCAGGCGGTTGTAGTGGCCCTCGTCGGTCGACTTGAGCAGGCCGGCGGCAATCGCCAGCAGCGTCTTGCCGGTACCGGCCTTGCCGACCAGGGTGACCAGCTGGATCTCCTCGTTGAGCAGAATGTCGATGGCGAACTGCTGCTCGCGGTTGCGCGGGTGGATCCCCCAAAGCCCTTCCTTGGGGGCGCGAAGCAGCGGTACCGCGCGGCGCAGGTTGTGCTGATAGCGGGCCAGGGCGGTATGCGAGGGGCTGGCCTCGTCGATCAGCGTCAGGCACTGGTTGGGGAGGAGTTCCTGCGCGATGTCGACGTAACCCTGGCTGTAGAAACGGTCGACCAGGCTGCCGTCAACCAGCATTTCGGCGGTTCCCGAGTACAGGTCTTCGATGGAGACCTTGTCAGATTCGTAGTCTTCGGCAGTCAGGCCGACGACATCGGCCTTGATGCGCAGATTGGTGTCCTTGGTGACGAAGATCACCGGGCAGTCGCACTGGTCGCGCAGCGCCACGGCCACGGCCAGGATGCGGTTGTCGCCGTGGTCCTCGCGCAGCTCCGGCGGCAGGCGCTTGAGCGCCTCCTCGGTATAGAGCACCACGCGCAGGCTGCCGCCGCTTTCGAGCTTTACCCCGTCGACCAGCTTGGCCTTTTCCCGGAGGCTGTCGACCAGCCGTGAGAAGTGGCGGGCGTTGCGGCCGATTTCGCTGAGGTCCTTCTTGAAACGGTC
The DNA here is from genome assembly GCA_963751525.1 of uncultured delta proteobacterium. Classification (GTDB taxonomy): domain Bacteria; phylum Desulfobacterota; class Desulfuromonadia; order Desulfuromonadales; family BM103; genus VAUL01. Next base: position 63,637 of record CAVVUQ010000004.1, on the reverse strand, counting down.
GATCTCTTCGATGACCGTCATCGGGATGACCAGGTCATTCTCCTCGAAGCGGAACAGCGCCTCGGGATCGTGGAGCAGGACGTTGGTATCGATAATGTAGACTTTTTTCATCGGTTTTTATCCGCTCCTGCCGGGTCACCGGCCTTGACGTGTCTGGCGCAACGGCCCGGCGGGCCGCTCAACCGGCCGCCAGCTCGCGGACGGCGGCCAGCAGGCGGTCGATGTCGGCGGGGCCGGTGAACCACCCCGGGCTGACCCTGACCGTCCCCTCGGGGTAGGTGCCGATGGTGCGGTGGGCCGCCGGGGCGCAGTGCAGGCCGACGCGCACGGCGATGTCGAACCCGGTGTCGAGACGGTAGCCGACCGTGGCCGGGTCGAGCCCGGCGAGATTGAAGGACAGGGCGCCGCCGTGCCGCGCGGCGTCGTCCGGACCGTAGAGACGGACCGCCGGCAGCCGGCGCAGGCCGTCCAGCAACTGGTCGAGCAGGGCCCGCTCGTGGTCCCTGACCCGATTGAGCCCGATTTCGTGCAAAAATTCAAGGGCCGCGTGCAGCCCCGCCAGGCCGACGACGTTGAGGGTGCCGCTCTCCAGCCGCTCCGGCAGCTCCTCGGGCTGGGCGTCGGAGGTGGAGCGCGTTCCCGTGCCGCCGTAGAGCAGCGGCCTGAGCGTGACCCCCTCCCCGACGCAGAGGAAGCCGGTCCCCGGCGGTCCCATGATCGCCTTGTGGCCGGGAACGGCGAGCAGGTCGATCCCCATCCCGGTGACATCGATGGGGAAGAGCCCGGCGCTTTGCGCTGCATCGACGAGAAAGAGGATGCCGTTGGCCCGGCACCAGGGTCCGATCTCCTCGATCGCCTGCACGGTGCCGGTGACGTTGGAGCAGTGGGTCATGGCCAGCAGCCGGGTGCCGGGGGTGCAAACCCGGCGCAGGACGGCGGGAGCGACGAAACCGTCCGGGCCGGCGGCGACCCTGACCACCTCCACCCCGCGGTCGGCCAGGGCCCGCAGCGGCCGTACCACCGCGTTGTGCTCCATGCTGGTGGTCACCACCCGGTCGCCGGGAGCGAGGACGCCGAACAGGGCGAGATTGAGCGCCTCGGTGGCGTTGGCGACGAAGACGATGCGCGCCGGGTCTGACATGCCGACCAGACGGGCGGCCGCCGAACGCGCCGCCAGCACCAGGCGCCCCGCCTCCAGGGAGAGCCGGTAGCCGCCGCGCCCCGGGTTGGCCGCGGTATGGCGCAGGGCGTGATCGACGGCCGCGCAGACGGCTTCCGGCTTGGGGAACGAGGTGGCGGCGTTGTCGAGGTAGAGGGTCATGGCGGCGCAGTCTGCAGTTGTCATCAATTCCTGGTTCATTATAAGGCACTGCCGCCCGGCAGCACAAAAAACTGCGTAACGGGGTTGACACACCCCATATCTTGTGGTTTAAATGTCGACGCTGCACATAATATTGTGCTCCCTCCTTTTTTGCAACCCCAAACATATTCGATATTTATTTACTCAGGATGGCTGTCATGACCGCAAAAAAATCCGCCGAGCTGCCCGAACTGTCCCCGAATGCCGTTACCGTCCTCGAACGTCGCTACCTCAAGCGCGACGAGGAGGGTAAGGTTCTGGAAGCCCCGGCCGACATGTTCGAGCGCGTAGCCAGAACCATCGCCGACGCCGAGAAATGCTTCACCAAGGGGGAAAAGCCGGCCGAACTCGCCACCGAGTTCAACCGGATGATGACCTCCCTGGAGTTCCTCCCCAACTCGCCGACGCTGATGAACGCCGGGCGGCAATTGGGGCAGTTGTCGGCCTGCTTCGTCCTGCCGGTGGGCGATTCCATGGAGGAGATCTTCGAAGCGATCAAACAGACCGCCCTGATCCACAAAAGTGGCGGCGGCACCGGCTTCGCCTTCTCGCGCCTGCGCCCGGCCAACGACGTGGTGATGAGCACCAAGGGGGTTTCCTCTGGGCCGCTGACTTTCATGAAGGTCTTCGACGCCGCCACCGAGGCGATCAAGCAGGGAGGGACCCGGCGGGGCGCCAACATGGGGATTCTGCGGGTCGACCACCCGGACATCATGGACTTCATCATGTGCAAGCGCGACCAGGCGGTGCTGACCAACTTCAACATCTCGGTCGGCCTCACCGAGAAGTTTATGGAGGCGGTGGAGCAGGACGAAGAATACGAGATCCTCAACCCCCGTTCCGGCAAGGTGGTCGGCAAGAAGTCGGCACGCAAGGTCTTCGACCACATCATCGACCTGGCCTGGAACAACGGCGAGCCGGGGATCATCTTCCTCGACCGCCTCAACCGCGACAACCCGACCCCGAAGGTTGGCGCCATCGAGGCCACCAACCCGTGCGGCGAGCAACCGCTGCTCCCCTACGAATCGTGCAACCTCGGCTCCCTCAACCTGGCGCGCATGGTCACCGCCAAGGGACAGGTCGACTGGAACAAGCTCGGCCATGCGGCGGAAATGGCCACCCGCTTCCTCGACAACGTCATCGAGATCAACAAATACCCGATCCCGCAGATCGCCGAGATGACCCGCTCCAACCGCAAGATCGGCCTCGGCGTCATGGGCTGGGCCGACATGCTGATCCTGCTCGGCATCCCCTACGACAGTGACGAGGCGGTGGAGCTCGGCGAGAAGCTGATGAAGTTCATCACCGACAAGTCGCGGGCGACCTCGCGCCAACTGGCCGCCGAGCGCGGCGCCTTCCCCAACTTCAAGGGGAGCATCTACGACGGCAAGGGACAAGGCGGGCCGATCCGCAACGCCACCTGCACCACCATCGCCCCGACCGGCACCATCTCGATCCTCGCCAACTGCTCGAGCGGCATCGAGCCGCTGTTTGCGGTCTCCTACGTGCGTCAGGTGCTCGACAACGACAAGCTTATCGAGGTCCACCCGCTGTTCGAGAAGATCGCCAAAGAACGCGGCTTCTACTCCAAGGAGCTGATGCAGACGATCGCCGAACACGGCACCGTGCAGGACATCGACGAGATCCCCGACGACATCCGCCGGGTCTTCGTCACCTCCCACGACATCACCCCGGAAGACCACATCCGCATGCAGGCGGCCTTCCAGAAGCACACCGACAACGCCGTCTCCAAGACCGTCAACTTCTGCCACGACGCCACGCGGGACGAGGTCGCCGAGGTCTACCGCCTCGCCTACCAGCTCGACTGCAAGGGGGTGACGATCTACCGCGACGGCTCGCGCGATATGCAGGTCCTTTCGGTCGGCAAGGCGAAGAAGGCCGGGGATGACGTGCCGCACGAGGGGCACAAAACCCTGATCAAGCGCGACCGCCCGCGGGCCCTGGCCGGCACCACCTACCAGATGCAGACCGGCTGCGGGCCGCTGTACGTAACCATCAACGAGGACCAGTCCGGGCTGTTCGAGCTGTTTACCACCATGGGCAAGGCCGGCGGCTGTGCCTCCAGCCAGTGCGAGGCAATCGGCCGGCTGGTGTCGCTGGCCTGGCGCTCGGGGGTGCAGGCCCGCCAGTCGGTCAAGCAGCTGATCGGCATCACCTGCCACAAGCCGTCGGGTTTCGGCGACAACCGCATCACCTCCTGCGCCGACGCCGTGGCCAAGGCGATCCAGACCCACATGGCCGAGCACGGCATGGAGGATCTGCAGCACGCCGTCAACGGCGGCGCCTGCCCCGAGTGTGGTGGCGCGGTCGAGCACGAGGGCGGCTGTTGCGTGTGCCATGCCTGCGGGTATAGCGAGTGCGCGTAGCGAGAACCGAGAGGCGCGAGAAATCATACCAGCTGAAATCAGGCGACTGATGCTATAATGATGGGGCGGACCGGATCAGGTCCGCCCCGTTGCGATTCCATCGAGGATGGCCCTATGATCGCCCGCATCGACCACCTCAACATCGTCGTCACCGACCTCGTGCGCTCCATCGAGTTCTTCCACCTGCTCGGCTTCGCCGAGGGGCTCGGCGCCGAGCTCGACCCGGCGTTCCTCGAGCGGCTGTCCGGCATCGCCGGCGCGCAGGGGCGCTTCGTCACCCTGCGTCACCCCGGCTCGAACGTCACCATCGAGCTGCTGCACTTCGACCGGGATGCCGGCAGCGACCCGCTGCTGGGGCGGGCCGACCGCATCGGCCTGCGCCACCTGGCCTTCGCCGTCACCGACATCGAGACTGCCGTCGCCGGACTGCGGGGAGCCGGCGTCGAATTCCTCAGCCCGGTCCAGACCTGGGAGAAGACCGGCAAGCGCCTGGTCTACTGCTACGGTCCCGACGGCATCCTGCTGGAACTGGCCGAGTACCCCGCCGCGCATGCTCCCTGACCGCACCGGATCACCGCCCCCCTCCCCCATGGTGCGCTGCCTGGAGCACTGCACCGGCTGCGGCGCCTGCGTACCGGCCTGCCCTGCCCGGGCGTTGAGCCTGGTGAGCGCACAGCCGGGAGGGCTGGGGCGGAAACGCGTCGTGGTTGAGCCCGCCCGCTGCACCGGCTGCGGCGCCTGCCTGCCGGCCTGTCCCCGCCAGGCGCTATGCATGGAGACCGGCAAGACGATGACCGGCAACCTCTTGCAGCAGATTCCCGCCACCCTCCCCGAGGAGCTGGTCGAGACCTTGACCCAGGCGGAACATCTCCGCATCGAACGGATCGTCTCCCGCGGACAGGCCTCCCCGCCCGGTTTCTGGTACGACCAGGAGTGGCACGAGTTCGTCCTGCTGCTCAGCGGCCGGGCCCGCCTGGCCTTCAACGACGGCACTCCGGTCATCGACCTGGAGCCCGGCGACTGGTTCGACATCCCGGCGCACAGACAGCACCGCGTCGACTGGACCGCCCCGGCGCAGGACACGGTGTGGCTTGCGGTGCATTACCGCGGCCAGACAGCAAGGCTCACCCTCCCCTTCGAACTCTGGCGCCAGGACGACCATGGCCACCGCTTCCTGGTCGGCCGCCATCCGACCCTTGACGCTGCCGAGCGGCAGCTGGCAGAGCTGACCCGCACGCTGCACAAGCAGACCTACTCGATCACCGTCGCCGCCGCGGGCGAAGGGCAGGCAAAGGCATGACCACAGGGATGGGCGACGCCCTCGCCGGGCTGGCCCGGCAGCGGCAGGCGGAACTTGACAGTGCGATCGCCGCCTGGCGGGCGGGCGCAGGGGTGCGCCTGTGGTGCGGGCCGGGGTGCGGCAACTGCTGCAGCCTGGCGGTGAATACCACCCTCCCCGAGGCCCTGGCCATTGCCGACAGCCTCACCGATGGCCAACGGCGACAGGTTGCGATAGCGGTTGCCAGGATCATCGCCCATGCCCGGGAGAGTTCCGACGCGCGCGGTTTCCTGGCCGGCTACCGACGGGCCGTCGGCTCCTGCCCGTTCCTCGACGCGGAAGCCAGCTGCAGCATCTATCCGGTCCGTCCCTTGGCCTGCCGCGCCCTGCTCGCCACCCGCCCCCCGGACTGGTGCGGCGTCAACCTGGCGGAGCTCCCGGAATTGGAGCGCAACGGCTTCCTCGCCAGCCTCGACCGCAGCGTGGTCGCCTTCCCGACTCACTATGCCGCCACTCCGCAGGAATTGGCCGCGAATTTTGAGCGCGGCCTGGTCTTCGCCACGAACCGCTTCACCGGCTTCGGCATGACTGGCAGTCTGCCGCTGCTGGTCTGGCTGGCCGGGCAGGACGGTTTTGCCGGTGCGCTGACCGGCGGACCGCCGGCTTTTGTGCCGTTTCTGGCGACCCACCGGATCCAGCGATCGTACCTGGTGCAGATCAATGTCCCTTGAAACCCGCAACCTGCGCACGGTCAGAATTATGGGCTTCGCCTCCCTGTTCTGCCCGGTCATCCTGATAATTATCCTGTTGCTCCTGCGGGCTGGGTTCTTCCAGTTCCACGATGATTTCACCGGTCTCAAAGGTGTCGGCTTCCTGCTGGGCTGGGGGGTGGTTCTGTTGCCGGCCGGGACACTGGCCGGGGCCGTTGCCCTGCTCATAGACCGCTCCTCCTGGCTTGCCCGCAGCGCCGCGGCAGTCAACGCTCTAATGCTGACCGGTCTACTCCTCCTGCTCACGCAATTGATCCTCTGATGATGGGTCGATACTTTCCCTCGACATGAATCAATGCTAAAACATTCTTGGGCATTAACGGTCCGTATTCACCAAACCCGAGGAATTGTCGATGAACCGTTATCTTCCCCTGCCGATCGTCGGCCTGCTGCTGGTCATCCTGCCGCTGCCCGCGCTCGCCTTCGATTTCATCGGATTATTCAAAAGCAAACCGCCGATGGTCGAGGACGAACGCGAGGAAACCATCGTGCAGATCCGGGAGGCCCAGGACCAGCTCATGCTGCTGCAGTACAAGCTGCGCACCCTGGAAAAACAAAAAGCGCAGAAGGAAGCCGCCGGCCGCCAGGGCAAGGCACCGCAAGCGCAATCCGGTACCGGCGAGAGCAACTGGCAGGAAGTCGACCAGCAGCATCTCAATCCCGGCTTAGCGGGGGTCTACACTTACCTCCTCTACAACGGCGAGGAAACCGACACTGCGACCCCGGGAAATCTGGAAGACCTGATCCTGGCCATCGAGAAGCTGCCGGAGAACACCGATCCGCCGGTCATCGGCAACCGTTTCCTGCGGCCGGTCATAGCGCAGCAGTCAATGGTGGTGCTGGCCCGCCGGCCATACGATTTCAAGCTCGCCCGCACCTACCTCGAGCGACTCGGACTGGGCAGCCTGCCGGACGGCCCGGTACTGGTCTCTCTGGCCGAACCGCTTGACCCCTACGGCAAGGAGATGCTGCCGCCATTTCTTGCAGTCGCCCTCGGCAACCAGGAATTACGGCGCAGCATAGCCCTGGCCAAGGTCTGGCACGGCTATGAGAAACCACCGCTGCCGAGTACCGGCCACCCCTTGAACGATCTGTTCTGGCAGTTGGTTGACGGCGCCGGCCCGATCCGGGTGATCCGCAACGGCAGCCGACTGCTGATCGACCTGGCGCCGGCCAAGGAAACTGTTTCGCCCGCCAAGCAGCCTTGACCGATGGGGGAAACCGCCAGAGATCGTGCCGCGACCGCCTGGTGCCTGTACGACTGGGCCAATTCGGCCTTCGCCACGGTCGTCCTCTCCGCCGTCCTGCCGGTTTATTTTGCCGCCATCGCCCCCCTGGGCGGGATTCCGTTCCTGGGTCGCACCATCCCCACTACCGCTTTCTGGAGCTATACGGTGGCCGCTTCAATGCTGCTGGTCGCCGTCATCGCCCCGGCCCTCGGCAATCTCGCCGACCGCCACGGCCTGAAAAAACCGCTGCTGACTGCCTGCGTCATAGCCGGGGCCCTCGCCACCATCGCGCTGGCGCTCCCCAGGGGCCCGCTGCTGCTGGCCGGGCTGTTCCTGGTCGGCAATATCGGCTTCGCCGCCGGCAACATCTTCTACAATGCCTTTCTGCCCGACCTCGCCACCGGGGCGGACGCCGACCGGCTGTCGTCGCGGGCCTACGCCTGGGGCTACCTGGGCGGCGGGCTGGCGCTGGCACTGGTCTTCCTGCTGATTGAGGGGCATGCTTTTTTCGGTCTGAGCGACAAGGGGGCGGCCACCCGGCTCGGCTTCGTGGTCACCGGCGCCTGGTGGCTGTTCTTCGCCCTGCCGGCGTTCCGCTGGCTGCGGGAGGGTCCGGCCCAACCCGAGCGACAGCGCTTGCACACCCCCGCCGACTACCTGCGCCTGGGCCGCGAACTGGCCGGCTACCCCGACCTGCTCCGCTTCCTGCTGGCGTTCCTGCTCTACAACGACGGCATCCAGACGATCATCGCCATTGCCGCCATCTTCGCCAGCGCGGAAATGGGTTTGAGCACCGGCACGATCCTCGGCTGCTACCTGATGATCCAGTTCCTGGCGATGCCGGCCACCCTGATCACCGCCCGACTGGCAACTCGCTGGGGAGCCAAGCGAACCGTCATGGCGACGCTCACGGTCTTTGCCCTCATCACCATTTATGCCGCAACCATGCGTTCCGCCCTGGAGTTCTGGGTCCTCGGTGCGGCCGTGGCCCTGGTGCTCGGCGGCAGCCAGGCCCTCAGCCGCTCGCTCTATGCCGGCCTGATCCCCCCCAGCGCAGCGCCGAATTCTTCAGCTTTTTCGCCATCAGCTCCAAATTCGCTTCGATCCTCGGCCCATTGGTCTTCGCCATTCTCATCGACCTGACCGGTTCGAACCGCGTGGCCATTCTCGCCCTGACCAGTTTTTTCATCATTGGGATGCTGCTGCTGGCCGGTGTCGATTTTTCACGCGGCCGGCAGCGCGTCGCCCCCTGAATTTCCCGACTGAAAAGGAACCTGCCATGATTCTCTCCGACAACGAAGTCCTCGAAGCCCTTTCCAGCGCCAAGGTCCTGACCTCAATGATCACCCCGGCGGTGTTGATTTCCGCCTGCGGGACGCTGATCTTCTCGACATCGGCCCGTCTGGCGCGGATTTTCGACCGGGTCCATCTGCTCAAAGGGGAAGTGGAGGCAGTGCTGGACGGGAAGCTGTCGTTTCCCGAAGAGCGGATGAAGATGCTCAAGGCGCAGACCCGCAAGCAGAAGACCCGGGCCTGGCTGATCCAGAAGGCGATGGCGGCCCTGTACACAGCCACGGTGCTGTTCGTCGCCTGCAGCCTGGCGATCGCCCTGAACGTCGCCTACGGCAGCGCGGAGACCATCTGGCTGCCGAGTGGCCTGGCCCTGCTCGGCGGGCTGTTTCTCCTCGCGGCCAGCGTGCTGCTCCTCTACGAAAGCCGCTACAACCTGCGCTTCATCGATCGCCACATCGACTTCATCGCGTTTCTGGAGGATAGTTACGAGAAGGGGAAAGCTGCGGGGAAGAGCGGGGTTTGAGTGAGTTTGGGGATGCGGCCAAGGCGCTCTGCTCAGCCGGATTTCGAACGCCTCGGCACTAAAGTAGTACCACTTTCCATCTGATATTGGGAGAAAACAGACAACACATCAATGAGCTGATCGCTACGAAATCCTTGTTCGCAGAACACCTTGACCGCATTTGGGGGGGATAATTCCAAACCAAAAGCGCGGGGCGGGGGTTTGCGAACAAGGACTCTGCAGCATGGAGCCGATAGACCGGCAGAGTTTCCCTCCAGTGCAGATCAGTTCGGCAAGGCAGAATTTTCGAGCAAACGCGTGCAGAGTCCGGTGAGCAAGCCCCCGCCCCGCACTTATCCTGCCAACGTCCCGCTCAATATTCCACTGGCAGCCGCCACAACCCGCACCGTCGCACACCGCCCGACCAGCTCCGCCGGACCCTCGAAGCGCACCTCCAGGTAGTTGCGGGTCAGCCCCTTCAGCCACCCGCCCTTTCCTCCCCCCTCGACCACCACCTCCAACTCGCGGCCGACAAACCTCGCGGCAAACGCCGCCAGCTTCTCCGCGCCGAGCAGGCGCAGCCGCTCGGCGCGCGCCTTCTTGACGTCGCCGGGGAGCTGACCGGGCATGGCCGCCGCCGCGGTACCTGGGCGTTTGCTGAAGGGGAAGACATGCAGGTGGGAAATGGGAAGTTCCTCGATCAGCCGGACGGTATTTTCGAATTCGCCCTCTGTTTCGCCAGGGAAGCCGGCAATCACGTCCAGGCCGACGGCCGCCTCTGGTATGAGTGTGGCGACCCGCTCGATCAGGGCACGGAATTCCTCGCGCCCGTAGGGACGACGCATGTGCGAGAGGACGGCGTCGTCACCGGACTGCAGCGGAATGTGCAGGTGCGGGCAGAGGACTTTGGACGCGGCAAGATGGCTGATCAACTGATGATCGATCTCAGTCGGCTCGATGGAGCCGAGACGCAACCGGCTCACGGGCGTTTCCGCCTCGATGCGCAGCAGCAGTTCAAGCAAGCCGGACTGCGGCTGCAGATCGAGGCCGTAGGCGCCGACGTGGATGCCGGTCAGGACAATCTCCGCAACCTCCTGGGCAGCCAGTTGCCGGAGCTGATTCAGCACCTGCTCAGGCGATGCCGACCGGCTCGGCCCGCGGGCATGGGGGATGATACAGTAGCTGCAGCAGGCATCGCAGCCGTTCTGAATCTGCACGAAGGCCCGACTGCGCTCGGCAAAGGCCGCGAGCACCGGGATGCCGGCCCCGGTTGCGGCGCTGATATCGCCGACCTGCAACCGTATTTCCCGCCGGGAATCCCCGAGGAGATCGGCCAGGATGCGTTTTTCCTCGTTGCCGATGACCAGGCTCACGCCGGGCAGATCGACCAGCGCCTGCGGGTCGATCTGTGCGTAGCAGCCGGTGACCACCACCCGGCACGCCGGGTTGAGCCGGCGTGCCCGCCTCACCAGGTTGCGCGACTGGGCGTCGGTGGCTGAGGTCACGGTGCAGGTATTGACCACTACCAGCTCCGCCCCGGCGGCAAACGGCACCACCCGGTAACCGGCCCGCTCGAGACTCTCGCGCATTGCCGCCGACTCGAACTGGTTGGTTTTGCAACCCAAGGTGGCCAAAGCCGCCGTGAGGCGAGAATCGGGAGACGAGAACTGAGCCCCCTCTCCCCTGAGGTTGTCTTCCCGTTTCTCGTTTCTCGCTTCTCGTTTCTCATCTTTACTCATCGCTCAGGACTCAGCACTCAGCACTGGTTTATTGATCCACCCGCCCCCCAGCACCTCGTCCCCCCGATAGAACACCGCCGCCTGCCCGGGGGTGACGCCGCTTTGCGCATTCATCAAGTGAACTATTAGGTTATTATCATCAATTATCTGAATATGCGAAGTAACATCCTTGTGACGATAGCGGATTTTGCAGGTGGCATCGAAGAAGTCAGCCGGAGGTGTGACCAACCAGTTGACCCCCGTCACGGAGAATTCGGCAACATCAAGGTGCTGCTTCTCGCCGACGATCACTCGCCTCTGCTCTGCATCGATCGCAACCACAAAGAGCGGCTCCGGCCAGGCGATCCCCAATCCGCGGCGCTGGCCAATGGTGTACCGGTAGGTTCCAAGGTGACGTGCCAACACCCGGCCGTCGACGTGAACGATTTCGCCATCCATCGTCCCGGCACCGCGCTGCTCCTCAAGAAAACGTACGTAGTCGCCGTCGGGGACGAAGCAGATATCCTGGCTTTCGGCCTTCTCGGCCACGCGCAACTGGAAGCGCGCGGCATGGGCGCGCACCTCCTCCTTGGTCAGGTCGCCGAGGGGGAAAAGCACCCGCGCCATCTGCGCCTGGGTCAGGGTGAAGAGGAAGTAGCTCTGGTCCTTGGCGACATCGACCCCCTTGCGCAGAGCGTAGCGTTCGCCAGCGCGGACGATCCGCGCGTAGTGGCCGGTGGCCAAAAAGTCGGCCTCGAGTTCCGCGGCACGCCGCAGCAGCAGCTCGAACTTGAGTTTCTGGTTGCAGAGGACGCACGGGTTGGGGGTACGGCCAGCGAAGTAGTCGGCGCAGAAGGCATCGATCACCTGCCGGGCAAACTCTTCCTCGAAATTGACCACGTAGAAGGGGACATCAAGCTGTTCGGCCACCCGCCGGGCGTCGTAGACGTCGTCGAGAGAGCAGCAGGTACCGAAGTGCTGACCATCGGCGGCGGTGAAGTTGCGGTAGTCCCAGATCTGCATGGTCAGACCGATGACCTCGGCCCCCTGCTCCTTGAGCAGCGCCGCCGTGACCGACGAGTCGACTCCGCCGCTCATCGCCACCACCACGCGTTTTCCGGCAAAACTTTCCATATGTTCTCGAAAAACATTTGACGCACTGCGTCAAAAAGATTATGGGGCGATCCTTGCAGACCGCCCCGTTATTGCAATCGGAATTTTGCCTTTACTCAGCACTCCGCACTCATCGCTCGGCACTTAGACTCTATCCGTGCGTCGTCTTGTAGTTCTTGATCGCCTCATGCAGGGCGTCGGCGGCCAGATTCGAGCAGTGCATCTTCTGCGCCGGCAGGCCGTCGAGGGCCTCGGCCACCGCCTGGTTGGAGAGGGCCAGCGCTTCATCGATGGTCTTGCCGATCGCCATCTCGGTGACCATGGACGAGGTGGCAATCGCTGCCCCGCAACCGAAGGTCTTGAACTTGACGTCGGTAATGACGTTGTTCTCGACCTTGAGGAAAATCTTCATGATGTCGCCGCAGGAGGCGTTCCCCACCTCCCCCACACCGTCCGGGTTCTTGATTTCGCCAACGTTGCGCGGGTTGCTGAAATGGTCCATGACTTTCTCGGAATACATGCTCGGCTCCTTTATTGTCGTCGTAGGGGCAATTCATGAATTGCCCCTGCAGGGTCAACATCACAACATTCGCACCGTGTCGCAGGTCTCGCAGGCATCGACCTTGCCGCAGTTGTACAGGGGACTCATGTCGCGCAGCCGCTGGACAATCGGCGGCAATACCTCGAGCACGTAGTCGACATCCTCGGCAGAGGTGTCGGGTCCAAGGCTGAAGCGGGTGCTGGAATGGGCCAGCGTCACTTCAACGCACATGGCGCCAAGGACGTGGGACGGCTCCAGCGACCCCGAGGTGCAGGCAGAACCGCTTGATGCGGCAATCCCCTTCATATCGAGGTTGAGGAGCAGCGACTCCCCTTCGATCCAGGCGAAGCTGACGTTCAAGGTGTTCGGCAGGCGCTCGTCCGGGTGGCCGTTGAGCTTGGCCTGCGGGACCCGTTCGAAAATGCCGCGCTCCAGCCGGTCGCGCAATGCTTTCACCCGCACGGAATGCGCAGCGCGCTCGGCCATGGCCAGTTCGCAGGCCTTGCCGAGGCCGACGATGCCGGCGACGTTGTGGGTACCGGCGCGGCGGTTGCGTTCCTGGTGGCCACCGTGCATGAACGCTGTCAGGCGCGTGCCGCGCCGCACGTAGAGGACACCGATCCCCTTGGGGGCACCGAGCTTGTGCCCGGAGAGCGCCAGCAAGTCGATGTTAGCCCTCTGCACGTCGACCTCCAGTTTGCCGACCGCCTGCACCGCATCGGTATGGAAACGCACGCCGCGCCCCTTGGCGATGGCGCCGATCCGTTCGATCGGGAAGATGGTGCCGGTCTCGTTGTTGGCCCACATCACCGAGATCAGGATCGTCTCGGGGGTGATCGCCCGCTCCAGTTCGCCGAGATCGAGCATACCGTCGCCATCGACCGGCAGGTAGGTCACCCGGCAACCGGTCTTTTCCAGATACCGGCAGGTTTCCAGGATCGCCGGATGCTCGACAGCAGTGGTGATGATGTGATTGCCCTTGTCCTTCAGGGCATCCACGGTGCCCTTAAGCGCCATGTTGTCCGCTTCGGTCCCGCAGGAGAGGAAAACAATCTCCGCCGGCGAGCAGTTGAGCATGGCGGCCACCTGCTCGCGCGCCTTCTCCATGGCGCCGGAGACCTGCCGGCCGGCCCAGTGCACGCTGGACGGGTTGCCGAACTGCTCGCGATAGAATGGCAGCAGTGCCTCGAGCACCTCCGGCCGGACCGGGGTGGTGGCGTTGTAATCGAGGTAAATGCGTTTCACGGGTCAACTCCTTTAAAAAAAATCGTGAGAGGTGAGGCGTCAGGAGTAAGGCGGACAGCGTGCTCCTCACTTCTCACTCCTCAATCCTCACGCTTCACTCCCTGCACCGCATCCCTGGTCAAATCCGCCAAGGTCATCGAGGCCAGGAACTGCCGGACGCGCTCCCCCAGCCCCTGCCAGACGCTGTGCGAAACGCATTGATCATTACAGACGCAACGGCCGTTGGCATCCATGCAGGAGACCGGCACCAGCGACTCCTCGACGCTGTCAATGATCTCGTCGACCCGAATCTGCTCGGCCGGCCGGGCCAGCAAGTAACCGCCGCCCGGGCCGCGCACGCTGCGCACAATCTTGCCACGACGCAGTTTGACGAACAACTGTTCGAGATAAGCCAGGGAAATATCCTCGCGACCGGCAATATCGCGCAACGCCAGAGGCCGCCCGTCGCCGTGCAGGCTCAGACTGACCATGGCGCGCACCGCATACTGGCCTTTGGTGGAAATCCGCATATCAGGCGCTCTTGCGGCTGCGCGCCGGCTTGGCTGGCGGCTCCGCGGGACGGGATTCCTTTTCTTCCAGACGCACGGTCAGATCCTGGATCTTCTTCTCCAGGGCACGGATCTGGTCGAAAAGGCAGGAAATCGCCTTGGCCTCCGGGTCGGGGAGTTTGCCGTGCTCGAGGTCGGGACGCGCATCATCATCCTTTTTCTCTTCCTGCATCACCGCGCGACCGGGGATGCCGACTACCGTGGCGTTGGGCGGCACTTCCTTGACGACAACCGAATTGGACCCGACCTTGGCCCCCTTGCCAACGGTGAACGGCCCGAGGATCTTGGCGCCGGAACCGATGACCACGTTATCGTCCAGAGTCGGGTGCCGCTTGACCTTGTCCCAGGTCACCCCACCAAGGGTCACGCCATGGTACAGAGTGACGTTATTACCGATTTCAGCGGTCTCGCCGATCACCACCCCCATGCCGTGGTCGATGAAGAACTTGTGGCCGATCTTCGCTCCGGGGTGGATCTCAACTCCGGTGAAGAAACGCCCGAGGTGGGAGATGAAACGGCCGAGGAAGTAGAAGTCGTGAATCCAGAACCAGTGGGCGATGCGGTAGAACCACACCGCGTGCAGCCCGGGGTAGCAGAAGATGATCTCGAGGACGCTGCGCGCCGCCGGGTCGCGGTCGAATACGGAATAGATATCTTCGCGGATGGTTTTGAACACGGCGGGCCTCCATTCGTTCGGGTCACATCTAGCTGAATGGATATCATACCCGACAAAAACTGTCAATTAATTTTCGGCATCAAACATTTACAAAACAAGGCTGGCGGTCGGGGGAATTTCGCAGGGCGAGCGAATGTCCGAAGCCGTAGGCAAGTTTTCGCGCAGCCCGAGAAATTTTTCCGGCCGCTTGCCTTCGGAACGAGTCAGGCAACGGGCATCGCCAGACGCTTCGTTGGCGGTCAGAAACTTGCCTGCGGCTTCGGACATCTGACCTTCGCCTCAGCGCCCGCCAATGCCCGTCTGGTCGGTAGAGGGCCCGTCACAGAAACAACGAATACGCCGGATTGCGGCTCTCCTCGACGTAATGGTAGCCGAGGCCATCGAGGAAGGCCTTCAATTCGCGCTCCTGCCCGTCCGGCAGCTCCAGGCCGATGAGCACCCGGCCGAAATCGCCGCCGTGCATCCGGTAGTGGAACAGCGAGATGTTCCAGTCGGCGCCCATGGTGGCCAGGAAGCGCGCCAGGGCGCCGGGGCGCTCGGGGAACCAGAAGCGCAGCAGGCGCTCGCTGCTGACCACCGGCGAGCGGCCACCGACCATGTAGCGAACGTGATCCTTGGCCAGTTCGTTGTCAGTCAGATCGACGGCCGGGAAGCCACAGTCCTTGAGGCGCTCGGCGAAGAGCAGCCGCTCGGCATCGCCGCGAATAGCGATGCCGACGAAGATGTGGGCCGCATCGCGTCCGGCCATACGGTAATTGAACTCGGTGATATTGTGTTCGCCGACAGCCTCCGTACAGAAACGCCGCAAGGATCCCGGTTCTTCCGGAATGGTCACGGCAAACAGCGCCTCCCGGCGCTCGCCGACCAGGGTCCGCTCGGCCACGTAGCGCAGTCGGTCGAAGTTCATGTTCGCCCCGGAGTTGATCGCCACCAGCGTCTGGCCGCGGATACCTTGCTCGCGCACGTAGCGTTTCAGGCCAGCCAGCGCCAGGGCCCCGGCGGGTTCGGCGATGGAACGGGTCGCCTGGTAGTTGTTCTTGATGGCGCTGCAGATCTCGTCGGTATCGACCCGCACCATGGCGTCGACGCACTGCCGGCAGATCTCGAAGTTGAGCTTCCCCACCTGCCGTACCGCCACGCCGTCGGCGAAGATTCCCACCGAGTCGAGCACCACCCGGCGATGGGCTTCCAGTGAGCGCGCCATGGCGTCGCTCTCCACCGGTTCCACGCCGATGACCTTGATCTCCGGGCGCAGCGCCTTCAGGTAGGCGCCAATCCCGGCGATCAGCCCGCCGCCGCCGACCGGCACGAACACCGCGTCGAGCTGCCCGGCGCTCTGGCGCAGCAGTTCGTCCCCCACCGTCCCCTGCCCGGCGATCACCAGTTCGTCGTCGAAGGGGTGGATGAAGGCCATCCCACTGGCCACGACCAGCCGGTCGCAGTGCTCGGCCGCTTCCGAGTAGCTGTCGCCGTGCAACACCACCCTGGCGCCGAAAGCCTGCACCGCCCCGATCTTGATCGCCGGCGTGGTCACCGGCATGACGATGGTTGCCGGGATGCCGAGCCGGTGCGCGGCGAAGGCCACCCCCTGGGCGTGGTTGCCGGCCGAGGCCGCAATCACCCCGGCAGCCCGTTCGGCGGGGGTGAGATGGGCGATCTTGTTGTAGGCACCGCGGATCTTGAAGGAGAAGACCGGCTGCAGATCCTCGCGCTTGAGCAGTACGCGGTTGCCAAAGTCGGCCGAGAGGACCGCCGACTCTTCGAGCGGCGTTTCCACCGCCGCTTCGTAGACCTTGGAGGTGAGAATCAGTTTGAGAAGTCGCTGCATGGGGCGACAAGTTAGCTGAAATCGCTCAAAAACGCAAAGTTGTCATTGGTCACTGGTTACTGGTCCTTGGTCAATGGTTTTCAGCAAATGACAAATGACAAATGACTAATGACAAATGAAGAATGCTTGGCTATACTTCAGCGTCATTTCCTGCCGGGGCCCGTTGAACCCGGCGATCCCCATTCCATGCAAAGGAGAGTCGGTCATGGCCACACCCGCGTTCTTCTACCAGGAGCCCTTCCCCCTCGCCAAGGACACCACCAAGTTCTACAAGATCCCCGACTCGGAAAAATACGTGACCGTCGAGTCCTTCGCCGGCCAGGACGTGCTGCGGGTCTGCCCCGAGGCGCTGTCGATCCTCGCCAACCAGGCCTTCAAGGACGTCTCCTTCCTGCTGCGCGCCGAGCACAATGAGCAGGTGGGCAAGATCCTGCGCGACCCGGAAGCCTCCATGAACGACAAGGGCGTCGCCATGGCCTTCCTGCGCAACGCCGAGATTTCCGCCCAGTGGGAGCTGCCGATCTGCCAGGACACCGGCACCGCCACCGTCATCGGCAAAAAGGGCCAGCAGGTCTGGACCGGGGTCAAGGACGAGGAGTGGCTCTCCAAGGGGGTCTACAAGACCTACACCGAGGAGAACCTGCGCTACAGCCAGACCGTGGCCCTGAACATGTACGACGAGAAGAACACCGGCACCAACCTGCCGGCGCAGATCGACCTCTACGCCACCGACGGCATGGACTACAAGTTCCTGTTCATCACCAAGGGGGGCGGCAGCGCCAACAAGATCGATGCTCTACCAGGAGACCAAGGCGCTGATCACCCCGGAGAAGCTGTTCGACTACCTGGTCACCAAGATGAAGTCCCTCGGCACCGCCGCCTGCCCGCCCTACCACATCGCCTTCGTCATCGGCGGCACCTCGGCGGACGCCGCCCTGAAGACCGTCAAGCTGGCCACCGCCAAGTACCTCGACGGCCTGCCGACGGAAGGGAACGACCACGGCCAGGCGTTCCGCGACATCGAACTGGAAAACCGCCTGCTCGAGGCCGCCTGCAAGCTCGGCATCGGCGCCCAGTTCGGCGGCAAGTACTTCGCCCACGACATCCGCGTCATCCGCCTGCCGCGCCACGGCGCCTCCTGCCCGGTGGCGATGGCGGTCTCCTGCTCGGCCGACCGCAACATCAAGGCGAAGATCACCAGGGACGGGCTGTTCATCGAGGAACTCGACCGCAACCCGGGGCGCCTGATCCCCGACCAGTACCGCGGCAAGCACAGCCATGGCGTGAAGGTCGACCTCAACCAGCCGATGAAGGAGATTCTGGCCGAACTCAGCAAACACCCGGTCTCCACCCCGCTGCTGCTCACCGGCACCATCGTGGTCGGCCGCGACATCGCCCACGCCAAGTTCAAGGAGATCCTCGACGCCGGCAAGCCGGTCCCCGAATACCTGCTCAAGCACCCGATCTACTACGCCGGCCCGGCCAAGACCCCGAAGGGCAAGGCCTCCGGTTCCTTCGGCCCGACCACGGCCGGGCGCATGGACTCCTACGTCGATCTGCTGCAGAGCAAGGGCGCCAGCCTGATCATGATCGCCAAGGGGAACCGCTCCCAGCAGGTCACCGACGCCTGCAAGAAGTACGGCGGCTTCTACCTCGGCTCCATCGGCGGCCCGGCAGCGGTCCTCGCCGAGGAGAACATCAAGAAGGTCGAGTGCATCGACTTCCCCGAACTGGGGATGGAGGCGGTGTGGAAGATCGAAGTCGAGGACTTCCCGGCGTTCATCCTGGTGGATGACAAGGGGACCGACTTCTTCAAGCAGCTCGGGCTGTAACAAACCCAATGGGGACACAATTGAATTGTGTCCCCAGTTGCCCACGCAAAAAGCCCGCCGGTGACGGCGGGCTTTTCCTTATTGATATCAGCACATCGGGCCGGGATCAGAGCAGGAACGCCTCCGCCAGCTGACGCATCCCGCCGCTCTCCTTCTCGACTGCCTTTTGTCGCTCCTCGGGTGACAGAAAATGGGCCAGATGTTCCCTGGCCTTCGCCTGGCTCCCGGCGATGGTCTCCGCCATCCTGCACAAAATGCCGACCGGGACGCCGTTGCGGTAGCCCGTCACCAGTTTGCCGATCTCCTCGCGCTGCTGCTCCTCGCTCCAGTTCTTGAACAAGGCGGCGCCGAGGTCGTGGTGCGAACCGAAATTCATGGGACTCTCTCCTTCCACTGTATCTGCAGGCGGTCTGCGGTGCCCAGGATAGGGCTGGCACGGTGTGCTTGTCCAGCCCCTTTCTGCGGGATACGAATCTGCAAAGTTTGCTCGCGGGCAGGCCCTCAGTCGGTATAGTGCTCGGCCTGCGCGCGGAAGAGCCGAGCATAGAGGCCGTTTGATGCGACTAGCTCGGCGTGGCTCCCCTGCTCGGCGACCCGGCCGTGGTCGAGGACGCAAATCCGGTCGGCCTGGCGCACGGTCGCCAGCCGATGGCTGATGATCAGTGCCGTGCGCCGGCCGATGATGTCGTGCAGGCTGCGGATCAGGGCGGCCTCGGCCAACGGATCCAGGGCGCTCGAGGGCTCGTCCAGGATCAGCAGCTGCGCATCGCGAAACCAGGCGCGCGCCAGGGCCACCCGCTGCCACTCGCCGACGCTCAGTTCCTGGCCATCGCTAAAGTGGTTGCCGAGCATGGTCGCCATGCCGTTCGGGAGTTGGGTGACGACTTCGGCCAGCCCCGCCCGCCCGGCAGCAGCGGCCAGCGCCGCCGGGTCATCCGGCCGATCGATATCCCCCAGGCGGATATTCTCGGCGACAGTGACGTTGAAGCGGGCAAAATCCTGGCTGACCACGCTGATCCCCTGTCGCCACGCCCTGGGATCGAGCTGGCGCAAATCGTCCCCTTCCCAGTGGATCGATCCGCCGTCGGGATCGTAGAGCCGGCAGAGCAGCTTGGCGAGGGTGCTTTTGCCGGCGCCGTTGGCGCCGACCAGGGCGACGATCTCCCCGGGATGCAGGTCAAGATCGACCCCATCGAGGGTCGGCGCGGACCGGCTCGGATAGGTGAAAGACAACTGGCGGCAACTCAGCCCGGTGCCGCCGGCAGCGGGGATGAGGCTTTTTCCCCCGCCCTGCTCGATCGCCGAGGGGAGATCGAGGAACTCGTAGAAATGCCGCAGGAAGAGGTTGTCCTCGTAGAGCCAGGCCAGCCCCTGCAGCAGCCCCTGCAACGCCCCCAGGGCCCGCTGGTAACCCTGGAAGTACATGACGATGACCCCCAGCGTCAGGGCGCCCTGCACGGCAATGTAGGCCATGACCGCCAGCGTGCCGTACAAGACCAGGGTGGCCACCCCCTGGGCGAGCAGGTCGCCGCGCACCTGGCGGCGGCTGATGGCCAGACGCCCGCTGCGCAAGCGGTCGCGCAGTTGCCGGTAGCGTTCCCGGAACAGTTGGCCGACCCCCAGCAGGCGCAGATCGCGGGCATGCTCCGCGCCGGTCAGCAGCCAGTGGTAGTACCAGGCCTGGCGTTCCTCCTCGGCATGGCCCTGCTGGAAGGCAAACCGGGCGCGAGCGGCAGCCAGGCGGGCCAGCGCCGCGGGCGCCGCCGCGACGAACAGCGCCAGGCCGACCAGCCAGTGAAATGTGAAGAGCAGGCCGATGATGCCGACCAGGGTGAGCACATTCTGCAGGGTCTGCTTGAGGCCGTTGACGATGCTCGACGGCCGGTAGGGCGCGTCCTGCTGGGCCCGGTGCAGGGTGTCGTGAAAAGCGGGATTTTCGTAATAGCCGAGATCGACGGCGATCGAACGCTCGTGGATGATGTCGGCGACGTGGTCGGCCACGGCCAGCGTCTGCACCTCGGCCGCATGGGCACCCAGGCCATTGGCCAGGGTGGTGAGCAGGGCGACCAGCCCGGCCAGGGCGATCCACCCGGCCACCGGCGTAAAGGCTTCCGGCCCCGGCGCGGCCACGGCCACCGCCAGGGCATCGACCACCTGCTTGAGCAACAGCAGCGCGGCCAGCGGCAGGATCGCCTGCACCGCCATCAGCACCAGGTTGTACAAGGTCCAGCCCGGCGCAGCGGTCCACACCAGCCGCCAGGCGCGGCGCAGGCGCAGGGCAGTGGTCAGCCGGGTGGTGAGGGAGGGTTCAATCATGCCGGTCGGCGGCTCCGTTTCAACATTTGGCGTCGAAGCGCCACATGTCCTATAATTCACATTATGCCGGCTATTTCGCAAGCCCTATCGACCCGATCTCAGCTGAAAACCCTGCAACTCGGGCCGTTGCGTTATGCCCTGATCCCCCACGACCCCTGGGGGGAGCAGGTGATCTCCGCCATTGACCGCTACTTTCCCCTATCGCTTGCCGACATGAGCGATGTCAATCGTGTCGTTCACCTGAAGCGCGTCGTTGAAGTCGGGACCGCAGCCGCCTGTGTCCGGTTTCCGGAGCGACAGATCCGGGCGATCATCTCCGATGAAGCGGCCGGCCTGCCGTGGCAGCGGCATAGCAACCAACTGAACACCGTCTGGCACTCGAACCAGACACGTCACGCGCTCTGGACCGCCCCCGCCGATGAGGATATCGGCACCCTGCGCTTTCATCTCCCCTGGGATCTGCTGCTGCACGATCTGGCAGCAACTCGGCGGCGGTTTGATTCACGGCGGCGTGGCCATCCACAACCAGCGGGTCTGGCTGTTTCTCGCCCCACCCGGGGGCGGCAAAAGCACCACCCTGGCGACGGCACCGACCGACTGGCAGGTGCTTTGCGACGATGCCGCCATGATCTGGCCCGAAGCGGACGGCCGCTGGCAACTCTTTCCCCTGCTGTCATGGAGCACCATGCTGGCGCCGCCGGCCCAACCCGAGACTCCACAGGACGTGCCAGGCGAAACGTTCAGGCTCGGCGGCATGCTGACGCTGAACAAGGCGGCGGACGTTCGTTTCGAGTGGTTGCCGCCAGTCACGGCAGCGGCGCACCTCTATTGCGCACTCACCCAGTATCCGGCGATCTTCCTTTGCGACAATATTCACCATGAACCATTTTTCCGAAGCGCTTGCCGGCTGGCCCGCCAGGTGCCGTGCTGGCAACTCGACTTGCCCCTGGGCGGCAACCTTTGGCCCGGCGTGGCCAGCCTGGAGAGGGCGGGCGGATGAGACCGGCGGATGCAAAATTCGTCCGCTACAGCGGCATGAGCATGTGGCCAGGCTTCCAGGAGGGGGATTTGCTGGAAGTGCTGCCCGCCGCCATTAGCGCGCTGCGCCGCGGTGACATCATCGTTTTTCATTATGCAAACGGGAGCCAACTGGTGCACCGGGTCGTGTGCCCCGGTCGTTCCATCAGAACCCGTGGCGACGCCCTGGCGAAGCTCGACTGCTTCAGTGTCGAAGCAGAACAACTGGTCGGCAAGGTGATCCGTCGCTACCGACTGGGGGAGGAAACCCTCGTCCATGGCGGTTGGAGAGGACACTGGCTGGGAAAAGGTTATCATCTGGCCAGCCGGTTGAACCCGGTGAGGACTTCGCGGGGAGGGAGGCTGGCGCGCCTGGTGCGCAGGACGTCGATGGGGGTGCTGGGATGCTTCTGGCAGTGGGGGGAAATCCGGGAGGTGCGCCTGACCGAGCAGCCCCCGGTGACCGTTTGGTATTGGGGTAAACGCGCGATCGGCCGGCAGGATAACTTGTCGGGGGAGTGGTCGGTCTACTGGCCGTGGTGCCTGCTGTTACAGCCAGAGCGGACAGAATGAAACGCTTCGCTCTCCCTGGCTTCCTTCGCTGAAGATGATTAGCTAAGGCGTTAGCGCCATTACGACAGTTCTTATTCGGGCTATTCCCATTCAGGCAATTGCCGGTCGCGCTGTTGCCGCCTTGGCACTTTCCACCCTGCCCCGTCGGTGCGCTGCCGGTCGGGGTGCAGGCCGCGCCGTAGGCCAGCGACAGGTCGTCGATCGACTTGACTTGCGGTTCCTGCCAGGGCTTCTTGGTGATCGCCATACCGACTGCCTCCTGCCTGCGACTATAGCAAATATTTATGACCGTGCAAACAGCGTGAGTTGACGCCAGCCCGTTGCGGCAACAAATTGAAAATTCAGCTATTTTCGCCTTGATCGAGGGAACAGCCCGGCTTCCGCAGCGGCCTGGCAAAACCAGAAGGGCGCCAACAGCTCACCCGTGCGCTGAAAATTGGCGGCAACGCAACACCCCTGGCAGGCATTCCTCATCAGGCACTCGCCGCAGATGCCCCGCAAATCCCTCGGCAGACCGTTGCGGATGCCGACCAGCACCGGGTGGGAGGTCCAAACCTCCTCGAGGGAAACAGCATCCACCGCCCCCATGGCCAAAGCGGAAAAATGCTGGCCGACGCCGCAGAGGGCATACTCGCCGCGGGGCAGAATGCCGAGGATCTGGCGAATGCCGCAGACGCCGCACCCGCTTCCTGCGAACAGCCGCCCCAGGGGTTGAAAAGCCATGGGAATATCCATATTCACCGGCATCGCGCCGGCCGGTCGGGCACTTTCCAGGCGTTTCGCCAGTTGAATCAACTCTTCGACGGCCAGACTCTCCCCGGCCAGGGACAAATCGGCACCACGCAGCATCGGCTGGAGGACGTTCAGCTTGACGTTGCCGGCTCCCAATTCCTCGGCAAGCAGGAAAAATTCATCGAGTTCAGCGACGTTGGTCCGCTGCAGGGTGAAGATCAGTTCGGGGCGGTAGCCGGCAGCCACCAGGTCGCGGATGCCGGCGCAGGTCCGCACGAAGCCCCCGGACACGCCGCGGATGGCATCGTGGGTGGCGCCCTGCGCGCCATCGAGGCTCACGGCGACGCTCCCGACCCCGCATTCCCGCAGCAGGTCGGCCAAGGCCCGATCGATCAGCATGCCGTTGGTTTCCAGGCTGGCACCCAGGCCAAATTCCTTCTGCATGGCGAGGAACTCGGCGAACCGCGGGTGAAAGGTCGGCTCGCCACCGGTCCACTTGAGCGTCTGCAGGCCGAGTGGCAGGGCCTGGACAATCGCCCTGCGCAACGTTTCGGGAGACAGGAGGTCGGCACGGGAGTTGTCCGTCTGGCCGGCAGCGGGGACGAAGTAGCAGTGCCGGCAGGCGCAATTGCAGCCGCTGGTCAGGTAGACGTAGAAGGTCTGCAGCGGCGGAATCCCAGTCATCAACGCCACAAAGACTCCCCTTCCCTTTCCAGTTCGGCGACGAACCGCCGCAGGCACGACTGCGGGCATGGGCGGTCGACCGCGCCGGTCAGCGACAGGGCCATCCCCGGGCAACTGCCGGTGCAGCTCTCCACCCACAGACAATCGCGGCATTCGTCCAGGTCTTCCAGTTGGATCTCTCGACGCGCACGCAGCTCCTGCAACACCGCCGCCTGCTGCCAGACCTCGGGCAGCGGGTCGCGGCCAATCTCGCCGAGGGTCAGGGTCGGCAGCATCACGCACGGCACGTAGGCGCCGTCGGCCCGCACGGCCAGCTTGTCGAAGACGCAGCCGCAGCCGACCAGGGCTCCCCGGCCGGGGATCGGCACATGGTCGCGGCGCGCCTGCTCCATGGCATGAAACATCCGCCACTCGGCCAGCGGCCCGGCGGAGGCCTGGATGCGCCCTGGGTAACGGCCTCAAGTTCGACCAGTGTGCGCATGGCCCGCAGCCGTTCCCGCGGCGTCAGCAGAACCTCCGCCGCGTACTTGCCGGCGCTCCCCAGAGACGAAGCGGCATTGGTGCTGAAGGCGGGCAGGCCAAGTTCATCGAGGAGCAGCCGCGCCACCTGCGACAGATCGTCGATATTGCCGGGATGGACGGTGACCCGCACCGTGACCGGCACACCGGCCGCCTGCAGGTAGCGGATCGCGGCCAGCGCCGGGGCGAAGGTCCCCACGCCGCGCAGGCTCTCGTGCACGGCGGCGCAGGAGCCGTCCAGCGACACCTGCACCTCGTCGCAGCGCCCCGTCTCCCGCAGGCGTTCGGCCACCGCCGGAGTCAGGAGACTGCCGTTGGTCAGCACCGAGAAGCGCATGCGGTTCTCGACGATGCCGTCGACCAGGTGAAAAAATCCTTGCGCAGCAGCGGTTCGCCGCCCTGCAGGCAGACGCGCATGACCGCGCCCTCGCCCAGTTCCTTGAAAAAGGTTAGCCAGCGTTCGGTCGGCAGGTCGGCGTAGGTGACACCTCGTTGTTCAGGTAGTAGCAGTAGCGGCAGGCGGCGTTGCAGCGGCTGGTGATTTCGAGGTCGAGGCTGCGCGGGGTGCGCATCAGACGCGGGCATGTCAGGATCGCTCGGTGAGAAAACCGACGGCCCCGAGGTCGGCCAGGGAGCGCGCCAGCGCAACCACCTGCTCGCCAGCCTCCGGCCCCATCCCGTCGAACTCCTCGCCGAGACCGGCGACGACTTCCTCCAGGGTGAGGCGGCCGTCCAGGCGCTGCCACACCGCCACCGCCGCCGGATTCAGCACATGCACGCGGCCGTTGTCCGGGTCGAAAAGCAGGGCGCAGTCGTCGCTCTCCACGCGCAGCACCATGGCGGGGTTGACGGCCAGGCGGGAGTGCAAGATCGATCACGGAATTGCTCAGTCATCTGCTCACCTTTCATCGTTGGTCTGACAGACCAGGCCGTTTCTCAGGGCGAAGGCCAGCAATTCGCGGCCTTGACACGGCATTGCCTGCGCATCCAGGTCATAGTCGCCGGCCAGCCAGTCAATCCCTTGCTCAAGGGAGAACGGACAACTGCCGAAGCATCCGGACCGCCGGTAAAAAGTTCGGCGGCCGCAGCATTGACAGTCAGCAGACGGTTGCCGCTCAGCAACCAGCAGCAGGGCCTCATCGTCGAACCGCTCGAGATACAGCCCGGTAGCAAAGACGTACATCGCGCAACCGGCATTTCCCAGCGTTTTCGACAAACGCCTCAAGGGAACACTCACCGGCCCTAGCCATTGACAAATCGCCACACCTTGTCCATGACCCGGCGCCAGGCCGGCACCGGCGGCGCGGGCTCGGTGCGCCGGTAGTACCCCTGGTAGTACTTGCCTTCGTAGTAGCTGTAGGCGCCGTAGTAGCGCGCCCCCTTGCCGGTCTTGTCATTGAGCACCGCCCCGGCCGGGGCGGAACCGTGGCTGTGCAGCGCCTTGAGGGCGCGCAGGGCGAGGCGTTCGGGGATGCGGCACGATTCGATGACCAGCACGTTGAGATCGACCTGGGAGGCGAGGATCAGGGCGTCGGCCACGGGAAGGAGCGGCGGCACGTCGAGGACCACGTAGTCGTAGCGCTCGTGGGAGCTGGCCAGGAAGTCCCGCATCCGGTCGGAATTGAGCAGCTGGGTCGGGTTGGGCGGCTCGGTACCGTCGGGGATGAAGTCGAGATTCAAAGCTTTGAGGTGCCGCACCGAACTGGCCGTGTGCTCTGTATCGACCAGCAGGTCGGAAAGTCCCGGAGTCTCGGACTGATCGAAGATCCGGTGCAGTGACGGGCGGCGCAGATCGCAGTCGACCAGCAGGGTCTGCGCGCCGGTCTGCGCCAGCGTCACGGCGAGATTGGCGGCCACTGTCGACTTTCCCTCGTCGGGGAGGCAACTGGTGACCAGGATGGTCTTGTGCTTCAGGCTGGTGACGATGTAGAGCAGATTGGTGCGCAGGGCCAGGAAGGCCTCGCAGGCCGGCGACAGCGGCTCAAGGCTGGTGATCAGCCGGCCCGCGCTGCCATCCGCGGCCTTGTCGATCTTCGGGATAGTGCCGAGTACGGGGAGGCCGAGCTTCTCCTGGACATCGTCCTCGTCCTTGATGGTGCGATCGAGATAGTCGAGCAGGAAGGTCAGGCCGATGCCGAGCATGGCGCCGAGCACCAGCCCCAGGGCCAGGTTCTTCCTGGTGTTCGGCTTGACCGGCGACTGCGGGAGTTGGGCGCGGTCGATGATCTCCACGGAACTCGAGGTGGAGGCCTGGCGGATGCGCGTCTCCTGCTGGCGCTGCAGCAGGTAGCTGTAGAGTTCGGCGTTGACCTTGTTGGAGCGGGTCAGCCGCACCAGTTCAAGTTCCTGCGTGGGCATCTGCTGCAGGCGTTCACTATTCTGGCCGAGGGCGCGGTTCAGGTCGCCGAGCTGCTGGTCGAGACCCTGCACGGCCAGGCGCGCCGCGCCGGCAATCTTTTCCGCCACCTGGCGCAGGGTATCGTCGATCTCCCGTACCGCCGGATGGGCCAAAGTATAGCTGCGCAGCAGGTCGTTGCGCTTGGCACGCAGTTCGAGCAGGCGGGACACCTCCGGCTGGACCCCCGGCACGTCCTGCACGGCCGCAAAATCGGCGTTGCCGTTCTTCATGGCGGCGACGAAGCCGGCGATGCGCTGGCGCTTGAGGCTCAGTTCGGCCCGCTGCTTCTCAAGGCTGACCGCGGCATCGACCAGGTTTGCCCCTTCGGGGCTCAGCCGCTCCAGTCCGGTGCGGATGCGGTATTCCTGCAGCAACTGCTCGGAGCGGTCGAG
The DNA here is from genome assembly GCA_963751525.1 of uncultured delta proteobacterium. Lineage (GTDB taxonomy): Bacteria > Desulfobacterota > Desulfuromonadia > Desulfuromonadales > BM103 > VAUL01. Next base: position 36,685 of record CAVVUQ010000004.1, on the reverse strand, counting down.
ATTCTCGCCCATGTTGCCCAACTGGGTGTCGATGAAGCCGAGCATCATCGTGGCTTCCTGGGCCTTGGACGCGCGGCTTTGTTCGGCGTAGGCATCGGCAAGGGCATTGGCGACGTCGCGCGCCACCTTCGGGTCGGGATTCTCGACGCTGAGGCGGATCAGCGAGGTCTCCTTCCCCATCTCGCTGGCACTGACCCCGGTGGTGACCATGGCCATCACGTCACCGGGATACGCCAGATTGCGGGCGGCGCGCTCGGCCACGGCATAGGACTGCAGGATCTGCAGTTCCGAATCGATACTGAAATAACCAGGGCGGGTCCGTTCGAGGATTTCCGAGGCGGCTTCCGGCTTGGCACCAACCCGCAGGATGACACTGGCCTGGTAGATCGGCGTCTGCAGGAAGGTTTTCACGGCAACGCCGCGAGAAAACCAGGACAAAAATGATCAGGGCAATGCGCCAGCGGCGCTGCACGACGTGGAGGTAGTCGAGAAGATGGACTTCCTTCTCGTAGGGAACGGGCAGGTTCTGTTGCTCAGGATTCATGGAGGCATCATTTTTCAAGATTTCGGCATAGAGTCCCTGTAATTTTGACAATCTACATCAATCCCGCACCCCTTGGCAATAAGTGACAAAAACTGTCGGCATTTAACCGGAACCGGACGACTGAACACCAAACGTCGGGCACCGATGTTTGAAAAGTTCACACCACCTGTATAACTATCTATAATTACTAATATAATTTTACTTTATTAAGTTTATCGTTTTAAACATGCGTTTGAAACTGCCAAGATTTTACTTTTAGTCGACAAACCGCTATATTCCCGGTTGCACTTCAGTCCGGCAGAATTAGTGCCGAGCCGCTCTGCCACTCTTTCCCCGGGAAGACCGTACCGCCCATGAACCGACCCCTGACTGCACCCCTGTTCCTGCTGCTCTTCACCCTGAGCGCCTGGCCGGCCTTTGCCGCCGAGGTGCGCACCCTGACCCTTGACCAGGCCCTCGGCATTGCCGTCGAGCACAACCGGGCTATCGCCAGGGCTGCCGAATTCCGCAACCAGGCGCAGGGGTTCTACGTCGCCCAGCGCGCGGCGGCCCTTCCCCGTCTGACCGTGAAGGGAACGCTGGCCCGCGAGGAGGACGAAGCCCTCGACACGCCGGTCTATGACCGGCGCGAGACCTCGTTGCAGCTCGACCAGGCGGTGTTCACCTGGGGACAGGTGCAGGCCGGGATCCGTGCGGCGGAAATCAACCTGCAGACCGCCGACGAGCGGCTGCGCGCCAGCCGCCAGGATGCCCTGCTCGGCACCGCGGCCGCCTTCTACGATGTGCTGTTGGCCCGCGAACTCAACCGGGTGTTCGAACAGACCCTGGCCCAGAAGAGCCGGCGCCTCAACGAAGCCCGCCAGCGCGGCAAAGTCGGACTGGCCACCGATTACGACGTGCTGGTCGCCGAGGTCGCCGAATCCAACGCCCGGCCCGAGGTGGTGCGCACCGCCAACCTGATTCGCAACCGACGCGACCGCCTGCGCCTGGTCCTCGGCCTCGACCAACCGGTCGATGTCAGCGGCGATCTGACCGTCGTGCTGGCCGAGCCACCCGGCTACGAGGAAGCCATGGCGGTCGCCCGCGAGCGGCGCCCGGAACTGCGCGACATCCGGTACCGCATCGGTATCGCCGAGGAACTGGTGACCATCGCCCGCGCCGGCGACAAGCCGCGCCTCGACCTCACCGGCAACTACGGCTGGAAGGATCTGGAATCCAGTTCCAGCGACTTTGACGGCAACAAGTGGGACCTTGGCCTGAAACTCAGCTGGCCCATCTTCGACGGCCTGAAGACCAGCGGCCAGGTGCAGCAGGCGAGCAGCGAACGCACCTCCCTGCAGATCGAGGAACTGCAACTGCTCGACACCGTCGGCCTGGAAACCCGCGAGGCGATCGACCGGATCAAGGTCAACACCGAACTGGTGCGGGCCCTCGACGGCACCGTTGCCCAGGCGGAAAAGCTGCTCAAACTGGCGGAAAAGGGATTCGAGTACGGGGTCAAGATCCGCCTCGAGGTCGATGACGCCGAGCTGAACCTGCGTCAGGTCCGAAGCAGCCTGGCCCTGGCCCGCCGCGAATATCTGGTGTCCGCCACCGAACTCGCCCGAGCCATGGGAATTCTCGGCGAAGACAGTTTCCCCGGCCTGCCGGTCGCACCGATCCTCACTCCCGCCGTCTCTGGAGAAAAATAGATGCCCATGGCGACCAAGATGCGACGAATCGGCACGGTGATGGCCGTGATTCTCCCCCTGGCCGGCCTGCTGGCGGCGTGCGGTCAGGAGGCGCCGAAAGGGCCGCCGCCCAAGCCGCCGGTCCCGGTCACGGTCGGCCAGGCGAGTACCCAGACCGTACCCTTGCAGGTCAGGGTGGTCGGCAATGTCGAAGCCCGTGCTACCGTGGAGGTCCGCGCCCGCGTCGGCGGCCAGTTGGCCCAGGTGCATTTCCAGGAGGGCCAGGAGGTCCGCAAGGGGGCGCCGCTTTTCACTATCGACCAGCTCCCTTACCAGATCGCCCTGCGCCAGGCCGAGGCGCGCCTGCAGAAGAATCTGTCCCTGGCCCTCACCGCCCGGGAAAAGGAACGCCGCTATCAGACCCTGACCGGTGAGGGGCTGACCTCCCGCCAGGATTACGACCTGATCAAGGCCGAGGCCGAATCACTGGAGGCCAGTGTCGCCGCCGACCGCGCCGCGGTCGAGGAATCGCGGCTGCAGCTGACCTGGAGCCGGATCACGGCGCCGCTTGCCGGCCGTACCGGCAGCCTGCTGGCTCACGTCGGCGACCTGGTCGCCGCCAACGGCAGCCAGCCGCTGCTGGTCATCCACCAGATCGAGCCGATCGACGTCAGCTTCACCATCCCCGAGCGCGACCTGGCCAAGATTCGCGGAGCGCTCGCTGCCGGGAAACTGCCGGTCAGCGTCCTGCTCCCCGGCGAAGAATCCCAACCCGAAACCGGCGAACTGTCCTTTGTCGACAATGCCGTGGACACCAAATCCGGCACCATTCGCCTGAAGGCAAGCTTTGCCAACACCAACCGCCGCCTGTGGCCAGGGCAGTTTGTCACCGTGCTGATCACCCTGGCCTCCTTCGATAACGCCACGGTGGTTCCGGCCGCCGCCGTGCAGACCGGCCAGAAGGGCACTTTCGTCTTCGTCGCCCGAGCCGACGGCAGCGCCGAACTGCGCCCGGTCAAGGCGGGGATCACCGTCAAGGAGGTGACGGTCATCAACGAAGGGGTCAAGCCCGGCGAAACCGTGGTCACCGACGGCCACCTGCGCCTGTACCCAGATGCCAAGCTGGATATCAAAAAGCAGTAGAAAGTGCTGAGTGCTGAGTGCTGAGCAAATACAAACCCTATGCTTTTAGGAATATAACTCATTGATGGTCACCGCCTTTAACACTCAGCACTCAGCACTCAGGACTCAGGACTAGTGCCTTTATGAATATCGCCGAACCCTTCATCCGCCGCCCGGTCATGACCAGCCTGGTCATGCTGGCCATCATGCTGTTCGGCGCCATCGCCTACCGACAGCTGCCGGTCAACGACCTGCCCAGCGTCGACTACCCGACCATCCAGGTCTCGGCCAGCCTCCCCGGCGCCAACCCCGACACCATGGCCTCAGCCGTGGCGCTGCCGCTGGAGCGCGAGTTCTCGATCATCCCCGGGGTCGACGTGATGACCTCGACCAACAACGTCGGCAGCACCCGGATCACCATCAAGTTCGTCCTCGAGCGCGACATCGATGCCGCCGCCCAGGATGTGCAGGCCGCCATTTCCCGCGCCCAGCGCCGGCTGCCCGACGACATGCCGGCCCCGCCGTCGTTCCAGAAGGTCAACCCGGCCGACCAGCCGGTCCTCTACCTGGCCTTCAGCTCGCCGACCCTCCCCCTCTCCACGGTGCACGAATATGCCGACACCATGGTCGCCCAGCGCATCTCCATGATCAACGGCGTGGCCCAGGTGCAGATTTACGGCTCGCAGAAATACGCGGTGCGCGCCCAGATCGACCCCAGGGAGCTGATCAGCCGCGGCATCGGCATCGACGAGGTCGCCGACGCGGTGCAAGCGCGGCAACGTCAACCTCCCCACCGGCATCCTCTACGGCCCCACCGAGGCCCTGACCATCCAGGCCAGCGGCCAGCTCTACTCGGCGAAGGAGTACGAGCCGCTGGTGGTCGCCTGGCGCGACGGTGCGCCGGTGCGCCTGAGTGATCTCGGCCAGGTCTCCGACAGCGTCGAGAACAACAAGGTCGCCGGCTGGTACAAGGACACCCGCGCCATCGTCCTCGCCATCCAGCGCCAGCCCGGGACCAACACCATCGAGGTGGTCGAGCGCATCAAGCAGCTGCTGCCGACCTTCCGCGAGCAGTTGCCCGAGTCGATCGACATCAACATCCTCTTCGACCGCACCGTGTCGATCCAGGAGTCGGTGGCCGACGTCAAGTTCACCATGATGCTGACCATCTGCCTGGTGGTGCTGGTGATCTTCCTCTTTTTGCGCAACGCCACCGCGACCATCATCCCGTCGCTGGCCCTGCCGCTTTCCATCGTCGGCACCTTCGCCGCCATGTACCTGCTCGGCTTCTCGGTCAACAACATCTCCCTGCTGGCCCTGACGCTGGCGGTCGGCTTCGTGGTCGACGACGCCATCGTCATGCTCGAGAACATCGTCCGCCACATCGAGCGCGGCGAGGGGGTCATGGAGGCGGCCCTCAAGGGCTCGAAGGAGATCGGCTTCACCATCGTCTCGATGACCATCTCCCTGGTCGCGGTCTTCATCCCGGTGGTGTTCATGAAGGGGATGCTGGGACGGCTGCTCAACGAGTTCGCCATCACCATCAGCGTCGCCATCCTGATCTCCGGCTTCGTCTCGCTGTCGCTGACGCCGATGCTGTGCAGCCGCTTCCTGCGCCCGCACCGGGCAGACGAGACGCACGGCCGCTTCTACCGGGCGATGGAAGCGGTCTTCCAGGGGATGTACAACTTCTACGAGTGGAGCCTGACCTAGGGTGCTGCGCCTGCGCCGCACCATCCTGGTCGGCACGATCCTGCTGACGCTGCTCACCGCCTGGCTCTTCACCAGGGTGCCGAGCGGCCTGCTCCCCAACGACGACATCGGCGGCGATCTTCGCCTTCACCGAGGCCGCCCAGGGGATCTCCTTCGAGGAGATGAAGCGCCACCAGCAGCAGCTCGCCGAGATCGTCGCCAAGGATCCCAACGTCGAGTCGTTCATGTCCTTCGCCGGCGCCGGCGGCAACCGCGGCGGCGGCAACTCCGGCTTCATGTTCCTGCGCCTCAAGCCGCGCAAGGAGCGCCAGCTCAACGCCGACCAGATCATCCAGCAGCTGCGCCCGAAGGTCATGCAGGTGCCCGGCATCGTCATGTTCCTGCAGAACCCGCCGCCGATCCGCCTCGAGGCCCAGGTTTCCAAGGCCCAGTACCAGTACACCCTGCAGAGCCCGGACACCGGTGAGCTGTACCGCTACGCCGAACTGCTCGAGGGCAAGCTCAAGCAGCAGCCGCTGCTGCTCGACGTGACCAGCGACCTGCAGCTGAAGAACCCGCAGATCCAGGTCGACATCGACCGCGACAAGGCCGCCGCCCTCGGCCTGACGGTCGAGCAGATCGAGGAAGCCCTCTACTACGCCTACGGCTCGCGGCAGATCTCGACCATCTACGCCCCCAACAACCAGTACAACGTGGTCCTCGAACTGCTGCCGGAGTACCAGCAGGACGCCCAGGCCCTGACCCTGCTCTACGTGCGCTCACGCGAAGACCGGGGCCCTGGTGCCGCTCGCCACCGTGGCCTCGCTGCGCCGCACCCTCGGCCCTCTGTCGGTCAACCACCTCGGCCAGCTGCCGGCGGTCACCCTCTCCTTCAACCTCAAGCCGGAAACGCCGTTGAGTTCGGCGGTCACGGTCATCGAGCAGGCCGCCAAAGAGACGCTGCCGGCCGGCTTCACCACCAGCTTCCAGGGGGTGGCCCAGGCCTACAAGCAGTCAACCACCGGCCTGGTGGTGCTGATCATCATGGCGATCGTGGTCATCTACCTGGTGCTGGGGATCCTCTACGAAAGCTACATCCACCCGCTGACCATCCTCTCCGGCCTCCCCTCGGCCGGCTTCGGCGCGCTGATCACCCTGCTGATCTTCGGCAAGGAGCTCAACCTCTACGGCTTCGTCGGATTGGTACTGCTGATCGGGATTGTGAAGAAGAACGCGATCATGATGATCGACTTTGCCCTGGAGGCCCAGCGCAAGGAAGGGATGGCCCCGCTGGCGGCGATCCACCAGGGGGCCCTGGTGCGCTTCCGGCCGATCATGATGACCACCATGGCGGCCTTTATGGGCTGCCTGCCGATCGCCCTGGGCGTCGGCGCCAGCGGCGAATCGCGGCGCACCCTCGGCCTGGCCATCGTCGGCGGCCTGCTCACCTCGCAGCTGCTGACCCTCTACATCACCCCGGTGATCTACTACTACATGGACCGGACGCAGGCGTGGGTGCGGGGAAAGTTGAGACGGGGGAAAAGGATAGAGACAGCGATGAGCGATGAGTGCTGAGCGATGAGTTAAAAGCGAGATCACTCTCCAGGGTTCTACTCATCGCTCAACACCCTTCAAACACCTTTACCCTCCCGACAAACTCCTCCCCTAGCCGCCTCGGCTTGCGCACCGCGTAGTCGAAGCAGACCAGCACCGTCTCCCCTTCCGCCGTCACCTTGCCGTCACGTTCGATGCGGTAAGCCATCCGGAACGAGGAGCGGCCTGACTCGACGATTTTCACCCCGATCACCAGTTCGTCCCCCATGAACATCTCCGCCAGGTAGCGGACGTGCGCCTCGGGCAGGATGAGCCCGCAGCCGCCGCCGATATCCATCTCCGAGTAGCCGCCAAGGTTCTTCAGGTAGGCGATGCGCGCATCCTGGAAGTAGTTGAGCACCGCCGAGTTGGCCACATGGCCGCCGTAGTTCACGTCGGCGACGCGCACGGTGTAGGGGATGGTGAAGGGGAAGTTGGTCATGAGAGTTCCCTTTTATGCGAGGCGTGAAACGAGAGACGCGAGACGCGAAAAAACATATTAAATAAGCTATTAACTGGTCCTTCTCGTCTGCTCGTTTCTCATTATCTCGTTTCTCACTTCTGGCACTTCTCACAGAAATAAGTCGACCTCTGCCCCAGGCGCACCAATTTGATCGAGGCACCACAATTGACACACGCCTCCCCGCCCCGCCCGTACACCCGCAGGCTGATGCGGAAGTAGCCCGGCTTGCCGTCGCTGTTGGCAAAGTCGCGGATGGTCGTGCCGCCGGCCTCGATCGCCTCGGTCAGCACCTCGCGCACAGAGGTGACCAATCGCTGAAAAGCGGCCCGGCTGACTTTGCCGGCGGCGCGGCGCGGATCGATGCCGGCGCGAAACAGCGCCTCGCTGGCGTAGATGTTGCCGACCCCGACCACGGTTTTCGCGTCCATCAGGAACGGCTTGACCGCCACCACCCGCCCCTTTGCACGGCCGGCCAGGTAAACGTCAGTGAATGCCGCGTCGAAGGGCTCGGGGCCGAGCTCCTTGAGCAGCGGATGGATAAGCGGGTCGTCTTTGGTCCAGAGGAGCGCCCCGAAGCGGCGGGAATCGTTGAAACGCAGGGCGCGGCCGTCATCGAGCAGCAGTTCGACATGGTCATGCTTGCGCAACGGCTCGGCGGCGGGAATGACCCGCAGATGGCCGGTCATTCCCAGGTGAATCAGCAGCGTACCGTCCGTGCAGCGCACCAGCAGGTACTTGGAGCGGCGGTCGATGGCGCGGACGCGTTCACCGGCGAGGGTCTTGGAGAGGCCGCGCGGCACCGGCCAGCGCAGCGAACGGTTGTGGACTTTCGCTGCCAGCACGGTCCGGCCAACCAGTAGCGGCTCCAGTCCCCGGCGGGTGGTTTCTACCTCGGGGAGTTCAGGCATTCTCTCATATACTCTTCTGCCTCACCACTCCCCTCCGCCGGCGCCCAGGAGGCGAAGTCCTTGTCGGCCAGGGGGGCATAGGGGCCGGGCTTGGCTTCGAAGAAGACGCTCCCCGGCTCCAGGGCGATGATGGCATGCCAGACGCCGGGCGGCAGATCGGCAGCCACAACGGGGCCGTCCGGAGCGAGTTCGACCCGTTCTGTCACCTGGCCGGCATCGTCGAACAGCAGCAGCGCGAAGCGTCCGCGCACTGCCACGAAGCACTCCGGTTTGGGCGGCTTGGTATGCCGGTGGGGACGGATGTAGCTCCCCGGTTCCACCGCGTTGAACAGCCGCTGGCAGGGATCGGCGCAATCGCCATGCAGGTTGAGGTTCTGCCGGCGGCGCGGGCTGGCCAGCGCAGCCCGGCTGAGAGCGTCGAGTGCGGCAGGATCAACGGTCTGCAGGGTCATGGCTCAATACAGGACTTTCTCGGTCACTGCCTCGAAATGAACGAAATCGAGCTGCGCGGCCGGCACCGGCCAGGCATCGGCCTCCAGCTTCTGCCCGCAGCGGTAGCGCCAACTCTCCCCGGCCTCTTCAAGCCAGGCCAGTTCGGCATAGCGCTGGCGCACACCATGTAGTTCGAATTCCAACCAGAAAATCAACCGGGCGGTGTTGCCGGCAATTTCCTCGCGGACCACCCGGCAGGCCAGAATTCTGAATTCCTTGCCGAGGTTGGCCCAACCGTAACGGATATATTCGTCCCGATCGGGAAATTGCCGGCGGAAGTTCGAGGCCGGATGGTAAGAATCGAAGATGAAGCCGAAATCACAGCGACGGAAGGCGTCAACACGGGCGAGGATCAATTGGGAGGGAGAAATCGTCATCGGTCATTGGGATTTTGGTTGTGCAATTGACAAGTGACCAGTGACAAGTGACACCTTCTCAGCCCTCAATCCTCGGATCCAGCGCATCACGGATCCCCTCGCCGAGCAGGTTGTAGCCGAGCACCGTGATCAGGATCGCCACTCCGGGGAACACCGACATCCACCAGGCGGTGCCGAGGGTCTGCTTGCCGGTGATCAGCATGTTTCCCCACGACGGCGTCGGCGGTTGCACGCCGATGCCGAGGAACGACAGGGCACTTTCGGTGAGGATCGCTCCGGCCACCCCGAGGGTCACCGAGACCAGCACCGGCGACAGGGCGTTGGGGAGGATGTGCCGGAAGATGATGCGGGCATCATCGGCACCGACCGCCCGGGCGGCGAGGACGAAGTCGCGCTCGCGCAGCGACATGAACTCGGCGCGCACCAGTCGGGCCACCCCCATCCAACCGGTCAGGCCGATGATGATCATGATGTTCCAGATCGACGGGTCGAGGAAGGCGATCACCGCCAGGATCAGGAAGAAGGTCGGGAAGCAGAGCATGATGTCGACGAAGCGCATCAGCAGCGCATCGACCCAGCGGCCGTAGTAGCCAGCCAGGGCGCCAAGGAGAATGCCGATCCCGGTGGCGATGCCAACGGCGACGAACCCCACCAGCAGCGAGATGCGCGCGCCGTAGAGAATGCGCGTCAGCACGTCGCGGCCGAGATCGTCGGTCCCCAGCGGATGGCTCCACCCCGGCGCCTGCAGACGCTGGGCGATGTCGATGGCCCCCGGATCCCGGCCGAGCAACGGCGCAGCCACGGCCAGCACGAACATGACCAGGACGATGATCGCCCCGGCCATCGCCATGCGGTTGCGGCGCAGACGCTGCCAGAGAACTTCGCGGAAGAAGGGAAACATCTAAATCCAGTTCTGAGTGCTGAGTATAAAAGCAGCGATGAGCGATGAGTGCTGAGCGAGGAGTGGCCTACGGGACGAGTTTGTGACTGTCACTCATCGCTCAGCACTCATCGCTCAGCACTTGAATTGACTCAGCACTCAGGACTCAGCACTGCCTCTAGGGTATGACGCTGACGACCACGCCCTGCCCGCCCAGGCTGTCACCTCGCGCGACAATCCGTTCGGCAGGAACGGCGTACCTGGCGATCAACACCAGGCGCAGGCTCTCGGCGCGGGACTGGGCGAGCCCCCGCTCATCCGCCGGCACCTCGACCAGGACCTGCATCTGCGGATGCTGGCGAATAAAGGCCGCGGCACGATCCAACTCGCGGTAATGGAACGGGGTGACCTCACTCTTGCCGGTTCCGAACAGGATCTTCAGCGGCAGCACATCGCCGCCGCCGGCAACTTTCTGACAGCCGCGTGCATCGACTTTCACCCCTTGCGGGGTATCGACACAGGCGTCAAGGTAGTCGGCGATACCGTCCCGGTCGGTATCGGCCGGGCAGCCCGTCGCATCGACCCGTACCCCCGGAGGGGTCCCCGGGCAGCGGTCGGCTGGTTCGGGAACACCATCTCGATCACCACCGCCAGATTTGTCGAACACAATCACCGGTGCCACGGACGGCAGCAGCATCTCGGTGGAGACCGGTACTGCAGGTACGGTCGCCGGCGCCACTACCGATGCCGGCGACGCGACTGGCTGCGCCGCCCGGGACGTACGCACCGGCACGTTGGAGGTTCCGCCGAACTGGAAGTTCAGGCCGAACATCGCCGCCAGGTTGTTGGCGACGTCACCGTCATCTGTATTTTTGCTCCCACGGTTGTCGGAGCGGAAATCGATGGTGTGGCGCAGGTCGAGGCGCAGATCGATATCCGGGTTGACGGCATACTTGAAGCCGCCCCCCCAGTTGAGAATGAAGTCCTCGTCGTCGCTACCGGTGCCGTCGATTTCGTACTGCAGGCCGCCAAGGCCACCCACCAGGTATGGCACGAAGGCCTGCTCCGGCAGGAAGTGGTAGAGGACGTTGCCGGTGACGGTCAGGACATTGACGTCCGGCCCGCCCGACAGGTCGGCCTCGGTCGGCACATAGCGGAGATCGAGTTCGAGCGCCCAGTTCTTGCTGGCGGTGTAGCCGACGGCCACACCGTAGGCCGCGCCGTCATCGAGGTCGAGATCACCGTCGAATCCCTGGTAGCCGAGCATCGGCGACAGGGTGAAGGCACCCGTGCGCACTTCGGCATGCACGACGGCAGGCAAGACGATTACGGCCAGCAGGACCAGACTGCAGAGGCGGCGGATCATTTGTGCACGGTTCCGCCGGTGATCAGCGAGTGGTCCGCACCGGCACGTTGGAGGTGCCACCGAACTGGAAGTTCAGGCCGAACATCGCCGCCAGGTTGTTGGCGACATCACCGGCACTGTGGCCATTATCGCTCCCACGGTTGTCGGAGCGGAAATCGATGGTGTGGCGCAGGTCGAGGCGCAGATCGATATCCGGGTTGACGGCATACTTGAAGCCGCCCCCCCAGTTGAAAATGAAGTCCTCGTCGTCGCTACCGGTGCCGTCGATTTCGTACTGCAGGCCGCCAAGGCCACCCACCAGGTATGGCACGAAGGCCTGCTCCGGCATGAAGTGGTAGAGGACGTTGCCGGTGACGGACAGGACATTGACGTCCGGCCCGCCCGACAGGTCGGCCTCGGTCGGCACATAGCGGAGATCGAGTTCGAGCGCCCAGTTCTTGCTGGCGGTGTAGCCGACGGCCACCCCGTAGGCGGCGCCGTCATCGAGATCGAGATCACCGTCGAATCCCTGGTAGCCGAGCATCGGCGACAGGGTGAAGGCGCCCGTGCGCACTTCGGCCAGGGCCGGGACGGCGGACAGCAGGACGACGGCGGTGGCCAGAATCAGGAGTTTCGATGCGGTGCGAATCATGAGCAATCTCCCAGAACAAAAGTGTTGAAATTAAAACCTAGCTGCTCATTATAAGCTATCAAGGGCTGCGATCAAGACAAATCGCACAGCATTCCGGCAGGTTAACCCTGCTCCGGGGTGCTCCGGCCGATCCCCAGGTAGGTGAACCCTTCCCGGCGTAGCGCCTTCGGGTCGTACTGATTGCGGCCGTCAAAGATCACCGGCTGCCTCATCAGCTCCTTCATGGCCCGGAAATCCGGGTGGCGGAACGGCTTCCACTCGGTCACCAGCGCCAGGCCGTCAACGCCGTCGAGGGCCTCGTACTGGTGGCGGGCCAGGGTGAGCAGGCCGCGCGCGAACCAGGCCTGCGGCAGCTCCTGGCGGGCCGCCTCCATGGCCTCGGGATCGTAGGCGCGCACTCTGGCGCCGGCACCGATCAGCTCATGCAGCAGCACCACCGCCGGCGCCTCGCGCATGTCGTCGGTCCCCGGCTTGAACGACAGCCCCCACAGGCCGATGGTCAACCCGGAGAGATCCGGGCCGAAGTGTCCGACGATCTTGCCGAACAGCACGTGCTTCTGCGCCTCGTTGCGTTCGTGCACCGCCTGGAGGATCATCGGCAGGTAGTCGTTCTGGTTGGCGGCATGAATCAGCGCGCGCACGTCCTTGGGAAAGCACGAGCCGCCGTAGCCGCACCCCGGGTAGATGAACGAATAGCCGATGCGGCTGTCGGAACCGATCCCCAGGCGCACGTTCTCCACGTCGACCCCGAGCCGGTCGCAGAGGTTGGCAATTTCGTTCATGAAGGATATTTTGGTGGCCAGCATGGCATTGCTGACATACTTGGTCATCTCGGCATCCCGGACCCCCATAAACAGGATACGGTCGTGATTGCGGGAAAAATCCTTGTACAGTTCGCGCATCAGCTCACGGGCCCGCACCGAGTCGGTGCCGACCACGATGCGGTCCGGCTTCATGAAGTCCTCGACCGCCGCCCCCTCTTTGAGAAACTCGGGATTGCTGGCCACGTCGAATTCGCGCTGCACGCCGCGTCGGCACAGCTCCCCATCGATCGCGGCGCGAACCTGGTCAGCCGTGCCGACCGGCACCGTCGATTTGGTGACGACCACCCGGTAATCGTCCAGGTGGGTGCCGATCGTCCGGGCCACGGCCAGCACGTGCGACAGGTCGGCCGAACCGTCCTCCCCCGGTGGCGTGCCGACGGCGATGAACACCACCGGGGCGGCGGTCATGGCCTTGGCGAGGCTGGTAGTGAAGGCCAGGCGCCCTTCCTCGGCATTGCGCAGCACGATCGGCTTGAGCCCCGGTTCAAAGATCGGGATCTCCCCCTGGCGCAGGCGCTCGACCTTCCCGGCATCGATGTCGACGCAGGTCACCTGGTGCCCCATCTCGGCGAAACAGGCCCCAGTGACCAGGCCGACGTAGCCGGTACCTATGACGGCTATATTCATACGAATGCTCCTTGGGGTTTACTTAATAGTGCTGAGTGCTGAGTGCTGAGTGCTGAGTGCTGAGATGCTGAGTCAGGCTGAGTGCTGAGTGCAGAGTGCTAAGATGCCTGAGACTACAGTACTCAAGATTGTAAATGCCTTTACTCAGGACTCAGTTACTCAGCACTCAGGACTTGTTAAGCAGCACTCAGGACTTGTTAAGCAGCACTAGGAATTAAAGCTTGCCCGCAAGCTTTAATTCCCACGCCCACGCCGTTTTCAAAATAAATTCCAGATCGTCATGCCGCGGTTGCCAGCCGAGCCGTCGGCGGATCCGGCCGCTGGCCGCCACCAGTTCCGCCGGGTCCCCTTCGCGGCGCCCGACCTCTTCCACGGGGAAGTCGATGCCGGTGACCTGCCTGGCCATAGCCACCACCTCGTTGACCGAGAAGCCGCGCCCGTAGCCGCAGTTGCAGATGAGCGATAGGGGACTGGCTCCGCAGGTGCCTGTCCCCGGTTCGGCTCCGGATCCCTTGTCGTCAAGCAAGTAAACCAGGGCGTCGAGATGCGCTTGCGCCAGATCGGACACGTGAATGTAGTCGCGAATGCAGGTGCCGTCGGGGGTCGGGTAGTCGGTGCCGAACACCTGGAGTTTGGGAAAGACCCCCAGCGCTGTTTTGAGCGCCCGGGTGATCAGGTGGGTCGGGTTGGCGTAGTCCTGCCCAAGTCTGGCCAAAGGATCGGCCCCGGCTACGTTGAAGTAGCGTAGCGACACGTAGCGGAAGTCCGCATCGGCGGATGCCAGGTCGGCCAGCATCTTTTCCGTGACCAGCTTCGAAGCCCCATAGGGATTGATCGGCGCCAGCGGGGCATCCTCGGTCACCGGCACCACCGGCGGGTTGCCGTAGACCGCGGCGGTCGAGGAGAAGATCAGCCGGCCGATCCCCGCCGCCCGCACCGCCTCCAGCAGGTTGAGGGCGTTGGCGCTGTTGTTGCGGTAGTATTTGAGCGGGTCGCGCACGCTTTCGCCAACCTCGATGGAGGCGGCGAAGTGCAGGACCGCATCCGGCCGGAAACGCTCCAGCGTCGCCGCCAGCAGCGCCCGGTCGGCCAGGTCACCCACCACCAGTTCGCCGTGGAGCACGGCCGCGCGACGGCCGGTCGACAGGTTGTCGTAGACCAGCACGTCATAGCCGGCCTCGCCCAACGCCAAAACGACGTGGGAACCGATGTAGCCGGCGCCCCCCGTCACAAAAACCTTCTTTATGAGGCGAGTGCTGAGTGCTGAGCGCTGAGCGCTGAGTGAAACATCTATCAACCATACCTTTTTCCGCTTGTAGATTGCGGCTCGCAAGGCCACCAATGATCCTGCTTGTTTCTATCGACTAGATTTTGGAGATTATTAAATTCGTCGTCTGATCCATATAACCCGACATCTTTAAGCCACGAAAAGCTGTGAGACTCACCTCGGCACAGAGGCTTTAGACGACCATCAGGAACTGGTGAAACTCTCCAGTGCGAGAATCGCTCAAATCCCTCGGCGATATTCGACATGATCGAAACTGCGGCCCGTCGGATCTGGTCCCGCAAACTATAATCCTTCATAAAATTGCACGTCACTTGTCACGCGATAAATGCTCCCGGACAATCTGCCGTGCCTTCTGCCAAGCAACTAAATCCTCAAATCTCTCAACTTTTGCCATAACCCCCCTATTAATAACATTTCATTTGAATTCTGCTTCAACTCATCGCTCAGCACTCATCGCTCATCGCTGCACTTAGCACTCAGCACTGATAATACCCCCTATACCACTCCACGAACCGCCCCACGCCCTCTTCAATCGTCGTTGCCGGCTTGAACCCGACATCGTTGATCAGGTCATCCACATCCGCGTAGGTGGCGGGAACATCGCCGGGCTGGAGGGGGAGGAAGTTCTTCGCGGTCTTGCGGCCGAGGGCGTCCTCGAGGACCTCGATCAGGCGCATCAGCTCCACCGGATTGTTATTGCCGATATTGTAGAGCCGGTAGGGCGCCGCGCTGGTACCGGGATCGGGAACATCACCGCTCCAGGCCGGGTTCGGCTGTGCCGGGCGGTCGGCGACCCGCACCACCCCCTCGACGATATCGTCGATGTAGGTGAAGTCGCGGCGCATCCGACCGTAGTTGAACACGTCGATCGGCTCCCCGGCGAGGATCGCTTTGGTGAAGAGGAACAGGGCCATGTCCGGGCGCCCCCACGGACCGTAGACCGTGAAAAAGCGCAGCCCGGTGGTCGGCAGCCGGTAGAGGTGACTGTAGGTGTGGGCCATCAGTTCATTGGCCTTCTTGCTCGCCGCGTAGAGCGACACCGGGTGGTCGATGTTGTCGTGCACCGAAAACGGCATCGCCGTGTTGGCCCCGTAGACCGACGAGGATGAGGCGTAGACCAGGTGCTTGACGCCGGAATGCCGGCACCCCTCGAGGACGTTCATGAAGCCGACCAGGTTGGCATCGACGTAGGCGTGCGGATTGATCAGCGAATAGCGCACCCCGGCCTGGGCGGCGAGATTGATCACCACGTCAAAACAGTCGCGCGCGAACAGCTCCACCATCCCTTTCCGGTCGGCCAGATCAAGTCGGACGAAGGAGAAATTCTCCTTATCCGTCAGATTGTTGAGTCGCGCTTCTTTAAGCGACACATCATAGTAGTCGTTGAGATCGTCGAGACCGACCACCACGTCGCCCCGCTCCAACAAGCGCTTGCTGAGATGCATGCCGATGAAACCGGCGGCCCCGGTCACCAGAACCCTTTTGGGTTCTGGTGACCGGCAGTCCTGAGTAACATTTTCAGACATATTCACAACCCGTTCGTTGGAACTACCGTTATCAATCACAACTGGCTGGCATTGGGTTTTCACTCATCGCTGACGCTAAGCCTTTACTCAGCACTCAGCACTCAGCGACTCAGCACTCAGCACTCAGCACTGAAAGTATCTCCGCCGTCTTCTCCCGCATCAACCCCTCATCCCCCCGGCTCTCGACGTTCAATCTTACCACCGGCTCGGTGTTCGACAGGCGCAGATTGAAGCGCCAATCGGCGAACTCCAGCGACAGGCCGTCGGTGCGGTCGATGGCCAAAGCCCCCGGTGCGTAGCGCGCTTCGACCGCGGCCAGGGCCGCTGCCGGATCGGCGATGGTCCGGTTGATCTCGCCACTGGCCGGAAAGAGCCGCATCCGCTCGCCGACCAGTTCGGAGAGGAGCAGGCGCCGGCGGCACATCAGCTCAAGGACCAGCAGCCAGGGGATCATGCCGCTGTCGCAATAGGCAAAGTCGCGGAAATAGTGGTGGGCGCTCATCTCGCCGCCGTAGACTGCGTCCTCGGCACGCATTCGCTCCTTGATGAAGGCGTGGCCGGTCTTGCTCATCACCGCCCGTCCCCCGGCTCGCTGCACGATGTCGATGGTGTTCCAGGTCAGGCGCGGATCGTGGATGATCGCCGCCCCGGGGTTCTTCAGCAGGAACGCCTCGGCCAGCAGGCCGACGATATAGTAACCCTCGACGAACTCCCCCTGCTCGTCGAAGAAGAAGCAGCGGTCGAAATCGCCGTCCCAGGCAATGCCCAGCGCCGCCCGGTGCGCCAGCACCGCATCGCGGGTGGCGCTGCGGTTTTCCGGCAGGAGCGGGTTGGGGATGCCGTTGGGGAAGCTGCCGTCCGGCTGGTTGTGGATTTTGATGATTTCGCAGGGCAACTGCGGCGCGAGCAGGTCGATGACCGGACCGGCGCAGCCGTTGCCGGCGTTGACCACGATGCTGATGGGGCGCAGCACGTCAAAGTCGACATATCTGAGCAGGTGGCGCAGGTAGGCCGGCCGGTGCTCGTAGGGAGTGATCTTCCCGGCCCGCTCCGCCGGGGCAAAATCGCCGTTCTCGGCCAGGGTGCGGATGTCGGCGAGACCGCTGTCGCCGCTGATCGGCCGGGACTCCTCGCGCACCAGTTTCATGCCGTTCCAGTCGGCCGGGTTGTGGCTGGCGGTGACCATGATGCCGCCGCCGGCCTTGGCAAAGGAGGTCGCGAAGTAGACCTCCTCGGTGCCACACAGCCCGATGTCGAGCACATCCGCCCCGCCATCAAGCAGGCCGCGCACCAGCGCCCGCGCCAGCGCCGGGCTGGTCGGCCGCACGTCCTGCCCGACCACCACCGTGCCGGGCTGGAGCAGTTGCGCAAAAGCCCGCCCGATCCGGTACGCCACGTCGTCGTTCAGTTCGGCCGGCACGCGACCGCGCACATCGTAAGCCTTGAAACAGTTGAGTTCAGTCATTAAGAGAATAGTCCTGAGTGCTGAGTCCTGAGTGCTGAGTAAAGTCAAAATTTTCCAGCTGAAGGGTCTGAGGGTTTTTCACTCAGGACTCAGCACTCGGCACTCAGAACTGACTTATCGCCCATACCTGTCCTCCAACCGCTCAATGTCATCCTCCCCCAGGTAATCCCCGGTCTGTACTTCGATGATCTCCAGTGGCGCCTCACCGGGGTTTTCCAGGCGGTGGACCGCGCCGATCGGGATGTAGACCGACTGATTGGCGGTGCGGGTCAGGATGTCATCGCCGCAGACAATCCGGGCGGTGCCGCGCACCACCACCCAGTGCTCGGCCCGCTGGCGGTGGCGCTGCAGCGACAGGGAGGCGCCGGGGTTGACGGTGATGCGTTTGACCAGAAAGCCGTCGCCGGCGTCGAGCCCCTCGTAGGCCCCCCACGGACGGTTGACCCGGCGGTGCAACAGGTGCTCGTTGCGCCCCATGGCCTTGAGGCGCTCGACGACCTGCTTGACCTCCTGGACGCGATCCTTGCTGGCGACCAGCACGGCATCGGCGGTTTCCACCACCACCAGGTCGGAGATCCCGATCGCCGCCAACAGCCGCGACCCGGCATACAGGTAGGAATTCTGTGCCCCGATGTTGATGACGTCGCCATGACAGACGTTGCCGGCTGCGCACCCCTCGCCAACTTCCCACAGCGCCGACCACGAGCCGACATCGCTCCACCCGGCACTCAAGGGGATCACCGCCGCCCGGGCGGTCTTCTCCATCACCGCGTAGTCGATGGAATCGGCCGGACAGGCGGCAAAGGCCGCGGCATCGAGCCGCGTGAAATCGAGGTCGGCCACCCTCCCCGCCCAGGCCCGGCGGCAGGCGGCAAGCATCAACGGCGCATACCGCTCCAGTTCGGCGAGAAAGACCGAGGCCCGGAACAGGAACATGCCGCTGTTCCAGAAATAGTCGCCGCTTTCTATATAGTTCAGGGCGGTTTCAAGATCCGGTTTTTCTACAAATTCCGCAACGGAGTACACGTTGAAATCAGAGACGAGAGCCGCGATTCGAGAAAAACCTTCTTCCTCAAGGGGTTGATTGTTCTCGTCTCCCGCCCCTCGCCTCTCGCCTCTCCGAATGTAACCATACCCCGTTTCCGGCGCGGTGGGGACGATGCCGAAGGTCAGCAGAGCGCCTTGCTCGGCCGGGCCGACGCCGGCGGCAATCGCCCGGCGCAGGGCGGCCGCATCGCGGATCACGTGATCGGCCGGCAGCACCAGCAGCAGCGGGTCACCACCGCCAGCGGTCGCCTGCAGGGCCGCCACCGCCACCGCCGGCGCGGTGTTGCGGCCGACCGGTTCGAGGATGATCGCGGCGGGATGCTGGCCGATGGCACGCAACTGCTCGGCCGCCAGAAAGCGATGGGCCTCGTTGCACACCACCAGCGGCGCCAGCAGGTCGGGAAGCCCCGTCAGGCGCAGCAGCGTCTCCTGCAGCATGGTGTGCTCGCCGACCAGCGGCAGCAACTGCTTGGGGTAGAGTTCACGCGACAGCGGCCACAGCCGCGTCCCGGCCCCGCCGGACAAAATCACTGGAACAATCATTTAAATCCAAGAAATTGAGTGAGTATTTGTCAGTAACGGCCTGCCGATTAATACTGCTATTGCAATTTACAATCATCCTTCAACTTTCCCTCATTCTCCACAAACCACGCATAGGTCTTCGCGATCCCCTCGCGCAACCCGGTTTTCGCCGTCCATCCCAGACTGGTCATGCGCGTTACGTCGAGGAGTTTGCGCGGGGTGCCGTCGGGCTTACTGCTGTCGAAGTCCAGCCCGCCCCCGAAGCCGACTACCGCCCGGACCGTCTCGGCCAACTCGCGGATGGTCACGTCCACCCCGGTGCCGAGATTGACGAAATTCGGCTTGGGATAGCTGCACAGTTCACGGGCCAGAGTCGCCTCGTCGAGTTCCATGATGAACACACAGCCGTCGGCCATGTCGTCCACATAGAGGAACTCGCGCATGGGCGTCCCGGTGCCCCATACGACGACTTTGTCGTCGTGTGAGTGCTGAGTATTTAGGAGCGAGTTCTGAGTCCTGAGTCCTGAGTCCTGAGTGTTTTGGCTTTCACTCAGCACTTTGTAGCCAGCACTCAGCACTGTTCTTTTGGCTTCATGAAAGCGGCGCACCAACGCCGGGAGGACGTGGGAGTTTTCCGGGTGGAAATTATCGCCGGGGCCGTAGAGGTTGGTCGGCATTACCGCTACGAAGCGGGTGCCGTACTGGCGGTTGTAGGCCTCGCACATCTTCAGCCCGGCGATCTTGGCGATGGCGTAGGGCTCGTTGGTCGGCTCGAGCACTCCGGTGAGCAGGTGCGCCTCCTGCATCGGCTGGGGGGCGCTTTTGGGGTAGATGCACGAGGAGCCCAGGAAGAGCAGGCGCCTGACGCCATGCAGATACGCTTGGTGGATGACGTTGTTCTGGATCACCAGGTTGTCGTGGATGAATTCGGCGGGAAAGGTGTTGTTGGCGTGGATACCGCCGACCCTGGCGGCCGCCAGAAAGACAAACTCCGGCCGCGCGCGCGCGAAGAAGGCCGCCACGGCCGCCTGGTCGGTCAGGTCGAGTTCGTCGATCTCCGGGGTGAGCAGGCTGGTGTAGCCGCCAAGCACGCAGACGGCGGACGATGGCCGAGCCGACCAGTCCGCCGGAACCGGCCACGAAGATTTTCGCATCTTTCAACATGGTTTTTTCTAAACTCCAATACCCGCACAGATATAAGGCTGATCAAAAATGTCCAGGTGCAAGGCGCCCAAAGACCGAGGAGCAAGGCGTACCCGATGGTACGCCGCAGCGACGAGAGCTGGGGCAACGTCGCAGATGGGTGTTTTTCACCAGCCGCTATTCGTGATAATCGAACGCCTGGTAGCCGTGCTTCTTCACCAACTCATCACGCCGCGCCCCTTCCAGGTCGGCACGAACCATCTCGCTGACCAGTTCCTGGAAGCTGGTCTTCGCCTCCCAGCCGAGTTTGAGCCTGGCCTTGCTCGGGTCGCCGAGCAGGGTGTCGACTTCGGCGGGGCGGTAATAGCGCCGATCGACACGAACAATCGTGTCGCCCGGCTTCAGTCCTGAGTGCTGAGTGCTGAGTGGCGATGTCGATGAGTTTTACTCAGACTCAGGCTCGGACTCAGACTGCAATGTCCCGACCTCTTCGGCCCCTTCCCCTTGCCATCGCAGCGTGATGCCGAGCTCCTGGCGGCGGTGTCGACCATCTGCCGCACCGAGTATTGAACACCGGTGGCGATGACGAAGTCCTCGGGCTCGGGCTGCTGCAGCATCAGCCATTGGGCTTCGACGAAATCGCGGGCGTGCCCCCAGTCGCGGCGGGCATCGAGGTTGCCCAGGTGCAGGCAGTCCTGCAGGCCGAGGGCGATGCGCGCCATGGCCCGGGTAATCTTGCGGGTGACGAAGGTTTCGCCGCGGATCGGCGACTCGTGGTTGAAGAGAATGCCGTTGCAGGCGTAGAAGCCGTAGGATTCTCGGTAATTGACGGTGATCCAGTAGGCGTAAAGCTTGGCGACGCCATAGGGGGAGCGCGGGTAGAACGGCGTGGTCTCTTTCTGCGGCGTCTCCTGCACCTTGCCGAACAGCTCCGAGGTCGAGGCCTGGTAGAAGCGCACCTTCTCCGCCAGGCCGAGGATGCGGATTGACTCGAGCAGGCGCAGGGTGCCAAGCGCGTCGGAGTTGGCGGTGTACTCGGGGGTTTCGAAGGAGACCATGACGTGGCTCTGCGCGGCGAGGTTGTAGATCTCGTCGGGCTGGACTTCCTGGACGATGCGGATCAGGTTGGTGGCATCGGTCAGGTCGCCGTAGTGAAGGATCAGGTTGCGGTGCTCGACGTGGGGGTCCTGGTAGAGATGGTCGATGCGGTCGGTGTTGAACAGCGAGGCGCGGCGCTTGATGCCGTGGACGATGTAGCCCTTCTTCAGCAGGAACTCGGCCAGATAGGCCCCGTCCTGCCCGGTCACGCCGGTAATCAACGCCACTTTGGACATTGCAGACTCCTTGTCAATCAGTACGAATGCAAAGGAAATCTATAGCATTTCGGGGAGGATAAATGCAGGAAGGCGGGGATGAAACTCGCATACTCTTTGCTGCCGGGCAACAGTCGTGGCGAGCGGACTTGCGCGCCAAGGATCCGCATGTCAAGCCTGCCGGTCCTGACAGCCAGTGTCGTTCCGCAAATTCCAGATGCCAAGCCTGCCCTTCTGGCCACCGGCGCTTCTGCCGGCAGGTGGATGCCAAACACATGCGACTGACAGGCGACGATGGCCACGATGGCCAGAAAGACCATCAGCGACAGGATAAGAAGGGAAATTACCGCAGTACCGTTTCGAGAATCAATTGCCTGGCAACATCCAGAAATTTATAGTTTCGCGGAATGCTCATTTCATACAGAGGGATTTTCTGGATAACCCGCCCCAGTGTCTGAGCAAGATGGGCAAATTTACGAGGTATCGGCGACATACAATTGGTAGGTTTGTTTCAGCAACTGCATATAGCCATCTCTCATGGATGCGGGCTGCATGTTAATTCCAGCTTCATTTTCGTCCTGAGCGGGAGGGAGACAGGAAGATAATCGCCACTATGTTTTTTTTTCGAATTCCTCCCCTCCCGACTCCGCCAAAACAATCCTTTGCTTGGAAGAGTAGTGAGCCATCTCACGTGTTTCCTGAGACGCCGCGAACAAAAACTCCTTCGAGTCCTGCCAAAGTCGTACCCCGCCGTAACTGGGGGTAGCAACGACATGGCCCTCCACCTCCTCGATGAGTATGCAGTCGTCCGACAGGGCCTGACAACCCGATTGATGGAAGAAACCGGCGAGAGTCGACTTCCCCGCGCCGGATGAACCTGTAAAAAAGATCAATCCTTCACTGGTCTGTACCGAACTGGCGTGGAGGAGCAGATGTCCCTGGTGTGCCAGGCAACGAGGCAGGACCTGATCGAGGAGAAGGTGCCGAAGGGTGTGCTCGGGGACTCCGGGAAAGGGATAACCATGGATTTCCCGGCCATCCAGGGAAATTTTGAAATCCGCAAGATCCGGGAAGCGAAGCCAGTGGTATTGTTCATAAACACCGTACGACAGAGTCATCGTTGTATCAACATACCAATGGTGTTTCCAAGTTGTTCCAAAAAGCGGAGATTCATTTTCTTTATAGAAGAAAAAAGAACTGCCGTCATTATCTGCTGACGGCAGTTCAAGCAAATCAATATTACTCGCTATGGATCGGCCACAAAATATATAATTACCCATTACTTCATCTATGTAAAAATATTAATAATACTAAATATAAATGATTTTATGGCCGTTTACCGGGTTGTTCGTCAGCACCCATATTCTCAACTTACTACCAGTTCCGCCAGAGGTAAATTCTCGCAAACTGCCATATGTCACCAATACAGGTTGAGAATACTTTTTTTTTTCGTTAAGTTGATGTTTTTGACTGATAATTTTCATTTGTTCTCCCCCTAAAAAAGTTTTTTGTACTATACTTGAACCTATCCGGCAGCAGTCAAGCTGGGCAGTCCCTCGAACAGGCTGTGCAGGCCTTGGTCATACCGCCTGCCACCTGTCACCGCATGGAGACGATCAATGAAATATCCCGATAACGCCCATTTCAGGAAAACAGAATGATGTAATGGTTCAGGAATTGGGAGGAGAGGCGGTTCTGCTCGACCTCCAGGGCGAACGCTACTACGGGCTGGATGCGATTGGGACTGCAAATTTACCAGTTGCTTGCCGCCTCCAACTCGATTGCCGAAACCTGCGAAAAACTATTGCAGGAATTTGAGGTCGATCCTTCCCAACTGCGAAGTGATCTGGAAAACCTGCTGACCGACCTCCTCAAGGCGGGTCTTTTAGTCAGAGCGAATGACTAGCTGGGAAAAATTCAGGCGGCTATCCCCCGCCGAAACCCGGATTCTCGTTTCAGCCTTTTTCCTGCTGCCGCTCTTCAACCTCTTGCTGTATGCGCTTGGTTATTCCCGCCTTCATCGCCTCATCGAAAAGCTCACCCCGATCCACCATAAACAGTCCCATGACTGCCGAAGCGGTGGCGAAGGCGAAATCCGTTGCGCGCATGACCGCCCTTGCCGCGAATCGCGGCCTCTACCGCGCCACCTGTCTGCGAAAATCCCTACTGGTATTGTGGTTTCTGCGCAGGAGGGGCATCGCCGGGACGATCTGTTTCGGGGTGCGGCTCGAGGCTGGCGCACTGGAGGCTCATGCCTGGGTCGAGTGGCAAGGCGAAGTCATCAATGATGAGGCGGATGTGCGCGAGCGCTATGCACCATTGCAAACGGCTTTCCCCAGACGCAGGCGGGATTATGAGCGGGATTGCCGGCATTCTGTACTTTGACGGCACACCCCCGAAAGGGAGTGCCTCGAACGAATGCTGCAGGCGCTTAAGCAGCGCGGCCCGCACGGGCAGGAGCTTTATATCGAAGGGCAAGTCGGTTTGGGATGCACCCACCTGTACCTTTCGTCTCAACACAACGAACAGCCTTCCTCTTACAACCTGCCCCGATCAGCCGTCTCCCCCTGGTCTTTGACGGCCGTATGGACAACCGCGAAGAACTGATCGCCAGGCTTGAACCTCGGGAAAACCTCCGCTCAGCGACGCCGGGTTGACTCCTTGCCGCCTACGAAAAGTGGGGAGAAGGATTGCCCCAGACACCTCCTTGGAGATTTCGCCTTTGCCCTGTGGGATCGCAGAGAAAACAGTTTGTTTTGTGCCCGCGACCACTTTGGGGTGAAACCTTTTTACTACCACTATTCGAAGCATTTTTTCATCTTCGCATCCAGCCCTTATGCCATTCTCGCGGCGCACAGGGAACTGTGCGAAATCAACGAAGCCCGCATTGCCGATTTTCTGGTCGACTTCGAAGGGATCGACGAGACCGTCACCTTTTACAAGCGGATTTTCCGTCTTCCGCGCGGGCGGAGCATGATCGTTAACATGCGCAGAGGTAAGAATATTTCCTATTGGGAATTGCAACCCGCACCAACGAATATCGAAACGAAAACGAATACGTGGAGGCTTTTCACGAATTTTTTAGGAGGCGGTAAAATGCAGGCTGGGAACTCCGGACGAAACCGTTGTCCCGTTGAGCGGCGGGCTGGATTCGACCTCCATCGCCAGCTGTTGCACGCAACAGGTATTTTCCAGGAACAACGATTCCTGATCACCCTCTCCGCAGTCACTGCGGATCAAAACGATTCCGAAACAGAGCGTATCATGTCTGTGCTGGCTCAGGGCGGGATGCGGGCGGGATTATTTCGAAACGATATCGCTGGGCATCTCGACAGGCTTGTTTCGGACCTTGCACAGGTCGGATGAACCTTTTGACGCGCTGGAGAATACCTGGCGCGCACCTATAGGCAGGCACGGGAAGCATGGCATCCACATTTCTCTGGACGGCGTTGACGGTGACGTTACCCTTTCCGGTTCCAATCATATTGCCTCTCTTTGGAAAGCAGGAAAATACCGCGCGTTCCTTGGCGAAACGCTTTTTGCAGGTGGCCTGATGAAGACCTACTACAACTCCACTTGATACTTTTTGATAAAGTCTGCGCTCCGTGCTCGCGCCGGATTGGCTGAAAGGACTGCGCCGCGAATATCAGCCATCGCACGGTCATCTCAAGGTGAGAGAACAATTCACTTATCAGTCGTGATCTTGCTCAAAGCGTACAACCTGCTTGAGCGGCACCGGCAATATTCATCCCATGGCTCTGCTACGGACTTCACGTGAGCCCCGTTGAAGCCATAAAAAAAGCATTCTGCACCCCCATTTGCAAGCTGCGCTCGAGCGCTACGACCGGATCGCCGCCGCATTTTCCATCGAGTCGCGCCACCCCTTTCTCGATGTGCGCCTGGTCGAATTCTGCCTGGACTGCCCTGGCAGTTGAAAACACACCGCGGCTGGACCAAAATGATCCTGAGGAAAGCCATGGAACCGTCGCTGCCTGCAGAAGTCGTCTGGGGGAATGAAAAAAAACACCCCGCTTGGGGATTTCAGCCTGCAAATATTGAAGGACGCAAGGAGTTTCTTCAGGGATGTTCTTGACGCCGAAAAACAAAACCTGGAGAATTATATTGACATTGATAGATTGAATTCGTCTGCGATGAAGTTCTTCGTGCAGAACAACGACAAACGGCCGATTATATTTGGGATGCTATCGGACTGGCATTCTGGCTGCGCCGGCAAAAGAAACATCTTATTAAATTATACTTTTTGAATTATATAAGATACACGAGGAAAGGGTAGCCATGTATGAACTTGAAGGCGTTTTGGTTCCATGATCGCCGACGATGTGCGGATGCAGGCCTATATCCAAAGCTTTGGAAAAAGCAGTAAAGCCGGATTCCGTCGTTCTCGATATCGGCGACCGGCACCGGCATCATGGCGTTTTTCGCACTCAAATTCGGTGCGAAGTATGTCTATGCCATCGATCCGAACAACCTGGTCTCATTGCCGAAGAGATGGCACGGGCCAACGGTTTTTCATCAAAGATAAAATTCATCAAGGATCTTTCCACTAACGTCACTCTGGATGAACAAGCTGATGTGATCGTCTCGGATCTGAGGGGTGCCCTGCCTCTTTATGGATCGCATATCCCCTCGATCATCGATGCCCGCTCCCGCCTGCTGAAACCCGGCGGTACAATGATCCCCTTGCGTGACACCCTTTGGGCTGCTGTTGTTGAAGTCTCCGGAACTCTATCAGAGAATCGTAGACGCCCTGGGAAAATTTCAGGGAACAGTTCGATATGAATATTGCCAGAAAGATGGCCGTTAATGATTTCGTTAAAGAGTCGCGCAAAATCGGCGGGATTTGCTTACAAAACCCTTTCAATGGGCGACGCTCGATTACACTGACGATTCAATCCCCCAACGTTTCCGGCCAAATACCAGAAAGACATTACGGCCAGGCACTGCCCATGGTCTGATTGTCTGGTTTGATGCCGAAATTGCCGAAGGGATAGCTTTCACAATACGCCCGGCAGCGAAAAGACATCCGAATGTTTACGGGAGCGTTTTTTTCCCGTTTCAGGAGCCAGTCAAGATATCCAAAGGCGAATTGATTGATGTAAAGATCAAAGCGACTCTTGTGGATGACAATTATGTCTGGAACTGGAATACTCTATTTTCGACAAAAAAGGCGATGAAAAGGCACAGTTCGAGCAATCCACATTTTACAGCCAGAGGTTGTCGCTCGCCGATTTGCGTAAGAATGATCTGGCGTATATCCCTCAGATCAACGCTGAAGGGGAAGTTGACAAGTTCATTATCGGTTTGATGAATGGGTCCGCCACTATCGAATTAATTGCAAAAGAAATAGTGCGGAAATTCCCCGGAAAATTCAAGGATGTCCGTGATGCATCCGCGCGGGTGAGCACCCTGGCGAAAAAATACAGCGATTGATGCCTGCTACTGGCTCCCGCACGCTCCCGCAATGCATGACCCCCGCCTGGAACGAGGCCTTCGGCCTCATCACCGGACTGCTCCCCCTGCTGCTCACCGGCCATGCGGAGGCCTTTCGGAGGAATCGACCCCGACGATCTCGCAGCGCTCGCCGCCATTACCTGTCCCCCCTGGTCTACCGGGAACTGACCACCAAGGGTCTCCACAAGTCCCTCGACCCGGCCGTGCTTGACGCCCTGCGCCGCGATTACGCCGCCGCGGCGCTGCACGCCTACAAGCAGGATCTGCAGATCACCGAACTGCTGCAGGCCCTGCAGCAGGCCGGGATCGTGCCGCTCCTGCTCAAGGGGGCCGACCTCCGCCAGCGCCTCTACGGCGATCCGGCCCTCCGGTCGATGGGCGACATCGACTTCATGATCGCCCCGCTCGAGACCTGCCGCCGGTCAAGGAGCTCCTCGAGGGTCTGGGCTACCGCCTGGACTCGACCGGCCACCCGTCGCCCGGCTTCGTCGAAACCTACGGCAACCACCACCTCTATGATCCCCCGGCGGGGAAGCCGCTGGCGGTCGAGCCGCACTGGGAGATCCGCGGGGCCGCCTGCCAGTACGGCCTGCCGTATGCGGCCGCTGACCGAACCGCGCAGGAAGCGAGCCTCTACGGCGCCACGGTCAGGGTCCTCTCCGCCGAGCTGCTCCTGATCCACCTGTGCATCCACCTGTACGGCGACTTCGGCGATTTCGACTACGGCGACGAAAATCAGGTCTCGCCGATCCACGTCATCGACGTTCTCCTGGTCTTGGACCGCATGACCATCGACTGGGAGCGTCTGCTCAACGAGGCGGTCCGGCTCGGCTGCGCGTGGCCGGTGCATCTGATCCTCGCAAAAATGGCGACTCTGGCCCCGGCCCTCGTGCCAATGCACGTGCTGGAAAGCTTGAGCCGCCATCGCCCCGACTGGAAACAACGCACGTTGTTAAGGCTGCGCGCTACTCTTCGCCGGATCTCCTGCCGTCTCCCCTGGCTGCGCCGCTACAACCGGCTCTGGCGGGTGATCACTTTTTACCTGGCAAAGACAAGGCCGTGACTCGGTAGAGGCCGTGACTCGGATATACGAATCACGAGTCACAGCCTCTCAACAGCTCCCCATACACTGCCAGCGTCTTGCCCAGCACCAGCTCCTCCGAGAACCCCGCCGCGAAGATCGCCCGTCCCGCCCGGCCGAACCGCTCGCGCAGCCCGGCATCTTGCGCCAGCCGCCGCAACGCCACCGCCAGGGCGTCCGCATCGCGCACCGGCACCAGCAGGCCGTTGACGCCATCCTCCACCAGCCCGCGGCAGCCACCGATGTCGGTGGCCACGATCGGCTTGCCGGCGGCCGCCGCCTCGACCAGCACCCGCGGCGTCCCTTCGCGGTAGGATGGCAGCACCACGATGTCGGCTCTTGCCATCAGGGCCGGCATGTCGTCGACGTGGCCGAGATATTCCACGCCGGGGGTGCTGCGCAGGAGATCCAGGTCGGCGGCGGTCAGGGACGACGGGTTTTCCGGGTAGAGGTCGCCGGCGACCAGCAGGCGCAGCGGGCAGCCCGACGCGTTGAGCGCGCGCAGCGCTTCGAGCAGCTCGAACACCCCCTTCTCGCGCAGCAGCCGCGAGGCGAACAGCACCACCGGCGGGCCATCATCCCCTGCCCCTGCAGCCGTGGGGCGGAACGTCTCCCCGGAGACCCCGGAGCCGCGAATCAGGTGGACAGTTTCGGCGGCAACCAGTCCGGAATTCACGAAATAGTCGCGGTCCTCGCCGTTCTGGAAGATCGTCCGACGGCTTAATCCGTTCAGCGCCAGGCGGTAGACCGTGCGCACGACGGGGCGCAGGACGCGTGCCTTCAGGCCGGGGTCAGTGAAGATATGGCCGAGGCCGGTCACGGCGTTGATCACCGGCGGGTTACCGGAGAGGCGCGCAGCGATGCTGCCGTAGAGGACGCACTTGATGGTGAAGTGGTGGAGCAGGTCGGGGCGCTCGGCGCGGTAGAGGGCGGCCAGGCGGCGGATGACGTTCAGCTCGGCCAGGGGGTTGGTGCTGCGCGTCGAAAACGGGAACGGCCGCCAGTCGAAGCCGAGTTCCCGCAATGTCTGACCGTAGGGGCCGGGGGGCGAGAGGAGGATGAGGTCGTGCCCTTGCTCCCGCAGGGCCTTCACCAGGCCGAGACGAAAGTTGAAAAGGTACCAATCCGTATTGGCAAACAGCAAAATTTTCATCTCGCGCCCAGCGTCTTCCAGTACAGAATCTTCCCGAACTCCACCCACACGGTCTGCATGGTTGGCTCATCGCGCCACCAATCGCCAGAAGGGTGTACCAGTTTGCCGTAGTCATCGGTACCGACAACTTCTGCGGAGATACCGATCGGACCGTAGACATCAGCGAATACGATCCGTGCCCGTCGAGAGTGGTAGGGAGAGGTCACAACCAGGAGGCTCTTCAGGCCGTTCTTTTGACAATAGTCCAGAGTGAGTTCGGCATCGGTTTGGGTGCTGGTCGAGCCTTCGATGATGGTGATCTGCTTCTGGTCAAGGGCGCAATCGTTGCATTGCTCGCCCATCATGTGCGCCCAGTCTTTTTGGCTGGTATCGACCAGAATCAGGCGATTCGCAAAACCCTGATCGTACAACCGGGCGCCCTGGCGAAGCCGGCTGACATCGCCGCCACCGAGGACCACGATGGCATCGGCTTTGGCCGGCTCGGCCGTCACCACCATCCAGGCGGCAAGGTGCTTTGCGCCCAGCCAGGCAAAAGCGGCCAGGATCACCAGAGAGGCGACCATGCCGGCAAGGAAGGTGAAGAGACGAGTCATCTTATGCAGCGGGCGCCCAAGGGTCGAGCAGTGACAGCCCGTCGATATGCATGAAGTCGCGGATATTGCGAGTGGCGAGAGGATAGCGATGGGTCAGAGCGATGGCGGCAATCTGGGCATCCTCGGTCGTGGTCGGCAATCCCAGACTGCGCCTGGTGGCGACAATCGTTGCATAGCCGTCAGCGCAGGCCTGGTCAAAGGGCAGGCAGCGCCCGGCAAAATCCTCCCGGAACATAAGGTCCGCGGCGGCCGCCAGCGTATTTTTTCGCTTGCCGGGGGGGAGCAGCGCAATCCCGAGCAGGATTTCGGCCTGGGTGATCGCGGTCAGATAATAATTCGCCGCAGGGTGTGCATCGAACCACGCGATGACGGCCGGATCCGGAGTGGCGCGCATCAATTCGGAGAGCACATTGGTGTCCAGAACGATGCACTCCATGTCATTCCCCCAGATCCGGCGGGGTGCGGACAACCTGACGAGGGGGGATGGGCAGCGCCTCCGTTCCGGCCGCGGCAAACCGCTGGCGGATACGAGCGACCAGACTCCCCGCGTCCGCCGGAGACATCAACGTTTGAGCCAGAATGTTGCGGACCTCGGCCTCCATGGAACAGCCGTGCCGGGCCGCACGCAGGCGCAACCGGACCTTCAGGCCATCCTCCAGATTTCGAATCGTCAGGCAAGCCATTTTGTCACCTCCACGCTGTCAATGATATCATTGTAGTCAATGCTATCATTGATTGCAAGGTCAAAATCTGATTGTCATCAGGAAAATCAGTGATCAGCCGCGCATCGCGGCCTTGTTTTTACTAGTCACTGATCACTAGTCACTGATCACTGCCTCTCCCTCCACGCCTGGAACATCAGCACATCCCACAGGTGGAACTGCCAGTTGCGCTGGCCTTTGAGATGCTGCTGCCACTTGGCGCGGATCAGGGCGGGGTCGAAGTAACCGTCGTCCCGGAGGCGGTGCTCGTCGAGGAGGCTTTCCGCCCAATCGCGCAGCGGGCAGCGCAACCAGGCGGCGATGGGGATCTAGAAACCATCTCCGGGCGTTCGATCAGCTCCCGCGAGACATAGCGGGAAAGCAGTTGACAACTACCGGAATTATGTCTTGATCCAACGGGTGCGTTGCTCACTAACAAAGGGAGCTGACACCGTTCTGGTTTCTACCCTGGCTTATGTCAAGCGTCCCCCAGTTCCGCTGTCGGTTTTTCTGACTAATCCCCGCCATTTTCTGTCGAAAAATTTTACAACAGCCAAAGGTATATATTGATTTAATTTTTTATACAATTATTACGATAATTTACAAAATGGTACGTAATATGCTTAAGTATAGAAAAACCAAACGTCCTTTCTGAGGAGGGTGAAGAAAATGAATACGCTTAAAACCCTGACGATCATCCTGGCCGCGGCGATCGCCTTGACGTTCACAGCAGGCATCCGTCAGGCGCAAGCCACCACCCTCGCCACCGGCGAACTGATCACCAACGGCACCTTCGGCAGCAACGCGGCGCCGACACTGGGCGGATGGGACGTGGCGGGCACGGCCAATGCGCGGCCTACGAACAATATTCTTAACACAGCAGCAGGGAACGCAGGATTTAACAGTTTCTTTAATGACGGCGGCTTTGTTGCCCTTGGAAGTACATTAGGGAACGTTCCCGACTAACGAATAGCTCACCTAGCTCAGGCAATCACACTATCAGCCAGTCATTCGTTCTGCCGGATTTCGTGGAAGGGAATTTCGTACTATCCTACGGCCTGAACATCTCATTCCGCACCGTTTTCGACGGACAGGATCTCCAACAACCCCAGTACCATCCATGATTATTTCTCTGCAGCGCTGAACGACATTATCCTGTTTACGCAGGATTTAAGCACTTTCTATGAAATGAACACTGGGACAAACAACCGGGCCGACAGACAGTTGGTTAACAATCCTTTCGGAGTGTCGCTTCTCGGGCTGCTGCCCGGCGACTACACACTCACTTTCACGCTGACCGAAGACGGCACTCTGACCGGCAACACCAACCGTACCGCCACTGCTGCCGGCATCGACAGCGTCTCCGTGACCGGCATGGCCCAGGTCGTTCCCGAACCGTCCACTCTGGTTCTGGTCGGTGTCGGCCTCGTTGGCCTGGCGGCCTTGAGAAGAAAAAAGAGCTGACATTTTTCCTCTCACCTGACGCAACAATGGCGACCTCACGGTCGCCATTGTTATTTGTCTCCATCCACCTCGCTTTTTCGTGATCCGAAAATCTTCATCTGAACACCGTGCCGTAATTGACCAAGCGATAACCTTGCTTGCCAACCATGCCGACCAAACCGGGATCGAGCAACAGTTCCCGCTCGCGTTCGCTGTAGGCCGTGATGCGGGTCAGAGCAGCCAACTCGGCATCGATCACAGCCGGGTGAACCATCAATTCGAACGGGCTGGTGGATTTCCCTGCAGGATCTGGCGATAGGTGCCCAGAGTGACCTGCTCCGGGAGCGACACCCGGTCGAAGACGCTGCCGAACCCGGCGTTCATCTTGACGCGTCCCGACCAGCGCGCGACGTTGCGCTTCACCAGGCGGCCCAAAATCCAGGCACGAAAGAACCGGCGCGCCCCACCCTGCTGCCAGCTCACCCAGGGCATGCGCAGCGGCAGGGTGCGCTCGGCACACAAGCCGGCGACGACGTCAAACACGGCGGGGAAGATGTGGATGTGCTGATGGCTGTCGATATGGGTGGGGGCGAGGCCGAAAGCTTCGAATCTGCGGAACTGAGCGAGCAGTTCGATTTCAATCTCCGCCGGCTTGAACCGTCCGGCCATGGCCAGCTTTTCCGCCACCGGGCGGCGGTGGAACTGCCCCTGGCGGCCGACTAGCGAAGGGACGTCTGATATCGAGGAGAGCGGGGCGCCGAGGGTCAGATTGAAATGGAGGCCGACGCCGAGGGCGGGATGGGCCTTGGCCAGTGAGGCCGCTGCTTCGGCGGCAGGCATGGTGACCATCAGCGTGGTGCTGGTAACTGCTCCGGCGAGGTGGCAGTCGATGATCCCCTGGTTGACGCCGGAGGTCAGGCCGAAGTCGTCGGCGTTGACGATCAGTTGCATCTCACAACCTGCGTCCGAGCTTGCCAATAAATTGCAGCGGCTCCATCAAAGCCGGCAACGGATCGGAACTGTCGAACACCGCCCACACACGACCGTTCGCTCCGGACCGACAACTGCCAATCTCCGGGGGCGGGAAAAGAAACTCCGCACTTTTCCTGCGATAAAAAACGCTCGAATAGAAATCCTTGAAGGCGTAACGCCAGAAAACCCCTTCAAGCTGCGCGGCCTCCCCGGAATATGGAAGCCCCGCCAGATCGAGGCAAGCCGTTTCAACAATGCGTTTGCCGGCGGCATGAGTCAGGGCGAACCAGAGCGTGGGACGGGGGTTGATCTCGATGATCTTGAGTCGGCCATCGCGGGGGTCACGCTTGAATTCGGTGCCACATACGCCCCTGAAACCGACCTTGCCGAGAAAATCCAAGGAGAGCTCGAGGGTTTTCCGGCAGGTTTCACTCCTGGCCAAGGAGGCTGATCCGAAGCCCGGTGGATACTGACGAAGCTTGCGCCCGGTAAAAGTCTGGCGCGGAGTTCCGGAACGGTCGAAGTAGCCGCCAAATACAGTGATGTTCGATTCCGGCCCAGGAATGATTTCCTGTACCAGCCACTTCCCTGATGCTTCCGGTATGGCCGCGATGTGCCGCTCAAACTCGGTGCGATCTCTAGCAATCAGCACTTTCTGCCCGCGCAGGAAGCTTACGGCGCGATGGATCAGTGCCGGCTTGAGAATGCATGGAAAGCGGATTTGACTGGCAAACGCGACCAGATCCGCCGGTGCGGCAGCTTCCCACAAGACGGGCATCTCCAGGCCATGCTTTTGACACAACCGGCTGAACGCCAGCTTGTCCATCAAATCGAGGGCGCCGCCCTCCCGATAACATCCGGCAAAAGCGAATGAGGCAGACAGGTTTTCAGCATATTTGCAGAGAAATTCAATATAGCGGTCATTGGTGGGGAGGAGGATCAGCTTGCGCTGGCCCTCTGCACGAAGGGCAAGCAGAAAATCCAGCAGTTGCTCTTGGTTGGAGACCGAATGCGTCTCGGCCAGGTACTTCGAATAACGGCCGCAGGCGAAACCGTCGGTGACGCCGATCACCCTGAACCCTGCCCGACCCAGCTCGCGGACAGCATACAAGCCAGTCGGCGAAAGGCCGAGGACAATGACCGTCGGCAACCCCATGTTCAGATGCGCAACCGGGAGAGAAGACGATACATCCAACCGCTGCGCGAGAGAGTCAGGCCGAAGACGATGAACGCCATCAGAAAAGGCATGGCTTGCATGCGCCAGCGGAACATGGCGCCCATGTTGGTGGTCGCCGAACCGTAAACCGCCAACAAGCCGAAGGCAAAAACCATCAGTGGCAGCGACCTCTGACGCAAATAGCGCCAACTATAGAGCATGCCGCGGAACATGGCAGGGAGAAGCAACACGATAATAAGAACTTCAGGGAGAGCCATCAATTGCCTAAAACTGTCGATATTCGCAAGATCGAGCGTCACAAAAAAGAAGTAAACTGCAGCACCCAAAGCCTTGAGCGTAGAAAGAAAATCCTTTCCCCATAGAGCTGATGACGGATCATCGAAGAACGCACCTGTTCCGTGGTCACCGATTTTCACACGTGACTGGTTGATATAGTCGAGATCGAAATAGTGCGACTGCTGAATATAGTCGATTCCCATGAAGCCGAAACCCATGCCATAAGCCGCGCCACCGACCAACAACACGATGGCGAGCATCTTGACCACCAGCAGTCCGGTGCGCCGCCCTTCCACGGGGAAATAAGACATGGCGATGAAGAACATGGCCACGAAAAACATGTACTCGCGAACAGCAAGAAAAGACAACAAAGAAAAACCCATGGCCGCCAGCCATTTCACTGAAAAGGATTCGCGCAGCGCCACCACTGCTAACACCAGCAACACCATGGCGAAAATCGACAGCGGATCCTTCAACATCAGGCACGACCAGTAGATGAATGACGGGAAAAATGCAGTGAGGATCGCGGTCCAACGGGCGGTCTTCTCGACCCCGTATACTTTCATGACGAGGTGGTAGACAACGATGGGCGTCAAAGCCCCGAACAGCGCGTTGATTGTCTGGATGATGATCGGATGGGCCCCGAAGAGGTAGTAGACGAAGCCGGTGAACTGGAACCAGCCGCTGTCGATCCAGTTAGCAATACGTACCGTTATGTACGTCTTCGTTACGACTACGTATTGCTTGGCATAAGTTACGGGTGGGCCGCAGGCCCAGGCATGATTGCCCTGAACCCTGCGGGCCGGAGCGGCGCCACTTGCCTCAGGGCACGGCTCGCACTGTTTTGATAGTAATGATTCATGGTTCTAATAGCAAGGAAATGATCGGGGCCGGGTCGTCTGGGGGAAAAATCCGCTGGTCTGGTCTCAGGCTCAGTTGCAGTCCATAAAATATTGAATATTCATGTCATTCTGAACCGAGCGCCGCTTCGTTACGAATCTCGGTGGCTCAATTAGAGTATTTTTCGCTAGGTCTAGAATGACAAAGAATAGTTGTTGGAGTGCTTTTCGGTATCAGGTTGCCGCCGGAGGGCAGCTTGGCGGCCGCAACCAGTGTGCCGGAGACATTTAGCCCGGTCCCCTGCCCCCCTACATTACTGAGCCGGGGGCTTTATAGCGTTTGCCGGGCATTTTCCCCATGGATGCGTCCTGAAATCCCCCTGAATCCCAGCACTATCCGGTTAGGAGATTGCATGCCGTTGTTCTAGCCCCCCCTCACCCCATGCCCTCTCCCCCCCGTCGGGTGGAGAGGGAGCAGCTGGTGTCGCCGGGTTTAGTAACCATAAGGCATTAAATCGGTTCCACTTTTTCCCCTCTCCCCCAATGGGGGAGAGGGTCAGGGTGAGGGGGAAGTAATCTTCTCGGAGCAAAAAGTGCGTTAGCGAATTCATGAATTGTTGAAAGATTTTTTCCGTTATGGAAGCCTATAATCCCCCCGCCCCCCTTTGAAAAGGGAACCTACGAGAATTGCTGTTAAAGTCCCCCTTTGGAAAAGGGGGGTAAGGGGATTTAGGTTCTTGGAGCCTGTGCCATAGCAGAAAAAACTTTTGGCAATTGCTATACAGGAAGATTTTGGCCGGATTACGGCGCGGCGCTATAAGGAAAATCGGTTGGCTGGGTTTGAGGGCCCGGCACGACGGTCCCCGGGAGGTTCTATGGCCGGTTGCATCCCCCTGAGCCGGGAAATGCTCAGAGATCCCATCGATATTGGCGTTGCCGATGCACCCCTGGATTTTGCCCGGGCCCGGGCCATTGCCGAGGCACGGGCCCGCCAGGAGGCGGCCGACCCCATGCTCCTGGCCTGGTATGACCGGGGCGCCGGCCGATTCTCGCCCCAGGTGACGTGCTGCAGCGATGACAAGCCGGCCTGGCTGGTTTATGCCGAATCCCGGGGCGGCGATCTGGTGATCGATATCAACCGCGAGGCGTATGTGTTTGTGTATCGCCGGAGTCTCTGAGGCGCAGGCCCGCCGGTTAGCCGCTCCCGCTCAGTGGCCAGCTGTCGGACCGCGACCCAGTCCGCCTCAGGTACCTGCGATGCGTCTGGTTACGGGATGGGGACTGGGCCCAGGCGGGGCTCTTTGAGTCCCGCCTCCAGCATCAGGGCCGAGAGATCGGGCTTGCGGGTCAAGCTCCGCCGCCGAAAGGGACTGTAGAGCAATTTGAAGATATCGGATTTCTTCATGTAGCGGCTGAAGGTGCGCAGCAGCTTGTAGGTGCGGATGGGACGCAGGAAAAGGCGGCGGGCAAAAAGCCAGGCGTAGC
>CAVVUQ010000003.1:0-267862 GCA_963751525.1 uncultured delta proteobacterium | reverse complement strand
CGCCTCGAGGAGATCATCGTCGGCACCCTGATTGCCGCGGCGACGATCGTCATCTTCTTCTCGGTTCTCCATCGCTACGCCTCCGGCTGGGCGATCCCCGTTGTCCAGGACTGGCTGCTCAGCCTCCACTTCGGCTGGGCCCAGGAAATCTGCATCTACATGTTCATCTGGATGGCCAAGTTCGGCGCCGCCTACGGGGTGCGCACCGGCATCCATGTCGGCGTCGACGTCTTCATCAACAGCCTGCAGCCGAAGATCCGCGCCAAGTTCGTGGTCATCGGCCTTTTGGGCGGGGCGCTCTTTACCGGCATCATCGGCACCCTGGGGAGCAAGTTCGTCTGGGAGGTGGGGCTGCGCTACGCATTTGCCAGCAAGTTCGGTTTCGACTGGCCCGATCTCACCGAAGGGCCGGTCTCCCCGGACCTGGAGTGGCCGGTGTGGATCTTCTACTCGGCGATCCCCCTCGGCTCCTACCTGATGTGCTTCCGCTTCCTGCAGGTCACCTGGAGTTTTATCCGCACCGGCGAGTTGCCGCATCATGACGCCAGCCACGTCGATGGCCTCGACGAGGAGGAAATGCCGAAGGATGCCACCGAGGCGCTGGAAGAGTACGAGGAACATAAATTCGACCATCCGGGTCAGACAGGAGGCCACAAATGAGCGGCGCCATTATCTTCGGCCTGCT
The DNA here is from genome assembly GCA_963751525.1 of uncultured delta proteobacterium. Taxonomy (GTDB): domain Bacteria; phylum Desulfobacterota; class Desulfuromonadia; order Desulfuromonadales; family BM103; genus VAUL01. Next base: position 267,177 of record CAVVUQ010000003.1, on the reverse strand, counting down.
GGCCGTCCTCATGCTCACCGGCATGCCGATCTCCATCTCCCTCGGCCTGACCGTCCTCACCTTCCTCTTCACCATGACCCAGGTCCCGGTGGAGGCGGTGGCGATGAAGCTCTTCACCGGCATCGAGAAGTTCGAGATCATGGCGATCCCGTTCTTCATCCTGGCCGGCAACTTCCTCACCCATGGCGGGGTGGCCAAGCGCATGATCCGCTTCGCCACCGCCCTGGTCGGTCACTTGTGCGGCGGCCTGGCCCTCGGCGGCATCGTCGCCTGCGCCCTGTTTGCCGCGGTCTCCGGCTCCAGCCCGGCCACGGTGGTGGCGATCGGTTCGATCCTGCTGCCGGCCATGGTCAAGCAGGGCTACCCGATGAAGTTCGGCGTCGGCGTCATCGGCACCGCCGGGGCCCTGGGGATCCTGATCCCGCCGTCGATCGTCATGGTCATCTACGCGGTCTCCACCAACGCCTCCATCGGTCGCCTCTTCATCGCCGGCATCATCCCCGGCCTGATGCTGACCGCGCTGCTGATGTTCGTCACCTGGTTCGTCGCCAGGAAGCGCAACTACCCGCGCATGCCCAGGGCCAGCTTCGGCGAGATGCTCAAGGCCCTGCGCGAATGCATCTGGGGGCTGCTGCTGATTTTGGTGGTCATCGGCGGCATCTACACGCGGCATCTTCACCCCCACGGAAGCCGCGGCCATGAGCGCGGTCTACGCCTTCTTCGTGGCGCTCTTCGTCTATCGCGACATGGGCTTCAAGGATGTGCCCAAGACGCTGCTGGCCTCGGCCAACATGTCGGCGATGCTCCTCTACATCATCACCAACGCGGTGCTCTTCTCCTTCCTGCTCACCTCCGAGCAGATCCCCCAGCAGTTGACCAGCTGGATCACCGAGATGGGGCTGGGGACAGTCGGCTTCCTGATCATGGTCAACATCCTGCTGCTGGTGGCGGGGAACTTCATGGAGCCGTCGTCGATCCTGCTGATCACCGCCCCCTTGCTCTTCCCGATGGCGATGCAGCTGGGGATCGACCCGATCCACCTCGGCGTGCTGATGACGGTCAACATGGAGATCGGCATGATCACCCCGCCGGTGGGGCTGAACCTCTACGTGGCCTCGGGGATCTCCAAGCTGGGGCTGACCGAGACCACCAAGGCCTGCGCGCCGTGGATCCTGGTGATGCTCGCCTTCCTGGTGCTCATCACCTATGTGCCGATTATCAGCCTGTGGCTCCCCAACAAGCTGATGCCGTAGAGGGAAAACGGTTCTTTTCCGCCCTGGCGGTGTCAATCTGCGCGCCTGCTTGTGCGGCGTACCGAATGGTACGCCTCCGCGCAGCCGCTTGATTTCCTTGCCAGGACGAAAAACTCCTCGTTTTCCAGGAAAATCGATTCTCCAGCGGCCGCCCTCCGGGGCGGCCGCAGCTTTTTGTCCCGCTTGCATTTATATCCACCCTTTGGTAAAGGGGGACTTCCACTTTAAGCAGTGTTCGAGGGTTTCATGCAGCGCACCGTCCTGGCCCCCGCCAAAGTCAATTTCATCCTCGACGTTCTCGGCAAACGCCCGGACGGCTACCACGACGTGGCCATGCTCATGGTGCGCCTCTCCCTCCACGACCGGGTGACGGTCGCCCTGGTTCCGGGCGGCGCCATCACCGCGACCTGCCCCGGCCTGGAACTGGCGGCGGGGGAGGAGAATATCGCCGCCCGGGCGGCGCGCCTGTTTCTCGACCACACCGGTCTGCGGAGCGGGGTCGACATCCGCATCGACAAGCAGATCCCGGCGGCGGCCGGGCTTGGCGGCGGCTCGTCGGATGCGGCCGCGGTGCTGCTGGCCCTCAACGACCTGACCGGCGCCGGCCGGTCGCGGAGCGAACTGCAAGCCCTGGGGGTGCGCCTCGGCGCCGACGTGCCGTTCTTCCTGTGCGGGGAGATGGCCGCCTGGGCCACCGGCATCGGCGAACGCCTCGAGCCGTGGCGCGGACTCCCCCCCGGACATCTGGTGCTGGTCAACCCGCGCCTGGCCGTCTCCACCGCCTGGGTCTACCAAAATTTGGGGTTGACACACCGCCGGCACCCAACTAGAATTCCACGGTTTCCCGAGAAGATGGCAGACCTTGCGCAGATTCTGCGCAACGACCTGGAAGCGGTGACGGTCGCCCGCCACCCCGAGATTGCCGACATCAAGGCGCGGCTGCTGGGGGTTGGTGCGCTCGGTGCGTTGATGTCCGGGAGCGGCCCCACGGTTTTTGGGCTCTTCGCCGGGCAGGCCGCGGCCGAAGCGGCAGCCGCGCGGCTGGCGCACGGTACCGGCTGGTGGACGGCGGCGGTCAGTCCTGTCTGATTCTGCGGCAGTATTACAGGGGCGTCGCCAAGCGGTAAGGCACCGGATTTTGATTCCGGCATTCCCAGGTTCGATCCCTGGCGCCCCTGCCACTTCCGTCACTGATCCGGTTGCCCCTGCGTCGGGGTGCCGGCTGCATGGGCCTGACAGGTCATGGGTCGCCATGGCCTGCAATTGTTTCCGATCGAGAGCCTATAGAAAGTGCTGACCGAGTTGAAAATTTTCACCGGCAATTCCAATCCGGCCCTGGCCCGGGAAATCTGTGCCGACCTCGGCCTTGAACTGTCGGTCGCGGCGGTCAAGACCTTCTCCGACGGCGAGATCATGGTGGAGATCGGCGAGAACGTCCGCGGCCGCGATGTCTTCGTGGTGCAGTCGACCTGCGCGCCGTCGAACCAGAACCTGATGGAACTGCTGATCATGGTCGATGCTCTCAAGCGGGCCTCGGCGGCGCGGATCACCGCGGTCATCCCCTATTTCGGCTATGCCCGCCAGGATCGCAAGGTGGCGCCGCGCACCCCGATCACCAGCAAGCTGGTCGCCGACCTGATCACCACCGCCGGGGTGCACCGGGTCCTGTGCGTCGATCTGCATGCCGGCCAGATCCAGGGGTTCTTCAATATCCCCGTCGATCATCTCTATGCCGCCCCGGTGGTGCTCGACGACATCCGCAGCCGCCTGACCGGCCGCCTGGTGGTCGTCTCGCCCGATGCCGGCGGCACCGAGCGGGCGCGGGCCTTCGCCAAGCGTCTCGATGCCGGGCTGGCGATCATCGACAAGCGCCGCAGCGGCCCCAACGTCTCCGAGGTCATGCACATCATCGGCGAGGTGGAGGGGGAGACCTGCGTGATCGTCGACGACATGATCGATACCGCCGGCACCCTCTGCCAGGCGGCGACGGCGCTCAAGGCCCGCGGCGCCGGCGACATCTATGCCACGGCGACCCACGCGGTGCTCTCCGGCCCGGCCCTGGAGCGGATCAACCAGAGTTGCCTCAAGGAAGTGCTGGTGACCAATACCATTCCGGTCGAGAACAAGCTCGCGGCCTGTCCCCGGCTGCGCCAACTGTCGGTGGCCAACCTGCTGGCGGAGGCGATCCGCCGCATTCACGGTGAGGAATCGGTCAGCTCGCTGTTCATCTAGCGGCCGGACGGTTCATCGCTTCATCAATTCAGCGGCGCAAAAGGCGCCGCAGTGAAACAAGGAGTGACATCATGGCGCAATCTCAGCTCACAGTGACCCCCCGCGCCGGTGCCGGCAAGGGGGTATCGCGCTCCCTGCGGCGTCAGGGACTGGTTCCCGGCGTGGTTTACGGCAAGGGGATGACCTCCTGCAACGTGGCGGTCGATCCCCAGGCGTTGAAGCAGGCCATCGCCACCCAGGCGGGGTGGAACACCCTGCTCACCCTGCAGGGTGAGGGCCCCTTCGACGGCAAGGTGGTCATCCTCAAGGATATGCAGGTCAGCCCCCTGCGCCGGGAGACGACCCACGTCGATTTCCAGGCCGTCGACCTCACCCGGAAGGTCCACGTCATGGTGCCGGTGCATGCCATCGGCAAGTCGAAGGGGGAGAAGCTCGGCGGCCAGTTGCACCTCATCCGTCACGAACTGGAAGTGGTCTGTCTGCCGGCCAGCATCCCGACCTCCATCGATATCGATGTGGTCGAACTCGCCATCGGCGACGTGGTGCACATCAACGACATCCAGTTCCCCGCTGGGGTTGAGGCGGCTCCGCACGAAGCCAACTTCACGGTCATCACCGTCACCGGCCACAAGGCCGAGGAGACGGAAGCGGCGGCTGAAGGGGCGGAAGCCTAGCCGCGGTAGCTGACGCCTTGAAGCTGGTCGTCGGCCTGGGCAATCCGGGCGAGCGCTACGCCGAGACGCGTCACAATGTCGGTTGCATGGTGGCGGTGCGTTTGGCCGCCCGGGCCGGCATCGCCCTCAAGCGCCAGGGGTACCAGGGTTTTTACGGCGTTGGCCGGCTGGCCGGGGCAGAGGCCACCGTGCTCCTGCCGCAGACCTTCATGAACCGCAGCGGGGCGAGCGTTGCCCCGGCCTGTCAATCCCTCGGCGTCGCGCCGGGGGATTTGATTGTGGTACACGACGAGATCGACCTCCCCTTCGGCTGCCCTGCGCATCAAGGCCGGCGGGGGCCATGGCGGGCATAATGGCCTGCGCAGCATCACCGAGGCCCTTGGCCACGGCGACTATGTCCGGGTGCGTTTCGGCGTTGGCCGGCCAACCGCCGGCGGCGACGTCTCGAATCACGTGCTGAGCCGCTTCGCCTGCCGCCGAGCGGCAGGCCCTCGACGGCCTGCTCGACCAGGCTGTTGCCGCGGTCGAAGCGATTCTGGCGCGCGGGGTTGCGGCCGCGATGAATGAATTCAACGGCCGCGACCTCGTGGCTTAACCGATAAAGCTTCTTAACAACCATATCAGGAGGTAGTTGCACATGTCCGGTTTGTTGTGGTCAGCCCCAATCCTCGGAATCCTCGGCCTGGTCGTCGCCGCGGCGATCTATTTCAGCATCAAGGCCCGTCCCGCCGGGAACGAAAAGATGGTCGAAATCGCCGACGCCATCCATGACGGCGCCATGGCCTTCCTCAAGCGCGAGTACAAGGTTCTGGCCATCTTCATCGTCGTGGTCTTCTGCCTGATGCTCACCGCCAGCGACCTCGGCTGGCGCACCGGCGTGGCCTTCCTCGGCGGCGCCTTCTGCTCGATCTTCGCCGGGCTGTTCGGCATGCAGGCGGCCACCAAGGCCAACGTGCGCACCTCCGAGGCGGCCCGTTCCCAGGGGATCGCCGCGGCCCTGTTCGTCTCCTACAGCGGCGGCGCGGTCATGGGGCTGGCGGTGGCCAGCCTCGGCCTGCTCGGCGTCGGCATCGCCTTCCTGGTCTGGGGCGATCCGCAGCACGCCCAGTACATCAACGGCTTCGCCATGGGCGCCTCCTCCATCGCCCTCTTCGCCCGCGTCGGCGGCGGCATCTTCACCAAGGCGGCCGATGTCGGCTCCGACCTGGTCGGCAAGATCGAGGCCGGCATCCCCGAGGACGACCCGCGCAACCCCGGGGTCATCGCCGACAACGTCGGCGACAACGTCGGCGACATCGCCGGCATGGGCGCCGACATCTTCGAGTCCTACGTCGGCGCGATCATCGCCACCATCGCCATTGCCGCCACCGCGAGCCCCGTGGTTCTGGCCAAACTCGGCGGCGGCCAGGCCAGCCTGATGTTCCTGCCGATCTTCCTGGCGGTGGTCGGCCTGCTCGCCTCCCTGGTCGGCGTCTTCTCCATGAACATCCTCAAGAACAGCGACCCGGCCGCGGCGCTGCGCAACTCGACCTTCATCGGCGCCGGGCTCTTCCTGGTCGGCGCCTGGTTCGCGGTTAGCGCCTTCGGCATCAGCAGCGGCGTCTTCTGGGCGGTCCTCTTCGGCACCGTCGCCGGCATCGGCATCGGCCTGGTCACCGAGTACTACACCTCGGCCGCCCCGGTGCGCCGCGTCGCCGACGCCTCCAAGACCGGCCCGGCCACCAACATCATCCACGGCCTGGCCGTCGGCCTGGAGAGTACCGTCGCCCCGGTCGTCATCATCTGCGTCGCCATCTTCGTCGCCAACTACACGGCCGGTCTCTACGGCATCGCCCTGGCCGCCGTCGGCATGCTCGCCACCGTCGGCGTGACCATGACCGTCGATGCCTACGGCCCCATCGCCGACAACGCCGGCGGCATCTCGGAGATGGCCGGACTCGGCCCCGAAGTGCGCAAGATCACCGACAACCTCGACGCCCTCGGCAACACCACCGCCGCCATGGGCAAGGGCTTCGCCATCGGCTCGGCGGCCCTCACCGCCCTGGCCCTCTACGCCGCCTACGGCGCCAGCGCCCATATCGACAAGATCGACCTGACCGACCCGATGGTCGTCATCGGCACCTTCATCGGCGGCTTCATCCCCTTCCTGATCGCCGCCATGACCATGACCTCCGTCGGCAAGGCCGCCGGCGCCATGGTCGACGAGATCCGCCGCCAGTTCCGCGAGATCCCCGGCCTCCTCGAAGGCAAGCCCGGCGTCAAGCCCGACTCCCAGACCTGCGTCGACATCTCCACCAAGGCCGCTCTCAAGGAGATGATCGCCCCCGGTGTCATCGCCGTTGCGGTCCCCCTGGTGATCGGCTTCGGCCTCGGCAAGGAGGCCCTCGGCGGCACCCTCGCCGGCGCCACCGTCACCGGTGTCCTCATGGCCCTCTTCATGGCCAATGCCGGCGGCGTCTGGGACAACGCCAAGAAGCACATCGAGAAGGGGGAACTGGCCGGCGAGAAGAAGGGCGGCGACGCCCATAAGGCCGCCGTGGTTGGCGACACCGTCGGCGACCCGTTCAAGGACACCTCCGGCCCGGCCATGAACATCCTCATCAAGCTGATGAGCATCGTCTCCCTGATCATCGCCCCGCTGCTGGCCTGATCCGCAGCGGCTGACACGCACCATCGCCGATAGCCGGGGTCTGCCCCGGCTATCGGATTTTCAGACGTTGTGATCCTTGATATTTTTCTCGATTTCACGTCTCTCGGATCACCGATTTTCTATGGGCTTCAAGTGCGGTATCGTCGGTTTGCCCAATGTCGGCAAGCCGGCCATCTTCAACGCCATCACCTCCGCTTCAATGTCTAACTTGAGACGAAATTGTGCCGATTGGCAACGACTACAAAATTCTCGATGAGGCTTTTCACCGACTGATTCTCCCCGGAGCCAGGCTCGAACGGCTATACACGGGGTGCCTATGGGCGGAAGGCCCCGTCTATATCCGCAACGGCGACTTCCTGGTTTGGAGCGACATCCCGAACAACCGGATGCTAAGCTGGAGGCCGGCAGCCGGGGTGTCGATTTTCCGCGCGGACGCAAATTTCAGCAATGGCAATACCTGTGATCGGCAGGGACGTCTGCTTACATGCGAGCATGGCGGCCGTCGCATAACGCGCACCGAAACCGATGGGAGCATCGCCGTCCTGGTCGATAGATACCAGGGCAAGCGCCTGAACTCACCCAACGACCTGGTGGTGGCGGCGGATGGCAGTATCTGGTTTACCGATCCGACTTACGGAATTCTCGGCGACCACGAAGGCTACCGGGGTGAAAGCGAAATCGGCAGCTGTAACGTCTACAGATGGGATGCGGATACCGGTGAGACCAGCGTTGTCGCTGATGATTTCTTGATGCCGAACGGCATTGCTTTTTCGGTGGCCGAAAAATGCTTGTATCTGGCCGACTCGGGGGGCTCTCATCAGGAAAACGGTCCACACCATATCCGGGTGTTCGATGTGGTCAATCGCAGGACGTTGGTCAACGGGCGGATATTTGCCGAGATCAGCCCTGGCCTGGCGGATGGTTTCCGCGTGGATGAACGTGACCATGTTTGGACATCGGCCGGAGACGGGGTGCATTGCTATTCCCAGCAGGGCAAATTGCTCGGCAAAATTTTGGTTCCGGAAACGGTTTCCAACCTGACATTCGGCGGTCAAAACAACAACTGTCTGTTCATTACCGCCACCACTTCCGTTTACACTATCCCCGTGGCAGTCGCAGGTGCATAATATTCACTGGACAATTCAATCCTTTCTGTGAAATCAAGCCTGAAACACCGCGTCGCCACTGAGAATTTTCGTTGTGTTTCAAAAAAAGAACCTATTAAGTCGAGCTGCGGTGCCATGGTTCCATTAATGAAGCTCGTGCAGGCTAATGCCATAGCTGGATACGTGGCTGGACTGATTCAACCTCCCGTTGCGGCCCGCTTGATGTTGCCCGAAGAGGGCGATTACGCTGACTTGGTCCATCGGTTGCGCTTGACGTTGCTTCCCCATCTGCCGCCTGAGCGTCCCGAGGTGCGTCCCGCAGCCGCTGAGGCGGACCAACGGTCCCAGCTGGGCTTCGAAGTCAGTATTGCCGTGGCGGGTATTCAGGAGGCAGTAGGCTTGCCTGTGGCATGCGCGGCTCGAGTGCGGTTGCTGCCGCAAGGACCAGCCGGGACTGCAGGGCAGCGTATGCTGCAGCTTTTGTTGCCCACACTTGCTCCGAAAGCCGCGCTGGCGGCACTGCAATGGGTGCTTGAAATCCTCAACGCCCTGGCAGCTGACTCAAAGCAAAACGCATTGTCCGCGAGCCAACTCGATAGTCTGCAGAGCATGATCACGGGGTTGCTCCCGATGGCATTGCCCGGAGTGAACAATAGACGCTTCTTGAGTGCGGCCTATGAGTTGGGGATTCCTGTGCTGCTTCTCCCCGGCAGCGTTTTCCAGTTCGGCTGGGGTCAATACGGGCGATTATTCAGGAGCAGCATCACCGACGAAACACCGTCCATTGCCGTCACCCTGGCAAAAAATAAAGTGCTCACCAATGCGATTTTGCGCATGGCGGCCTTGCCGGTGCCACCCGGGCAGCTTGCCGCGGATGAAATGGCCGCTGTTGCCATTGGCGACCGGCTTGGATACCCGGTGGTTGTTAAACCGGCGGATCTTGATCAGGGCATCGGTGTGGCGGCCGGTCTCCGCACTGCCGAGGAAGTGCGCGCGGCCTTTCACCAGGCGGTTCGACACTCGCGAAACGTGCTGGTTGAAAAGCATATTTCCGGGACGGCATTCCGGATTCTGGTGTTTCGTGGGCAGAGTGTGGCGGTGGTTCAGCGCCGTCCCGCCGGGGTTACCGGTGATGGCAATGCCACCGTGGAGACACTCGTGGCGGAGACGAACAAGGATCCGCGGCGTTCGCTGAATCATTTTTCTAACATGAAGCCCATTGTCATTGATGACGAAGCCATCGCCATACTCGCCGAACTGGGCATGAATCTGGCGTCAGTGCCTGACGCCGGGCAGTTTGTCGCCCTGAAGCGCGCGGCCAATGTATCCACCGGGGGCGATGTGCTTGTGCATGATCCGAAAAATGCGCATCCCGGCTGCCTTGCTCTGGCGGAGCGGGCCGCTAAAGTGTTGAGACTGGATGTGGCTGGTGTTGATTTGGTGACGTTAGATATTCAAAAGTCGCCATTCGAAGCCGCCGCTGCCATTCTCGAGGTCAATGCCCAGCCGCAAATGGGGTTGGTGCTTAAGCACATTCACGCGCAGCTTCTGCAACTTTATGTGCGGGGGAGAGGGACGATTCCCACTGCTTTTGTCCTCGGTGCTGGCAAAGCGGCGGTTGTACAGTGTGTCCGGGAACGGTGTGCCGAAAGCGGTTTGCGCATTGGAACGGTTGCCGCCGATGGCCTTTTCGTTGGCGCCGGCCGTGTCGCTGCTCACCCCGGGAATGAGCTGGGTGCCGTCAATGCCCTGCTCGTTGATCCTGAGGTGAGCGCTCTTCTCCTGGCGACGGATGGACACGATTTTCACAGCCGTGGGATACCCGTCCCGTTCTTCGATTCCCTGTTTATCGCCAACTGGCAGGGCGCTCCGGAAGAACTCGAGAGTATCCTCATCCTGCTCAGGCCGCACCTGCGTGGAGCGCTCGTACTCGATCCAGCCAGTCCGCACTGGCAAACGGCCACGCGGATTTTTGGCAATAGCCGTGTCCGCCCGATTTCGTCTTTACCGGCAATGGCCGAAGCCATCAACCGGTTGTTGAGCGCGGACCAGGCGCCTTGACCGGTGGGTGTGCCATGACCGCGAAGGTGAACTCGCCGGTGTTGCACCGGATTCAGATCGAGCCGACCAACCGCTGTAATTTTCGCTGCGGTTACTGCCGCCGGACTCACTGGGCACGGCCTGTCGGGGATATGAGCCTTGCCCGCCTGGCGATATTGCTGGCCAAGCTGCCGCCGGTTCGCCATATCCACCTGCAGGGTGTCGGCGAACCGTTGCTGAACCGGGAGCTGGCGGCCATGGTGCGCCTCATCCGGGAAAAAGGGATGGGGGCCGGCACCTCGACCAACGCCTCGCTGCTGACGCGGGCAAAGTCCGCTGCGCTCCTCGATGCCGGGATCAACCGGATCAATCTCTCGCTGGATACCCTTGACGCCGGCGAATTGGGCCGCGTGCGCAAGGGCGCCCGGCTTGACATGATTCTGGACAACATCGCCACGCTGGCAGCTGTGCGTGACCAGGGGCGCTACGCCGGGTGCGAATTGGCCATTGCTTGTGTGGCTCAACAATCCACCATCCACGACCTGCCACGACTTGTGGAGCGGGCCGCCAGCCTCGGCCTCGATGAAGTCTATGTCCAGAATCTCAACAGCGATTTCCTCCCGTCCGATTACGTGGCCGCCCAGGGCTGTGCACCGGCGGGCTTGGAGACCTATCGGGAGGCGACCCGGCAAGCCGGCGAAGTTGCCAGCCGCCTTGGGATCCGGTTCCTGGCTCCGGAGCTTGCTGAGCCGGACTTCGGTTGGCGCTGCCGCTGGCCTTTTTTTGGGTGCAATATCACCTGGGACGGATTTGTCTCACCCTGCTGCCTGCAGCCGGATCCCGATATTCTGAATTTTGGCAATCTCTTTGATGCAGATTTTCAGCAGATCTGGCGGAGTCAGGCATACGAGCTGTTTCGCGCGGATGTCCGGGCGGGCAAGGCCGCAATTTGCAGCACCTGTCCGGATCTGCACGGCCAGATGTGGCACCCCGCGGGAGCTCCGTTTCCGGCAGATCTCTCGCCCGGGCAAACGGCCGGGGGAGAGGTGGAGCTGACGTGATGGCGGCCAAGGATCCCCTCGTTTCGATCATCACCCCGATCTTCAACCGGGAGGAATATTTACCCGCAACGATTGAGAGTGTTCTCCGGCAGGACTTCACCGACTGGGAGTTGATTATGATCGATGATGGATCTACCGGCGGGGTCCGTGAGGTGGCCGAGTCCTATTGCCGGAAAGATGCGCGCATTTTTTATCGCCACCAGGAAAACCGTGGTACCAGCGCCGCCCGCAATCGCGGCATCGCCATGGCCAGGGGGCGCTACTTGGCCTTTCTGGATTCGGACGACTGCTATCTGCAGCACGGTCTGGCAACCCTGGTGTCGGCAATGCAGGCTGCTCCGGCGGCGGTCAAGTTGGTGTACGGCGATTTCCTCAAATATTTCCAGGCCGAAAAGCGCTCCGTGCACACCCGCACAAGCCTGCCCCTGACCCGCCCGCGGCTGTACTTCCAGTTTCTGATTCCGGGGAAAAACCCGGTGGCGCCCAGTGCCTGCCTGTTGGTCAAGAGCGTCCTTGATGAGATCGGCGCCTTCGACGAAACCTTTAGCCACGTCGAAGATCGCGAGTTGTGGTCGCGTTTGGTGCGACGTTACGACATCCAGCATGTCGATGCCATGGTGTGCCTCTATCGCAAGCATGCAATGCAGCTTACCGGCGATCGCCAGGCTTGGGGGCAGCAGAGTGATCGCCAGATGTGCCGCTTCTTCTCGGCGCTCCCCCTTGAGGAGTGGTTCCCGGAGGCAAAATCCGATGCGGCGCTTGCACAATCGATTGATCAACTGGTGCAGGTCTTGCTAAAGTGCACTCCCTTGCCGCACCGAAGTATCCTGCTCATGCTGCGCCTCGCCCAGCAGAAGAGCTTCGCTGCGCACCGGGAGGTGTTCATTCGGCGCCTGTCCGGGCAGGGGCAGGCAGCACCGGCACCGACCGCCGGTTGAGAGCTCAAATGCCGGCTGCAGGAGATGCAGGGGGGCGGACGGGTTTCCCCTGCAGTAACCCTTTGATAACGAGTAAGCCAATGGACGAACACAATCAAGCAAGCATCACCTCTGCTCGCCGTTACATCGACTACCTCCTTGCCAGCCATCCGGAGCTGAAGCTGCCTGCCATCCCGACCCGCTGCGTCATCAGCTATACCAAAGCTGTGACTGACCAGGTCAAGAGCCGCTACCGTCATCGTTCTTTCAGCCTCGGCTTCACCAATCCGATCGAGGTGAATTTCTTCTTCCCAAAGGGGGGCGCCGACTCTTTCGCGATCGCGCGCGGGTTGCACGGGGCCCCGATGGCTGCCGTGCTGCTGGAGGAACTGATCGCATTGGGATTTGGGGAATTCCTGGTCATCGGCCCGGCGGGCCATCCCTCCACTCTGGCGAATACCGATATGGGGGTTGGCGAGTTGCTCCTGCCGACCGAGGCCTGGATCTACGAAGGCACATCGCCCCATTACGGACGGTCAGGTCGGGTTTCCCCCCACGGTTTTGTGGTTGATCAAGTCAGAAAGTGCCTTCACCATCTCGGCATCCCCTGCCGGGAAGGGTGCGTAGCCACGACGGATGCCTTGTACCGGGAGTCCAGATCGTTTGTGAAGGAGCTGGTCGAGAAGCAGGCGCTTGCCGTGGACATGGAGATGTCCGCCTTGTTTAGCGTGGCCGACTACTATGCCAGGCCACTCGGCGGCTTGATTTTCATCAGCGACGTGGTCAGCACGGAAGGCGCGTGGGAACTCGGCTTGTGCGGCGAGCGCCTCGATAATCTCTATCATCAATTGACGGATATCGTTCTGGAGTTCGTTCGGTGAGTCTGCTGACCGGGAAAACCGCGCTTGTCACCGGAGCCGCCTCTGGGATCGGCCTGGCGACGGCCATCCGCTTTGCCCAGTCGGGCGCGCGGGTCATCGGGCTGGACAAAAAGGCCCAGGTGACCTCCCTCGCTTGCTATCACGACAGCATTCAGGGGGTTGCCTGCGATGTTGCCGATGCAGATCAGCTGTCGAACACTCTTGCGACCATCCTGCAGAACAACACCATCGATATTCTGGTAAACAATGCCGGGATCAATCCTGCCCCGGCGGCCATTACCGAAACAGCGGCATCGACCTGGAACGAGATTCTGGAAACCAACCTGTCTTCCATCTACCGCGTATCGAAAGCGGTGATCCCATGTATGGGGCAAGGTGCCATTGTCAACATCAGCTCGATACTGGCTCTCGTCGGGGCCCGAAACAATGCGGCTTATGCGGCGGCCAAGGGCGCTATCCTCTCCCTGACCCGATCCATGGCGAAAGATCACGGACCCGATATCCGGGTAAACTGCATCTGCCCCGGGCCGGTCCAGACCGATATGTTCGAAGGGTACCTAACCCGCTGCCCTGATCCCGAAGCAGAAAGGGCAAGGATTATCGCTGCGCTTCCATTGCAACGGCTGGGGACCCCTGCAGAGGTTGCGAGCGCGGTTCTTTTCCTGGCGTCCGCCGAGGCAGCCTGGATCACGGGTGCAATCCTGGTGGTGGACGGTGGAGATTCGGCGTAGTGACAAGAGCACAACACCATTTTCGGGGCGTCCGCGAATTTTACGAATTAACCGTTTGGAACGGTTGAAAATGTCTGGTGACAAGGTGTTGCCGCAACGGTTCACCGGGCGATGGCACTGCTGAATGGTTGTCCGGTGCAAAATACCGGTTGCCTCGTGCCACCAATTTGTGTTAATAAACAAAATTCTTCCAGCCGGAGCGCCAGCGGGCGCTCCACTCCTTGCTCCGGACCAGCCGGGGCTATAACCCGTAAGGAGGTCATAGCAGCATGCGTACCTATGAAACCCTGTTTATCGTGCACCCGGAAGTCGTCGGCGATGACCTGGTCGCGCTGATCGAGAAGTACCGCAAGGTGCTGACCGACCAGCAGGCCGTGGTCCTCAAGGCGGACAACTGGGGGAGTCGGGCCCTGGCTTACTCGGTCAAGAAGCAGACCCGGGGGAGTTTTGTGCTCACGGTTTTCGAAGGCGCCCCTTCGACGATCGCCGAATTCGAGCGCCGTCTGCGCATCGACGAAAAGGTGATCAAATACCAGACCGTGATCTTCGAAGGTAGTGTTGCGGCCGCCCCGGTGGTCGAAAGGCCTGCCACTGAAGACGTCGAGACCGTTGCTGCGGAAGCGCCGGCCGACGAAGCCCAACCGGTTGCTGCCGAAGCACCGGTCGACGAAGCCTAGCCACCCGGCCCACACGAAGGAGAACAGACAATGAGCAATGGCAATTATCCTGCTGCTGGTGCCCGTCCTACCGGTGGTGCCCGTCCTACAGCTGGTGCGCGTCCTACCGGCGGCCCGCGGCGGCGTTACGGCCGGCGCAAGGTCTGCCGTTTCTGCGCGGAAAAGAGTCTCGGGATCGATTACAAGGATCTCCGCACCCTGCGTTACTTTGTCTCCGAGCGCGGCAAGATCGTGCCGCGGCGGATTTCCGGCACCTGCGCCGAGCATCAGCGCAAGCTGAGCGAGGCGATCAAGCGCGCCCGCAACATCGCCCTGCTGCCGTTTGCCGCGGGGCCTGGCAACGAGCGAGGCTGATCAGATTCTGTCGAGATGATGACCAGAGCACTCATGGTGGTGCTCGGCGCCCTGGCCGGCTACCTGCTGTTCGGTGCCGCCGGCGCGCTGGGTGCAGGGGCCGTGCTGGTCAACCTGTTCACCCCTTTGCCGGCTGCCGTGCTGGGGATGCGCCTCGGCCCCCCCTGGGGGGTGGCGGCGGTGGGCTTGACGATCGTTGCGGTGCTGGTCACCTCGGGTGTCGTGCCGGCGTTGCTCTACCAGGTGCAGTTCGGCCTGCCGGCCATGCTGATCCCCTGGCTGCTGCGCCGCGGCGTTTCTTGGGACCGGACGGTGTTCACGACGCTCGGCCTGACGATGGCCCTCGGCGCAGTCGTGCTGCTCGGGGCCGTATCGGGTTCCGGCCAGTCGCCGGTCGGCTTTGTCAATGAGCAGGTCGACAGGGAGATCGAGCAGACCATCACCATGATGAACGAGTTCGCCGGCGCGGAACAGTCGCCCGCGGATGCCGAGGCCTTCCGCCAGATGGTCGCTGGCATGGGCGACTTGATGCACCGGGCCTATCCGGCGATGCTGGTGGTGGTGTGTGGCGCCCTGCAGCTGGTCACCGTCGGCCTGCTGGCCTTCGTCTCCCGGCCGATTGGCCTCCCCGGCCCGCCGCTCGCGCGCTGGCGCTCTCCAGAGCTGCTGATCTGGGCGTTGATCGCCGCCGGTTTCGTGGTGGCATTCGGTACCGGGGGCGTGCATACCGTGGCGATCAACGTGCTGATCATCCTCCTGCCGCTTTATTTTCTGCAGGGGGTGGCGGTGGTCGAGCATTTTCTCGCCGGGAAGGGGCTGTCGCCGCTGCTGCGCGGGGCGAGTTACCTGTTCCTGCTGGTGGTCAACCCCCTTCCCGCGATCGTCACCGGACTCGGGGTATTCGATTTGTGGGCGGACTTTCGCAAGCCGCGCCCGAAGAAGGATTAAGTTTCCGCAACGTAAAGCTGTCATGGAGGAAGACCGATGAATGTCATTCTTACGGAAAACGTCAAGGGGCTGGGCAACATGGGCGACGTGGTCAAGGTCAAGCCCGGCTACGCCCGCAACTTCCTGGTGCCGAACAAGCTGGCGGTCGAGGCCAGTGACCGCAACCTCAAGGAACTCGAGCACCACCGCCGTCAATTGACGCGCAAGGCCGAGAAGCTCAGCCAGGAGGCGGCCGTGCTCAAAGGCCGCATCGAGGCGGTCGAGTGTGTCCTGACCCACCGGGCCGGCGAGGAAGGCAAGCTGTTCGGTGCCGTCACCTCGATGGAGATCGAAGCCGCCCTGGCCGCGAAGGGGATCGACATCGATCGTCGCAAGATTCACCTCGGCCAGCCGATCAAGTCCCTCGGTACCCACGAGGTCGAAATCAAGCTCAACGCCGGCGTGAATGCCACGTTTAAGGTCAGCGTGGTCAAAGCCGCGGAGTAAGCCGACCCAGCTATACCGTGCCGGCCCCGCTATCAGGCGGGGCCGGCCCTTCCCCAGCCTAGGCGTGTCCATGCCGGAGCGTAGTGAGCATCGCCTGCCGCCCCAGAACCTCGAAGCGGAGATGTCCGTTCTGGGTGGCGTCCTGCTGGAAAACGAGGCCCTGCACCGGGCCCTCGAAACCCTCCGTCCCGACGATTTTTACCGCGAAGCCCACCGCAAGATCTTTGCGGCGCTGATCTCCCTGGCCGATCGCAACGAACCCGCCGACCTGGTGACCCTGACCTCCATCCTCAAGGAGCGCAATGCCCTTGACGAGATCGGCGGCAGTGCCTATCTCGCCGCGCTGGTGGCGTACGTGCCGACGGCGGCCAACATCGGCTACTACTGCAAGCTGGTCAAGGATGCGTCCATCGCCCGGGAACTGATCCGGGTGGCGACGGAGATCGCCGGCCGGGGCTATGAGGGCGGGGATGTGGAGAGTGCCCTCGACCTGGCGGAGCAGGCGATCTTCCAGATCGCCACCAAGAAGGCCCGGCGGGCGTTCTATTCGACCGGGGAGATCGTCAAGGACGCCATCCATGCCATCGAGCGGCTCTACGACCGCCAGGAGGCGATTACCGGGGTGCCGACCGGTTTCGCCGATCTCGACAAGCTGACCTCCGGCATGCAGCCGAGCGACCTGATCATCATCGCCGGCCGCCCGTCCATGGGCAAGACCGCCTTCTGTCTCAACATCGTCGAACACGCCGCCATGTACTCCGGCAAGCCGACGGTGGCGGCGATCTTCTCCCTGGAGATGAGCAAGGAGCAGCTGGTGCAGCGGCTGCTCTGCTCGGTGGCGCATATCGACGCCAACCGCGTGCGCACCGGCCGCCTGGCCCACTCCGAGTTTCCAACCCTGATCAACGCGGCCAGCGAGATTTCCACTGCGCCGATCTACATTGACGACACCCCGGCCATCTCGATTCTGGAACTGCGCGCCAAGGCCCGCCGGCTCAAAGCCGAGAAAAACGTCGGCCTGATCGTGGTCGACTACCTGCAGCTCATGCAGGGCTCCAATGCGGAGAACCGGCAGCAGGAAATCTCCGAGATCTCCCGCTCCCTCAAGGCCCTCGCCAAGGAGCTCAGCGTGCCGGTGATCGCCCTCTCCCAGCTCAACCGCTCCCTGGAGAGCCGCACCGACAAACGGCCGATGCTCGCCGACCTGCGCGAGTCGGGGGCCATCGAGCAGGATGCCGACGTGATCCTCTTCCTGTACCGCGAGGCGGTCTACTGCGACGCCTGCCGCAAGCGCGACAACAGCTGCGACAAGGGGCACGCCCGCACCGCCGAGGTGATCATCGGCAAGCAGCGCAACGGGCCCCTGGGCATGGAGCAGTTGACCTTCCTCGGCGAGTTCATGCGCTTCGAAAGCCAGTCCAAGCGTGATGACGATTACGGGGGCTAGGGACTGTCCCCGCATGGGGACTGTCCCTTAGGCTAGGCTCGCCGCCGGTAGGTCACATGCTGGAAGCCGGGATAGTCGGTGCTTTCGACCGCCTGCCAGGCCGCCAGGTCGAAGGGCGGGAAGTGGCGATCCCCGGCAGGGTCCCCCGCGACCCACGAGATGTGCAGGGTGTCGGCGACCGGCAGGGCCCGGCGATAGAGTTCGACCCCGCCGATCACGAAGATCGGCCGTCCCAGCCGCCAGCCCAGGGCAACTGCTTCGAGAAAGCCCCGGCATACGGTCACCCCGGCGTATTGGCGCGGTGCTGCGGCTGAGCACCAGGTTGTGGCGGTGGGGGAGGGGGGCCGGCAGGCTCTCGAAGGTCGACCGCCCCATGATCACGGTATTCCCTACGGTCAGATCGCGAAACAGACGCCGGTCCGCGGGGAGATCCCAGGGGAGGGTGCCGCCCCGGCCGATGACTCCGTCGCGGGTCATCGCCACGATGATGGCCAGGGGCGGGTGACGGTCTTGAAGGTGGTCCGGCGCAATCGACATGCCGCCACTTATAGCATGAATTTACTTCACCAATAACAGGAACCTTGCCTTCATGGAACTGCTGTTCAGCCCCGAAGCCTGGATCGCCCTGGCGACCCTGACCGCCCTGGAAATCGTCCTCGGCATCGACAACATCATCTTCATTACCATCCTGGTCGGCCGCCTCCCCGAGGAGCAGCGCCAGCGGGCGCGCGTATTCGGTCTGGCCCTGGCGATGGTCACGCGCATCCTGCTGCTCCTTTCCCTGACCTGGGTGATGGGGCTGACCCGGCCGCTGGTGGCCCTGGCCGGTTTCGAAATCTCCGGGCGCGATGTCATCCTCCTCGGCGGCGGCCTCTTCCTCCTGGTCAAGAGCACCCTGGAGATTCACAGCAGCCTCGAAGGGGTCGACGACACCGCCCGGCAGGCGGCGGCAGGTTCCAGCCGGTTTATTTCGACGCTGGTGCAGATTGCCCTCATCGACATTATCTTCTCTCTCGATTCGGTCATCACCGCCGTCGGCCTGGTTCGGCAGATCCCGGTGATGGTCCTTGCCATCGTCATCGCCGTCGGCGTCATGATGTTCTGCGCCAAGGCGATCGGCGATTTCGTCGATCGTCACCCGACCCTGAAGATGCTGGCCTTGAGCTTTTTGATCCTGGTTGGCGTGGCGCTGATCGCCGAGGGGCTGGAATTCCACCTTCCCCGTGGCTACATCTACTTCGCCATGGCTTTTTCGGTCTGCGTGGAGATGCTCAACATCAAGGCCCGTCGCAAGCCGCCGGAGCCGGTGCACCTGCGCAAGAACATCCCCGATGTCGAGCTGTTTGACGAGGATTAGATTTTATCTGCTCAGCGCGAAATGGCGTCGAGATTGAAGCGCAGACGGATGATGCGCAGCAGGGTGGCAACCCCCCTGAGCGCATGGCGCAGCTGGGCGCGCTCGCTCTCGGGGATGGCCAGCGGGTTGAGATAGTTGGACGGCGGCTTGCCGGCGGTCAGGGCCTTGAGCTGGCGTTGCAGCCGCAGCTGCACCAGGTAGCTGAACGCCTCGCTGATGACGGTGATGTCCGGCTCGGCAACAATCCCCTTCTCGCGCAGCAGTTCCAGCTTCTTCCAGGTGCTGCCGCCGGTGGCGCCGCTCTCCAGGGCGAGCAGGCTGGCTGCCTCGGTGACTGCGAAAATCCCGGCTTTTTTCAGATCGACCTCGCCGCGGTGCTCGCCGCGCCGCTCGACCCGGATATGACCGAAGAGCCCGACCGGGGGGGGGAAGCGCACGATATGGCGGGCCATGTACGGGAAGAACAGGCTGTTGCGGCGGAGCGCCTCCATCAGGTGCGCGCGCAGCTGCGCCTCGAGAGTCGGGTCGCCGTGGATGGTGCGGAAGTCCTGGAACATGCCGAAGTTCACCATGTTCTCCGGTTTCGGCACGCTGATCCACTGCTCGACCAGTTGCTGCCAACCGCTCAGGCTGCGCCGCCACTGCGGGTTGCTGGCCATGGTGTCGCCCGGGCAGCGCGGCACGCCGACCTGTTCGAGGGCATCGACCAGCCGGGTTGAAAAGCGCGCAATCTCCTCCAGCTGTTCAGCCTCCAGGCCGTCGGCGTAGATGATCGCACTGTCCTGGTCGGTCCGCAGCGTCTGTTCGCCGCGTCCCTCGCTCCCCAGCGCCAGGTAGGCCGCCCCGGCCGGCAGGCGCACTCCTTCCTCCTCCAGCAGGGCAATGATCCGCACGGTGAAAGCGTCGTTGAGGTGGGAGATCAGCTCGACCAGGCTGTTGATGTCGGTGCCGGCGCGCGCGGCGAAACTGACCATGTCGACCATGCGCGCGCTGATTCTGGCGAGCTGTTCCACGGAGGTGGCGGCCTCGATCTCCTGGTTGAGGTAGAGCGGCGTGCGCGTCTGCAGGCGCAGCAGGTCGGCGTCGGTGATGACCCCGCGCAGTTGGCCGGCGTCGTCGAGCACGGTGAGGCGGTGGATGTTGTGTTTGGCCATGCTGAAGATGGCCTTGACCACCAGGTCGCGGGCGCGCACCGAGATCAGTTCCGGGCTCATGATCTCGCGCACCTGCCGGCCGCCGACATGGCCTTTGCTGTCGACGATCAGGTTGCGCAGGTCGCTGACCGTGATAACCCCCAGCGGGCGGCCGTCCTCGACCACCACCACCCCCGAGCTGTCGTGCTGGCGCATCAGCCGGGCCGCCTCCACCACGTCCGTCTCCGGCGGACAGGTGATCGGCGCCCCCTGGCAGAGCGAATCGACCTGGAGGAACAGAAAGCTTTCTTCGTTGAACAGGCTCTGCGGCATCAACACTCCGTAATCTTGAGTGATTCCGCCTATTGTTACGTTTTTTTCATCTTGACGCAACCATTACTTGTCATTATTTCCCATCCCTCGCCCGGTGGATAGCACGATTGCCATCGGCACGATTATCTGCTACCAGTTAGCGTCCATCCGGAAATTCGGGACGGAAACCAGTTAGTGTCCATCCGGTGCGCCGGCCATATTCCCCTGCACAGGAGCGATGATGATCGACAAAAAGTGGCTGCGCCTTACCATTGGCAGCATTCTCGGCGGTTTTGCCGCCCTCAGCCTGACCGCCACGATTCTCCCCTCGTTCCTCGCCACCACCGGCCTGCACGAGGAACTGCTGATCCGCTCGGAGATCGGCGGCTACACGGTGTACTGCGTCCTCGCCTTTGCCGTCGGCGGCTGGCTGATCGCCCGGGTGGGGATCCCCCGGCGCGGCGCGCTGATCCTCGGCGGCATCGGGCTGCTGTGCGGCGTGGCCATGGCGCTGGCGGCTTACCCGGGGGAGACGGAACGGCTCCTGCTGCTGGCCGGGGCCGCCGGCGCCTACGGCGCCGTCGGCGGGCTGCTGCTCGGCTACATTCTGCAAAAACCGCGCGAG
Source organism: uncultured delta proteobacterium (assembly GCA_963751525.1). Lineage (GTDB taxonomy): Bacteria > Desulfobacterota > Desulfuromonadia > Desulfuromonadales > BM103 > VAUL01. Next base: position 246,293 of record CAVVUQ010000003.1, on the reverse strand, counting down.
GATGCAGCCGACAGCTAACCGGGGGGCTGACCTGAACAGGGCCGGGCGGGGAGATCTTTTCCCGCCCGGTTTTTTTTGCGCGGTACGCTGTATCCAATCTGTGACAGCAATTTTATTCTCCTCCGATAAACAGTTTCATTATCTTTCGCCAGCAGAAATTTGTGAGCTTTAATATGACCCGTGGCGGACGCCCGGTTTCAGTTTCAACTAGCTGAAATAAATGATTAAAAATCTTTTCTGCAATTTAATATAAAATTGTATTGACAGTAATAAAACATTGTATTACTTTCTTGAAAAATTGAGGTGGGGTGGGTTTTCAAAAACCCGGCGGCCTTTGCTTTTCACGAGAAGGAAGCGCGCAATGCCCAGGGCGGAACAGCTGGAACGAAACAAGGCGGATTACGCCGTGCATTCGGTCGAAAACGCCCTCGACCTGCTCGACGCCATCTGCGACGAAGGGGGCGAAGCGCGGGTCACCCAGTTGAGCCAGCGCCTCGGCATGAGCAAGGCCAGCGTCTTCCGGCTGCTGGCGACTTTCGAAAACCGCGGCTTCGTGGAGCGCAGCGAGGATTCGCTGCATTACCGGCTTGGCCTGTCGGCCTGCGAAATGGGGCAGAAGATCCTCGCCCGCATGGGCGTGTTGCGCAAGGCCCGCCCGACCATGGATCGCCTTGCCCGGCAGTGCACCGAGTCGGTTTACTACGTGGTGCGGCGCAACGACTACCTGCTGATGCTCGACATGGTCGACAGTGTTCATCAGGTCAAGATCGTCCCGTTGGTCGGCCAGCGCTTCCCCCTCGCCACCACCGCCGCCGGGCGGATTTTCCTGGCCTTCGATGGCGATGGCGGCGATAGCGGCAGGAAGCGCAACGATGCGCCGGGCGCGGCGGCGATGACGCCGCTCGAGCGCGAAGCCGTCCGCAACTGCGGCTTCTGCATCGATGAGCACGGGTTCGGCGAGGGGGTGACCTGCCTGGCGGTCCCCCTGTTCAACGGCAAGGGCCAGGTGGCCGCGGCTCTGGCGATCCTCGGCCCGTCCTACCGCATGACCGGCGCGCGGATCGATGACGAGATGCTGTCGCCGCTGCACGAGGCGGGGGGCGCCATCTCCGCCGGGCTTGGCTATCTCGGCGGCTACCCGAGGGGAAATGGCGTTTCATAAAAAATATGGTATACCTGATCTGGTAGAACGAAGTTGGCGTGAAGCAACGGTTCTTCGGAGAAGTTTGGAAATGAAGTTATTTATCGGGTGATGCGTTTTAAGAAAGGAGGTGTGCCGGAACGAGGCTCGGTATGCCAGTCAACCAACATGGAACAACCATCAACAGCAAGGAGAGGCAATTATGGACGTATCAAAACAGAAAGCCTATTGGAACGAAAACCTGGTCTACATCATCGTACTCCTGTCGATCTGGTTCTTCGTGTCGTTCGTCTGCGGGATCATGGTGGTCGATGAGCTCGACGCCATCAGGCTCGGCGGCTTCAAACTCGGTTTCTGGTTCGCCAACCAGGGATCCATGGTCACCTTTGTCGTCCTGATCTGGGTCTATGTCTGGCTGATGAACAGGCTCGACATCAAGTACGACGTGCACGAAGGGGATTAAGCTTCCCGGAGCAACGCCGTACGCGGATACAGCTGGATCAACCATACCCATCATCATGAGGTGACACATTATGAGTATTCTTGTCTGGACATGGATCATCACCGGGGCGAGCTTCGCCCTGTACATCTACATCGCCTGGGCCACCCGGGCCAAGTCGACCGGCGACTTCTACGCCGCCGAGCAGGCGGTCCCGGCCTACATGAACGGCATGGCGACCGGCGCCGACTGGATGTCGGCGGCCTCCTTCATCTCGATGGCCGGCCTGATCTCCTTCATGGGCCGCGACGGCTCCTTTTACCTGATGGGCTGGACCGGCGGCTACGTTCTGCTCGCCATGCTCTTTGGCCCCTACCTGCGTAAATACGGCAAGTTCACCATCCCGCAGTTCATGGCGGATCGTTTCTATTCCAACACCATCCGCGTGGTCTCGCTGGTCTGCGCGATCTTCATCTCCTTCACCTACGTCGCCGGGCAGATGCGCGGCGTCGGCGTGGTCTTCTCGCGCTTCATGGGCCTCTCCATCGACCTGGGCGTCGTGGTCGGCATGGCGCTGGTCTTCTTCTATGCCACCCTCGGCGGCATGAAGGGGATCACCTACACCCAGGTCGCCCAGTACTGCGTGCTGATCGTCGCCTACCTGATCCCGGCGATCTTCATCTCGTTGCAGTTCACCGGCAACCCCATCGCCCAGCTCGGCCTCGGCTCCACCATCACCCCCGAAGGCGCCGCCATCCTCAACGACCCGGCCACCCAGGGCAAGTATCTCCTCGACGTCCTCGACGGCATCCAGAAGGATCTCGGCTTTGCCAACTACACCTCCGGGGTGCGTCCGCGCATCGACGTGTGGTTCATCACCATGTCGCTGATGATCGGCACCGCCGGTCTGCCGCACATCCTGATCCGCTTCTTCACCGTGCCGAAGATGCGCGACGCCCGCTCCTCCGCCGGCTACGCGCTGATCTGCATCGCCCTGCTCTACACCACCGCGCCGGCCATCGCGGCCTTCGCCCGCACCAACTTCATCAAGTCGGTGCATAACGTCGCCTACGCCGATGCCCCCTCCTGGTTCAAGAACTGGGAGAAGACCAAGCTGGTGGCCTGGAAAGACAAGAACGGCGACGGCAAGATGCAGATCGCCAAGGGCGCCTGGGACGATGCCAAAACCACCAACGAAGTCAAGATCGACCAGGACATCATGGTGCTGGCCAACCCGGAAATCGCCAAGCTCCCCAACTGGGTCGTCGGCCTGGTCGGCGCCGGCGGTCTGGCCGCCGCCCTCTCCACCGCGGCCGGCCTGCTGCTGGTCATCTCCGCCGCCATCTCCCATGACCTGATGAAGGGGATCATCACCCCCGACATGTCGGAGAAAGCCGAGCTCATGTGGGCGCGTTTCGCCGCCGGCGGCGCGGTCTGCATCGCCGGTCTGTTCGGCATCTACCCGCCGGGCTTCGTCGCCCAGGTCGTGGCCTTCGCCTTCGGCCTGGCCGCCGCCTCCTTCTTCCCGTGCATCCTCATGGGCGTCTTCAACAAGAAGATGAACAAGGAAGGGGCCATGGCCGGGATGATCGTCGGCATCGTCTTCGTCGCCGCCTACATCACCTACTTCAAGTACATCAACCCGGCGATCAACAACAAGGACGGCTGGTGGCTGGGGATCTCCCCGGAAGGGATCGGCACCGTCGGCGCCATGCTGAACTTCATCACCATGTACGTGGTCAGCAAGTTCACCAAGGAGCCGCCCCAGGAGATCCAGGACCTGGTCGCCAACCTGCGCTACCCCGGCAAGCTGCCTCCGCCGTCGTCGCACTAACCGGCTGGTTTGCAGCCCGGTGCTGCCTTGTGGTCAACTCTCCCCTCCCCCGTCCGGGGGAGGGGAGTTTTTTAACCCGCCACCGGCCTTTACAGCTATTGCCATCATCCCGGGGAGTCTGGTATGCATGTCGTCGACCTCAACCGTGGAGAGTAACGACAACATGATTGTCAAAACGTTTCGCCGCTTTAACGCCGGCATTGTGCGGTTCATCATGAGCATCAAGCTCCGGGCCCTCGGGGCGACCATTATCGGCAGCTTTGCCGGCTTGAGCCTGACCACCACCATCATCCCGACGGCCATGGAAACGCTGGTCGGCATCGATACCTATGCCGCCCGCTGGGAGCTCGGCGGCTTTGCCGTCTACTCGATGATGGCCTGGGCCGTGGGCGGCTGGGCGGTGCAGAGAAGCGGCAATGCCTGGCTGGGCGCCGTCATTCTCGGCTTCGTCGGCCTGGTCACCGGCCTGCTCTTTACCGGCGTCGGCATCGGCACCGAGACCAACCTGCTGCTGACCGGCGGCGGCGCGGCCCTGCTCTACGGCGCCATCGGCGGCATGATCATCGGCGATGCCCTGCGCAGCCGCCCGGTGTCGATGAAAGCGACCCGACCGCGCCCCGGGGCCGCATCGGCGACCTGGGGATCTTCAAGTATTTCATCAAAGCCGAGGAAAAGAAGTAGGGGCGAAGCAAGGTTCATCTGCTTCGCCCGGTTGTGGTTTCCGTGGCAGCAGGGCGAAGCTTCGCCCGGTGATCTCCGTGGCAGCAGGGCGAAGCAGATGAAACGTTTGCTTCGCCCCTACATCGCATCGACCCTGTTTTTATTAAAATTGCCGAGTCCCTAAATTTTCTGGAGGCTGTCCGATGCTTACCGCCATCGTCATCGTCTTTGTCGTCGCCTACGCGGCCATCGCCCTGGAGCACCCGCTCAAGGTCAACAAGTCGGCCTCGGCCCTGATCGGCGCCGGCCTGCTCTGGACCATCTACGCCCTGTCCACCGGCGATCATCACCTGGTGAGCGAGCAGCTCGGCGAGTCGCTGATGGCGACGGCGCAGATCGTCTTCTTCCTGATGGGGGCGATGACCATCGTCGAGGTGGTCGACGCCCACAACGGCTTCGAGGTCATCACCTCGCGGATCAAGACCACCAAGCTCTCGACCCTGATGTGGATGGTCGGCTTCGTCACCTTCTTTCTCAGCGCGATGCTCGACAACCTGACCACCACCATCGTCATGGTCTCGCTGATGAAGAAGCTCCTCGACAACCATGACGACCGCCTGTTCTTCGCCGGGATCATCGTCATCGCCGCCAACGCCGGCGGCGCCTGGACCCCCATCGGCGACGTCACCACCACCATGCTGTGGATCGGCGGGCAGATCACCACCCTGGCGATCATGAAGGGGCTCTTCATCGCCTCGATGATCAACATGCTGGTGCCGCTGGCGGTGACCAGCTACTTCCTGCGCGGGCGCGAGGTGGTCAGCCCGGTCAAGATCGAGGACGTCCGGTGCATCACGTCAAGACCACCCTGTTCGAGCAAAATCTCATGTTCCGCATGGGGCTTGGCATCCTCATCTGCGTGCCGATCTTCAAGACCGTCACCCATCTGCCGCCGTTCATGGGGATCCTCTTCGGCCTCGGCATTCTCTGGCTGGTCGGCGAGTTGATCCACCGCGCCAAGGAGGACGAGGAGAAGGATCACCTGACCCTGGCCCAGGCGCTCAAGCGCATCGACATGAGCTCCATCGTCTTCTTCATCGGCATCCTGCTGGCGGTGGCGACCCTGGAGCACACCCACATCCTGACCAACCTCGCCAAGTGGCTCGACCAGACCGTCGGCCGCCAGGACATCATCGTCACCATCATCGGCCTGGCCAGCGCCGTTGTCGACAACGTGCCGCTGGTGGCGGCGTCCATGGGGATGTACGATCTGGCCCAGTATCCGACCGATTCCTTCCTCTGGGAATTCATGGCCTACTGCGCCGGCACCGGCGGCTCGATCCTGATCATCGGCTCGGCGGCCGGGGTGGCGGCCATGGGGCTGGAGAAGATCCACTTCTTCTGGTACGCGCGGCGCATCGCCCCGCTGGCGCTGATCGGCTATTTCGGCGGCATCGCCGCCTACATCATCCAGTACAAAATGTTCCACTGACGAAGGGCAGGGCAGAGACAAGGCAACGGCGGAGAGGCGACTCTCCGCCGTTGCTGTTGGTGGCCCTCTCGACCCCCTCATCCACCCCCGGGTGAGGGGGGGCGAAGTGGATTAGAAGTTCAAAAATCGATTGACTTTTGGCCCGCCCTCATTTATGTATGAAAAAACAAATAAAACGGTGGTTGACGTGCGCCAGTTCCCAGTCTTCCGTAAAATCTGGCCGGTGGTCGTGGTCGCTTCGATGCTGTCACTGCATCTGGCCAGTATTGTCGAAGAGTCCGCGGTTACCCCTTTTGAAGACGCCCTCTTCGAAATCTCCAGCATGGTCAATGATGACGGGACCGCTGAAGATTGTTTGTTGAAGACCGAGCCCGAACTTTCCTTCAATGTCGACCTGGTTTCGGCCGAGGAACTGAGCCTCCCCGGCGACCGGCTGCAAGCTTTGACGAAACCGGCCCTGGCCGTTCTCTCCCTCAAAGACCTCATCTCCGAAATTTTCATCCCTCCCCGCATCATCTCCTGAGCAGGACCCCGGCAGGCGCATGGCGTCTGTGCCATGCGCTCTGGTCGTCCGGCTACCAGTCGTGCGGCGTCTGGCCAAATTCAGGCAGTCAGTCAAATCGTCAGCCACGCATGGTGTCGGACATTCCCTCTGTTGCTTGCCGAACAAGGGAGTTTCAGGATGCTGACTTTACTGTTTCCACTGATGGGCATCGAGCAAAAACCGAAAGGACCGGTCACCTGTCTGCAATGCGGTCAATGCTGCGAGTCCTTCGGCGGCCATCTGCACGCCTCGCCCCGCGATCTCAAACGCTGGCGCGAGGCCGGGCGGCAGGATTTGCTCGACGGCGTCAACCGGCTGGGCTGGATCTGGGTGGACCCGCAGAGCAAGCGGCTGCTCGATCCCTGCCCGCACATCGACCGCAGCGACCCGGAACACGTCCGCTGCGCCATCCACGAACTCAAGCCGGACATGTGCCGCGATTACCCGACACTGGCCCACGGCAAGCGTTGCCTGCGCGGGGTGTTTCTCTGAGGTGCAGGAGCACTTGTCTGTTCAAAGAGAACGGCCACCTGGAACCGATCCAGGTGGCCGTTATTTTTCGCGTCGGATATTTGTTTAATTATTTTTTTTGAAAAGCCGACATTTTTTTATCGTAATCTTTTTCCTTGTCGGTAAATTCTTTTAAAACAGCAGCACCGTCCGCTTCAGATAACAATTGATTCAATATCTTGTCGTCGATTGAACTCTTGAGTTCGGTGTGCTTGTCGGCAAGGGTCGTCTCGGCAAATTTCTTTGCTTCTGCGGTTTCGCCACGCCCCATCATCGCAACAACCTTATCCTGCATGGCACTCAACTCGGAGATTCCTTGCATTACATCCGCTTTGTTTTTTGCACTTCTTTCGCTGCCGCCACCACACCCGACCATAAAGGCAGATACAAATAAAACAGAGAAAAGAACGACCAAAGTTTTACCGATAACCGCAGAAGACTTGTGAAACGCACTCATGTTGTCACTCCCTTGATATTGGTTAGTACTATAATTCTGCATAGCCCATTGCTTTGCTCGATACGCTGATTTTCCAAAACGCGGTTTTTTTACTTGAAAGGTCAACTGAAGTCAATAGGGAAAATGCGGCGGTAGTGCGGGACCGATTATGACAGCGGACCGTCTTGAGTTCGATCTTCTTTTCTCGGCATCCTGCTGGCGGTGGCGCCGTTGAACGCTTCGCTGTTGAACGCCCCTTCAGCTTCTCCGCGCGTTGATCCCCAGCAGCTGAATCTTCTTGCGCAGGGTGTTGCGGTTGATGCCGAGGACCTCGGCGGCCTTGACCTGGTTGCCCCGGGTCTTGTCGAGGACGATGTTGATCAGCGGCCGTTCCATCTGGTGCAGCACCATGTCGTAAAGATTGTCCATCTCCTGCAGGTCAAGCTGGGCCAGGGAGTTCTGCAGCTTGGTGGTGATCAGCGCCTCGAGGGACGCGTCGTTCCCTTCCGCGTGCTGTTCGCTGAGCAGGTCGGGGAAGTCGGCCGGACCAAGCAGGGCGTCCGGCGAGAGCAGCGCCGCCCGCTGCAGGGCGTGCTCGAGTTCGCGGACGTTCCCGGGCCAGGGGTGGCCCTGCAGCAGGGCCATGGCTTCCGGGGTGACGCCGCGGGCATTGGTCTGGTACGTCTCGCGGGCGCGGTCGAGAAAGTAGTCGACCAGCGCCGGGATGTCCTCGCCTCCGCTGCCGCAGCGGCGGCAGGTCGATCGGCACCACGTTGAGGCGGTAGAACAGATCCTCGCGGAATTCGCGGTCCTGGACCTTCTTCTTGAGATTCTGGTTGGTCGCGGCGATGATCCGCACGTCGATGCGGATCGTCGCCGTCCCGCCGGTACGGGTCACCTCGCGCTCCTGCAGCACCCGCAGCAGCTTGGCCTGCAGTTCCAGCGGCATGTCGCCGATCTCGTCGAGGAACAGGGTGCCGCCGTTGGCCTGCTCGAACTTGCCGATCTTGCGCTCGGTGGCGCCGGTGAAGGCCCCCTTTTCGTGGCCGAACAGCTCGCTTTCCAGCAGTTCCCGCGGGATGGCCGCACAGTTCAGGGCGATGAACGGCTTCCCCAGGCGCGGACTGTTGAAGTGGATGGCCCGGGCCACCAGTTCCTTGCCGGTGCCGCTTTCGCCGATGATCAGCGCCGTGACGTCGGACGGGGCGATCTTGCCGAGCACCTTGTAGAGCGCCTGCATCGGCGGGCTCTGGCCGATGATCGCCCGGTCGAGCTGGTAGTGCTCCTTGAGCTCGTCCTTGAGGCGCGTGACCTCTTCGGTGACGTCCGCGGCCTTGTGCGCCTTGAGGATGATGGCATCGAGAGCGTCGAGGTCGAAGGGCTTGGTGATGTAGTCGTAGGCGCCGCGCTTCATCGCCTCGACGGCATTCTTCATCGACGACTCGGCGGTCATGATGACCACCAGCGTGGCGGGGCGCTCCTCCTGGAAGCGGGTCAGCAGGTCGAGCCCGCTCAGCCCCGGCATCTTGATATCGAGGATCGCCAGGTCGTAGCTCTTCTGGTGTCCCATCTCCAGGGCCTGCTGGCCGTTGGTCGCCAGATCGACCTGGTAGCCCTGCTTGCTCAGTGCCTTGGAGAGCACCCAGCGGATGCTCTCCTCGTCGTCGGCGACCAGAATCCGTTTGATGGCCATAAGTTCGATCCTCCTCGGCAATGAACTCGATTGCACTATCAACTTTTAACGCGAAGGCGGGAGGCGCGGAGAAACAAGGCGTTTGTAATGTCGACCATAGGAGTAAATCCTGGTGGCCTTTATTTCTCGTTTCGCCAAATCACCCAAGGGGATTTTCAGCGTCTCCGCGTTAAATTTGCGACTCACCGCAGCGGCAGCGAGACGGAAATTTCCGTCCCTTCGCCGGGAGTGCTCGCCAGCTTCAGAAAGCCGCGGTGATCTTCCACGATCTTCTGGCAGATCGCCAGTCCCAGCCCGCTGCCGGTGTTTTTGGTGGTGTAGTACGGGGTAAAGATCCGTTCGAGTTCTTCCGCCGCCATGCCGCAGCCGGTATCGCGGATCCGCACCACGATCAGCGGTGATGGCCGGTTGCCGGGGGTGGTCAGGTGATAGTCGGCCGAGATTTTCGATTCGATCTCGATCCGGCCGGGGCCGACGATCGCCTCGCGGGCGTTCTTGATCAGGTTCAGAAAGAGCCGGGTCAACAGGTTCTCGTCCCCCTGGACCGGCGGAATGCTCGGGTCGAGGCTGAGCACGAAGTCGATATTCTGGCCCCTCGCCGCCTCTTTCTGCAGCAGCACGATGTCGTCGAGGATCCTGGCGAGGTTGACCTCCCTCATCAGCGCCGGCCGCGGTTTGCCGAGATCCATCAGCTCCTCGATGATGCCGTTGACCCGTTCGGCCTCCTTGACCATCACCCGCGTGTATTCCTGCAGCGGGCTGTCTTTCTGCAGTTCCATCGCCAGCAGTTGGGCCGCCCCCTTGATCCCCCCCAGGGGGTTTTTGATCTCGTGGGCCAGGCCGGCGGCCAGGGTGGCCAGCATGGCCAGCTGGTCGGCGCGGCGCAGGGTCTCCTCAAGCTCCCGCACCCGGCTGAGATCGCGGATGATCAGCACGGCGCCGTCCTGCTCGCCGCGCCGGGAGAAGATCGGTGCGGCATAGACGCTGACCGGCAGGGCCGCCGCCTTGGGACGCTGCAGGAAGATGCTTTCGTCGTCGGTGATCGACCGGCCGTCCCTGAGGGCGGCATGGACCAGGTAGAGCAGCGCCTCCTGGCCGGCAAACAGCTCCTCGTAATGCCGGCCGAGGGCATGCCGGGCGGCCTTGCCGAGGTAGGCTTCGGCCGCCGGGTTGAACAGGGTGACCTGGCCGCTGCGATCGAGGGCGATGACCGCCCGGTCGATGTTGTCCAGCACCAGCGCGGTCAGGGCCGGGTCGCTTGGCGGCTGCAGTGGGATCATGGTGCCGGCCTCCGGATCATGCCGCGGCGAGCGCGAAGTCGGAGAGCAGGTTGCGCATCTCGGCGACCGAACGGCTCTGATTGATCTGCAGACGAAAACCGGTTGCGTTGGGAAGACCGTGAGTGTACCAGCACAGGTGCTTGCGCATGTGCACGAGGGTGCGTGCCGGCCCATAGATGTCGCAAAACAGTTCGAGGTGTTCGCCCGCGACCGTCAGGCGTTCTTCCGCGGTGGGATGCCGTTCCGGCCGGCCGTCCAGGCGGTCGAGGATCTGCCGGATGAGCCAGGGGTTGCCGTAGCCGCCGCGGGCGATCATCAGCGCAGCGCAGCCGGTCTCCGCGAGCACGCTGGTTGCGTCCTGCGCTGTGAACAGATCGCCGCTGGCGATCACCGGCACGGTGAGCGCCTCCTTGAGGGCGGCGATTTCGCTCCAGTCGGCCCGGCCGCCGAACATCTGGGCGCGGGTGCGCGGGTGCAGGGTCACGGCATCGACCCCTTCACTGACCGCCAGGCGGGCCACCTCCAGGTAGTTGCGGCTGTCGGCGTCCCATCCCGAGCGGAGTTTGATCGTCAGGGGGAGGGTGGTGGCCCTGCGCACCGCGCTGACGATGCGCGCGACCTTGGCGGGGTCACGCAGCAGGGCGCTGCCGGCGCCGCCGCCGATCACCTTGCGCATCGGGCAGCCGCAGTTCAGGTCGATCAAGTCGGCATTCGCCTCGACCTGCCGGGCCGCTTCCGCCAGCCGTTGCGGGTCGTCGCCGAACAGCTGCACCCCCAACGGACGCTCCGTGGGGACGCTGCGCAGCAGGTCGCCGGTCCCCGTGCCACCGTAGTGCAGGCCATTGGCACTGATCATCTCGGTAAAAACCAGGGCGGCGCCGAACCGCTTCATGATCAGGCGGTAGGGGAGGTCGGTAATCCCCGCCATCGGGGCGAGAATGACGGGATTGATCAGTTGCAGGGAGCCGATTTTCATGAAAAAAGCTTATCTTATGCTTATTTTTTGTGCATTTTAGCATGGCAGGTCGCGCCGCAGCAATAGACATTTTGACGCAGCGACGCAGCGACGCAGAGTAAAGTCAGGCTTCATGACAAGCGCTTTATTCTGGACCTTTATTCTGGAGGTGTACTCCGCGCCTCTGCGTCAAATTTTCGAACTACGGCATGCAGTTCGCTCAAGTAGCAACTAGATCTTGTGGTGATGACCGGCCGCTAAAGACCGGCACGTACAACATGTCGCGGTTGCCGGAGCGAAGTGCATATCCATGTTTTCGAATTAGCCGGCCGGGTCCGCAACGGGGGCAGTAAAACTGTATACAGTATACCGATTTCAACTTGACAGATGGGTTAGAGGCTGCTAAAACATTATTTGGAAAAAAGTCGCAGGCTTTGTTCTGCCGCGGGTTGCAGCTGGTGTCATAACAACGGCGGTTCATGAATGTTATGCAGCTTCGCCGAGTGGGTCAGGTGACCCACCGTTTATTCCATTCCCGTAAAGGAGAGAGAAAATGGCACTGAAGGACACGCTCAAGCAGAAGATCGAGGAACACCGTCCCCGCACCACCCGTCTCGTCAAGGAGTTCGGCAAGGTCATCATCGACCAGGTCAACATCGATCAGTGCATCGGTGGGGCCCGCGACATCCGTTCACTGGTCACCGACATCTCCTACCTTGATCCCCAGGAAGGGATCCGCTTCCGCGGCAAAAACATCCCCGAAACCTTTGCCGCACTGCCCAAGGCCCCCGGTTCCGCCTATCCGACCGTCGAGTCCTTCTGGTACTTCCTGCTGACCGGCGATGTCCCCACCGATGCCCAGGTTGCCGAAGTCGTCGCCGAATGGAAGGTCCGCCAGGTTGTGCCCGAGTACGTGTTTACGGCTCTTCGCGCCCTGCCGCGCAACAGCCATCCGATGGTCATGCTTTCCGTCGCCATGCTGGCAATGCAGTTGGACTCCAAGTTTGCCGGCTTCTACAACTCCGGCAAGTTCAACAAGATGACCGCCTGGGAATATGTTTACGAAGATGCCAGCGACATCGTGGCCCGCATCCCGATCGTCGCCGCCTTCATCTACAACCTGAAGTTCAGGGGCGACAAGCAGCTCCCGATCGATCCGACCGCCGACTGCGGCGCCAACTTCGCCCGCATGATCGGCCAGTGCAAAGAGTACGAGGATGTGGCCCGCATGTACTTCATCCTCCACTCCGACCACGAGTCCGGCAACGTCTCGGCCCACACCACCCACCTGGTGCACTCGGCCCTGTCCGACCCGTACTATGCCTACTCGGCCGGCCTCAACGGCCTGGCCGGCCCGCTGCACGGCCTGGCCAACCAGGAAGTGCTCGACTGGACCATGAAATTCCAGCAGAAGTACTGCAAGGATGTGGAGCCGACCCCGGAACTGATCAAAGCGGCGCTCTGGGATACCCTCAACGCCGGCCAGGTCATCCCCGGCTACGGCCACGCCGTTCTGCGCAAGACCGACCCGCGTTACATGTCGCAGCGTGAATTCTGCCAGAATACCCCCGGTCTCAGGGATGACCCGTTGTTCAAGGTCGTTTCGATGATCTTCGAAGTTGCCCCGGGCGTTCTGACCGAGCATGGCAAGACCAAGAACCCCTGGCCGAACGTCGATGCGCAGTCCGGCGTCATCCAGTGGTACTACGGCCTCAAGGAGTGGGACTTCTACACCGTCCTGTTCGGCGTCGGCCGCGCGTTGGGCTGCATGGCCAACATCACCTGGGACCGCGGCCTCGGCTACGCCATCGAGCGTCCCAAGTCCGTCACCACCGCGATGCTGGAGAAGTGGGCTGCCGCTGGCGGCCGCGAACTCTCCTAAGCAGTCAATGGTTGCAACAAAAAGGGCGCCCGTTCGGGCGCCCTTTTTGTTGCGTGATCCGTGAACCGTGATCCGTGGTCTGTAACGTCAATGGGGACAGAATTCAATTCTGTCCCCATCGGTATTTGCGCTGGGTCTAAAAGGTTTTAACTCAGCACTCGTCGCTCAGCACTCAGCACTATTTTTTGGCTGGCCGACTGGCGAAGATCAGCAGTTTGCGGTCGGTGTAGGCTTCGACCTCGCCGGCAAAGGTTTCGATCTGGAAGTATTCCTGGACCTTCTCCGGGGCTTCGACGAAGAAGCGGTTGAGTTTCATCACGCCGTCGCGGTTCATTCCCGCCCGCTTGGCCCAGGTCGGGAAATCGTGGGTCTTGGGAAAGACCGCGGTCTCCTGCAGAATGAAGCCGGCGGCGCCGATCATCTCCAGCCATTGGGCTTCCGTGTAGGCGCGGATATGGGTCGGGTCGCGCATCTTCTCCATGGCCTGGTACCACTCGGCAACCTCGGGGTCGTCGGGGAGCAGGGTATCGACGATTGCCATCCGCCCGCCGCGGCGCAGGACGCGGTGAAATTCGGAGAGGGCGCGCGGCACGTCGGGGAAGTGGTGGGGGGCGATCCGGCAGGTCAGCAAAGTGAAGGCGCCGGCAGGGAAGGGGAGATCCTCGGCATCGGCCTCGCGGAAGGTGACGTTGTCGACGCCGCCCTCCTCGCTGACAAATTCCTGGGCGCGCTTGAGCATGACCATGGTCAGGTCGGAGGCGACCACGCTGCGCACCAGCGGGGAGAAGCGCAGCGCCGTGTGCCCGCCACCGCAGGCCACGTCGAGCATATTGTCGTCCGATGACGGCTTGAGCAGGCGCAGCATCGCGTCAAGGTCGTCGCCGGTGGCAAAGCCCTTGTCGCGGATATATCCTTCAGCCGCCCGGCCGAACTGTTCGCGGACCCTGTTCTTGAAATCGCGCATCATCACGCTGCCTCCTGTGTATCGGCAAGTATAGCATTGGTCGCGGAAAAAACCTGTCAGGAAAAAACGGCCCGGGAAAATTCCTGCAGTCCGGTTCTTGCCGTCACTCGCCAGCGCCCCCTTTGGCCTCTTCCAGCCGCCCTTCGAGGTAGCCGACCAGTTCCTGTACGGCCCGCTCAAGATCGGGCGGCACGGCCTCCAATTCCGCCAGGGCGTTGCTCAGGCGGCGCGCGGCGCTGAGGGCCCCCCGGCAATGCCGTTCCCCGCGCCGGTCGGGCTGGTATCCCTGCAGCATTTCGCGAAACTGTTTGGCGGCCGTCGGGTGGCTGCGGTCTTCCTCCAGCACCGTGCGGCGCAGGTCATGGTAGTCGGCCGGCGAGAAGGATTGCTCTTCGCGGGCCTGGCGGAGCAGGTCGACGGAGCGGAAATCCGGCAGCGGCCGCTCCTCCTTGCGTTCCAGTACGCCCGGTTCCTCGCGCTCCAGAAAACGGAAGGCCAGCAACAGCTTGTCGGCGGTCTGGCGGCGAATGCGAATCTCCCTGGTGCAGTAGTCCTCGAAGGAGCTGTAGCCCCAGGTGTGAAACTGGCCGGTGTTGGCGACCCTGGTCAGCGATTCGCCGAGCTCCGCCCACGACGATTTGAACCGTTTGGCCGAAATCAACACCTGGTAGCGTTCGGAATCGGGAGAAAGCTGCTGCAGCAGTTGTTCGATGTGCTGGGCGCCTTTGGCGGGGATCTGCTGGTCCATTCGGGGCTCCTGGTGCGGGTTGGGGGCGCATTTTAGCATGAGAGGCTGGATACAGGATGCAGAATTCAAGAATAGCTTTTCTTCTGAGTTGTGGATTAGGTATTCTGTTCTGATTTATTCCTCCAAAGGAACAACCGATGCCCACCAAGAACCTGAAACCGATGCGTTGCATCGTCGGCCCGGAGACCGTGCGCATGCTGCAGCTTGGGCACCCGTGGGTCATCGCCGACCGCTACACGGCCGGCTGGCCCAAGGGGCGCTGCGGAGAACTGGTCGACCTGGCCGACGAGGGCGGCCAGGTTCTGGGGACAGCCCTGCTCGACCCCGGTGCCCGCGTGGTTGCGCGGGTGCTCGGCGCGGGGCCGGTCAGCCTCGATGCCGGCTGGATCGGCTCCAGGCTGGTGGCTGCGGCCAGGCTGCGGTGCTGGCTCGACCTTGGCGACAGCACGGCCTGGCGGCTGGTCAACGGCGAGGGGGACGGCCTCCCCGGGCTGACCATCGACCGCTATGGCGAGCACCTGCTGGTGCAATACTACACGCGGGCCTGGGAACCGCACCTGCCGGCCGTCGTCGCCGCCCTCATGGACTATTGCCGGCCCCGTGGCGTCTACGCCAAGTTCCGGCCGCAACAGACCCGCACGGTCGGGGCCGAAGCTGCCGGGCGGCTGCTGGCCGGCACCAGGGTCCCCGAACCGCTGACGGTGGTCGAGCACGGCCTGCGTTACCGCGTCGACCTGGTCAATGATCTGCACACCGGGCTGTTCCTCGACCAGCGCGACAACCGCCGGGCGTTCCGCAATCTGAGTGCCGGCCAGCGGGTCCTCAACCTGTTTGCCTACACCGGGGCGTTCTCCGTGGCCGCCGCCGCGGGCGGCGCCGCACAGGTCACCACGATCGACGTGGCGACGCGCTACCTCGACCGGGCCCGGGAAAACTTCCGCCTCAACGATCTCGATCCGGGGGCCCATGAGTTCATCGCCGGCGACTGCTTTGCCGAACTGGAGAAGCTGTCCAGGAGCGGGCGCAGCTTCGATGTCGTCCTCATGGATCCGCCGAGCTTTTCGACCACCCGCGACAGCCGTTTCACCACCAGCGGCGGCACGGCGGAACTGGTCCAGCGGGCGCTCGGCCTGCTGCCGCCGGGTGGTTTGCTGGTGACGTCCTCCAATCATCAGAAAGTCGATCTGGCCGAGTATCTCAAGGAATTGCGCCGGGGGACGCTGGCGGCGGGACGCGAACTGCGGGTGATCGGCACGGCCGGGCAGGGGGGCGACTTCCCCTATCCGGTCACCTTCCCGGAGGGGCGCTATCTGAAGTACGTGGTGAGCGTCGCCGGATGAGTGCTGATGAGCTTCGGCAGCACCTTTTTGACGCAGAGACGCAGAGACGCGGAGAGAACCAAAGATTTTATTGAAAAGCCTTTTTTCTGCGTCTCAGCGCCTCCGCGTCAATTAATTGGTTTGCTTGCCATTAAGTGCAGCCAGGAAGACATCACGATACAGAAACTGGTAGCCGGCCAGTTTTTCCTGCTGCAGAACCGGGTGGCCGAGGGGGAGGATCACGAACGGCCGCGACTGTTCTCCGCCGACCGAGCCGTGGCCGCCGACCTGGTCGTCGAAACAGGCGATCCCCTCCTCATCCAGGGCGCCGCAGATCACCAGGTCGCCGCAGTTTCCCCCGCTGCCGAAGCGCCGCAACTCATCGACCACGTCGTCGGGTACCCCGTAAGGGCGCAGGAACTCGAGTTCCTCCTGGCGATGAAAGCTTCCCGGCGCCGTGCACAGCCGGCCGTCCCGGTGGAAGATGCAGACTTCCCCGGCGGTCTCCCCCTTGGCCAGGACAAAGCCGATCCCCTTGTGATTCTGCAGAAACCGCAGCAGCAGCGGCTGGGTTTCCTCCACCTCGCGCCAGGTCAGGCGGTGCGGAATCCCGGTCATGTAGAGGTGCGCCAGGGTGCTCGAATAGGTGATGACCACCCCCCCCTCGTGATCGATCTTCAAGGTCTCCGGGACCAGGTCGCGGATCTTCCTCTGCAGGTAGTTTTTGGTAGCCCGGTAGATCTGGTAGCGCCAGCCGCTGCGGCGGTTTTCCAGTTCATCCTGCAGGTAGCCGAGCTGGATGCGGGTGAAGGCCAGCGGCCCCGCCGAGACGGCGGCCGTCTGCTTCTCGCGCAGAAAGGCGCTGACCGCATCGCCCAGGGTCGCGCCAAAGCGGGCCTGGAACGGGTAGCCGGGGGTCTGGCCATGGTCGGAAAGGATCACCAGCGTGTAGTCGGCGGCGCCGACATGATCGATGGCGCGGATCAGTTCGCCAATCCGCTGGTCGATGTAGCGCAGGTTCTTGAGGGCCGGCCGCGAGGTTGGGCCGTAGTGGTGGGCGAGTTCGTCGTAGCCGCTGTAGGTGGTGTAGATGCGCGGCACGCCGGTGTAGACGTCGGCCAGCACGCCGAAGGTCTGCAGTTCGCGCAGCAGGACGTTGCAGATGATGCGGATCAGCGGGAAGAGCCCTTCCATCGGCCGCCAGCGCTTGCGGCGGCGGTGCCACATGGCGTCTTCGCGATTGACCCAGTACTCGGCCACGGTCGCGCCGAACATGCGCAGCGCCCGCCACGGGTTGAACGCCAGTAGCAGCAGGATGCGCACGCCGCCGAGGCGGCCGAACAGCGTCTGCGGGTGGGGGGATGAGGCGGTGAAGACGCTGCGTTCGGCGCCGCCGTCGAGGATGTTGGAGTAGGAGGAGCCGCTGGCAAGCAGGCCCTCGCGGTCGTGGAAGAGGTGCTCACGGAACAGCTGGACGTGGTCGGGATCGTTGCAGGAGATGATTTGGCCGGTGCTCTTTTCGAACCAGCGGAAGGCCGGGATCCCCTCCTCCTGGCCGTAAAAGATCACCGCCTGGGCCGCCGGGGTGGTGCTCGGCAGCCCGGCCCGGTACTCGATCAGCCGGTGGCCGCGCCGCAGGTAGCGTTCAAGGTGCGGCATGTAGCCGCGGTCGAGGGCCTGGCGCAGATGCGGACAAGCCAGTCCGTCGATCTGCAGGCCGACGAAGCCAGGTTTACGGCCGGCCGCCAGCCGCTTCCGCCGCTCCTTGTGGAACGGGAAGAGCTTGATCCCGTAGTAGAGACGGTGGAGCGGGCTCAGCGGCATACCGGGCCTCCTCTCCGCGGCGGCGGCCCCCGCCGGAGGGGTTACTCCTCGACCGAGACCTTTTCGATGATCACCGGCTCGACCGGCACGTCCTGGTGCCCGGCCTTGCTGCCGGTGGCCACCGACTCGATGGCCCAGACGGCGTCCATGCCATCGACCACCTTGCCGAATACGGCGTAGCCGAACTTGTCGGGATTGAGGCCGGCGTTGTCGAGGAACTTGTTGTCGGCGGTGTTGATGAAGAACTGGCTGGTGGCGCTGTCGACCACGGCGGTGCGCGCCATGGCGATGGTGCCGATCTGGTTCTTGAGGCCGTTGGTCGCCTCGTTCTTGATCGGAGCCCGGGTCGGCTTCTGGGTCATGTCGGCGGTCATGCCGCCACCCTGGAGCATGAACCCCTTGATGACCCGGTGGAAGACGGTGCCGTCGTAGTGGCCGGCCTTGGCGTAGGCGATGAAGTTCTCCACCGAGATTGGTGCCTTGGCGCGATCCAGTTCGATCAGGATCGGTCCTTTGCTGGTTTCGAGATAAACGGTCGGGTTGCTGGCCATCGTATCGCTCCTTGTCGCAAGTTTTTCTACCCTAGATACCATGTGGCACGGGTTCGGGCAAGAATTCGCGGCAATAATGACAAAGCCCTCCGGCAAAGGAGGGCCCGAGAAGGCCGGACTCAAAAAAACTTTGTAAATATTTTAAATATATTGATTTTCACCAATTAGAATTTTTAACATACCCCCAAATATACCCCCAAAACATTCTGCTTGCCCAGCAGAGGGGGGGGTACAGGTCTTTATTTCGCCCCCTGTGAATATGTATAAGGTGCCTGTCTGGCCGCGACAAAATTTTTGAGTTTGTTACTCAGCGGGATCAGCCAGGGTGATGTCAGGATATCCCTAGGAAAACTGAGATCGACACGCGAGACAATATTTAAGGCGGGGTATCCGGTGAGGATGCACCCGCCTCATAATTCGTGACATTTGATATTAGCGCAGCCTGTTAACGCACCAGATTCGGGAGCAGGGTGCCGGAGGTTCAAATCCTCTCGCCCCGACCATCTATAAAGAGCACTTGGGCCATCTCTGAAAAGGGTGGCCTTTGTGTTTCCGGTCCCCGTCCGGTCCGGAGAGTCTCTTTCGCACTAGCTTCCTGAAGGTCTCAGTCTACAGCTTTTCAACCTATGCCTCCTTTGATCCAATGGGGAAGTCTCCGGGGCATGTCCGGGGCGGGCGCTTGACAACTTGCCCCGTTGTCTGTAAACGCAGTTGAAAAGGAGGTTGGATTCCATGGCGAAAACTCTCGGTTTTGACAACGAAAAATATCTCAAAGAGCAGTACGAGAAGATTCTTGAGCGCGTTCAGAGCTTTGGCAACAAGCTTTACCTGGAGTTCGGCGGGAAGATCATGTTCGACTATCATGCCGCCAGGATCCTGCCAGGTTTCGACCCCAACGTCAAAATGCGCCTGCTTCAAAAGTTTAAGGAAAAAGCCGACCTCATCATGTGCATCTATGCTGGCGACATCGAGCGTCGCAAGCTTCGGGCTGACTTCGGCATCACCTACGACGTTGACGTTTTGCGGCAGATCGACGACTTCAACAGTTGGGGGATCGAGGTTACGGCCGTCGTGATCACCCGCTACGAGGACCAGCCGGCGGTCAATATCTTCAAAAACAAGCTGGAACGGCGCAACATCAGGGTCTGCACCCACCGTTACACCAAAGGCTATCCTACCGATGTCGACCTGATCGTCAGCGCGGAAGGCTATGGCGCCAACAGCTATATCGAGACAACGCATCCCCTGGTAATCGTCACGGGCCCCGGACCGGGCAGCGGCAAGCTCGCCACCTGCCTGTCACAGATGTACCATGAGCATCAGCGGGGACTAAACTCGGGTTACGCCAAGTTTGAAACCTTCCCGATCTGGAACCTCCCGCTGAAGCATCCTGTGAATGTCGCCTACGAGGCGGCCACGGCGGATCTTGGGGATTTCAACCAGATCGACCCGTACCATCTTCAGGCGTACAAGGAAATCGCCATAAATTACAACCGTGATGTCGAAGTCTTCCCGGTCCTCAAGCGAATCCTCGAAAAGATCATGGACCATCCGCCTTACCAGTCTCCGACGGACATGGGGGTCAACATGGCCGGCTTCGGCATCACCAATGACGACCTGGTCCAGGAAGCCGCCAAGCAGGAGATTGTCCGCAGATTTTTCCGTTACGGCTGTGAATATGCCATGGGCTATGTCGACAAGGACACGCTGCAGAGATCGGAACTGATCATGAAAGAACTGGACCTCAAGCCGACGGACCGGCCGATTGTTGGGTCCGCCAGACAGTCCCTTGTCAACGGCGAGAGGGAAGGGAAAGGCAATGATGGCATCTTCTGCGGGGCGGCCATTGCGCTCAAGGACGGAACGATCGTCACCGGCAAGAACTCTCCGTTGATGCATGCAGCGTCAAGCGTCGTGCTCAATGCCATCAAGACGTTGGCCGGCATACCGGACGAAATTCACCTGCTGGCCCCGACCATGATCGAATCCATCGGCAAACTGAAGAAGGACATTCTTAACAGCAAGGCGATCAGCCTGGACCTTGAGGAGACCCTGATCACCCTGAGTGTCAGCGCAACCTCCAACCCCACGAGCCAGCTGGCGATGGTCAAGCTCAAGGAACTGCGCGGCTGCGAACTGCACCTGACGCACATCCCGACACCCGGAGATGAAGCCGGCCTGCGCCGACTCGGAGTCAATCTGACCGCCGATCCGCACTTCCCATCACGGGCGCTTTATGCAACCTAAGCAGTAAAATTTTTTTGCAATTATCGCCTTAAGTGTTAAGGTTAATACTGTTATTTGTTGGGCATAATTTCACTACACATCGATCAGAAGGGAGATTATCCATGCTAAAGGTAATGATGAGGCCAGTGAGTTTCTTCTTAGTTTTTTCTTTTCTTCTGCTCAATTTTACCGTGCCCTCGGCTCATGCACAGATGGTCGGGACTAGCGTCGTGATCGCAGAGCAGCAAGTGGCAGCCAGTCGGGCGCAGGTTGCCACTTTTCTGGCTCGAGAAGATGTGAAACAGATCATGACCCAGTACGGTGTTGACGCTGTCGAAGCGCAAAAACGAGTTGATAGTCTTTCCAGTGAGGAACTGCAAAAAATTGCCAGTTCGATGGATCAATTGCCTGCCGGTGGCGACGGGGTAGGTGCGGTCGTTGGCGCCGCAGTGCTTATCTTTTTAGTTTTATTGATTACCGATATCATAGGCCTCACTCATGTTTTCCCGTTTGTTAATCATCAACGCTAAACGCAAAACAGCCACATCTTTGGTTCAGGTCGGCAGTCGGATGATTGTCGACCTGTTGTTTTTAGCACTGCCTCTACTGTTTTCCGGCTGCAGCCTTTTTCCGTCGGGATCCTTATCCGAGGTGCCGGTCGAGCCACCGAAAGCCATCGTTTCCAGTGTGCCTTTTTTTGCCCAGGACGAATTGCAGTGCGGGCCGGCCGCTCTTGCTATGGTGCTCAACTGGAGCGGAATTGACGTGCAGCCTGCCGACTTGACTTCAGAGGTCTATAGCCCCGGTCTAAAGGGTAGCCTCCAGAGTTCACTGATTGGTTCGGCTCGGAGACATGGTCGGGTTGCATACCCCATAGCTGGAGGTACGGCCTTAATGGCCGAAGTCTCTGCAGGGCAACCGGTTATCGTTCTGGTCAATCTCGGTTTTTTCTGGTACCCGAAATGGCACTATGCCGTGGTTATTGGCTACGATCAGCAGCAAGGAGAAGTTATCCTCCACTCAGGAAACACCGCCAGGGAAGTCATCAGTTCCTGGACTTTCATGAATATCTGGAGGCGGAGCGATTACTGGGGCCTTTTGGTTCTGCCTCCAGACCGGATGCCGGATGGGGTTGAAGAAAATAAGTGGCTGGCCGCCGTGGCGGGGTTGGAAAATACCGGGCAGTGGCGGGCCGCTGCAATTGGTTATGCCACTGCCCTGAAACGATGGGATGAGAGTTTTGTCGGCTTGATGGGTCTGGGCAACAGCAAATACAATTTGCGTGATCTAGACGCCTCCGCCGAGGCCTTCCGTAGGGCGACTATGCTTCAACCTGAAAACGGTATGGCTTTTAACAATCTTGCCCACGTTTTGGCCGAGCAGGGCAAACCTCAAGAAGCCTTGACTGTGGCACAGCGTGCTGTGGATCTGGGTGGGCCGTTCATAAAGACTTTTCGACAAACCTTAGCGGAGGTTCAACGAATGAGCATGCACTGAAACTAGGGAAACTAGGGAC
This sequence comes from uncultured delta proteobacterium, assembly GCA_963751525.1. Lineage (GTDB taxonomy): Bacteria > Desulfobacterota > Desulfuromonadia > Desulfuromonadales > BM103 > VAUL01. The sequence continues at coordinate 224,279 of CAVVUQ010000003.1, read as the reverse complement.
GTTCATGATAAGTAGAGTCAAGGGGATGCCTGACCATAACATAGTGTCCACTATTGCGGACCTACCTCAGATCGCAGATGTTGTGTCATATAGATTTTGACCCTATGGGCTACTATCGGTACTGATTATCAAATCTCCTGCCAAACGATACGGCCACCCGGATACCCAGGTGGCCGCTTTTTTCTGCGTCGTGAATGTGGCGGTCAGTGAGACGCCGATTTTTGCCTCAGGAGTCGTGCTTAGTGCGAATGACGGAGCCTTGTAGCGCACCTGCATCGGGAGCAGAAGGCAGGAGGTTCAAATCCTCTCGCCCCGACCATTGATGTCGAGCACTTGGGCCACTCCAATGGGGGTGGCTTTCGTGTTTTTTGTATAAAGCTATCTCAGCGTGACTGTTTTCGATTTGCTTGCCCTCCAGACAGTATTGCGCCGTCCCAGAGGTGTCTACTCCGTTACGTGAATGCTGTCCTTTCCCGCCCTCTTTGCACAATACATGGCGGCATCGGCATAATGGAGCAACTCCTCATAGGAGGTGTAATTTTTGTTGGCATAGGTCGCAAGCCCGATACTGACCGTAATATGCTGGCCGTACAGTTGCGGGACGGACATCCCCCTGATCAGCGTCATAATCCTCTCGGCTAACGACCGGGCTTGCGCCTGATCTACACTCGGCAAGATCAACACAAATTCATCCCCACCATAACGAGCGGCGATGTCGCTTTTACGCAATAGTTGGTTCAGCATGATACTGATTTTTCTTATCGCTAGATCCCCAGCGATATGGCCATAGTTATCATTCACCTTTTTGAAATCATCGATATCGATAAACATGCACGAGAGTGGTGAAGCGTAGCGCTCCGCCCGCGAGAACTCCTCTTCAAAGCGGGCATAGAAATATTGATGGTTGTAAAGCCCAGTTAGGCTATCGCGTATAGCAAGGTTCTCAAGCATATTCTTGTTTGATTGCAGCGTTTCGAAAAGCACCGCATTTTCCAGGGCATTCCCGGAAATGTTCGCCACGATCTGGCATAATTTGTTCATTCGATCCGCGCGATCACCCTTCAGTGTCGATACGGTTCTCAAAAAAAACGTCCCGATTACGTTCTGCTTTTTAATGATTGGCACGACGATAATCGATTTGTTCACTATGTGTTGAATTTTGTCTTTGACGGTAGCCATAAGAGGGTTGCTGCTTAAATCCTCTAACATGACTGGACGCCTCGTTATTAGGGCACTTTCTATTTCGGGATAATTTTTCAGGTCAAGCTTGACTTCTTGGTTTTTCTTGAGGTCGTTGCTGGCGACAACGGCTAAATTGCCATCAATGTCTATGTTGATTATTGAACATCGCGATACTTCAGCATAACAACTGACTTTTTCTACAATGATATCCAGTATTTTTTTCGGATTTCTTGTAACTGATATGACGTCTATCAATTCAAACAGCATGAGCAAATCAGATTTTTCTAAGTCGGCAAAATACTCCTTGGTACGCAAATGAGTATCGATTTGCGCCAGCAATTCGATTGGATCTATTGGCTTGGTGATATAATCGTCCGCCCCCGCGTGCAATCCGTTTATAATGTCATCTTTCTGCCCCTGCTCTGACAACAAAATTAAAGGGATATAACTTGTCGCATCGTGCTCCTTCAATGTCATGCAAATTTCTGCGCTGTTCTCCCCGCCCATCTCCATATCCAGGACAATGAGGTGGGGGCGATACTCCTGAGCCCGCGCCATCGCTTCCGCAGCACTTCCGGCCTCGATGACAATGTGCTCCCCATACAGGGCCGTTTTCAGTGTAGCCCTGGCAAGTCCCTGCTGGCTGATGATAAGAATTTTATTCATGAGGCCACCCTCCCCCAAAAAAGTGCGATTAATAATAGCGTATAATATGAGATAAGCGAGGAAAAGGGTCTCGCCCCTCAGCCAAAATATTCTGCCAAACGATACGGCCACCTGGAGAACCGGGTGGCCGCTGTTTCTGGTGTAGTAAATGTAGCGTTCAATTGGACGCCGGATTTTGCCTCAGAAGTCGTGACGTCTGAGACAAGCCCTTACCCAGTGACAGCCTGACTAAACTCTTAGGCCGGCTCAGGAGTGCGCCGGAACATCCGCGTAAATCAGGCGTACACGCTGATGAATTGCTGGCAAAACGACATGGCTGCGCCAATCGCCTGATGCATGTCGTAGTAACGATAGTCGCCAAGTCGCCCGCCAAAGAAAACATGCGGTGCCAAGGCTTGCGCACGCTGGCGGTAGCGCGCAGCGACTTCCGAATTGTCCCCGAAATCCATTGGATAGTAGGGTTCTGCGCCCGCTTCCCAAGAAGCTGGGTATTCCTTCGTAATCAAGCTGATTGACCGTGAATGCGTCGCGCTGCTGCGGTCATGCCCAAAATGCTGGTGCTCCACTATGCGTGTCCACGGTACGTCCGCTGATGTGTAGTTGACCACTGCAATTCCCTGATAGTCTGCCGCTTCAATGTAGGAACGTTCAAATTTGAGCGTGCGGTATTCCAGGCATCCATCGTCATAATCGAAATAGCGGTCAATCGGCCCGGTGTAAACAAGGTGATCGCATTCACCTAGCCAATAGCGCTTGTCGGCAAAAAAATCAGTGGAAAGTTCGACAGAAATGCCCTCGATCATTCGCAAAAAAAGCTTCGTGTAGCCCTCGATTGGTATTCCCTGGTAACAGTCGTCAAAGTAGTCGTTATTGAAGTTCCGTCGAATTGGCACCCTTGCAGCCAGCGATGCCGGTAATTGACTGGGTGGTCGCCCCCATTGCTTGCGGCTATATCCCGCAATTAGCAGTCGATAGATTTCTGGACCAACGCTGCTGAGGGCCCATTCCTCCATGTTTCTTGGTGTTAGGTTGACGATGCGGTCTTTTCCCAGTCGTGCCAGCGCATCTTCCGGCGTGCATACGCCGTAAATTTCGTAGAGCGTGTGCAGATTGACAGGAAATGTGTAGCGTTTCCCGTCGTTGATCGCCACCACGCGATGGCGATAGCCGGACATTCCGCCAAACTGGCTGATGAACTGCCAGATGCTGTCCGAGTTTGTATGAAATATGTGCGGGCCGTATCGGTGTTCGTGGCATTGGCTCTGCTCATCAAATACGGTGTGGCAGTTACCAGCGACGTGGGGACGCTGCTCGATGATACGGCACGAAAAACCGGCGCGAGACAAAAGATGTGCACAGGTCGCTCCGTAGCACCCTGCACCAACAATCAATACCTTCTTCTCACTCACGGCCAAAAAGACTTCCGGGCGGGGCTGCAGAGAGGAGTTGCAATGCATACCTCCCAAGTTGCATTGGGTTCTTGGCCAGACGCGCCCCTACACCGTTTATGCAATCAAAAACCAGCTGATCCCGGTTATTCTCTAGTGTCAGCCACTGACCATCGAGGGTTTGTGCACCAAAAACGCTTGTCGAATAACCGAAGACGCCATATTTGGCCAGAGTTTGCATCATCTCATCACGCGCGGTAATTCCCTGTTTAGCCAGGTGTGCATAGTTCGGCCCGCCGACCGGTCGCGTATGCACCATTTCAATACTATCGATGATTGCAGCGCCCCCGATCGGTCGAGTGAGATATTTTTGCCAGACGATATCGATACCCCAACCGGAAATCGTTCCCAAAAAAGTGGGGCGCACTTTCTCGAATAGGTCATATCGAAAACAAGGAGCCATCTGCTCGACAAAATTGACGTGTCGAAATTTGAAAGTCGGATTTCTGAGTGTTATCGGGATGGAGAAATAACTATCCCAATGTAATGCCGGCTGCGCAAGTTCAAGCCCCAGTTCGTCGAATAGCTGAAAGAACCGATCTATATCTTCTCCGTGTATGGAGATATCGTCATCCGGCAGCCAGATGTTCCTGTAGCGATCAAGATCAATTTGTCCCGACTCAAAAAGGGCAGAAAGACCTTGCCATTTTGATCCTTTATGGTCAATTCGCGTTGCACTTGGATTCCGGTAGCGATCAGGGTCTTCACCGTAATAACTAATCACCAAATCCCAGGACCGCTTCTCTTGGGGTAACATCCAAGTCGGATGGAGCGATTGATCTCCAGCGCGAACTACTACCAGATTTCGATTTGAGTGTGTCATAAGGGTGGGCCCCATCGTCTGAATCAGGCGGTGGTTCAGTTTGTGGTTGAGAGTCAATAAGTTAGCATTATTCATAGTGAGGGGCAGAAATCAAGCGTCCAACATTTCGTGTTACAAGAAATACCCGCGGCTATGCAGGGGAAAGGCTTCTTTCTTAGATACCCTAATATGCGACACCAAGGCCGGGGCTCCCACTGTTGGACGGGGTAGGGCGCTAGATACAGAAAAACCCGCTGTTTAGGCGGGTTCTCTGGGTGTTGCTGGACTGCTTTGGATTGTCTGTTGGTACCGAAGGCCGGACTCGAACCGGCACGCCCGGAAGGCATCGGTTTTTGAGACCGACGTGTCTACCATTCCACCACTTCGGCACGTGAGTTTCGCATTATAGGGAGAGCATTCCGGGTGGTCAAGCGGCAAACGGCACCGAGTAGCGAGCCAATAGAATGTCCGACCGCCTGTGCCATTGTCTCGATGGCCGGGTGGTCGTTTTGCGTTGTCGGTTGATGGGGGATTTTGCTGCTTTTGAAGTGTCTTATTGTCTTTGCTTGACATCAGTTGCGTATACTGTCCCCGAAATTCCGCCGTCGAGCAGATCCTGCCGGGCGGCGGTGAGGATGCAATCTTCACTTGGGTTGGGTCGCCTGACGTAGCTGCTCCTTGGCGGCTTCCCAGTCAACAAACTCTTCACGGCCTTCGCGAACGGCAGTTTCACGGTCTGTCAGGATTTCGTAATGCCAGTCGGGGACAGCGATATCTCCGGCGTGGCGGCTGAGGTCTTCCCAGAGAGTTTCCATCGCCGCGAGCTTGTCGGCGAGGCTCATCTTGTCGAGCGGCAGGGCAACGCTCATGGTTCTGCTCCCTTCCTCTTCAATTCAACTCGATTATAACACCGCAAACCCGTTATCGTCATGACGACCTCACCCCACAAATATCCCCGGCGCGACTTCCCTTGCCTGGCCGAGGGTGGCGATGGCGACCACGCCATCCTGCTTGAGGATCTGCTGCAAGATCTCGGGGATCATCGTCCTTTCCTTTTTTCTGCGAGGCTGCGCTCAGGGATGGCGTCGCATTGTACACCGTCGCCGGCACACCTGTCGAGGCCGCCGGGTGCGCAGCCGGCCCAGGGTAGGGGCGGAAACGGCAGCCGGCGGTGCTCTCCGGTTCTCCGGGTCATGTCCGGTCCGGCTATGGTCTCCGGTCCACCTCCGGGACGGGCACAAGAAAAGGACACCCATTAAGGATGCCCTGAAGGATAACTTGAAGTTCATGTGACACAGAGGTAAAACAACAGAAAAATTAAACCAGTCGCCCCATAATGCCCGATCTCGACCCGGCCCTGACCACCCCCATCGCCGCCACTCCGGCTGCACCTCGGGGCACTGGCGTGGACGTTCTCCACAGGGGCAGTTTTAAAATGGCAGGAAGTCGATGTCGCCGATGGAAATTTCGAGGTAACGCAATTTGTTTTTAGGCAGGCGTCTGCTGGAATTTCCACTCAGCAGGGTGTCAATCACGGGAAACAACCATTCAGCGGGGGAGGCATGACATGCGCTATCTGGCTGTGGATATCATGGTGGTGGTGATAATGTTGGTGGTGGCCTATGCGATCTATCTGCGCTTCCACACCGGGTGACACTCAGACAGGTACCAATGTCAGGTACCAATGTACTTTGGCAAGTGCCGCGTTCGCCACATTATCCGCGTGGCCATCACCCCGCGCTGCAGCAAGTGAGGCGCGTATGATCTGCATGGAAATACTGGAAGAAGTGCTGTATATTCAATCCCATGGGAAAACAGGATTTAACGGATCGCACAACAGAGTGGCTAAAGCAGGCGCACTACGACCTGGAAACCGCGGAAGCAATGCAGGCCAGCGGACGTTACGTCTATGTGGTTTTCATGTGCCACCTCGCGGTTGAAAAGGCTCTTAAGGGGTTGCTCACCTGCCGTTTGCAGGAAATCCCTCCCAAAAGTCACAGCCTTTCCGTGTTGCTGACCAGGCTGGAAAGTGATCGCCCGCCGGAATCGGTTGGCCGCTTCATCTTTCGTCTCAGTGAAGCCAGTATTCCCGCACGATATCCGGATGACCTGGCCAAGGCACAGCTTGAATATTCGCAGGCGGCAACCGCTGAAATTATCGAAAAGGCTCGTGAGGCGGTAACATGGATCGAAAATCAATTGTCGAAATAATCGCGCGCTTTGGGACCGAGCTGCAAAATCGCGGCATCCGTCCCCAGCGGATCGTGCTGTATGGCTCACAAGCGCGCGGGACCGCCCATGAGGGCAGTGATATCGACGTGGTGGTGATTTCCCCGGACTTCGCGGACAAGGGCTTTTGGGAGCGGATCAACCTGATGAGCGATGCCCTCTACGCGGTCTATGCTCCGATCGAGGCCGTGGCCATGACCCCGGAAGAGTGGGATTCGGGAACCTCGATGCTGGTCGAATTCGCCCGCCACGGAGAAGTCCTGTACGCAGCCTGATCCAGCCCCCCCTTGCCGCCCTTTTTCATTTGCATCTTTTGTCGGGTCATGATAGTAGACTCAGCTTCGTCGGGGCGTAGCGCAGCCTGGTAGCGCACCTGTCTTGGGCACAGGGGGTCGGAGGTTCGAATCCTCTCGCCCCGACCATTTCGTGCGCCAGTAGCTCAGCTGGATAGAGCAACGGCCTTCTAAGCCGTCGGTCGGGGGTTCGAGTCCTCCCTGGCGCGCCACCTTACTGGGTGGCGAGTAAACCGTTGACAAGTTCAGGGTTCCTTGACTAAATTGAATTCCCTTTTCGTGGTGGGTGTAGCTCAGCCGGTAGAGCACTGGATTGTGGCTCCAGGTGTCGAGGGTTCGAACCCCTTCACTCACCCCATGACTTTCCGGGTCTGTCTTTTTCCGCGCTGACCACTCCGTGCCTTTGGCCGGGGTTCCCGGGAAAAGCCGGACCTTTGCTTTTAGCGAGAGTGGCGGAACTGGCAGACGCACTGGATTTAGGATCCAGCGGGCAACCGTAGGGGTTCGACTCCCCTCTCTCGCACCACAGAAAGCTCAACCTCAACCTTCAATCTTAATCTGGGGTAAACGCATGAACGTCAAGGTCGAAGAGATCAGCAGCATCGCCAGGAAACTGCACTTCGAGATCGGCGCCGACCGGGTCGATGCGGAGATCGAACGTGCCTTTCGCAAGATCGGCAAGACCGCCAAGATCAAGGGATTCCGTCCCGGCAAGATCCCCCTGGCGGTCCTTGAGCAGTATTACGGCGGGCAGATGGAAAAGGAAGTGCTCAACCGCCTGATCAACGACACCTACTTCAAGGCTCTCGACGACCATGCCATCCCGGCGGTGGGCGAGCCGCGCATCGTCGACAGCAGCGGGGTCAGCCGCGGCCAGGCCTTCACCTATCAGGCCGAGATCGAGGTCAAGCCGGCCGTGACCGCCAAGGACTATGTCGGGGTCGCCCTGCAGAAAGAGCTTCTCACCGCGGATCCGACGGTGATTGACGGCCGCCTCGAGGAGCTGCGCGCCTCGCGCGCCCAGCTTGAGGTCAGTACCCGCGAACAGGCGCAATCCGGCGACTCGGTGGTCATCGATTTCGAGGGGTTTGTCAACGGGCAGCCGTTCGAGGGGGGGCAGGCCGAGGATTTTGTGCTGGAACTTGGCTCGGGCTCCCTGATCCCCGGTTTTGAGGAGCAGGTCGTGGGGATGCGGCGCGGAGAGGAGAAATCGATCGCCGTGACCTTTCCGCAGGACTACGGCCAGAAGACCCTGGCCGGTCAGCCGGCGACCTTCCGCGTGACCATCAAGGAAATCAAGGTGAAGGTGGTTCCCACCCTGGATGACGAGTTTGCCAAGGGCTTCGGCGCCGAGAGCGTGGCCGATCTGCGCACCCAGCTGGAGGCCTCCTGGCTTGCCCAGGAAACCGCTCGCATCGACAACGACCTGCGCGAGCGGCTGGTGCGCGAATTGATCGAACGCAATCCCTTCGAGGTGCCGGCGGCGATGGCCGCCAAGCAGCTTGAATACATGTATTCCAATGTCAGCAAGCGGATGCGCTCGCAGGGGCTGGCGCCGGAAGTGCTCGGCATCAACCCGCAGGCCTTTGCCGAACGCTATCGCGAAACGGCGGTCAGCCAGGTGCAGGGAACCCTGCTGCTCGAGGCGATCGGCAAGCAGGAAGGGATTGCCGTCGAGGACGGCGAGATCGACGGGCGCCTGGAGGAGATCGCCAAGATGGCCAACGCCCCAGTGGAGATGGTCAAGAAATACTATGCCGGCGCGGAGGCCCGCGACGGCCTGTTGGTCCAGATCGCCGAGGAAAAGGTGGTGCGGTTCCTGCTGGACCAGGCCCGCATCACCGAAGTGCCGAAGACGGCCCTCGCGGCCGGGAAGGAGCCGTCATGACCTTGATACCGATGGTGGTGGAGCAGACCGGCCGGGGCGAGCGGGCTTATGACATTTACTCCCGGCTGCTCAAGGACCGGATCATTTTCCTCGGCGGCGGCATTGACGACGATCTGGCCAACCTGATCATCGCCCAGTTGCTCTTTCTCGAGTCCGAGGACCCGGAAAAGGACATCCACCTGTACGTCAACTCGCCGGGAGGGCTGGTGACCGCCGGCCTGGCGATCTACGATACCATCCAATACCTGAAGCCGCCGGTATCGACCATCTGTGTCGGCCAGGCGGCGAGCATGGGGGCGGTGCTGCTGGCCGCCGGCACCAAGGGCAAGCGTTTCGCCCTGCCGCATGCGCGGATCATGATCCATCAGCCGCTCGGCGGCTTTCAGGGGCAGGCGACCGATATCAGCATTCATGCCCAGGAAATCCTGCGCCTGCGCGACGAGCTCAACCAGATCCTCGCCCTGCATAGCGGGCAGTCGATCGAACGGGTCGCGGCCGATACCGAGCGCGATTTCTTCATGGGTAGCAGCGTCGCCAAGGAGTATGGTATCATCGACGGAGTGGTGCAGAGGAAAAGCTGAACGTTCCGGTGAGGTGACAACGTGACCAACAAGAGTGGCCAAGGCGGCCAGCTGACCTGCTCCTTCTGTGGCAAGGCCCAGGAGGAGGTAAAGAAACTCATTGCCGGGCCCGCCGTCTACATCTGCGACGAGTGCATCGAGCTGTGCAAGGATATCATCGCCGAGGAAGCCCAGCCCGACGACCTGGCCGGGCGTTCCGGCAAGCTGCCGAAACCCGCCGAGATCAAGGAAATTCTCGACGATTTCGTGGTCGGCCAGGAGCGGGCCAAGAAGGTTCTGGCCGTCGCGGTCTACAACCATTACAAGCGGGTTGAGGGGGGCGATCGCCCCGGCGATATCGAGCTCCAGAAAAGCAATATCCTGCTGCTCGGCCCGACCGGCAGCGGCAAGACGCTGCTGGCGCAGACTCTGGCCCGCGTGCTCAACGTGCCGTTCGCCATCGCCGATGCCACCAGCCTGACCGAGGCCGGCTACGTTGGCGAAGACGTCGAGAACATCATTCTCAACCTGCTGCAGGCCGCCGACTACGATCTCGAGAAGGCCCAGAAGGGGATCATCTACATCGACGAGGTCGACAAGATCGCCCGCAAGTCCGACTCCCCGTCGATCACCCGCGATGTGTCCGGGGAAGGGGTGCAGCAGGCCCTGCTCAAGATCATCGAGGGGACCATGGCCAGCGTACCGCCCAAGGGCGGGCGCAAACACCCCCAACAGGAGTTCCTCAAGGTCGATACCACCAATATCCTGTTCATCTGTGGCGGGGCTTTCGCCGGACTGGAAGGGATTGTCAGCCAGCGCATCGGCGCCAAGAACATGGGGTTCGGGGCGGTGGTGAAGAGCGACCGTGACCGTCAGCTCGGTGAACTGCTCCCCCAGGTTGGCCCGGCCGACCTGCTGCGCTATGGGCTGATCCCCGAATTCATCGGCCGCCTGCCGGTGGTGGCGACCCTTGACGAGCTCGACGAGGAAGCGCTGGTGCGCATCCTCGTCGAACCAAAGAACGCCCTGGTCAAGCAGTACCAGAAACTGTTCGACATGGAGCGGGTGAACCTCAAGTTCACCGATGGCGCCCTGCTGGCCGTGGCCAAGGAGGCGCTCAAGCGCAAGACCGGTGCGCGCGGCCTGCGCTCGATCCTCGAGAATGCCATGCTCGACGTCATGTACGACATTCCGTCGCAGGACCGGGTCAAGGAGGTGGTCGTCAATGACGAGGTCATCCTCCAGGGGACCCAGCCGATTATCGTCTACGACTGCGCTGAATCGGCCTGATGCCCCGCCCCGGGGACTCCCTGCCTTCAGACGCATAGCCAGCACGGTTGACCATGAGCGAAGATTCTGACCAGACGATCGAGACCACGGCCCCCTTCCCGGTTCTCCCTTTGCGGGATATCGTTATCTTCCCATACATGGTGACCCCCCTGTTCGTCGGGCGGCCGCGTTCGATCGAGGCCCTCGAATGGGCGGTCGAGCACGGCAAGCAGATCTATCTGGTCACCCAGCGCGATCCGAAGACCGACGACCCGCAGGCCGATGAACTCTACCCAATGGGAACCCTTGGGCAGGTGGTGCAGATGCTCAAGCTCCCCGACGGTACGGTCAAGGTGCTGGTGGAGGGGAAGCTGCGCGCCCGGACGCTGCATCTCGAGTATGACGGAGAGTGCATCTTCGCCACCCTGGAAGCCCTGCCCGACGAGGAAGCCCTCTCCTCCGAACAGACCGCGCTGATCCGCAGCGTCAACGCCACCTTCGAGAATTACGCGGGGTTGAGCAAGAAGATCCCGCCGGAGATGGTGACGACTATCGCCGCCATCGAAGAGGCCGGACGCTTCGCCGATACCGTGGCGGCCCATCTCAGCGTCCAGATCATCGACAAACAGAAAATCCTCGAGGAAACCGACCCTCTGCGCCGCCTTGAAGGACTGCTGGCGTTGATGGAACGGGAAGTCGAGATTCTGCAGATCGAGAAGAAGATCCGCAACCGCGTCAAGAGCCAGATGGAGCGCAGTCAGAAAGAGTACTACCTCAACGAGCAGATGCGTGCCATCCAGAAGGAGCTGGGCGAGAAGGACGAGTTCAAGCAGGAGCTGCGCGAACTCGAGGAGCGGATCAAAAAAGCGCACATGTCGAAGGAGGCCACGGAGAAGGCCCATAGCGAGCTGCGCAAGCTGAAGATGATGTCGCCCATGTCCGCCGAGGCGACGGTGGTGCGCAATTACATCGACTGGCTGGTCTCGCTGCCGTGGCGCAAGGGAACCCGTGACCGGCTGGACTTGAACCGGGCCGAAGAGATCCTCGAAGCCGATCACTACGGGCTGGAAAAAGTCAAGGAGCGGATTCTCGAATACCTGGCCGTTCAGGCGCTGATGAAGAAGATCAAGGGGCCGATCCTCTGCCTGGTCGGTCCGCCCGGGGTCGGCAAGACCTCCCTCGGTCGATCGATCGCCCGTTCCATGGGGCGCAAATTCATCCGCGTCTCCCTCGGCGGCGTGCGCGACGAGGCCGAAATCCGCGGGCACCGCCGCACCTATATCGGCGCCATGCCGGGTAAGGTGATCCAGGGACTGCGCAAGGTTGGCGAGCGCAATCCGGTCTTCCTCCTCGACGAAGTCGACAAGATGAGCACCGATTTCCGCGGCGATCCTTCCTCGGCCCTGCTCGAGGTGCTCGATCCCGAACAGAACCACACCTTCAGCGACCACTTTCTCGATGTCGACTACGACCTGTCGCCGGTGATGTTCATCGCCACCGCCAATACCTTGCACGCGATCCCCGGGCCGCTGCGCGACCGCATGGAAGTGATCCGTATCGAGGGGTATACCGAAGAGGAAAAGCTGCATATCGCCGAGCGCTACCTGCTCCCCAAGCAGATCCAGACCCACGGCTTGAAGGCCGAGCAGCTCCGTTTCAGCGAGGCAGCCGTGCGCGAGATCGTGCGCCGTTACACCCGCGAAGCGGGGGTACGCAGCCTCGAGCGGGAACTCGCCTCGATCTGTCGCAAGATTGCCCGTGAAGTCGTCAAGTCAAGGACGGAGGCCAACTACCAGGTTGGCGCGCAGCAGGTCCGGAAATATCTGGGCGTGCCGCGCTACAGCTTTGGCGTCAAGGAGTCCGAGCATCGGATCGGTCTGGCCAACGGCCTGGCGTGGACCGAGGTGGGCGGCGAACTGTTGACCGTCGAGGCGACCGTCATGCCGGGGCAGGGAAAGCTGATTGTGACCGGCAAGCTCGGCGAGGTGATGCGCGAATCCGCCCAGGCCGCCCTGAGCTACGTGCGGGCGCGCTGGGCTGAATTGGGGCTGGATAAGGAATTTTACAGCAAGATCGACATTCACATCCACGTCCCGGAGGGAGCGATCCCCAAGGACGGTCCGTCGGCCGGCATCACCATGGCGACCGCGCTGGTTTCGGCGCTGACCGGGCGCTGTATTGACCAGGACCTGGCCATGACCGGGGAAATCACGCTGCGCGGCCGGGTTCTTGCCATTGGCGGACTCAAGGAAAAGTTGCTGGCGGCCAAGCGCGCCGGCATCACCCGGGTGCTGATCCCCAAGGAAAACGAGAAGCATCTCGAGGAGGTTCCCACGGGCGTGCGCCGCACCTTGAGCATCCTGCCGGTGGCCCATATGGACGAGGTTCTCGCCGAAGCGATCCAGGGACCGTTGCCGCAACTGGCCGATGCCCAGGAAAACGGTTTTCCCGCAGCCCCGGCTCCTTCGGTTCATCACTGAAATGATGAAAATACCCTCTTGACAGTTTTTGGGGCGCTCTGCTACAAATGGAGCCGGTTTGAGCAGAGGTTTAACAAATTCTTTCTTACGCGTGGAGGTATGCTGTGACTAAAGCCGATCTGGTGAATGCGATTGCTGAGAAGGCGGGACTGAGCAAGGCCGATGCCGAAAAGGCGCTGAAAGCCTTTACCGGCGCCGTGACCAAGGCCCTCAAGGCTGGTGAGAAGGTGTCCCTGGTCGGGTTTGGCACGTTCAGCGTGGGGCAGCGTGCCGCGCGTACCGGGAAAAATCCGCAAACTGGCAAGGCGATCAAGATCGCTGCTGCCAAGACCCCGAAGTTCAAGGCCGGCAAGGCCCTGAAGGACGCGGTCAACAGCAAGAAGTAAATCGTCGGTCCCGGCCGCTGCCCGCAAGGACAGCGGCCGCATCTTCAGAATTTTCTCAAATGGGAAGCGGAGCAGGGGGCCAGGCGTCTCCTCGGCCTTGTGCGCGTTTCCTATTTCTGTCTATCGCGGGGCTGTAGTAGAGTCGGTTACAACGCCGGCCTGTCACGCCGGAGGTCGCGGGTTCAAGTCCCGTCAGCCCCGCCATTCATTTCCGGGCGAATAGCTCAGCTGGGAGAGCATCGGTCTTACAAACCGAGGGTCACAGGTTCGAGCCCTGTTTCGCCCACCAGATCGAGACCCACCGTATACAGGGGCTGTAGTAGAGTCGGTTACAACGCCGGCCTGTCACGCCGGAGGTCGCGGGTTCAAGTCCCGTCAGCCCCGCCAGTTCTTGCCAGGCGATCCCACGATGCGGGGTCGCCTGGTTTTTTTTGTTGGCGAGCAAGCGGTAATTGACTTGCCGCACGTTCCTTCTTTATGCTCGACGAAAGGGCAACAGCACTATCCTCGGGGGGGCCTGCGCTGCGCGCTGGTTGCGCGGGGATATGCCGAGTGGACGGTTTCTCGTGCCGGCCACTTTTTTTACACCACGGAGACGGGATTTCATTCAAATTGAATGTAATTGTGATCTATGGTAGGTAGAAAGGCTAATGCCCGTTTTTCAATGTAAAATCGGTACGGCCGACGGCCGGGTGCTGGAACGCGAGTTCGAGGCGACAGACCGCCAGGCGCTGCTGGAGAATCTCGAGGAGCAGGGGTTCTTCGTCTTCCAGATACGCCGGGCGGCGTTGCGGGGACTGCTCAGCATGGCGGGCGGCGCTCGGCTGTCCGGGCGGCGCTTCCTCTCCCTCAATCAGGAGATGGTGGTCCTGCTCCGCTCGGGTCTGCCGATCCTGCAGGTACTCGACACCCTGGTCGAGCGGATGGAGGCCGGGCGACTGCTGGAAACCCTGCGCGAGATCCGTGCCGACGTGAAGGGCGGGGGGGCGCTCTCCGATGCCTTCGGGCGGTTCCCCGGCATGTTCCCGCAACTCTACGTAGCTTCATTGCGGGCTGGCGAGCAGTCGGGCGATTTGCCGGTGACTCTGGCGCGCTACATCGCCTACCAGAAGCGGGTCGAGGCGATCAGGGCCAAGGTGCGCAGCGCGACCTTCTATCCGTCCCTGCTGGCCATCGCCGTGGCTGCGGTTCTGGCATTCATGTTGCTCTATGTCATCCCGAATGTCACCAAGGTCTACACGGATGCCAGCGTGGAGTTGCCGTGGCTGACCCGGCTGATCATCGGCCTCTCTCACGGGTTGGTGGCGACCATTCCGCTCTGGCTGCCGCTGCTGGTCATCGGTGTGGTGGTGCTGCGCCGCTTGACGCAAACCGATCGGGGGAGCTATCTGGTCGACCGCTGGAAGCTGCGCCTGCCTTTTTTTGGCGATCTGTTCAGCGAGTATGCCCTGTCGGCTTTCTGCCGGACACTGGCAACGACGCTGGCGAGCGGCATTACCGTGGTGCAGTCGATGCAGATGGCCCGCGGGGTTCTCAACAACCGCCTGCTCGAGGAGCGGATGGCCGTGGCGGTCCGCAAAATCCAGGAAGGGACGCGGATCGCCGATGCGCTGGAGCAGACCGAAGCGTTTCCGGTGATCGCGCTGCGCATGATCGGCGTCGGTGAAGCCAGCGGTTCGCTGGGCGATATGCTGGTCGATGTCGCCGATTACTACGAGAGCGAAGTCGAACGTCGGCTCGAGCGGTTGACGACCCTGATCGAGCCGCTGATGATGGTGATCATGGGGTTGCTGGTCGGCGGTATCGTGGTGGCCATGTACATACCGATCTTCCAACTGGCGGGGACGGTCAGGTAATAGTGCTGAGAGAGGAAAGGGCCTTGTCAATTGTCACTCGGCATTTGTCATTTGCAAAACCAATGACCAATGACCAATGACCAATGACCAATGACTGCGATGGTTTTCGAACGCAAGAAAATCAGTGAAATTCTGGTCGAGATGGGCAGCCTCGCGCCAGCCGAGGTACGTCTGGTCCTTGAGCGGCAGGTCTTGCTCGGCAAGCGTTTCGGCGAAGCGGCGGTCGCTGAGGGGCTGATCAGCGAAGGGGTGCTCGCCCAGGCGTTGGCGCGCCAGTTCGGGCTCGAATTCATCGACCTCGAGAAGTCGCCCCCGCCGGCGGAACTTGCCGAAGCCATCGCTCCCGAGTTGCTGCTGCGTTTTGAATGCATCCCCGTCCGGCAAACCGACAAGGGTTTTGCGGTGGCCGTGGCCGATCCGACCCGCCTGCTCGGACTTGATGATCTCGAGATGCTGCTCGATCTGCGTCTTGATCATGTGGTTGCCTCCCGTAGCCAGATCGTACGCCTGATCGAACGTGGCCAGGGAACGAAACAGATGCTTCAGGATGTTTCCGAGGACTTCAAGCTGCAACTGGTCAAGGAGACCGACAAGGGCGAGGAAGTCCTCTCCATCGAAAAAATGACGGAGGATGCCAGCCCGATCATCCGCCTCATCGATTCGACCCTGTTCGATGCCCTCAACAAACGGGCCAGCGACATCCACATCGAGACCAGCCAGGAAGGGGTCATCATCAAATACCGGGTGGACGGGGTGCTGTTCCGGGCCACCGAGCCGCTCGACAACCGTTTCCAAGGGCCGATCATTTCGCGCATCAAGGTCATGAGCGAGCTCGACATCGCCGAGCGGCGCATCCCCCAGGACGGCCGTTTCAAGGTGCGCATGGGCGGCAAGTCGATCGACTTCCGCGTATCGATCATGCCGAGCATCCACGGCGAGGACGCCGTCATCCGCATCCTCGACAAGGAGAGCATCGCCAAGGATCTGCATGGCCTGACCCTCGACGTGCTGGGGATCGACGAGCGTGAACTGGTCCGCTTCCGGAAGATGATCCGCGAACCCTACGGGATGGTGCTGGTCACCGGGCCGACCGGCAGCGGCAAGACCACCACCCTGTACGCGGCTCTGACCGAGATTTATAACGAGCAGGACAAGCTGATCACCATCGAGGACCCGGTCGAGTACCAGCTCAGGGGGGTGGTGCAGATCCCGGTCAACGAGAAGAAGGGCTTGACCTTCGCCCGCGGGCTGCGTTCGATCCTGCGCCACGACCCGGACAAGATCATGGTCGGCGAGATTCGCGACCCGGAGACGGCGCAGATCGCTGTGCAGTCGGCTTTGACCGGCCACCTGGTGTTCACCACCGTGCATGCCAACAACGTCTTCGACGTGCTCGGCCGCTTCCTGCACATGGGGATCGACCCGTTCAATTTCGTCTCCTGCCTCAACTGCGTGGCGGCCCAGCGCCTGGTACGCAAGATCTGCACGCACTGCAAGCGGCCGGTGACCTATGCGCGCGATGTGCTCGAGGCCGCCGGGCTCAGCGGCGAACGCTATCAGGATCATACCTTCTTTGCCGGCGCCGGCTGCCGCGAGTGCAACGGGCAGGGCTACCACGGGCGTACCGCGATTGTCGAATTGCTCGACCTGAACGACGACCTGCGCGAGATGATCCTCGCCAAGACGCCGGTCACCCGGCTCAAGGAGGCGGCCCGGGCGGCCGGCACGCGCTTCCTGCGCGAGGCGGCCGTTGCCAAGGTCCTGAGCGGGGTCAGCACCATCGAGGAGATCAACCGCGTCACCTTCGTGGAGCAGATGCCGCCGTTATGATGATCCGCACCTACATCGCGGTCGATATTGCGGCCAACCAGCTGACCGCGGCCGCGGTGCAGCGCAGCCGCCCTGCTTCGCGCCTGGTGGGGGTGCGCCGCGAACTGCTCGGCGGGGCCGTCGAGCTTTCCAGCCGCCAGCCGAACGTCACCGATCCGCGGCGTTTCGTCGAGGCCCTGCGGCGCGCCCTCGACCCCCTGGCCAGCGGCGAGGAGCGGATCGCGCTCTCCCTGCCGGACCGCATTGGCCGGCTCTATCTGCTGGAAGTGGAATCAGCGTTCAAAAGCCGGCAGGAGGGGATCGATATCCTCAAGTGGCGGCTAAAAGGGAGCCTCCCGGCGCCACCCCAGCAAGTGCAGCTCGATTACCAGGTGCTGGAGCGGCGCGATGACGGCCGCCAGCGTTGCGTGGTCGCCGCGGTGGCCTGTCCGGTTCTCGACCAGTTCGAGGAATTGGTGGAGGCGGCGGGGCGCCAGGCGGTGCAGATCGATTTTCACTCCCTGAGCTTGTGCAACTTCTACCGGCCCCGGCTCGATCTCGGCGACGAATTCCTGCTCATCGGAGTGGAAGCGGGACAACTCGGCATGATGTATTTTTCCGGACGGACCCTGGCCTACCAGCGGGTGCGGGAAATCATGCCCGAACCGGAGTTGCTCTTCCGCGAGCTGACCCGCACCCTGGCCGAAGCGGCCGCCGTTCATCCGGCGATGCAGCGCTGTCCGGTGGTTGCGCATCTCGACCCCGAACTGGCGGGGCCGGTACGCGAGGTTCTGGTCTCCACCCTCGAACGCGAGGTGCGGGTCCTCGATCCCCAGCTCAAGCGCTTTGCCGGCGGGGCGGGAATTGGTCTGCCGGCCGGCGGCGCGCTCCTGGCGGCCCTCGCCGCCGCCGAGCGCCTGATGGGCTCCTGACGGGACTATCATGGAATTCCGTCTCAATCTTGCCAGCCGTGTCTACCTTGACCGCCGCAGCGTCAGACGTTGGCTGCTGCTGGTCAGTGGGCTGCTGGCGCTGGTGCTGACAAGCAGCCTGCTCTATGCTTATCGCAACATTGAGCAGCTGCAGGTGGTTGACAGCCGGCTGGCCGAAATCGATTCCCGCCTGGTTGCCCAACGCGGCCAGACGGCGAGTGCCTATACCCCGGCAAGCCTTGCCCGGGTCATGGGTGAGGTTGAGGCCGCCAACCAGCTCATCGCCGCCGATCAGTTCCGCTGGACGGCGCTGCTCGGCCGGCTCGAGGAGTTGCTCCCCGCCGATGTGGCCATCCTCTCGCTGCAGCCGAATTATCGGGACCGTTCCCTGCAAATCACGGCAGTCGCCCGCGATACGGCGGCGCTGACCGCGTTGCTCGATGCCCTGCTGGCTTCAGCGGATATGCAGCAGGCCTTCCTCCTCAATCAAGCGGCCAGCGCGCAGTCGGACAGTGAGCCGGTGGTGCAGTTCTCGATTGTGATCCGGGAGGCGTTCTGATGTCGCCGGCCGATTTCCTGAGGCAGCTGTGGTCGGGACACCGGGTGCTGGTCAGTGCGGTCGCCGTGCTGCTGCTGGCGAATCTGGCCGTGGGGCTGACGTTGCAGCAGTACCTGGTGCCGACGGTCAGCGAGCGCGAGCAGCAGGTGATCCGCCGCCAGTCCGAGTTGCGCAGCGGCGGTGGCAGCTCCCCGGCCGAGTTGCTCGCCCAGGGGGAGAAGGACCTCGCTGCCTTCCGCGACAAAATCCCGCCGTACCGGGAATTTACCGGGCTGATCGTGGAACTCCAGAAACTGGCCGAAGACGCCGGACTCGATCTGAACCAGATCAGCTACAGGTCCGAGCGGGAGAAGGAAACCCCGCTGCTGCGCTACACCCTGACCTTCACGGTGGCGGGAAGCTATCATGACATCAAGCAGTTCGTGCATGCCCTGGAACAGTCGTCACGCCTGATCCTTCTGCGGCAGATTGGCCTGCAGGGGGGCGGCCAGGCGAGCGACACCGATGTGCGGCTGCAGTTGAGCCTGGAAACGTTCTTCCGGCCCGGGGCGTCATGAGGCCATGAACCGCAAACGCCTTCTTCTTGCCGCTTTGGGCGGCCTGCTGCTGCTGAGCATTGCCTATGCCTTCTGGGCCATGCCGCGCCAGGAGCAGGCCCCGCCGCGCCCTGAGGTGCCGCGTCCGGCGGCCAGGGCCAAGGTTCCCGGCAAGACCGGCCAGGTAGCGGCCGACCGCCTGCATCTGGGTCTGCTGGCCCAGGCACCGCAACCGTTTCCCGGTGCCGGCCGCGACATCTTCCGTTTCAGCGGCGGCCGGGCCGCGCCGGCGGTCGAAGGCCCGGTGGCCGCGGCCCCGCCGGAGGAAGAGGCATCGCCGCCGCCACCGCCGCCACCCACGCCGGAGCAGATTTTGCGGCAAAAGGTAGCCGGTTTCACCTTTCTCGGTTTCCTCGACAAGGGGGGAGTGAAGACGGTTTTTCTCTCCGGTTCAGGGGAGCTGTTCCTGGTCAAGGCCGGCGAGCGTTTCGGCAAGACGCCGGGAACTGCTGGCCCAGGAGATCACTGCCACGGAGCTGGTGGTGCGCGCCCCCGCCGGTCCGGAGACCGTACGCGTGCGCCTGGTCGAGAACGAAGCCCTCAAGCCGCAGGTGATGGGGTCCGGGGGCGCCGGCGCCGCCTCGGCGCCAGGGGACGGGGCAACCGAACTCCGGCAGGAAGAGACGGCTGCCCCCGCGCAACGGAGTTTCCGGCGGAGAAGGACCCCGCCGCCGCCGGAACCCGAGGAAGCAGCTGCCGCAGAGGTTCAACAGGACGTGCAACCGCCGGCTGACGGCGTGAAACAGGAGGAGCCGCCCAATCAGGGGCTCCCCGGTGGAGAGGGCAATGGCAATACGCAATAGAACGCTGGGGACGCTGCTGGCGATCCTGCTGCTGCTGACCGGTCTGGCCGGCTGCGCCAAGTATGAAGCCAGATCGGCCTTCGAGGAAGCCGAGGAGATGCTTGCCGCGGAGCAGTACGATCAGGCCGTGGAGAAGTACTTCCAGGCGACCCAGGACGATCCGGGCAATACCACCTACAAGATCAAGCTGGCCGGCGGCCGGACCCGGGCCGCCGCCTTTCATATCAACAAGGCGCGGGTGCTGGCCCGGGAGGACAAGATCGAGGAGGCGCTGGACCAGTACCGCCTGGCGCGCGGCTTTGATCCGAGCCTCGAAGTGGCGGCGCTGGAAGCCAGGCAGCTGCAGGAGGTGGTCGATGCCCGCCAGAAGCTCGAGGAGGGTTTTGCCGCCTACCGCGAAAAGCGCTACATAGCGGCCCGCCAGGTTGCCAACGAGGTGCTCACGGTCGATCCCCAGAACGCCCGGGCGGCCGAACTGCTCAAGCAGCTCGAGGCCAAGCACCAGGCGGTGGTGATGGACGGGGTCGAACTCGACCTCGCCTCGAACGAGCCGATCACCCTGCGCTTCAAGCAGACCAACCTCAAGGAAGTGTTCGGCATCCTGACCAAGCTCTCCGGGATCAACTTCCTCCTCGACAATGAGATCAAGGAGAAGCCGGTCACGGTCCTGCTCGAAAAGGCGACCTTCTCCCAGGCGATGGAGCTGGTCCTGCAGATGGCCGGACTGGGGAAGAAGGTGCTCAACAGCAAGACGATGATCATCTATTCGCAGAACAAGGAGAAGGAGAAGCAGTACGAGGACCAGGTCATCCAGACCTTCTACCTGTCGCACATCGACGCCAAGAAGGCGGTCAACCTGCTGCGCACCATGCTGCAGCTGCGCAAGGTCTACGTCCACGAGGAGCGCAACGCGCTGGTGATTCGCGACAAGCCGGAGACGATCAAGCTGGCGGAGCAGGTGCTGAAGGCGGCGGATCGCGCCGATTCCGAAGTGCTCTTCGATGTCGAAGTGCTGGCGGTCAGGGACACGGACGCCCTGCAGTTCGGGCCCAGATTGAGCACTTATTCAACCAGCCTCGGATTTTCCGAGAACGGTACAACAATCGTCGATGATACGTTAAAACCGGGCTCGGTCAACGGGCAACCTGGTGACCGAGTCTCAGCGACCTGCAGACCTTTTATACGATCCCTACGGCCGCTTTCGATTTTGCGAAGACCTTGAGTACCACGGAGCTGCTGGCGAGTCCGAAGATCCGGGTCAAGAACAATGAAAAGGCCAAAGTGCATATCGGCAAGCGTGACCCGATCGTGACCACGACCAACATCGGCACGACGGATCAGACCACCCAGAACGTCCAGTACGTCGATTCCGGCATCAAGCTCGACATCGAGCCCAACGTGCAGCTTGACGGGACGGTCCTGACCAAGATCACGCTGGAAGTCAGCAGTGCGGAAAGATTGAATGCAGATGATGCGACGGGGACGTCTCCCATCGCCATCACCACAACCAATGCACAGACCTCCCTGGTGCTCATCGATGGGTCGCGCACCATCCTCGGTGGCTTGTATCGAAAATAATAAAACCCACAACAAGACGACGATCCCGTTTATCGGGGAGATCCCGCTGCTCGGGAGTTTGTTTACCAATTTCTCCAACAATGATGAAAAGCGCGAAATCATCCTGTCGATCACCCCCTATATCGTCAAGAAGGTCGAGGTTCCCGGCACCGACGTCGCCACCATCTGGT
Organism: uncultured delta proteobacterium; assembly: GCA_963751525.1. Classification (GTDB taxonomy): domain Bacteria; phylum Desulfobacterota; class Desulfuromonadia; order Desulfuromonadales; family BM103; genus VAUL01. Next base: position 202,773 of record CAVVUQ010000003.1, on the reverse strand, counting down.
CCGGCGGCGAGGACGACCTGATGGCGCGGCCGAAGTTCGGGGCCTTTGCCCAGGCGCTGCAGAGCGAGGTGGAATCGACCAAGCCGGCGACGGCGCCGGGGTTGGGCAAGCGGACCCGGCCGGCACCGTCCTCGGCACTGCGGGGGAAGGTCGCCGCCGTTCCCAACGAGTACGCAGACGCTTCGCCGGCACCGGTGCCGCCAGCCGGTCCGGAAGTTGCGGGGACTCCGCCGGAGGTTGCGCCGCCGCCGGCCGCGCCCGCTGCGGTCCCTGCCGCACCGGCACCCGCCACGCAGGTTGCGCCGGCCGCTCCGGAAGAAGAGGGTATCCCCACGGAGGCCGCGGCTCCTCCTGCCGAACCGACGGACCCGGGGGGACTGGCTGAGCCGCCCCCGGCCGTGCCGCCCGCGGTGCCTGACCAGGAACCGCAGGTTGCGGTGCCGCCGCCGGCCAAGGAGCCGGCCCGGATGACCCTGGCCGGCCCGAACGCAACGGCGGCCGGCCAGGAACTGACCCTGGCCGTCCAGGTCGGCGGCATCGACCGGCTGTACAGCGCGCCGCTGTTCGTCAACTATGACCCGGCACTGCTCGAGTTCGTCGATGCCAAGGAAGGGACGTTCCTGGGCCAGCAGGGCCAGACCACGGTCTTCTCCTACAGCCCGAACCCGGCGACCGGGCAGGTGGTGGTCGGCTACAAGCAGGGGGTTGGCGGGGCCGGCGCCTCGGGTGACGGCAGCCTGTTCACCCTGCGCTTCCGCGGCAAGGCGGCGGGCACGGCCCGGGTTGAGCTCAACCGGATCAATTTCCGGGATCCCGCGGGGACCCGGCTGAGCGTCGAGCCGGCCAGCGCCAGCATCGTCATCCGGTGAAGCTTTCCCGACGGATCGCGCCTCCTGCCGGTCAGCGCGGGCTGACGCTGATCGAGCTGATCATCGCCGTGGTGATCCTCGGCATCCTGGCCGCGGCGGCGCTGCCGATGGCCGAGGTGGCGGCGACCCGCGGCAAGGAACTGGAGCTGCGCCGGGCGCTGCGCGACATCCGCGGCGCCATCGATGCCTGGAAGGCGGATTTCGACAAGGCGGTGGAGCAGAAGAAGATCACCCCGTCGATCAACGAGACCGGCTATCCGGAAAGTCTTGGAAAAGCTGATGGAGGGGAACGACTGGGGGGGGCTCTACCCCTACAAGCGCAGGTACCTGCGGCGCCTCCCGGTCGACCCCTTCGATCAGTATGAGGAAGGCTGGGGGATGCGCTCCTACAAGGACGATCCGGATTCAACTGTCTATGGCGGCGAGGATCTCTTCGATGTCTATTCGCAAAGTACCCGGCTGGCCCTCGACGGGACGCCGTACAACACGTGGTGAAACGCATGGCTGAAAAGCGTCGCGGCAATAGAGGCTTCACCCTGATCGAGCTGGTGATCGTCATGACCATCATCGGCATCCTGGCGAGCATCGCTGCCCCCAACTACCAGCGCAGCGTGATCAAGGCCCGCGAGGCGGTGCTGATGGAGGATCTTTACCAGATGCGCCGCGCCATCGACGCCTATTTTGCCGATCATACCAAGTATCCGGAGTCCCTCGAAGCCCTGGTCGAGGCCAAGTATCTGCGCGGCATTCCGACCGATCCGATGACCAACGCCCAGGACAGCTGGGAGCTGGTGGTGCCGACGCCGACGGCCGAGGGGGAAGTGGCCGAAGGCGGTGTCGAGGATGTGCACAGCGGCAGCGACCTGGTGGGGCTCAACGGCACCCCCTACCGGGAGTGGTGACGGCCCGGCATGATTCAGCTGTTCAACGTCACCAAGGCCTTCCAGCGTGAGCAGAGCGCCCTTGCCGATATTACCCTGCGGGTTGCCAAGGGGGAATTCGTCTACCTGACCGGGCCGTCCGGCGCCGGCAAATCGACCCTGCTCAAGCTGATCTGCTGTGCCGAGCGGCCGACTCGCGGGCAGATCCTCATGGACGGGCGCAACATCACCCAGCTCGGCACGCGCGCCATCCCCTACCTGCGCCGCAACCTGGGGATCGTCTTCCAGGACTTCAAGCTGCTGAACCGCCGCACGGTCTTCGAAAATGTCGCCTTCCCGCTGGAGGTGCAGGGCCGGCGGCGCATCGAGATCGGCAAAAAGGTTTACCAGGTGCTCAAGCAGGTCGGTCTTGACCACCGGCTCAGTTATCACCCTCCCCAGCTTTCCGGCGGCGAGCAGCAGCGCGTCGCGGTGGCCCGGGCCCTGGTGGTTGATCCGCTGGTGCTGCTGGCCGACGAGCCGACCGGCAATCTCGACCCGGACGTGACTCTCGATATCATGGAACTGTTCAAGAGTGCCAACGCCCGGGGGACGACCATTGTCATGGCCACCCACGACCGCGGCCTGATCCGCCAGTTCCCGCGCCGGGTCATCACCCTGGAGGCCGGCCGCCTGACCGGCGACGCTCAGCCATGATCGGCCAAGTCGCCCTACTTCATGCGCCGTGCCCTGCGCAACATGCTGCACAGCCCGGTGTTGAGCGCGGCGTCGATTTTCACCGTGGGGGTGGCGCTGGCGCTGCTGGCTTTTTTTGCCATTGCCGTGCTCAACGTGCAGCGGCTGACCTTGAGTTGGGCGGCGGAACTTGCCATCGTGGCCTATCTCGAACAACCGCCGGACGGTCCGGCACTCAATCGCTGGCTGACCGAGATTCGCGCCTATCCGGAGGTTGCCGAGGTGACCTACGTGTCCCGCCAGGAGGCCTATCAGCGCTTTAAAAAGCGGCTGGGCAGCGATGCCGACCTGCTCGAAGGGCTGGGCGCCGAAGTGCTGCCGGCGTCGCTGGAGGTCCGTCTCAAGCCTGAACGGCGCCAGGACATGACGGCGGTGGCCGAACGCCTGGGGCGCAACAGGTCTTTCGGCGAACTGCATTACGGCCGGGAATGGCTCGAACGGTTCGAGGCCTTCCTGCTGCTGCTGCGCACGGCAGGCGTAGCCCTTGGTGGTTTCCTGGTGCTGGCCGCCCTGGTGATCGTCGCGAACACCATCAAGCTGACCCTGTATGCGCGCCAGGATGAACTGGAGGCCATGACCATGGTCGGGGCCACCGCCCTGTTCATCAAGCTCCCCTACCTGATCGAGGGGGCGCTGCAGGGGCTGTGCGGCGGCCTCCTGGCGCTGCTGGTCAGTTTCGCCGCCTTTCGCCTTCTGTTGCGGGAGAGTCTGGGCAGCCTGCTGCTGCTGACCGGGATCGACACCATCCACTTCCTCCCCCCGGTCTGGCAGCTGCTGCTGGTGGCCGGCGGGGCCCTGGTCGGCCTGCTTGGCAGTCTGCTGGCCCTGCGCAAGTTCGTGCGCTTCTGCCAGGACTGAGCATGCGCTGGCAGGGGTCCGGCCTGATCGTGGCGGGGGCGCTCGCCATGCTGCTGTGGGGAGGCGGCGCGGCCTTCGCCGGGGAAGACCTGGATGCCAACCGCCGGGAACTGGCCGGCCTGCAGCAGCAGATCGAGGAGACCCTGCGCGACCTGCGCGGCAAACGCGCCGCCGCCGGCAGCCTGGCGGCCGATCTGGACCGCCTGGAACGCTCCCTCGGGCGCATTCGTGACCTGTCGCGGCGCAGCGATCGGGAGCTGACGGAGCTCGATGGGCAGTTGCTCGAGCGGCAGGGCGAACTGGAGCGGCTGCGCCGGCAACAGGGAGAGACTGAACGCCAACTGCAAAAACGGCTGGTGGCGCTCTACAAGGTTGGCCAGATCGGCCTGGCCCGGGCGCTGCTCAGCGCGGCGGGGACCCCGCTGGAATTGGCTGAAAAGTACGCGTTCCTCGCCCGCATCGTACGGCACGACCGGCAGTTGATGGCCGAATACCGGCAGCAGGCGGCCGCTGTCGAGCGGGCGCTGAGCGATCTGCAGCAGCTGCGCGAGCGGCAGGTGGCGGTGGCTACGCAGCGGCGCGCGCAACAGGCGGCCCTGAACTCGGCGGGGCAGGCGAAAAAGCAGCTGTTGGCCGGGCTACGCACCGATGAAGCGAAACTGGCCACGGCCCTCGAAGAGTTGCGGGCGAAAGCGGCCCGGCTCGCCGATCTGGTCAAAAAGCTTGAAACCGCCTCGACGCAACCCTATACTGGCAAGAGTGCTGATTTTTCGGCGCAGCAGGGGCGCCTGACTTGGCCGGTTACCGGCAAGGTCCGGATCGGTTTCGGCACGACCCGCCATCCCGACCTGGGAACCCTCATCGAAAGCAATGGTCTGGAGATCGCCGTCCCGTCGCAGACTCCGGTCAAATCGGTATGGGCTGGTCGGGTGCTGTATGCCAGCCCGCTCAAGGGGTTCGGCAACCTGATGGTCCTCGACCATGGTGATAAGTACTATACGCTTTATGCCCATGCCGCCAGGTTCACCCGTAAGGTCGGGGATCTGGTCGGTCCCGGAGACACCGTCGCCTTTTCCGGACATGAAGGGCGCGACGCCGTCTATTTCGAAATCCGCCATCGCGGCGAGCCGGTCGATCCGTTGTTGTGGCTGGCCCCGCGCTGAAACCTGGAGGTTATGAATGTTCACTCGGAAACTGACGGTTGTCCTGCTGTTCTGCGCCGTGTTGACCGGCTGGCTGGCGTCCGCCTGGCTGCAGGGGCCGCGTTCGGCCCAGGCGGAAACGGCCTATGCCGAGCTGCAGCTGTTTACCGATGTGCTGAGCATCGTGCGGCGCAGCTACGTCGAAGAAGTCCCGGTCAAGGAGCTGGTCTACGGGGCGATCGACGGCATGCTCGCCTCCCTTGACCCGCACTCCGGCTTCATGCCGCCCGAAGTCTACAAGGAGATGAAGATCGACACCCGCGGTGAATTCGGCGGGCTGGGCATCGAGATCACCCTCAAGGATGATATTCTGACGATCGTCACCCCGATCGAGGACACGCCGGCTTTCCGCGCCGGTCTGGCCGCCGGCGACCGGATTCTCAAGATCGGTGACCAGTACACCAAGGGGATGGAGATCATGGGCGCGGTGCGCCTGATGCGCGGTGCCCCCGGCACCGACGTGACGATCGCGGTGATGCGCGAAGGCTTCGAGAAGCCGAAGGAATTCACCCTCAAGCGCGAGGTGATTAAGATCAAGAGCATCAAGGCCAAAACTTTGGAGGACGGCTTTGGCTATATCCGGGTCACCCAGTTCCAGGAGCGGACCGCCAGCGACCTGGAGCGGGCCCTGGAGAACCTGCGCAAGGAGAGCGGTGGTGGACTGAAGGGGCTGGTCGTCGATCTGCGCAACAACCCGGGCGGCCTGCTCGACCAGGCGGTCGACGTGGCCGACCTGTTCCTGGCGGAAGGGCTGATCGTTTATACCAAGGGGCGGGAAGCCGACGCCCAGATGGAGTTTTCAGCCAAGCGCAGCGGTACCGAGCCGGACTACCCGATGGTGGTGCTGATCAACGGCGGCAGTGCCAGCGCCTCCGAAATCGTGGCCGGCGCCCTGCAGGACCATGGCCGGGGGGTCATCCTCGGCATGCAGAGCTTCGGCAAGGGGTCGGTGCAGACGATCCTGCCGCTTGGCGACGATTCGGGGCTGCGCCTGACCACCGCCCGCTACTATACGCCGAAGGGGACCTCGATCCAGGCCAAGGGGATCACCCCGGACATCGAGGTGCAGCAGGTGGAAGTCAAGGAGGCCGGAGAGCGCGAGCACTTCCGCGAGAAGGATCTTCCCAACCACTTCGGCAGTGAACAGGCCGAAAAACCGGCCAAGCCCGCAGAAAAGAACGGCAGCCATTTTCAGGTGGACGCGGACCAGCGCGGTGACTACCAGCTGATGCGCGCCCTTGACCTGCTCAAGGGCTGGCAGATTTTGCAGGGTCTCAAGCGGCCGGCTGCTTGACCTTCACCAGGAGCGGGGGGCAGTCAGTCCCGCGTTTTTAATCCATGTCCCCCAAGCGCTCCCGCACCGCGAAGCCCGCGAAAAAGCCGGGACCAGGACGATCCCCCCGACCACCGCAAAAGGGCGGCAAAGGGAAGGCGCCGTTCGGTTGGCGCCTGTTCCTGCTCCTGTTGACCATGGCGGTTCTGCTTGCCGGCCTGGTGTGGCTGGCCCGCCGCGAGGAGCGTCTGCCGCCGCCCCTGCCGGAGCGCCCGGCGGAAAGCCGCGTTGACCAGACGGCGGCCGCCCGGGAGCAGATCGAGGCCTTTCTGGCGGCGACCGCTGTCCCCGCCGGTTCGATCACGCGTGAGCCAGCCGATGCCCCCCGGCATTACCAGATCCGCCAGCGCTCACCCGCGGCGAAATCGGTCGAGGAGTTGCGCCGGCGCCTGCGGCGGCTTACCCCGCCGCTGCTCCTTGCCACCCCGGAGGATGGGGTGCTGACCATTGTCGATGGTCAGGGGAAAACCCTGCTGACTATCCAGTATCTCCCCGCGCCAGTCCCCCCGAAGGCGGTTACCGTCCCGGTCGGCAAGGCTGGCCGGGTGGCGATCATCGTCGACGATCTCGGCCGGGGGCTCAAACAGGCAAAACAGCTGCTCGCCATCCGGCAACCGGTGACCTTCGCCATTCTCCCCATCGAAACGCATGCTGCCGAGGTGGCGCGCCTGGCCCATGCAGCCGGCCGCGAGGTCATACTGCACACCCCCATGGAGCCGCAGGGGTTTCCAGTGGTCGACCCCGGCGACGATGCGCTGCTGGTCGGCTATTCGGACGATGAACTGCGCCAGCGGATGAACGCCCTGCTGGCCCGCGTGCCGCATGCGGCCGGGATCAACAACCACATGGGCTCGCGCTTCACCGAGGACGAGCGGGTCATGGGTGTGGTCATGGCCGTGCTGCGGGAGCGCCGGCTGTTTTTTGTCGACAGCCTGACCAGCAGCCAATCGGTGGGAACGACAACGGCCGGGCGGGCGGGGGTGCCGGTCCTGCGCCGCGACGTCTTCCTGGACAACGTCGTCGAAGTCGAGCCGATTGCCCGCGAGCTCCGCCGTCTGGCCGACAAGGCGCGGCGCAACGGCGGGGCGGTCGGCATCTGCCATCCCTATCCGGAAACGCTCAGAGCTCTGGAACTGGAGCTGCCGAAGCTGGCGGCGCAGGGGATCAGATTTGTCAAAGTGTCGGAGTTGTTGGCGGGCGGGGGGTAAAACCGGGGGCTGGGGGCTGGGGTCTGGCCAGTCCCTAGCCCCCAGTCCCCGGTTATCGCAGTTGCGTGCTGATCTTGGCGAGGATGGCGGTGAAACGGGAATACTGCTCGTCGAAGAGGATCTCCTCGGGGAGGTCGATGCTGACCTTGCGTACCAGCAGGAAGGCTTCCGTCAGTTTGCCGTCGGCGCCGAACAGGGTCCGTTCGAGGAGGGGAAAGATGTCGGAACGTTCCTTGCCAAGCAGGCGCCGTTCAAATTCCTGCAGCTCGATGGTCTTGTGCGAGACCTCGAGCCCCTCTTCGTCAAAGCGGTAGAACGAGATCTGCTGCTGGTAGAAACTGCGCGTGTGCGGGGCCCGGCGCAGCACAAAGTAGGAGCGCTGGGCCGATTCCCGGAAGAGATCCCATAAGGGGTCGCCCGGTTCGACGGTGCGCTTGGCCCCGTAGAAATGGCGGAAAGCCAACCCGGCGAAGCATTCCTCCTCGATGAAACCCGCAACCCGCTGATCGGAGCACTGGGCAAAGTAGCCGGCGGCCTCAACCCGGTCATGACTGACCAACGGCCGTCCGCACACCAGGCAACCCGGGGCGAGGGCGTCACGACGCTCCAGGAACGCGCTCTGACGGTGCTCCTCCTCGCGACTCTGGCCGAGACGGATTTCGTCGAGCCGGCGGCGGTCCTGCTCCAGGGTGTCGAGGTAGACCTGGCGGGCGATATGGGCCAACTGCACGTGCACATCGGTGTGGCGGCCATGGGTCAGCACCGGGTAGATCTTCCCTTCGGGGTTGGTGTTCAGCGATTCGACTTTCGGGCTTTTGGCGATGAACCCCTCCAGGCAGCGGTAGCCGCGGTTGATGGCGTAGGCCTTGAGCAACTGGTAGGGATCGCGGAACGGCCCGTCGAAGTGGATGCGCGCGTCGACCAGGCAGGGGAGGACGCGCAGCGGCCGGCGCGACAGCTTGTGTTCGTCGAAGAACTCGTAGATGTGCCGGCAGTTTTCGAGGGAAGGGGCATCCTTGACCGGAACGATCACGCGGTCGGCGGTATACAGGGCGTTTTGGGTGAAGATGTCGAGGTCGGGGCGGGTGTCGATGATGACGATGCCGCCGAGTTCAGATGCGGCCAGGGTGCGGGCCAGCAGCGCCGGATCGTCGATGTCGCGGCGCAACTTGTGCAGGTGCTCGCTGGAGGCGATGAACTGTACGCCGTACTCGCCGGTTTCCGCCAACGCCTCGGGGAGGGTGCCGCGAAACAGCCCGCTCACGTCGCCGCGGGGTTTCCCCTTGCCGATGCGGAACATGCGGTCGACGGAAAAGTGGTTGTCGAAGCTGAACAGGGTGACCGGCAGGTCCTCGTGCAGGGCTTTGAGGTAGATGGCAAGATTGGTGGCCAGGGTGGTTTTGCCGACCCCGCCTTTCTCGCTGGATATGGTCACGATGTAGGGCGTGTGCATGGTCTTGTCCCGGGAAAGCGATCCTGCCAATATATAGGGGCCGCGCCCCGAAAAGTCAAACGGAAACCCCTAGATGTTGGTGTCTCATTTATTGGTTGTCATTTCAAGCGGAGCGAGCAATCTTGACCGGCTCGGCAGCCAAAAATCACCAGATTTCTCCCTGTGGTCGGAATGACAGGTCGTGAATTGCGGTTGAAAACCATGGTTACTCGATGAGCGAACTAACTCATGCCAACCTGACGGTCTCGCGCCTGGTGGCGCTGATCGGCGAGGTGGTCGAGAGCAACTTCTTCGCCGTGACGGTGGAAGGGGAGGTGTCTAATTTTGCCGCCCCGACTTCGGGGCACTGGTATTTCACCCTCAAGGACGGCCAGTCCCAGTTGCGGGCCGTGATGTTTCGCAGCCGCAACCGGCTGGTGGTCACGCCGCCGGCCGATGGACTGACCATGGTCTGCACCGGGACGGTCAGCGTCTATGCGGCGCGCGGCGAAGTGCAACTGATTGTCGACAGTCTCGCCTCGACCGGGGTCGGCAGCCTGCAGGCGGCCTTTGAGGCGCTTAAGGCCAGGCTGGCCGCCGAGGGGCTGTTTGCCGAGGCGCGCAAGCGGCCGCTGCCGGCTTTCCCGCGCACGGTCGGCATCGTCACCTCCATGACCGGAGCGGCGATCCACGATATGCTCAACGTGCTCAAGCGCCGTGCCCCGGGGATCCGGGTCGTGCTCCGCCCGACCAGGGTCCAGGGAGAGGGGGCGGCCGGGGAGATCGCCGCCGCCATCGCCGACCTCAACCGGCAAGGCACGGCCGATGTGCTGATCGTCGGCCGGGGCGGCGGCTCCCTGGAGGATCTGTGGGCGTTCAATGAGGAGGTGGTCGCGCGGGCCATCGTCGCTTCCGCCATCCCGGTGATTTCCGCGGTCGGCCATGAGATCGACGTTACCATCGCCGATTTTGCCGCCGACCTGCGGGCGCCGACACCGAGCGCAGCGGCCGAATTGGTGGCGAAGAGCCGTTTGGAGCTGGAAAGCCATGTCGATCACCTGATCATGCGTCTGCAGTCGCGGATCACCCAGGGGCTGGCCCTATACGGGGAGCGCTTGTCCGGCCTGGAGGGCCGGCTGCAATCTGCGGCCCGCAGCTGGCCGGCGCGCCGCGACCACATCGGCCAACTCGAACACCGGCTGGAGCGGGCCATGGCCGGCCTGCTCCGCCACCTGCAAGACCAGCTCGGCCGTAACGCCGGGCGGCTGGACGCCCTTTCCCCCTTGAGCCAGCTGGCTCGCGGCTATGTCATTGCCAGCCGTGATCCGGCGGGCCGCAACCCGGCGGATTTCAGTGAGCTTGCCGTCGGGGAACAGCTCTGGCTTCGTTTCAGCAAGGGGCGTGCCCGCACCCGCATCGAGGACCTGTCCGAATGACCCCGCTGCCTCGCCCCCTGCCGACGGCAAACGGGGCTTGACAGCCGCGGTGCCGCATGTTGTTATTCCACTTTTACGGCAGGTGAATCATGGCCAAGCAAGCGACGTTCGAACAGGCATTGAAAACCCTCGAAGATGCGGTCTCCCGCCTGGAGCGGGGGCAGCTCCCCCTCGACGAGGCGCTCGGTTGTTTCGAGCAGGGGGTCAGCAGCGCCGGCCGTTGCCGGGAGCTGTTGCTCGACGTGGAGACGCGGGTTGAACTGCTGCTCAAGGATGCCGGCGGGGTCCTGCGCGTCGAGCCGTTCGTGACGGACGCCGACGAAGCCGATGACGACGAGGAGTAGGCCTTGGATCTGAAAGGCTATCTGCGTGAGCGGGCCGTTCTGGTCGATGCCGCTCTCGACCGCTGGCTTCCCGGGGAAGACATCCTGCCACCGCGCCTGCACCAGGCGATGCGCTACTCAGTCTTCGCTGGCGGCAAGCGCCTGCGTCCGGTCCTGATTATCGCCGCCTGCGAGGCGGTCGGTGGCCCGCCCGAGCGGGCCTTGCCCGCCGCTTGCGCCGTGGAGATGATCCACACCTATTCCCTGATCCATGACGACCTGCCGGCCATGGACGACGACGATTTGCGCCGCGGCCGGCCGACCAACCACAAGGTGTTCGGCGAGGCCAACGCCATTCTGGCCGGCGACGCCCTGCTGACCGAGGCCTTCCGCCTGCTGGCCGATGCGGAGGCCAACCGTGGCGTCGATCCGGCCGTGTCCCTGCGGGTCATCGAAACCATCGCCCGCTGCGCCGGCTCCCAGGGGATGGTCGGCGGCCAGGTGGTGGACATGGAGTCGGAGGGGAATCCGGTCGATTTCGCCACGCTGCAATATATCCACACCCGCAAGACCGGCGCGCTGATTCTCGCCTCGATCCAGGCCGGCGCCTGGCTGGGCGGCGGCAACGACGAGCAGGTGGCGGCCTTGACCCGCTACGGCGAGACCGCCGGGTTGGCGTTCCAGATCGCCGATGACATCCTCGATATCATTGGCGATCAACGGAAACTCGGCAAGGATGTCGGCAGCGACCAGGCGCGCGGCAAGGCGACCTACCCGGCGCTGCTGGGATTGAGCGAGGCCCGGCGCCGGGCCTCTGAGTTGCGCGACCTGGCGATTGCCGCCCTGGAGCCACTGGGCACTTCTGCCGAACCGTTGCGGGCGATTGCCCGCTACATTGTCGAGCGTACTTCCTGAGGCCATGACCGACATTCTCCAGCAGGACAACCCCCTCGACGCCCTCAAGACCCTCCCCGCCGCGGAGCTGCCGCGCGTGGCCGAGGAGTTACGTGGCCGGATCATCAGCACGGTAGCCAAGACCGGCGGGCATCTGGCCAGCTCCCTCGGCGTGGTCGAGCTGACCATCGCCCTGCATCGGGTCCTCGACTCCCCGCAGGACAAGATCGTCTGGGACGTCGGCCACCAGGCCTACGCCCACAAGCTGCTGACTGGCCGCGCCGCGCGCTTCGATACCTTGCGCCAGCTCGACGGGATCAGCGGCTTCCCCAAGCGGGCCGAAAGCGAGCACGACTGTTTCGATGTCGGCCACTCCGGCACCTCGATCTCGGCCGCCCTGGGGATGGCCGCCGCCCGCGACGCCGCCGGCGGAACCGAAAAGATCGTGGCGGTGATCGGCGACGGTTCGCTGACCGGCGGGATGGCCTTCGAGGCGCTCAACCACGCCGGGCATCTGAAGAGCAACCTGATCGTGATCCTCAATGACAACGAAATGTCGATTTCCCCCAATGTCGGGGCCCTTTCGGCCTTCCTGAGCCGGGCCATGACCTCCGGCCTGTTTCGCAAGGCGCGTCAGGAGACCAAGCATTTCCTCGATCATCTGCCAGGTTTCGGCAAGGATCTGCTCGATCTGGTACGCCGCGCCGAGCATTCGCTGAAGGGTTTTTTGACGCCGGGGATGCTGTTCGAGGCCTTCGGCTTCGACTATGTGGGGCCGATCGACGGCCATCGCCTTGACGACCTGATCGAGACGCTGCGCAATGCCAGCAACATCGATGGTCCGGTTCTGATCCATGTCCTGACCAAGAAGGGGAAGGGCTACGCGCCGGCCGAAAGTGAACCGGGCCGCTTTCACGGCATCGGTCCCTTCGATCCGGCCACCGGCGCATCGAGTCAGGTCAAGGGCGGCCCGGCGAGCTATACCGGCGTGTTCGGCCGGACCCTGGTCGAACTGGCCGAGCATGACCCGCGCATCGTGGCGGTGACTGCCGCCATGCCGGACGGAACCGGCCTGCAGCCCTTTGCCGAGCGCTACCCGTCGCGGTTTTTCGATGTCGGCATCGCCGAGCAGCATGCGGTGACGTTTGCTGCGGGACTGGCCGTCAGCGGCCTGCGGCCGGTGGTGGCGATCTACTCGAGCTTCCTGCAGCGGGCCTACGACAGCGTGATCCACGATGTCTGCCTGCAGAACCTGCCGGTCATCTTCGCCCTCGACCGCGGCGGCCTGGTCGGGGCCGACGGGCCCACCCATCACGGCGCCTTCGATCTCTCCTTTCTGCGGCCGATTCCCAATTTGACGGTGATGGCCCCGCGCGACGAGCACGAACTGCGCCGCGCCCTGGCCACAGCCCTCGCTCACGACGGGCCCTTTGCCCTGCGCTACCCGCGGGGCGCCGGCGAGGGGGTCGACCTCGGCCAGCCGATCGAACCGTTCGGCATCGGCTGCGGGGAGAAGCTGCGCGATGGCCGACACGGCGTGCTTTGCGCGGTCGGGGCGGGGGTGCCGGTGGCGTTGGCCGCGGCCGAGCTACTGGCCGGCGAGGGGGTCGAGCTGAGCGTGGTCGATGCGCGTTTCATCAAGCCGCTGGATGGTGACCTGCTCTGCGGCGAAGCAGTGCGGACCGCACGCGTCATCACTCTTGAGGAGAATGCCCTGATGGGTGGTTTCGGCTCGGCGGTGCTGGAGTGTCTCGCCGAGCGGCAGATCAGCGTGCCGGTCCTGCGGCTGGGGTTGCCGGACCGCTTTGTCGAGCAGGGGAGCCAGAGCGAATTGCGCCAGCGCTGCGCGTTGGACAGCAAGGGAGTGGTGGAGCAGGTAAAGGCTTTTCTCGGGCCATAACTCCGAGGCAAGGGCACGGCAATGCAAAAGGGGGACGGAATGCAATTCTGTCCCCCTTTTGCATTCAGCTGATGATGAATGGCCAGCCGGCCGACACGACCTGCAGGACCCCGGCTTTGACCATCAGGTAGAAAAAGCGGGCGACTTCGTAATCCATCATGGTCGAAGCGTTGCACAAACTGCCGAGCGGAGTCTGGCCATCGACTTGCGACAGCAGCCGTTGCTGGTGAACGGAAAGACGGACCTGGTCGATTTTCCCGTCCGTCGGGGGCGAAGTCTAGCAGCGTGAAGTCGACAGGGTTTGTCAATGTGATGGAAAGCCAGCGGTCGGTACAAGGGGAGATGTTCGGAAAAACAAGATGTTTCGAGAAAGCTGCGCCCGTGTCGCTCAGATTTGCGGTCGGTCGCCCCGCGTCCGCTTGCGGTAGAAGGAGATCATGGCCAGCAGGACACCGAGCGTCAGGCAGCCTCCCCCGGCCAGGGCCAGACCGGCGCCGGGATCGCGGTTGACGGACAACAGACTGACATAGCCGGCCAACGGCTGGAGCGGGCGGGGGGCCGCACCGCTGGCGGTCAGTGCGGCCGGCGGTGGCTCGCGCAGGAAGTACCACCCCTGCCAGGCGCTGCCGTCCGGACGCAGCAGCAATAGCTGCAGAGCCGGGTTGCCCAGCCGGTCGCTTAAGGGGATCACCCGGCCGTCCGCGGTCTGGCGGGCATCGCCGAGCACATTCAGGACGCCGAGATGGCTGCCGTCGGGGAGCCGGAAGCGGCTGCCCGGGGTCAGGTCAACCGTCCCTGCGCCGGCAAGGAAGCAGCGAAAGCCGGTCAGCCGCTGCTCGAGCGAGGTTGCCAGGATCACCAACCCGTCGTAGAGCAAGGGGTGATTGAAGCGCACGGTGCCGCGGGCAACCTCGTTGCCGGCTTGCAGCAGGGTCACCTCGCTGACCATGTCCAGCGGCCGCCCCTCGGGGCCGAAGCTTGGATCGAAGGCGTCCAGGCGCAGGGTGTAGGCGGGCAGGTCGGGGAGGGTCAGCGCCTCTCCGGGCGCCAGCCGATGCGGCCCGGAGCGGAAGCCGGCCAGGCTGCCCCAGGTGTAGCCGACCAGCAGCAGCAGAAAGCCGGTATGGATCAGGTACTCGCCGGTCTTGCGCCAGCGGGCGCGCAAGTGGGCCAGCCAGTCAATCAGGCAGCAGAGAGTATTGAGGCCGAATACCGCCAGGCACAGGGCGGTCAGCGGCAGCCACCAGGTCAGCTGCGGAGCCTGGTGCCAGGCTCCGGCAAACCAGGTGTTGACGGTGGTCGTGTCCATGCCGCCGAAGATCTGCGGGTAGGCATTCATCACCAGGGAGCCGCCCATGATCAGCAGGGTGGCCGCGGAGGCGACATAGATTGCCAGCTTCAGCGAACAACCGAGGGCCCAGAGGCGTTGCAGCGGGGTGCGGTCGTCGGCCATCGGCTACTCCAGGGGATGGTTGCTCTCGAGGAGCAGGCCGATGCCGAGGTAGGTGAAGAGCACCACGCCGAAGCCGGCGATGGAGAGCCAGGCATAAATGCCCCCCTGCCAGCGGCGCACGAACTTGGCGTGGCACATCCCGGCGTAGAAGAGCCAGACCAGGAACGACCAGACGGCCTTGATGTTCCAGGAGAACCAGTAACCCCAGGCGATGTGCGCCCAGATGCCGCCGGCGACCATGCACAGAGTAAACAGGCCGAAGCCGAGCAGGATCGCCTCCTCGTTGATGCGGCGCAGCAGGGCCGGGTCGGGGAGCGCCGCCGAGTTCAGGTGGGTCTGCAGCAGGTACAGCACGCCGACGGCGAAGGCCATGGCGAACATGGCGTAGCCGGCGAAGGAGAAGATGATGTGCAGTTCGAACAGCGGGGTGTCGAGCGCGGGGATCAGCGGTGGCACCTTCGGGTCGCGCGGCAGCGCCCCGCCGAGCAGGAGCAGATTGAGGAGCATGACGAACAGGCCGCTGGCGCCGAGCCGGTAGCGCAGCTCGAAATAGACGAAGGTCAGGGCCAGGGCCCAGCTGAAGAAGAACAGGGTGGCGAACAGGTTGGTGACCGGCAGGTAGCCGGCCGCCAGCCAGCGCTGGACCAGCAGCCCGCTGTGCAGCAACAGGCCGGCGCCGACCAGGCCGAGGCTGGCCCGGTTCAGCCACGGGCGGCGGCAGACGGCCTGCGCGGCATAGCCGCACACGGCGCCGGCGTAGAGAGCAAAGAGCAGATAGAAGAGGGTTTTGTCCGGCATGGTTGCAACTCTTGGATGATCGTCGGCAGGCTACCATGAGCAGTAAGTCAACCCAAGAAAAAAGCATTGTCAACCGGTCGGTTTGTCGCGGTTGACAATGCGCGCCGGCAACTGCTAGTTTCTGCCGTCATGGACCGGGTACTCTACAGCATCCGCATGCGTGCCGAGCGTGGCGGCAGCCACTGCTCGGGAGCCGAGCGGATTGCCGCCGCCGCTCAGCTGCCGGCCCTGGCTGCCGAACTGGTGGCGCGGGCTCTTGCGTGCAGCGGGGGAGGAGCGGAGGCCGTGCACTGTGCGATCGATCGCCTGGCCGGGGAGATTCCGTGCTGGCGGCTCCCCGCCGTGCAGACCTTCGACGTTGCCGACTGGATGGAGGGACGCGCCTGTGCCCGCGCCCTGCTGCACCGCGCCGGGGTTGCCGCCGTCGCCGCCGAGTCGGCCATGCAGCAACTGGCCGCCGGGCCGGCACCGGGCGGCGGAGTGATGCGCGGGGCGATGATCGTCGATGCACTCACGGGCAGGCGGTTGGAGAGCGACCCGGCGCGCGGGGTGCGGGTCAGCCGCATGGACCTTGCCCCGGAGGCGCGCGGCCACATTCTGGCCGTGCTGGCCACGGCGGGCTTGGGCCACCACCGGGTGGCCGAGGCGCTGGTGCTGGCCGGGAAGGTGTTGCAGGCGCCGGGGATCGTCGCCGAACTGTGTTGGTCGGACGCTCCCGATTATGCCACCGGCTACGTCGCCGACCCAGCCCATGGCTATCAGCGGATCACCCGGATGAAAGCCGCTGGCGCCGCAGGTGGCGGCCGGGTCCTGTTCGTGCGGACAGAAGCTTTAGAGCTCGCGGCCCTGGTCGCCTATCTCGAACGGCAGGCCGTGCTGTTCGATGCGCCGGGGCCCATCGCCCCGCCGCGGCCGTGGAGTCCTTGAAATGGAACGCTGGAGCAGGGAGCTTGCCGAACTCGATGCGCTGGGGATGCGCCGCACCCTGCGTACGGTTGACGGACAGGGTCCGCGCGCCGTGGTCGATGACCGCGACGTGCTGCTGCTCTGTTCCAACAACTATCTGGGTCTCGCCGGGCATCCCGCCCTGCTCGAGGCGGCGGCCGCGGCCACCTGGCGTTACGGGACCGGCTCCGGCGCCAGCCGGCTGGTCTCCGGCACCCTGCCGCCGCACGCGCAGTTGGAAGAACGGCTGGCGGCCTTCAAGGGGAGCGAAGCAGCGCTGCTGTTCAATAGTGGCTTCGCGGCCAACACCGGGATTCTCCAGGGGTTGTTCGGTCCCGACGACGTCATCTTCTCGGACGAACTCAATCACGCCTCGCTGATCGACGGCTGCCGTCTGAGCCGGGCCCGTACCGTGGTTTATCCGCATCGCGATGTGCAGACGCTGGAGCGCCTGCTGGCGGCCGCAGCGCCGCTTCGCAAGGGGCGCTGGCTGGTCGTCACCGACGGGGTCTTCAGCATGGACGGCGATATCGCCCCGCTGGCGGCCCTGTGTGATCTGAAGGAACGTTTCGATGCCCTGCTGATGGTCGACGACGCCCACGGCACCGGCGTCCTTGGCGCCACCGGGCGCGGGACCGCCGAGCACCTCGGTTGCCTGGGGCGCGTCGATTTGCAGATGGGCACTCTCGGCAAAGCCCTGGGATGCGCCGGCGCCTATCTGGCGGCACCGCGCGTGGTGATCGACACCCTGATCAACCGCAGCCGGCCCTTTATCTTCTCCACCAGTCTGCCGCCGGCCGTGCCGGCCGCCGCCATGGCCGCCCTCGATGTTGTGGAGAGCGGCGAGGGAGCGCAGCTGCGGGCTGATCTGCAGCGGAACGTCGCGCTGTTCGCCAGCCTGCTCCGCAGCGCCGGGCTTGATCTGTTGACCAGTGCCACCCAGATCGTCCCGGTGCTGGTCGGCGCGCCGGCGCCGACCATGGCGATCACCCGCCGCCTGCTCGACGACGGCATCTTCCTGCAGGGGATCCGCCCGCCGACGATCCCCGAGGGTACCTGCCGGTTGCGCGCCACGGTGATGGCGACCCACGCCCCCGTCGAACTTGAGCACGCTGCCGGGCGGATCGTCGTCGCCTGCCGTGAAGGGCTGTCATGACCCGGCATGAACATCGCCTGTCTGATGGCCGCATCCTCTCCTGGCAGGAAACGGGGAGCGGACCAGCGCTGGTCCTGCTGCACGGCTGGTCGCTGTCGGGTACAGCCTTCGCCGAACTGGCCGGCCTGCTCGCCGGCGCCCGTCTGCTCCTTCCCGACCTCCCCGGGCATGGGCACTCATCCCCCTTCGCGGCAGCAACCCTGCCGGCTCTGGCGGACGACATCGCCGTCTGGCTGGCGGCCGCGGCGCCGGGACCGGTGCTGCTCGGCGGCTGGTCCCTCGGTGGCATGGTCGCCCTGGAACTGGCGGCCCGGGCGGATGTTCCGGTCGAAAAGCTGCTGCTGCTGGCCACCACCCCGCGCTTCACGCTGGCGGCTGACTGGCCGCACGGCCTCCCCGCCACCCAGGTACGGACTCTGCGCCGTAATCTCGAGCGGCGCTTCGAGGCGACTCTTGGCGATTTTTTCGCCCTGGCCTTTGCCAACGGCGAAGTCGATGCCGACCGCCTGCGCGCGATTCGCGCCTTCGCTGTGCGGGCGGGCGGGTTGCCCGACCGGGAGGCGGCCGGGGCCTGCCTTGATTTGCTGGCACAGCAGGACCAGCGCGGCCGGTTGCCGGCCATCGGCTGCCCGACCCTGGTGCTTCACGGTACGGCCGACCAGGTGACGCCGATCCAGGCCGGGCGGGCGCTGGCCGCTGCCCTGCCACAGGGACAATTGCGTGAGTTCGTCGGCGCCGGCCACGCGCCGCTGTGGACGCGCCCGCTTGAGGTTGCTGGCGCCATCAGGGAGTTCTGCGCATGGGTCCGGTGAGAGCCATCGATGGCCGTCTGCTGCGCACACACTTCTCGACGCATGCCGGCGACTACGACAGCTATGCCTGGGTGCAGAAGCGGGTGGTCGCCACTCTGGCCGCGCGCCTGGCCGTTACCGGCCCGCTGAACGGGCTGGTGCTCGACATCGGCACCGGCACCGGAGCGCTGGCCGCCGAACTCGGTGGGGATAAGGCCGGCCGGGGGTTCGTGCTGACCGACATCGCTCACGGCATGACCCTGGCGGCCGCGCACCGACTCCCCTGCACTCTGGCGTGTGACGGAGACGCAATAAAACTTCCCTTTTTAAACAAAAGTTTTGATGCTGTTGTTTCAAGTAATGTCTACCAGTGGGTCGCTGACCTGCCGGCGGCTTTTTGCGAGGTGGCCCGCGTCCTTCGCCCGGGTTGCCGCTTCGCTGTTGCGCTGTTTGGCGAGCGCACTTTGTTCGAACTGCGCGATGCCCATCGTCTGGCTGTAGCCGAATTCGGCGGCGCACACTTTTCCCATGTGCAAACTTTCCCCTCGGCCGCAGAAGTCGCCGGCGCACTAGAGTCTGCCGGTCTGGTCTGTCGCGACTTCGCCTGTTTTCCCGAAATCGACTGGCATCCCGATGTTCCCACGCTGCTGCGACAGCTCAAGCACATCGGTGCCAGCAACGCCGCCGCCGACAGGCCGAAAGGATTGGCATCCAGGCAGGTTATGCAGAGGATGATTACACTTTACAATAATATGCACCGCCGGCCCGAAGGGCTTCCGGCGACCTACGAGGTGGTGTGCGCGATTGCTGAAAAATTGTGAGTTTTTGAAGGGAAACCTCAAGCCAAGCGTGTGCCAACTCCAGTGCCCGCTCTGCTCCCGGCGCTTGAGTCTTGGCGCTGATTTGACAGTGCGCGAGCCGGACGGGGCGGGGCTATGGGTTTCTGAAGACCGCAAGGCAGGACGGCGCATCGGCGGTTGAGCATCATCGATCTTTCCGGCGCCGGTACCCAGTCGATGGTCGATCCCGAGACCGAAGTTGAGGAGCGAAGCTGAGGGGACTGGCTCCGCAGGTGCCTGTCCCCGCCCCAGTATCCAGGATTTGAGTTTTTGCCTGGTCAGCGTTTATCATGAAAATCAGCGTCCAGAAGAATTTGGGTTGGTTGGTGTGGTCCGATCCTGATCATGTTTCTGTGATCGAGCCGTCGGTTCTTGATGTGGTGCTGGTGAAACTTGAGGCTTTGTTGTGGTAGTTCTGGAAATGGGCAACCGCCTGTGCTAATTAAAAGGCGCCCCCCCAGGACCCCGCCAAGCCTGACCCCAGAGGGTTCCCAAATTGATGTTATTCGCCGCATGGCAAGGATGGCATGAGCTCGCCTGACCACAAGCAGCGCCACATGCACGACAACCTGCTCAAGAGTTGCGCCATCACCAATGCGGTCTTCGCTCTCAAGGTAGCGTGGGAGCAGGCGAGTCACCCGGAGCTGTCACGCTACGAGATCGAGCGGCGGGTCCGTGCGGGGATTCTTGAACGGAAAGAGCGCCAATGGACATTGGCCAAGGACTGATCGACACGCTCAAGCGGGCCGCCGCAGCTTTGCACACCGCCGGCATCCCCTACTGTCTGGCTGGCGGACTGGCGGTATCGATGCTGGCGCGGCCTCGCGCCACCGAGGATGTCGACCTGATCGTGCTGATCGGGGAGCATGAACTCGACCGACTCGAGGCGGTCCTGCGGCAGGCCTTTGAGGTGATCCAGGTCAGCCCGGTGCGGCGCTTTGCCCGGGCATCGATCTGGCGGTTCGTGGTCGCTGCCGGCCCCCCCGACAATCTGGCGATTCTCGACCTGATCCTTGCCGACCGCGACGAATATCGCGAGGCGGTGCAAAGGGCCATAGCTATCGACCTGGAGGGCGTGCCGGTTGCCGTGATCACGTCGGCATGCCTGATTGCCGTCAAGCAACTGGCCGGGCGCCCCATCGACCTGCTCGACATCGACAGCCTGCGTGAAAACGACTGTCAAGGGGACGATGAACCGTAGCAACGTTGAGAAGGTTCAGGCAACTTTGGGCGTCGGTTCCAAAGAAACCTGCCAGCCGCAGGGCGGTGTCAACAGTGACCGCCCGCTTCCCTGCGCAGATTGCATCGATACGGCGCCGGGGAACACCTATCGATTTGGACAGACGGGAACGACTGATGTCGAGCGGCTTGAGAAAATCCTCGAGGACGATTTCGCCGGGATACTCAGGGGGAAGATCACGTTTGCGCGTTGCTGAGCTCCTGCAGTGATAATCAACGATCTCAACCGCAAAGGCGTTTCCATCACTCCACAGAAAACAAGTCGCGCCACTGGTCGTTGATGCGGATGCTCCACTGGCCATTACGGTCACCGGAAAGCCTGACCCGATTGGACCCGCCTTGATCTGCGGCTGATTATTCCCCGCCTTTTCCGTCATCCCTCCCATATTGTTCCAGGAACTTCTGCTTCCAGTCACCGTAATTCCCGGCTTCGATGGCGCTGCGCGCTCCGGCGACGAGGTCGAGGTAGAAACGCACGTTGTGGATGGCCGAGAGGGTTGCCGAGAGAATTTCGTTGGCGTTGAACAGGTGGTGCAGGTAGGCGCGGCTGACGTTGGCGCAGCAGTAGCAGGTGCAGCCGGCGTCGACCGGGAAGAAGTCGCGGCGGTAGCGGCGGCTGGTCAGGCGGATACGGCCGCGCCGGGTGAAGAGCGTGGCGCTGCGCGCGTAGCGGGTCGGGATCACGCAGTCGAACATGTCCATGCCGCGCTCGATGCTCTCGAGAATGTCTTCGGGGAGTCCGACCCCCATCAGGTAGCGCGGCTTGTGTGCGGGGAGGAACGGCTCGGTGCAGTCGACCACCTGCTTGAGCAGTTCCAGCCCCTCGCCGACGCTGACCCCGCCGATGGCGTAGCCGGGGGCGTCGAGGGCGGTCAGTGCCTCGGCGCATTGCTTGCGCAGGTCGGGGTAGACGCTTCCCTGGACGATGGGGAACAGGGCCTGGTCCGCGCGCTGGTGAGCCTTCAGGCACTGCTCGGCCCAGCGCAGCGTCTTTTTGACAGATTTGGCCGCATAGGCATGGGTGGCCGGGTAGGGGATGCACTCGTCGAAGGCCATGATGATGTCGGCGCCGAGCTGGTTCTGGATCGCCGTCGCCTGCTGCGGTCCGAGGAAGACCCGCTCGCCGCTGACCTCGTGGGCGAAGAACACCCCGTCCTCGGTGATCTCCTTCTTCGGCAGGGAAAAAACCTGGAAGCCGCCGCTGTCGGTGAGGATCGGCTTGTCCCAGCCCATGAAGCGGTGCAGGCCGCCGGCCTTGGCTACCAGTTGCTCGCCGGGTTTCAGGTGCAGGTGATAGGTATTGGAGAGGATGATCTGTGCCCCGGCCTCGCTGACCTGGGCGGCGGTCATCGCCTTCAGCGCTCCGTGGGTACCGACGGGCATGAAAATCGGCGTCTCGATGACGCCGTGGGGGGTGTGCAGGCGGCCGCGTCGTGCCCTGGTGGTGCGGTCGTTGGCGAGCAGTTCGAAGCGGAACATGGAAAACCTTTCGGCATGCCGGTGGGGCTGGCTTGGTGCTTGCAAAATCCAGCGCAATCTAGCAGAAATAGAGAACCACTTCAAATCACGGGATGTCGCTCCTTGAGTTTTTATCCTGTATACCCGCCAGTGCTGGCTGAAGCTGAGTTCGTTCTGGTGCGTTTCAGCCTTGACTTGCTCTCGGCTTGCCCGCTGGGACTCAGTGATCTGCTCGGCCTGCGTCGGGCGCTGCATGCGGCGGGCCGGGGCCTCTCCCGGGAGCGCCGCGTCGCCCTGTTCGAACCGCCGTTGAGTAGCGACCCGGTGGCCCTGCGCCGTTACCAGAAACCGTCACCGCCCTTTGTCCTGCGCGTCGCTCCGCAGTTGGCCGGCGAGCATCACGAAGGCGACCGCCTTGAGTTCGAGGTGCTGTTTTTCGACACCGGCTCCCTGGTAATTGGCGATTTTCTGGAGGTGTTGCAGGCCCTCGGCGAGCGTGGACTGGCCCACGGCGAGGGACGATTCGAAGTCACCGCGGCTCATTGCCAGGGGGCCGACGGCAAGTGGCGGCGGTTCTGGTGCGATCCTCAGCCCAGGAGTGAGCTTGCTCCCGAGCTCGTGCCGCTGGACCAGTGGCTCGATCGGTCCTGGCCGGAGGGGCTGCCGGCCACCCTCGAATTGATCACGCCGGCCCGCCTGGTGGCTGGCGGGCGGGTGCTGCGCCGGCCGCAATTCCGCCAGCTCTTTCCGTTCCTGCTGCGCCGGGTTTCCTCCATGCTGCATGCCCATTGCGGAATAGAAGCGATCAGCGAGCCGGCCCGGCTGCGCGACGAGGCCGGCCAGGTTGCCTCGGAATGGCTGGAGAACCGCTGGATCGATTGGCGTGGCAGCGGGGTCGGTGACGATGCCGAGAGTATCGGCGGCTGTGTGGGCCGTCTGCAGTTGGACGGTCCCGGGATCGACGGGCTATTGTGGGTTATCCTGTTGGCGACCCTGTTCGGGGTCGGCAGGGGTGCCGCCTATGGTGCCGGCCAGTGCCGGCTGATCCATGCGCAGTAAGCTTGCCGCCGGCCAGTCGCCCGATATAGTATAAGCGAATATAACCGAGTGGTTTCAAGGAGGTGGTGTCATGACCGACGCTTGGGAGGAGCGGCGCAAGGCTTTGGAGAACGAATATTTTCATAACATCGAAGCCAGACTGATCGAGCGGATGCGCGAAGAAGCGCGGGAAAAGCTGGTGCGCGAACTGTGCCGCAATCGTTGTCCGAAGTGCGGCGACCAGATTCAAGCGATGGAGTTTCGCGGGGTGCCCCTCGACAAATGCCCGAGTTGCGGCGGGGTGTGGCTCGGCCCGCGCGACCTGCAGATCCTGTCTGAGAAAGATCACCGTACCTGGTTCGACCGCTGGTTCAAAGAGGAGAAATAGCCTGCTGCTGCGCGGCTGAGGCATTATGCGCCTGAACCTGATCCGCCAGATATTGACCAGTTTTCTGATCGTTTGCGCCGGCTTTGCCGTGGCGTGGGTGGCCGCGCTCTACCTGCTGCAGTCCGCATCCAACCAGTTGGCGAAGCTGCCCATGCCACCGGGGGACGCGGCCGATGGGGTCGGACGCGTGCAACGGTTGCTGCAGAGCGGGGAGATGGTTGTCCTGCTGGTCGGGCTGGCCGGTTTTCTTGGCGGTTTGATCGGCATGGTCGTCGCGGCCAGCCAGGCCACCCGCATGCTCGGCCGTCTCAAGCAGGCCACCCAGCAGTTGGCGAATGTGGTTCTCGACCAGGAGTTCCCCATTTCAGCGACAGCCATGGGCGACGACCTGGAACATGACATCCGCGAGATGATGCGCAAGATTCAGGTGAGCCAGCAGCTCTGCCTCGATGCCAGCCCGCTGACGCGCCTGCCGGGCAACATCGCCATCGAACAGGTGCTGAAGGGCAAGATGCTGAATGACGAGAAGTTTGCGCTCTGCTACATCGATCTCGATGATTTCAAGGCTTATAACGATAAATATGGCTACGCGCGCGGGAGTGAACTGATCAAGCTGACCGGGGAAGTGATCCACCGCGCCAAGGACGAGTACGGCGACCCCGGCGATTTCGTCGGGCACATCGGCGGCGATGATTTCGTGCTGATCACCTCGCCCGACAACGTCGAGCCGGTTTGCCAGGCGATTATCGATGCTTTCGATGCCGCCGTGCCGGTCCATTACCATGCGGATGACCGGGCCCGCGGTTACATCGAAGGGACCGATCGTTATGGCGTGACCCGGCGTTTCCCCTTGATGTCGATCTCCATCGCGGTGGTTTCCGATGCCCGCCGCAACTTCACCACGCCGCTGGAAATTGCTCAGGTGGCCACCGAGATCAAGGATTACGTCAAGACTCTCCCCGGCAGCAACTACCTCATCGATCGCCGCACCGGCCAGCGGGCGAACGCCTGAATACAGTGCTGAGTTCTGAGTGCCGAGCGATGAGTGTCAATGCAAGCGGCCCGGAGCAGTGTTGCTCCGGGCCGCTTGTTTGGTGTGCAGACGGGAAACCGGTTAGCGCAGGTTGTAAAAGACCTCGCGGCCGCGGAATTCGGCGACTTCGCCCAGTTCGTCCTCGATGCGCAGCAGCTGGTTGTATTTGCAGACCCGGTCGGTGCGGGAGAGCGAGCCGGTCTTGATCTGCCCGGCGTTGGTCGCCACCGCCAGGTCGGCGATGGTGGTGTCCTCGGTCTCGCCGGAGCGGTGTGAAATGATGCAGGTGTAGCCGGCGCGCTTGGCCATCTCGATGGCGTCGAGGGTTTCGGTCAGGGTGCCGATCTGGTTGACCTTGATCAGGATGCTGTTGGCAATCCCCTTCTGGATCCCTTCCTTCAAGATCTTCGTGTTGGTCACGAACAGATCGTCGCCGACCAACTGGATGCGGCCGCCGAGGCGCTCGGTCAGCAACTGCCAGCCGGCCCAGTCGTTCTCGGCCATGCCGTCCTCGATGGAGACGATCGGGTAGCGGTCGACCAGGTCGGCGTAGAACTCGATCAGCTCACTCGGGGTCTTGATCGGCTGCTGCTCGGCTTCAAGATGATACTTGCCGTCCTTGAAGAACTCCGAGGCGGCTACGTCAAGGGCCAGCATCACATCGTCGCCGGCCTTGTAGCCGGCCGCCTTGATCGCCTGCATGATGACTTCCAGCGCTTCCTCGTTGCTCTTCAGGTTGGGGGCGAAGCCGCCCTCGTCGCCGACCGAGGTATTGCACCCCTTGTCCTTGAGCACCTTCTTCAGGGCGTGGAAGATTTCGGCGCCCATGCGCAGCGCTTCGGCGAAGCAGGTCGCGCCGACGGGCATGATCATGAATTCCTGGAAATCGACGTTGTTGTCGGCATGGGCACCACCGTTGATGATGTTCATCATCGGCAGCGGCAGCTCCTTGGCGTTGGCGCCGCCCAGGTACTGGTAAAGGGGGAGGCCGGCTTCCTCCGCGGCGGCTTTGGCCACCGCCAGCGACACGCCGAGCAGAGCGTTGGCGCCGAGGTTGCTCTTGAAGTCGGTGCCGTCGAGTTCGAGGAGCTTGCGATCGATGCCGGTCTGGTCGGAGGCCTCCCAGCCGATCAGGGCCTCGGCGATGATTTCATTGACATGCTTGACTGCCTTGAGCACCCCCTTGCCAAGGTAGCGGTTCTTGTCGCCGTCGCGCAGCTCCAGGGCCTCGCGTTCGCCGGTGGAAGCGCCGCTCGGCACGGCAGCGCGGCCCATCACGCCGCTCTCCAGGTAGACCTCGACCTCGACCGTCGGGTTGCCGCGGGAATCGAGGATTTCGCGGGCGTAGATGTCGATGATTTCGCTCATTTGTGCTGCCCCCTTGCGGAATGGTTGATAAGTGGCCCTTTAAATAAGGCGCTGCGCGGATTTATACCGCAAAGGGGGCGGTGAGGGAAGTGTTTTCACAGGGGCGGAGCGCTGCTGGCGGCAGGCCGGGATTGATTCCCCGGCTTCACGGTGCTATCGTTAGTCCTTACGACCATTTATGAAACAAGGTTGCCTTTTGGACGAAACCCATCACAGGCAGAGTTACACGCCACCCGACCCGCAGCTGGCCGGAGTTCTCTTCGGCCATCAGAACCGCCACCTCCACCAGATCGAACGCCTCGCCGGCGTGCGCGCCAGTTCCAAGGGGGCCACCGCCCATCTGGAGGGAGCGGCTCCGGCCGTGACCCATGCCATGCGGCTGCTCGAGGAGTTGGCCGAACTGACGGCCGGGGGTTTCCCGCTGCGCACCACCGACATCGAATACGCCGATCGCATCCTGCGTGCCGAGCCATCGGCGCGGCTTGCCGATATCTTCCTCGATACCGTCATCATCTCTTCCCGCAACAAGGCGGTCGCCCCCAAGTCGCGGGCCCAGAAACACTACGTCGATGCCATCCGTGCGGGTGACGTGACCTTCGGCGTCGGCCCGGCCGGCACCGGCAAGACCTACCTGGCCATGGCGATGGCGGTGGCGTTGTTGCAGAAGAAGGAGGTCAGCCGCATCGTCCTGGTCCGGCCGGCAGTGGAGGCCGGCGAAAAGCTCGGTTTTCTCCCCGGCGATCTCGCGGAAAAGGTCAATCCCTACCTGCGGCCGCTCTACGATGCCCTCTTCGATCTGCTCGACTTCGACCGCGGCCAGGCCCTTATCGATCATAACGTGGTCGAGGTGGCGCCGCTGGCCTTCATGCGCGGGCGCACCCTCAACGATGCTTTCGTTATCCTTGATGAAGCGCAGAACACCACCCCCGAACAGATGAAGATGTTTCTTACCCGCCTTGGTTTTGGCAGCCGCGCGGTGATCACCGGGGACATCACCCAGATCGACCTGCCTGTCGGTCGGGCTTCCGGCCTGGTCCAGGCCGTCGACATCCTGGCCAATGTGGAGGGGATCCGCTTCGTCCGTTTCAGCGACCGCGACGTGGTCCGCCATCCGATCGTGCAGGCGATCGTCAAGGCATACGATGCCGCCGAGGGGCGCTCTGCCCACTTGCCATGCCCATGACCGAACCAACCGGCGATTCAGCAGTTTCTGTCAAGCCGTCCCTTCGCGAGAGGCTGCTGGCGGAACTTGGCAGTAATGCCAGCTGGCAGCGTGTCGCCCTGATGGGGTTACTGGTGCTGCTGCTGACGGTCATCATCATCCCCAAGGGGCATCTCCTGATGCCCGCCTACCAGTCTGGCGATGTGGCGCGACGTGACGTCAAGTCGCCCCGTGACCTGCTGCTTCCCGACGAGAACCTGACCGCCAAGAAGCGGACCGAAGCCGAGATTGCGGTGCCGGTGCTGTACGACTTCGACCCGCAGGCGGGGGCAGCGATTGCCGCCAGGGTTGCCGAAGTGCTCGATTACATCAAAGTCGAAACCGGCCGGGGGGCTGCGGCGGCGGACCTGCGCACCGGTCTGGAAAATTCCTTCGGTGTGCGTCTGCAGGAAGGTGCGATCCGTCCCCTGGCATCGCTTGCCAGCGAGACGGGGAACAAGGAGTGGCTGGCTGCCCTGATCGAACGGCTATACCTGTTCAAGGTGGTCAGCAACCTGCGGATGCTCGAGAGGGACCGTGAGCAGGGTGTGGCCTTCCGCGACGCCATTACTCAGAAGGAGCGCCCGGCCGACCGCCAGGAAAAGGTTATCGGACCCAGCGACGTTCAAGTCTTGCTGCAGGAAGAATTTCGCAAGGGCCGTCTCGATGCCGCCCGTTCCAAGGCGCTATCCGAGCTGCTGTCGAACCTGCTGCGCCCCAGCGTCTCCTATAATCAGAACGAGACCGAGGCCCGCCGCCAGGCTGCCCGCGAAGCCGTCCAGCCGGTCCTGATCCAGATCAAGAAAGGCGAGATCATCGTTCGCGAAGGGGACCTGGTCAGCGCCGAGCAGGTCAACAAATTGACCGCCCTCCGTGCCCAGGGGAGCCGCGAGGTTCTGGTCGGCCAGGTGGCGGGGCTGATCCTCGGCAGTTTCATCCTGTTGTTCATCGCCCACCGCTTCGGCCAGCGCAATATCCGCAAATACCGTCCCGACAATCGCGACCTGCTGTTTCTCGCCGGCACCCTGGTCGGCATGGTGATAGTCCTCAAGTTGGGCAGTTTCATCGCCACCGCGGTCGGTAGCGCCTTCCCCTACATCGAGGCGGACGCCTATTACTATGTGCTGCCGTTCGCTGCCGGGGCGATGGTCGTGCGTATCGTCCTCAACAGCGAGGTGGCGCTGATCTTCAGCATGGTGTTCGCCGCCCTGGTCGGTTTTCTGTTCGGCAACAGCTTCGAGCTGTTCCTGTTCGCCCTGCTGAGCAGTCTGGCCGGCGCCCACTGGGTCCGGCACCTGACGGTGCGTACCTCGATGTTCCGCGCCGGGGCGCGACTGTCCATGTTCAACTTCATGGCGATTCTGGCCATTCACCTGGTGGCCGGGCAGGAACTCGGCACCGGCCTGCTCTTCGAGCTCGGTTTCGGTCTGCTCGGTGGCCTGTTCGCCGCAGTGCTGGTCAGCGGCATCATCCCGCTGATCGAATCGGCGTTCCGCTACACCACCAACCTCAAGCTGGTGGAACTCGCCAACATGAACAACCCGCTGCTGCGTGAACTGATGATCCAGGCGCCGGGTACCTACCATCACTCGATCATCGTCGGCAATCTGGCCGAGGCCGCGGCCGAGACGATCGGCGCCAATCCCCTGCTGGCGCGGGTGGCTGCCTACTACCACGACATCGGCAAGGCGAAGAAACCCCTCTATTTCATCGAGAACGTCAGCGGCGGCGAGAACAAGCATGACAAACTGACCCCCTCGATGAGCGCCCTGATCCTCATGGCGCACCTCAAGGACGGGGTGGAGATGGCCACGGAGCAGCACCTGGGCGGGGCGCTCATCGACATCATCCGCGAGCATCACGGCACCAGCCTGATGAAATTCTTTTACGAACGTGCCAAGCAGCGTGAGGAGCGCGAGATTGATGAGTACGACTACCGCTATCCGGGCCCGAAGCCGCAGACCCGGGAAGCTGCGGTCATCATGCTGGCCGATGCGGTGGAAGCGGCCAGCCGCACGCTGACTGACCCGACCCCGCCGCGCATCCAGGGGATGGTGCAGAAGATCGTCAACAACATCTTCATCGACGGTCAGCTCGACGAGTGCGAGCTGACCCTCAAGGATCTGCACAACATCGCCAAGAGTTTCAACCGGGTGCTCGGCGGAATTTTTCATCACCGGATCGACTATCCGGAACCGGTGAGCAAGGAGCGTGTCGACAAGGGGGCAAGGAAAAATGGCGAAGATCGCGATCGAAAACCGGCAGCGCAAGGTGAAGGTCCGCAAGCTCCTGCTAAGAAGCGTCGCGCGGAGGATCTTAAGCGCCTCGGGATGTCCTGACGCCCGGTTGTCGGTGCTGGTGACCGACGATGCCGGCATCCGGGAGATCAACCATGCCTGGCTTGGCAAGGACCGGCCCACCAACGTGATCTCCTTCGCCATGCAGGAAGGCGCCGGCGCCGGCGTGCAGCCCGACCTGCTCGGCGATGTGGTGATTTCCGCCGACACCGCCGCCCGCGACGCGGCCGAGGCCGGACTAACCATCGAGCATGAACTCTGTTTCCTGCTGCTGCACGGCATCCTGCACCTGCTCGGCTACGACCACGAACGCGGTACGGCCGCCGAGGCCCGCCGCATGGAGGCGCGGGAACGGGAGCTGTTCGCCCAGGTGCGCGAGGAGTTTCTGCAGGGGTGAGCCAGCCGCCTGAACGCCCGCAAGGCTTCCTCGCCAGCCTCAACTGCGCCATCGAAGGGGTCTTGTGGGCAGCCAGGACCCAGCGCCACATGCTGGTGCACCTGCTGGCGGCGGTGGCGGTACTGCTCACCGCCTTGGTGCTGCACCTGACCCTGGTCGAATTTGCCCTGCTGGCGCTGGCGATCATCCTGGTGCTCTTTGCCGAGTTGATGAACACGGCGCTGGAGGTGGTGGTCGACCTGGTTTCCCCCGAGTACCATCTGCTGGCGCAGCGTGCCAAGGATGTGGCCGCCGGTGCCGTCCTGGTGGCGAGCATCGGGTCCGTGATCATGGGTTACCTGGCGCTGGCGCGCTTTCTTTACCCGCCGTCGACCGTGGTCGGCACCAGCTTTCTGCAGTCCACCGGCAACCTGGCGATGGTGGCCGTGGTCCTGGTGGTGCTGATGGTGGTGCTGCTCAAAGCCCGGGTCGGCCGCGGCACCCCCCTGCACGGCGGGATGCCGAGTGGCCACGCCGGAGTTGCCTGCTCGATCGCCACTTCGGTGGCCTTCGCCGCGCCGGCACTGCCAGTGCTGCTGCTGGCCTGGCTGCTGGCGCTGCTGGTGGCCAAGAGCCGGGTGCAGCTCGGCGTCCACAGCTATCTGGAAGTTCTGGCGGGTGGTTTGCTCGGGGCCGGCGTGACGTTGGCGGTTCATTTGTTGTTCAGGTAGGGCAGGTTAAGGTTGAGGTTGAGGTAGAGGTAGACCAGTTCCTGGTCCCCAGTCCCTGATTTTCACGATGGAGGTTTGATTAAGTGGCGGAAGACGATCCCCAGCATAAGCGCGAAACCGTCCTCGGTGCCCTGACCCGGTTTCTGACCGGGCGACGGCGGGCCCTGACCGAGGAGGAACTGTTGGAGGCGATCAGCAGTTCCGAGGAGGAAGGGCTGCTTGACGAGACCGAAGGGGACATGCTGCAGGCGATCTTCGAGTTCGGTGACACCATCGTCCGCGAAATCATGGTGGCGCGGCCGGATATGGTCTGCTGCGCCAGTGACGCCCCCCTGGATGAGCTGCTGCGCCTGATCCTCGATTCCGGGCATTCGCGGCTACCGATCTTCGAGGGTTCGGTCGACCGCGTGGTCGGCGTGGTCTACGCCAAGGATCTGCTGCGTTACTGGGGGGCCCGTTCCGAAGAGTTGTCCCCCGCCGCGGTCATGCGCGTCCCGTACTTCGTTCCGGAAACCAAGCGGATCGAGGATCTGCTGGTCGACTTTCGCACCCGCCGGGTGCACATGGCCATCGTGGTCGACGAGTACGGCGGCACCTCCGGGCTGATCACCATCGAGGATCTGCTCGAGGAGATCGTCGGCGACATCCAGGACGAGCACGACCTTGAAGAGGAGTGGGTGCAGCCGCAGGCTGATGGTTCGCTGCTGCTCGATGCCCGCGCCAACGTTGAAGAACTCGAAGAGTTTTTCGATCGCGAAATTCCCCGTGACAAGTTCGACACGGTCGGCGGCTTCGTGGTCCACCTGCTCGGCAATGTACCGGTCGCCGGTGAGACCGCCCACGCCCATGGTCTGCTGCTGCAGGTGGTCGAGGCCGACGAACGCAAGGTCCGGCGCGTGCAGGTCCGGCTCGACCCCGAGGTGCAGCCGCCGGAGGCTGACGCCTGAGCATGCGGCGTTTCCGACCCGACGCCACCACCCTGACGGCCGCCGGTTCGGGCGGCCTGCTGGCCCTGGCCTTCCCCCGCCCCGATCTCTCGCTGTTGGCCTGGGTGGCCCTGGTGCCGCTGCTGCTGGTCATGGCGCGCCGCCCTTTCCGCAGCGGCTTCGTAGCCGGGACGGTGTTTTTCGCGGCCATCCTTTACTGGGTCAACATCGTCATGACGACCTTCGGCCACCTGCACCCCGTGCTCTCGGTGCTGGCCTGGCTGCTCCTTTCCGCCTATCTTGCTCTGTTCTTCGCCGTTGCCACCTGGGCTGCCTGCCGTCTCAAGGAGCTACGCGGCTACGCCTATCCGCTGACCCTGCCGGTGCTCTGGGTGGCGCTGGAATTTCTGCGCGAGTTCCTGCTGACCGGCTTTCCCTGGGCGACCCTCGGTTATTCCCAGCATGCCAGCCTGACGCTGCTGCAATCGGCCGACCTGTTCGGCGTGTACGGTCTGAGCTATCTGCTGGTGCTGGTCAACGCGGGCATCGCCGAATGGCTGCTGGCTCGCCGACTGCCGCGCCGCCATCGCCCGGTTGCCGCCATGCTCTTTGCCATGGCCCTGGTGGGCATGGCCTGGGGTTATGGCTACTGGCGGCAGGGCGAGGATCTCGATGGCCGCCCCGACCGGTTGAGGGTCACGGTGGTGCAGGGGAACATCCCGCAGGACGTCAAATGGCTGCCGGAGTTCCAGCAGGAGACGGTGCGCATCTACCGCGACCTGTCGCTGGCCGCGGCCCGGTCCGAGAAACCGGGGCTGGTGATCTGGCCCGAGGCGGCGACGCCGTTTTACTACCAGGACGCCAACCCGTTGTCGGTCAAGGTCAAGAGGATTCCCGGCGAGGCCGGTGCTGCGCTGCTCTTCGGCAGCCCCGCCTACCGCCAGGAACCGGGGGGGCTGCGCTATCTCAACAGCGTCTTCCTGCTCGACCCGCAGGGCAGGGAGCAGGGCCGCAGCGACAAGATCCACCTGGTCCCCTTCGGCGAATACGTGCCGCTCAAGCGCTTCCTGCCGTTCATCGACAAGATCGTCGTCGGCATCGGCGACTTCTCCGCGGGGGTCATCAATCCGCTGCCTCTCAACGGCCACCGGATCGGGGCCCTGGTCTGCTACGAGGCGATCTTTCCGGAACTGGCCCGCGAGTCGGTGCGGCAGGGGAGTGACCTGTTGGTCAACGTCACCAACGACGCCTGGTTCGGCAACTCATCGGCCCCCTGGCAGCATCTGGCGATGGTGCGCTTCCGCGCGGTGGAAAACCGGGTCTGGATCGCCCGCGCCGCCAACACCGGGATCTCGGCCTTCATCGCCCCGTCCGGGCGAATCCACGCCGCCACCGGCCTGTTCGTCCCCGCCACCACCACCGTCGAAGTCGGCCTCGGCGCCCGTCCCGGCCTCTACGCCCGCACCGGTGATCTGTTGCCGGCATTGTTTCTGCTGGTCGGCATCGTCTGGCTGGTCCAGACCAGGCGGCGGTTCGGCTGATCCACCGTTCGTGCAGATCCACCGTTCGTGCTTGCCCCGCATCCCCCCACCCGCTATAATCCCCCGTTACTTTTCGCGCAGAGAGGATTTAAGCCGCATGTTCCGTGAAGAAACCGAAACCCTCAAGCAACTCCGGGACAGGCTCGACGAGCTGAGGAGGTGTCTTTGACGTCGACGGCAAGCGTGAGCGGGTCAGTGAGCTGGAAGCCGAGGTCGCCAAGCCGGAGTTCTGGAACGACAACGAGCGTGCCCAGGAAGTTCTGAAGGAACGCGCCGCGCTGCTCAAACTGGTTGACGACTGGACTGCGGCCAGCCGCGAGGTCGACGACCTGCAGGTGTTGGTCGAGTTGGGTGACGAAGGTGGCGACGAGGCGACGCTCGCCGAGGTGCGCGAGTTGCTGCCGGCCCTGGTGCAGCAGGTCGACCGGATGGAGTTCGCCCGCATGCTCTCCGGCCCGCACGATCCGAGCAACGCCATCGTCAGCATCAATGCCGGCGCCGGTGGTACCGAGGCCCAGGATTGGGCCGACATGCTGCTGCGCATGTACCTGCGCTGGTGCGAACGCAAGGGCTACAAAACCGAGATTACCGAATATCAACCGGGAGACGAGGCCGGGACCAAGAGCGTCACCTTCACCGTGACCGGTGATTACGCCTACGGCTACCTCAAGGCCGAAAAGGGAATTCACCGCCTGGTGCGCATCTCGCCCTTCGATTCCAATGCCCGTCGCCACACTTCCTTCACCTCGGTATTCATCTTCCCGGAGATTTCCGACGACATCGAAATCGAGGTCAATGACAAGGACCTCCGGGTCGATACCTACCGCTCCAGCGGTGCCGGCGGCCAGCATGTCAACAAGACCGATTCGGCGATCCGCATCACCCATCTGCCGACCGGGATCGTGGTCAGCTGCCAGAACGAGCGCTCCCAGCACAAGAACCGCTCAACTGCCATGAAGCAGCTGCGGGCGCGTTTGTATGAACTGGAGATGGAGAAGAAGGAGAGTGCGGCGGCCTCCCTGACCGGCGAGAAGAAGGACATCGCCTGGGGGAGTCAGATTCGCTCCTACGTGCTGCACCCGTACCGGATGGTCAAGGACCACCGCACCGGTCATGAGGTCGGCAACGCCGACGGCGTGCTCGACGGCGACCTCGACGGCTTTATCGAAGCCTGGCTGCTCGGCAAACGGGCTCCGGATAAAACCTGATCGAATCCCCTCTCCTGGGGGAGAGGGTGGCCGCAGGCCGGGTGAGGGGGCGGCCCGACGATTTCCCCTCATATTGAGAATTTTGAAAGATTAAAATCATGGAAGAACGCAGCGATATTCTCGCCCAGCGGCGCGCCAAGCTCGACGAGCTGCGCAGCGAGGGGATCAACCCCTTCGCCAACGATTTTGCGGCGACCCACACCACCGCCGACGTTCACGCCGCGCACGCCGAGCATGATGCCGAGACCCTGGCCGGCTGCACCGCCCGCTACGCTCTGGCCGGGCGGATCATGGCCCGGCGCGACTTCGGCAAGGCCGCCTTTCTGCAGCTGCAGGACCGCGGCGGGCGCTGCCAGGTGTACGTGGCCCAGGAACAGCTCGGCGAAGCCACCTTCGCTCTGTACCGCAAACTCGACATTGGCGATATCGTCGGCGTCGTCGGCACCCCGTTCCGCACCAAGACCGGCGAACTCTCGCTGCGCGCCGCATCCATGCAACTACTGACCAAGTCGCTGCTGCCGCTCCCCGAGAAATGGCACGGGCTCACCGATGTCGAGACCCGCTACCGCCAGCGCTATCTCGACCTGATGGTCAACCCCGAGGTCCGCGAGCTCTTCCGCAAGCGCAGCCGCATCGTCAGTGCCCTCCGCGACTACATGGTGGCCCATGACTTCCATGAGGTCGAGACACCGATGATGCAGCCGCTCGCCGGCGGCGCCACGGCCCGCCCGTTTGTGACCCATCACAACGCCCTGGACATGACCCTGTTCCTGCGCATCGCCCCCGAGCTCTACCTCAAGCGCCTGGTGGTCGGCGGCTTCGAGCGGGTCTTCGAGATCAACCGCAACTTTCGCAACGAGGGGATTTCGATCCGTCACAACCCCGAGTTCACCATGATGGAGTTCTACCAGGCCTACGCCACCTACGAAGAGCTGATGAACTTTACCGAAAAGCTGATCTGCCACGTGGCGCAGGAAGTGCTCGGCACCCTGCAGATCAGCTACGGCGGTCAGCCGGTCGACCTGACCCCGCCATGGGATCGGCTGACGGTGCGCGAGGCAATCGTCAAGTACGGCCAACTCGACCCCAAGGTGCTCGAAGATCATGCCGCGCTGCTCAAGGTGGCCCGCGGTCTCGGCCTTGACCTGGAGCCGACCATTGGCCACGGCAAGTTGCTGCTGGAAGTCTTCGAGGCGGTGGCTGAGCCGCACCTGTGGCAACCGACCTTCATTACCGCCTATCCGACCGAGGTTTCGCCGCTATCGCGCAAGAACGACCAGAATCCGGAAATTGTCGACCGCTTCGAGCTCTACATCGTCGGCCGGGAACTGGCCAATGCCTTCTCCGAACTCAACGACCCGATCGATCAGAAAGAGCGCTTCCTGGCCCAGTTGGCCGAGAAGGAGGCCGGTGACGAGGAGGCCCACGCCATGGACGAGGACTACATCCGCGCCCTCGAGTACGGCCTGCCGCCGACGGCGGGAGAGGGGATCGGCATCGACCGGTTGGTCATGCTGCTCACCGATGCCGCCTCGATCCGCGACGTCATCCTCTTCCCGCAATTGCGACCTGAGGCGAAGTGAGAAGCATGAATCGAGTTACGAGAAACGAGAGACGAGAGGAAAGCGGGAGTCGAGAGATGAGAAGTGAGAGTCGAGAGTCGAGAGACGAGAGAGGCAGAGGGTAGATGATTATGGGATCAGAGTTTTTAAGCTTTTTCTCGATTCTCGTTTCTCGATTCGGGATGCTATGAACTACGAACTGTTCGTCAGCCTCCGCTACCTGCGGGCCAAACGCAAGCAGACCTTCATCTCGGTCATCTCCTTCATCTCCATCGCCGGGGTGACCCTCGGCGTGGCCGCCCTGATTGTCGTGCTCGCCGTGATGACCGGTTTTCACGATGGCGTCCGCCAGCAGATTCTCGGCAACATCCCCCATGTCCTGATTCAGAAGCACGGCGAGGATCTCGCCGATTACGAAGCCATTGCCGCCGCCGCCCGCGGCAGTTCGCCGCACGTGATCGATGCCTCCCCCTTCGTCACCAAGGAGGTCATGCTGCTGTCGAAGCAGAATGTCGCGGCGGTCAACGCCCGCGGCATTGTTCCCGGCAACAAGATTCTGCGCCAGCCGCTGCTGACCATCGATGGCCGCCCGGGCAGGGATTTGCTGTTCGCGAAGGATGCCTCCCCGCCGGGAATTGTCATTGCCCTTGATACCGCCGCCGCCCTCGGGGTGTCGGTGGGCGACAACATCAACGTCATCCCGCCGATGTTCAGCGTCACCCCCTTCGGCATGATCCCGAAGATGAAGGCGTTTCGCGTGGTCGGCATCGTTCAGCAGCGCGGCGGGTTCATCGACACCTACTTTGCCTACATCGGTCTTGAGCAGGCCCAGCGCTTCTTCGGACTGGACGGGGCCGCCAGCGGCGTCGAGGTCGAGGTCGACAGCTTCGATCAGGCAAAGCCCGTGGCGCAGACGCTGCGCAGCCAGTATCGGTTCCCTTATTCGGTCCGCTCCTGGGAGGATCTGTTCGGTTCCTTCCTGGCCGCCCTCAACCTCGAAAAGCTCGGGCTGTTCATCGTGCTGGCGATCATCGTGCTGGTAGCCGCCTTCAACATCGCCACTACCCTGATCATGGTGGTCATGGAAAAGCACCGCGACATCGCCATCCTGCGTTCGATGGGGGCGACCTCGCTGAGCATCATGAAGATCTTCATTCTCGAAGGATTGATCGTCGGCACGGTCGGCACGCTGCTGGGAACTGCCCTCGGACTGCTGCTGGCCAGCAACGCCGACCCGATCATCAAGGGATTGGAACGCCTGCTCGGCGTGAAGATCTTCGACCAGGCGGTGTATGGCATGGACCACTTCCCGTCGGTGGTCAACCCCGGGGACGTGGTGGCGGTCGTGGTCGTGGCCATGAGCATTTCCCTGCTGGCCACTATCTACCCGGCCTGGCGGGCTGCAAGGATGGATCCGGCCGAGGCGTTGCGCTATGAATAATAGCAGTGCTGAGTGCTGAGCGATGAGTGCCGAGTCATGAAAGAGGCAAGCAGGAAGATGGCCGTGCGGAGCAATAAACTATGATCGCGGTGCGGGGACTCGGCAAGCGGTTCGTCACCGACGAGGGGACGGTCGAGGTGCTGCGCAGCATCGACCTGGATGTGCAGGCCGGTGAGCGGATTGCGGTCATCGGCGCTTCCGGGGCCGGCAAGAGTACGCTCATGCACCTGCTGGGGGGGCTGGACCGGCCCAGCGAGGGGTCGGTCCGTTTTGAAGGGGAGGAAATCTTCAGCTATCCGCCCGCCCGGCTTGACGCCTTTCGTAATCGTACCGTCGGTTTTGTCTTCCAGTTTCACCAGCTGCTGCCGGAATTCACCGCGCGGGAAAATGTCATGATGCCGGCATTGATCGGTCGTCAGGCCCGCGATGAAGCGCGCCAGACGGCTGAACGGCTGCTTGACGCGGTCGGACTTGGACACCGACTTGGCCACAAGCCGGGCCAGCTCTCGGGTGGCGAACAGCAGCGGGTGGCGATCGCGCGGGCCTTGATGATGGGGCCGCGTCTGCTGCTGGCCGACGAGCCGACCGGCAACCTCGACAGCGTCACCTCCGGGGAAATCCTGGCCCTGCTCGACCGGTTGCATGCCGAGCACGGTCTGACCATGATCATGGTCAGCCACAGCGAACTGCTCGCCGCGCGCATGGACCGGATTATCCGCATGGTCGACGGCCGGGTGAGCGACTAGTTTTCGGTTTACACCCCCCGTACCATCCCCTATAATGCCTCATTTAGACAACAACCCCATACCCGGAGCCGGACTGCGATGATCAGGTGGACGATTCTGTTGGCTGTGCTGGTTCTATGGGCTATACCCCTTTGGGCTGCCGTTGAGTACCAAATCGCCGATATCGTGGTGAGCGGTAACCGTCGGGTCAAGGCCGATGTCATTCTGACTGCGATCTCCCTGCGCAAAGGGCAGACCGTCACCCCCCCGCTGATCGATGAGGCGATCCAGGCCATCTACAAGATCGGGCGGTTCTCCGATGTTGCAGCGCTGGTCGAAGTGCAGAACGGCGCCCAGATCCTGGTCTTTCAGGTAACCGAGCGGTCGTTGGTGCGGAGCGTCGGTTTTGCAGGGAACGATGAAATCGGTACTGAGCGTTTGCAAGGTGTGGTCACGCTCAAGGTGCCCGACATCTATGACCCTTACGAGGTGGAGAAGAGTATCGCGGCCATCAAGGCGGAGTACGTTAAGGAAGGCTACTTCGCCGCAGACATCAAGGCGGTCAGCGAGATCAACGCCGATAACGAGGCGGTGGTCACCTTCAAGATCGAGGAGGGAAAGCTGGTCCGTATCAAGGAGATTCGCTTCGAAGGGAATACGGTTTTCGGTGAGGGTGACCTGCGCAAGGCCATGGACACGGAAGAAAAGTGGTTTCTCTCCTGGCTCACCGGTCGTGGCAACTACGACGAGGCGCTGATGGACCAGGATCTTGAACGAATTGCCGATCTCTATTTCAACAAGGGCTATATCCGGGTCAAGGTGCGCAAGCCGGTCATCTCGCTGGTTGATGATCTGCGCCACATGCTGATCCTGATCCAGATCGACGAGGGGGAGCAATACCGGATCGGCAAACTCGACGCGGTCGGTGACCTGGTCGACCGCCCGGAGGAACTCCTCAGTCACATCGAACTGCGCCCCGGCGAGGTCTTTGCCCGCGATTTGCTGCGCAAGGGCGTTGGCAAGATCACCGACCTGTATGCCGACCAGGGCTATGCCTACGCCAACGTTGCCCCCCTGAGTCGGGTCGATGACGCCACCAAGCTGGTTGACCTCGCGTTGCAGATCGAAAAGGGCCCACAGGTTTCGGTCGAGCGGATCAACATCGCCGGCAACAGCAAGACGCGAGACAAGGTCATCCGCCGCGAAATGAAAGTGATGGAAGGCGATCTGTTCAACGCCACGGCCCTCAAGCGCAGCAAGGCGCGCATCAACAATCTTGGCTACTTCGAAGCGGTCGATCTGAGCACCAGCGAGGGCTCGGACCAGAATCACATCAATGTCGATGTCAAGGTCAAGGAGCGCCCGACCGGAACCTTCAGCCTCGGTGCCGGCTACTCATCGGTCGATAGCTTCGTCGGCCAGGGTTCGGTGACCCAGGAGAACTTCCTTGGGCGGGGGTTGAAGCTGAACCTGGCCGCCTCTTTGGGCGGCAGCAGCACTACCTACCAGATCGGTCTCACCGATCCGTACTTTCTGGACAAGAACCTGACCCTCGGCTTTGAACTCTACCAGACCGCGCGCGAGTATGACGACTACAGCCGGGACGCCAACGGCGGCGCCGTGAAGCTGGGCTTTCCGGTTTTCGATGACTATACGCGGGCGCTCTTGGTCTACCGCCTGGAGTTCGCGGACATCTACGACGTCAGCAGTTTGGCCTCCAACGACATCAAGGAGGAAGAAGGTAAATCGACGACTTCTTCGATAACCAGTTCCTTGTATAGGGATACCACGGATAACCGCCTCGACCCGTCGAAGGGCAGTGTGGCCGAAGTGTCGTGGGAATTGGCCGGACTCGGCGGCGATGAGAAGTTCAGCAAATATATCCTCGACTATCGCCATTTCTGGCCGGCATTCCTGGGGACCGTGGTCTCTGCTCATGGCCAAATCGGGTACGTTCACAGCTTTGACAATGATGATCCCCCCATCGATGAGCGTTTCTTCCTCGGCGGCATCAATACCTTGCGAGGTTTCGAGCCGCGAGAGGTCGGCCCTCGTGACGAATATGGCGACTACACCGGTGGCGACGTGGAAGCCTACGGCAATTTGGAATTGATCGTGCCCCTGGGCGGCAAGGAAACAGGCGTCAAGGGAGTTGCCTTTTTCGATGTCGGCAACGCCTGGGATGACAATTACTTCTCGGACTGGCGCTACAGCGTTGGCGCCGGCATCCGCTGGCTCAGCCCACTCGGCCCGCTGCGTCTGGAGTGGGGCTATAACCTCGATCCCTATGAGTGGGAAGACAACTCCCGGCTTGATTTCATGATCGGGCGCTTTTTCTAGTCGCTGTAGTAACCGGCAGCCAACCTTAACGGTGTGACGCCGCCAAAGATCCAGGCCCCTCGGGGCCATCAACGATTAAAGGAGAAATCTGGATGAAACGTCTGATGCTGCTGGCCGTGGTGCTGCTCACCCTGATTGCCGTTCCGGCCGCGATGGCGGCGGAGGCCATGAAGGTTGGCTATGTCGATCTGCAAAAAGCCCTCAATATGTCGGCGTCTGGCAAGGCAGCCAAGGAGAAGATGAAGGCCAAGTTCAAGGATTACGATGCCGAGGTGCAGAAGAAGCAGGAAGAACTGAAGAAACTGAAGGAAGACCTTGAAAAGCAGGCGATGTTGCTTTCCGCCGAGGCACGTGCTGCGAAAGAACGAGATTATCAACAGAAGGTCAAGGATTATCAGCGGTTGACCAAAGACATCCAGGAAGAGTTGCAGCGGACCGATGCTGATTATACCCGCAAGATTCTTGAAGAGATCTTCAAGGTTGTCCAACAGATCGGCAAGCAGGACGGTTACACCCTGGTTTTGGAAAAAACCGAAAGTTCGATCCTTTACGCCAGCGATGGGATCGACATGACGGAGCGCGTGATACAGGCTTTTGACAAGTCTCCCGGAAGGTGAGCCAATGACCAGGGGAAAGGTGGCCCCGACCTTTCTTGGCGTGTTGGCAGAACTGGTTGGTGGGCAGGTCCGCGGGAACGCGGACCTGCTGATTTCAGGGGTTGCCCCTCTGGACCAGGCCGGTGCGGGAGAGCTCAGTTTCCTGGCCAACCCGAAATATCGCAAACAACTTGAGGCCACCCGGGCTGCGGCGGTGATCGTCCACCCGTCTCTTGACGGGGTAATTGCGCGTCCGTTGCTGCTGTGCGCCAACCCTTACCTGGCCTTTGCCCGCCTGCTTGCGTATTTTCACCCATCTCCCGAGCATCCGCCTGGGTTGCAGGCAGGGGCCATGGTCGATGCGACCGCGATCATTGCGCCCGACGCGACGGTCAGTGCCGGTTGCGTCGTTGGTGCCGGGGTAAGGATCGGCAAAGGCACGGTGTTGCATCCCAATGTCACCATCTATCCCCAGGCCGAGATCGGTCATGATTGTCTGGTCCATGCCGGGGTGGTGATCCGCGAACGGTGCGTGCTCGGTGACCGGGTCATTCTTCAACCAAATGTTGTGATCGGTTCCGACGGCTTCGGTTTTGCCCCGGACGGGCGGCGTTATGAGAAGATCCCCCAGGTTGGTCGGGTGATTGTCGAGGATGATGTCGAGATCGGCGCAGGTAGTTGCATCGATCGTGGCACCCTCGGCGACACGCGGATCGGGCGCGGCACCAAGCTCGACAACCTGGTGCAGATCGGCCATAACGTCCAGGTCGGCGAAGACTGCCTCCTGGTTGCCCAGGCTGGTATCGCCGGCAGCACCGTGATCGGCCGTCACTGCACCTTTGGCGGACAGGCGGCGGTGGCTGGTCATCTCAAGGTCGGCGACAATGTCACCATCGCAGGGCGTGGCGGAGCGACGAACGACGTTGCGAGCAACCAGGTGATGGCCGGATTGCCATTGCTGCCGCATCGCGAATGGCTGAAGTCGGCCATGACCATGACCCATCTCCCCGAAATGCGCCGGGAATTGCGCCAACTCCGGCAGCGACTGCTCGAGTTGGAAAAACTGCATGACAAGGAGCCGAAGTGACATGGAACTGAATACCGTGGAGATCATGAAGTATCTGCCGCATCGCTATCCCTTTCTGTTGGTTGACCGGATCACCCAGTTCGAGAAGGGGGCAAAAATTGTCGGCATTAAGAACGTGACGATCAATGAGCCCTTTTTCCAGGGGCATTTCCCTGGACATCCGATCATGCCCGGTGTGCTGATTCTCGAGGCCATGGCCCAGGTCGGCGGGGTCTACGCACACCTCGCCGGCGAGGTTGAGGAAGGGAAGGTCCCCTATTTTGTCGGCATCGACCAGGCCCGTTTCCGCAAACCGGTGCTCCCCGGCGATGTCCTGCGCCTTGATCTCAACCTGGTCAGTGTCAGGCGCGGCATCTACACCTTTGCCGGTCAGGCGTTTGTCGGTGACAAACTGGTGGCCGAGGCCGAGTTGAAGGCGACCTTCGCTGCCGCCTCGAACGCCGAGCCAAAGCCATGATTCATCCGACGGCCATCATTGCTCCCTCGGCCCAGATTGGCGAAGGGGTAAATATCGGGCCCTACAGTGTCATCGGTGATCAGGTCAAAATCGGCGCCGGCACTCAGGTCGGAGCCCACGTGGTCATTGATCGCTGGACCGAAATTGGCTGTGACAACCAGATCTTCCCGTTTGCTTCGGTCGGCGCCGCCCCCCAGGATCTCAAGTACCGCGGCGAAGAAACCTGGCTGATGGTCGGCGATCGCAACCGCATCCGCGAGTTTACCACGTTGCACCGAGGAACGGCGGATGGCGGCGGCAAGACGGTGGTCGGCAACGACAACCTGTTCATGGCCTATGCGCACGTGGCCCACGACTGCATGGTTCACAACCGGGTGGTCATGGCCAATGCGGCAACGCTGGCTGGCCATGTCGAAGTCGAGGACAACGCCATTCTTGGCGGGCTCTCGGCCGTGCACCAGTTCTGCCGGGTCGGTTGCCATACCATGATCAGCGGCGGAGCGATGGTCGCCCAGGACGTCGCCCCCTACACCATCGCCCAGGGTGATCGCGCCAAGACTGTCGGTATCAACCTGGTAGGGCTCAAGCGCCGGGCTTTCTCCGAAGCGACAATTCGCGGTATCAAGAACTCCTATCGCCTGATGTTCCGGGCCGGTCTGCGTCTGGAGGAGGCCCTCGCGAGGATCGAGTGCGATTACGGGACCATCCCGGAGGTTCAGCACTTTGCCGCGTTCATCAAGGAGAGTCAGCGGGGGATCGCCCGCTGAAGGTGAGCGGAGCGCAACTATCGTTGTTACCTGGCAGGCGAGGGGCCATCGGCCGGGCTCGCCTGCCGTTTTTTGATGATGATTGGCAATTCTGCGTGGCCCCGGGAGAGTACGTTTCTGGGCGGTTGTGAGTCGCTGATGACGCCATCGATCAATTCCTGCGGGCTGAGGCGCATCCTGGTCGTAACCGGAGAAGCCTCCGGGGATCTGCATGGTGCCAACCTGATCCGCGCCACGCGGGCGACCTGTCCTGACTGGCAATTCTTTGGCGTCGGCGGCGTGCGCATGGCGGAAGCCGGCTGCGAACTGCTGGTTCGCAGCGAAGAAATCGCCGTCATGGGACTGTTCGAAGTGCTCGGACACTTTCCGGTCATTCGCCGTGCTTTCAAGCGCCTCAGCGGCGTCCTCAACGGCCCGCAGCGGCCGGATGCCCTGGTGCTGATCGATTTCCCGGGGTTCAACCTGCGGCTGGCCAAGGTTGCCAGGC
This sequence comes from uncultured delta proteobacterium, assembly GCA_963751525.1. Lineage (GTDB taxonomy): Bacteria > Desulfobacterota > Desulfuromonadia > Desulfuromonadales > BM103 > VAUL01. The sequence continues at coordinate 159,454 of CAVVUQ010000003.1, read as the reverse complement.
GGGCCGGGGTGCCGGTGCTCTACTATGTCAGCCCCAAGGTCTGGGTCTGGCGGCGGGGGCGGGTGAAGCAGCTCGCGGCTACGGTCGATCGCCTGGCGGTGATCTTTCCCTTCGAACCGGAGCTTTATCGTGGACTGGGCCTCCAGGTCGAGTACGTCGGTCACCCGCTGCTCGACGAGTATCGCCCCCCGCTGTCGCGCCAGGATTTTCTCAGGAACATCGGCATTGATCCCGGGCAAACGGTGGTCGGAATATTCCCCGGCAGCCGGGCCAATGAGTTGCGTTACAATTTCGAACTGCTGCTCGACTCGGCGGGGCTTGTCAGGCAGCAGCGCCCGGATACCGTCTTTCTCCTCCCGGTTGCCCCGACGTTCAAACGTGAACAACTGGCGGAGAAGCTGGCCGGGTACGATCTGCCGGTCACGATGGTCGATGGCGATATCTACACGACGGCCCATGCCTGCGACGCCGTCCTTGCCGTTTCCGGCACGGTGACCCTGCAGATTGCCCTGGCGGGGACACCGATGGCTATCGTCTACCGGGCCGCGCCGTTGACCTATGCGATCGGCAGGCACCTGGTCAAGGTGCCATTCATCGGCCTGCCCAACATCGTGCTCGACGAAGGCATCGTTCGCGAATACATCCAGGATGCGGCTACCCCCGAGGAACTGGCGGAGGAAATCCTGCGCATCCTCGGGGACGCTGACTATTCACGCCGGATGCGCGAGGGGCTGGCCAAGGTGCGTGCACGGCTCGGCGAGCCCGGCTGTGCCGGGCGGGTCGCGAACATGCTGGTGACTCTGGTGCGGGAGCGGGACAAGGTCTAGATGCAGAACAAATCCTTCCATACCTACAAGCGGCTGCTGATCTATTCCCGGCCATACGCCGGACGGATCATCCTGGCGCTCATCGGCTCAGCGGGCGTGGTTTCCGTCGATATCGCGACCGCCCAGCTGATGAAGCCCCTGGTCGACAAAATCGTCATTGCCAAGAGCTACGCGCTGGTCAATCTGGTGCCGTTTTTGATCGTCGGTATGGCGATGTTCAAGGGTTTGTCGCGGTACGTCCAGGAATATTTCATCAAGACCGCCGGGCAGTTGATCGTTCAGGATGTTCGCAACGACCTGTACGGACATTCGATGATCTTGTCGATGAAGTATTATGTCCGCAATTCGACCGGGAAGATGATGTCCCGCATCCTCAACGACGTGGGGGTGATGCAGCGCTCGGCCGCGGATGTTCTGGTCGAGGCGATTCGCGAATCCTTTACCCTGGTGGGTTTGACCGCCTCGGCGTTTTACAGCGACTGGCGCCTGGCCTGCGTGGCCTTCCTGGTTCTGCCGCTGGCGCTGGTGCCGGCTTCGATCATTGGCCGCAAGATCAAAGAATACACGCAACGCAGCCAGCAGACCCTTGGCGACCTCACCGCCGTCCTGCAGGAGAGTTTTTCCGGGGTCAAGGTGATCAAGGCCTTTGGCACCGAAACCTATGAAACCATTCGCTTCCGTGCCGAGAATCTGGCGTTCTACCGGTTTATCCGCAAAACGCTCAAGTACGATTCTGCGTCTGCGCCGATCATCGAGATCCTGGCGTCCCTCGGTATTGCCGGAATCTTCTGGTATGGGCTGAACCGGGTCATGTCCGGAGCGATCACCCAGGGAGAATTGTTTGCGTTCGCCGCGTCGGTGTTGATGATGTACACCCCGGTCAAGCGTCTGATCAAAGTCAACAACAATGTCCAGCGGTCACTGGGGGCCGCGGAGCGGGTTTTCGAGGTGCTTGATGAAATCCCCGATATCAAGGATTTGCCTGGTGCGGCGCAACTGCCTCGGGTCCAGGGGGAGGTTCAGCTCACTCAGGTGTCGTTTTCCTATGATGATGAACCGGTGCTCAAGGATGTGAGCCTGCAAGCGTCGCCGGGGGAGGTCGTCGCCCTGGTCGGTCCGTCCGGCGCCGGCAAATCGACTTTGGTCGGGCTGATCACCCGTTTTTATGATCCGCAGACCGGCGCCATCCTGATCGATGGAACAGATATCCGGCAGGTCACCCTGGAGAGTCTGAAAAAGAACATTGCCCTGGTCGATCAGGAGACCTTTCTGTTCAACGATTCGATCCGCAACAACATTCGCTATGGGCGACGAGACGCTTCCGATGCAGAAGTCGAGGCCGCCGCCGTGCTGGCTTACGCCGACGAATTCATCCGACAATTGCCGGAAGGTTATGACAGTGGCATCGGTGACCGCGGCGTGCGGCTTTCCGGCGGACAGCGTCAGCGCATCTGCATTGCTCGCGCCATCTTGCGCGATGCGCCGATCCTGATCCTCGACGAGGCGACCAGTGCCCTGGATACCGAGAGCGAGGCGATGGTGCAGCGGGCGCTGGCCAACCTGATGCAGAACCGCACGACCTTTGTCATCGCTCACCGTCTCTCCACCATCATGCATGCGGACAAGATCGTCGTGCTCGAGGATGGCCGGATCGTCGATACCGGGACCCATCAGGAACTGCTCGGACGCAGCGGCCTTTATCGCAAACTCTATGACATGCAGTTCCGGGATGAGTGATGTCCTCTCTGGCCGACAGTTTTTACCTGCGTGCCGGCCCCTGGGTGGCCGCCCGCCTGATCCGCCTGATCCATGGCTGCCTGCGGGTGGAAACGCTTGGCGAGGCGCCCCTGCAGACGCTATGGACGGATCACCGCCAGGTGATCCTGACTTTCTGGCACGATCAGTTGCTCCTGATGCCCAAGGGGTACCGGGGGCCTGGCGCCAGCGTGCTGATCAGCGCGTCGCGCGATGGCGAATACATTGCACGGACCATGGATTATTTCGGTATTGGTTCGGTGCGGGGATCGTCGTCGCGAGGGGGGCGAGCGGCCTTTCGCGAAATGCTCGAGCTGGCCAAGGCGCCGCTTGACCTGGTGATCACGCCAGACGGGCCCAAGGGGCCGCGCCATGAGGTCAAGGAAGGGGTTGTGCAACTGGCTCGCCTTTCCGGGCGGCCGGTCGTGCCGATGGCCTTTGCCTGCAACCGTGGCCACCGGTTCCGGTCCTGGGACCGCTTCCTCCTGCCGCTGCCGCCGGGCAGGGGGGTGTTCTCCTTCGGTGTTCCCCTCTATTACACCGAGAGCGATACGGCAGAGACTTTTCGTCTGCGGCTGCAGCAGGCCATGGAGGCTAATGAGCAGACGGCCAGGAACCGGTTGAGCGATTATGACCTATCTGCTGTATGACCTGCTGCTCTGCCTCTCCGCGCTGGTGCTGGTGCCGTACTATTTGCTGCGCGGCCTGCGCTACGGCAAGACCCGCCGGGGGATTCGCGAGCGACTCGGTTCCTATGCCGAGGGCTTTGTCGAGAAGCTGCGCGGACGGACCGTGATCTGGATCCATGCCGTGTCCGTCGGCGAAACCCGTGCCGCCGCCCCGCTGTTCCTGGCGCTGCGCGAGCGCCACCCGGATGCCGTGCTGCTGCTTTCGCACGTGACCGAGACCGGTCGCGAGGTGGCGCTCAAGGTTGACGAGGCCGATTACTGCATCTTTTTCCCCTTCGATCTGAGCTGGGTGGTGCGGCGCGTCCTGCGGCGCATCAGGCCCGCCGTGGTGGTGCTGGTCGAAACCGAGATCTGGCCCAATTTCGTCCGGGCCGCTCATGAGCAAGGGATACCGGTTGTCCTGGTCAACGGGCGGATCTCCGACCGCTCCCTGCCGCGCTACCGCATGGCCGGGAAGCTGCTGCATCCGGTGCTGGCCGGAGTCACCACCTTCTGCATGCAGACTGCTCTCGACGCCCGCCGGATCCGTTTGCTGGGCGCCGTGCCAGGGCAGATCATGGTCACCGGCAACCTGAAATTCGATATGCCTGAGCCGCAGCTGTCCCTGGCCTCCCGCGAAGAGTTGGCGGGCCGTTTCCGCCTCCCCCCGGACTGCCTGGTCTGGGTGGCCGGCAGCACGCATCCCGGTGAGGAGAAGCTGATTACCGAGGTCTACCGGCAACTGCTGGCCAACCACCCAAAGCTCTTTCTGATCATGGTGCCGCGGCGGCCCGAGCGGATTCGCCAGGTGCGCGAAGAACTCGCAAAGCTTCAGATGCGCACGATCTTGCGGAGCACTATCGAGACCGAAGAGACCCCCCCGCAGGCCGGAGACATCCTGCTGATCGATACGCTCGGCGAGATGCTGACCTTCTATGCCCTGGCCGACATCGTTTTTGTCGGCGGCAGCCTGGTCCCGGTGGGTGGGCACAACATCCTCGAAGCCTCGCTGCTGAGCAAGCCGGTCCTGTTCGGGCCGCACATGCAGAACTTCAAGGAAATTGCCGGGTTGACCCGCAAGGCGCAGGGGGGGCTGCTGGTTGCGGACCGTGACGATCTTTACCATCAGCTGCGGTTGCTGATCGAAAATCCGGCCGAGCGATACCGACTGGGGGAGAACGGTTACAATCTCCTCCAGCAGAATCGCGGAGCCACCGAGCGGACCGTGGCTGAGATCGGTCGCCACCTGAGACGCTGAGATGGGCCGAGCAGTTCACGCATATCGGCGCATGATCGATGCCGGACCGTCCAGCCTTGTCAGTTGGACGTTTTACCTTCTGCTCTGGCCGTTCGCCCTGATCTTCCGGCTGATTGTCTCTCTCCGCGCCAGTTGTTACCGGTACGGCCTGCCGAAGGTTTACCGGGCGACGGTACCGGTCATTTCCGTCGGCAACCTGACGGTGGGTGGTACCGGCAAGACGCCGGTTACCGACACACTGGTCAAGATCCTGGTTGCGCGGGAACTTCGGGTGGCGGTCGTGAGCCGTGGTTACGGCGGGCAATTCCGCGGTGCGGTTGGACTGGTCTCGGCAGGGGACGGGGTCCTGCTGATGCCTCCCCAACTGGCCGGCGACGAGCCGTGCCTGCTCGCCCGGCGGAACCCGGCCTTACTGGTTTTCGTGGCCAGGGAGAGAGCGCGCGGTGTGTGTGCCGCCGAGGCGGCGGGCGCGCAGGTCATTGTCCTTGACGACGGTTTTCAGCATTTGCCGGTCTATCGTGACTGCGACATCGTCCTGCTCGACAGTCGTGCGCCGTTTGGCAACGGTCAACTGCTGCCGGCCGGACCGTTGCGCGAAGCGGTGGGTGCGCTGCGCCGTGCCGACCTGGTCATCATGACGCATGCCGGGGCAACGGCTGCGCAGGCGATCCCGTATGTCGGCCCGGTGCTGCATTGCCGGCCTCGGCTGGCCGATATCCTGACGACCCTGGACGGGGAGGAAATCCCCTGGAGTCGGCTGGAAGGGGAGCAGGTGGTCGCCTTTGCCGGCATCGCCCGGCCTGAGGATTTTTTCGTGGCCCTGCGGAACCGCGGGCTCGAACTGGCCGCGACTTTGGCTTTGGACGATCACCAGGAGTACTCCGGCGAGCAGTTGAACCGTTTGATTCAATCATGTGATAATAAAAAGTTATTGCTTACGACGGAGAAAGATGCCGTCAAACTGCGGGCTGCCCGTTTCCCGTGCCCGTGCCTGGTGGTGCCGCTCTCCCTGGAGTTTGACGAGCCGGGGGGACTGGACAGGGTTCTGGAGCGGGTCGTCGAGCAGCATAAGGTGAGGAGTGAGGAGTAAGGAGTGAGGCGTAACACCAAGTGCTTTTACTCTTCACTCCTTACCCCTCACCCCTCACGCTTTTAGTCGTAGTCGAAAGGATGCAAACCGATGCCGCTCTCGAAAGATTTGCTCGAAATCCTCGCCTGTCCGCAGTGCAAGGGTTGTGTGGAATACGATCAGTCCGCCCAGGAAATAAGTTGTCATGCCTGCCAGCTGGTCTATCCGGTGCGGGACGATATCCCGGTCATGCTGGTTGACGAGGCCAGGCCGCTGACCTCCGGTGATGGCGAGAAACCTGCCTGACGTGTCCCTCGCGCAGTTGCGACATGGCCAGCCGGCGCCGGTTATGCGGATCATGGTGCGAATGCCCAACTGGATTGGCGATGCGGTCATGGCGACCCCTGCCTTGGCGTCCATTCGGGAAGCCTTTCCGGCAGTGCACATCGCGGTTGTCGCCAACCCTCTGGTGGCGGCGCTCTTTACCTTTCATCCCTGCTGCGATCGGGTCATCGTGTTCGACAAGCGTGGCCGGCATCAAGGGGCAGGCGGGTTCTGGCGATTCTGCTGCGAGTTGCGCCGGGAGCGCTTTGACCTGGCCATCCTGCTGCAGAATGCCTTCGAAGCGGCCTTCATGGCGGCGCTGGCCGGGATTCCGCGCCGCGCCGGTTACCGTACCGATGGCCGGCGGCTGCTCCTGAACGCTGGAGTTCCGGCCGTCGACAAAAAGCATGGCCTGCATCATGTCGATTACTACCTGCAGCTGCTCCGGCAGCTCGATTTCGCCGTTGACAGCCGGCAACCGCGCCTGGCCCTGGCCCAGGAGGAGGAGCAGTGGGCGGCCGGGTGCCTCGGTTCCGGCGAGTGGGTGGCCGTCAACCCCGGCGCCTCCTACGGTTCCGCCAAGCGCTGGATCCCCGAGCGGTTCGCTGCCGTGGCCGACGGGCTGACAGACGCATACGGGGTGAGGGTGGTCCTGACCGGCGGGCCGGGAGAGTTGGAAATCGGCGCCCATATCGAGCGGGCGATGCGGCATGCCCCCCTCAACCTGATCGGCCGCACCTCGGTTCGTGAACTGATGGCGGTGCTGGCGCGGTGCCGGCTGATGGTGACCAACGACTCCGGGCCGATGCATATCGCTGCAGCGTTTGGCGTGCCGACCGTCGCGATATTCGGCCCGACCGATCACACCACGACGTCGCCCCTCGGCGATCGTTGCCGGATCGTGCGCAACGCGGTCGACTGCGCTCCCTGCCTGTTGCGGGAATGTCCGGTCGATCACCGCTGCATGGAACTGGTCACCACCGATGCCGTGCTCAATGCGGCCTACGAGCTGCTCGGAGACCGGCAATGAGAGTGCTGGTGGTCAGAGCCAGTGCCCTGGGGGATGTGGTCCACGCCCTGCCAGTGCTGGCCTGGCTGAAAAGCGCCGATCCGCGGATGGAGATCGACTGGCTGGTCGAGGAAGGGTTTGCGCCGTTGCTGGAGGGGCACCCGCTGCTGCGCAAGGTGCACTGCATCGCCACCCGCAGGTGGCGGCGTCAGGGGCGGCTGACGGCCCTGCGCGAGGGGTGGCGGGTGACGGCACAGCTCAGGCGTGAGCAGTACGAGGTCGTGCTCGATCTGCAGGGCAACAGCAAAAGCGGGTTGTTCACGCTGTTGTCCGGTGCACCGCACCGCTACGGTTTCGACCGGCGGGGGGTGCGCGAATGGCCCAACCTGCTGGCGACCAATCGCCGGGTGAGGCTGACGGCCGCCGAGCATCATATCAGTGAGCGGTCGCTGGCCATTGCCCGCGCCGCATTTCCCGGGGGCGGAGAACGTCTGCTGGCCGGTCCGCTGCCGGTCCGGCCGGAAGCAATGGCACGGATTGATGCGCAACTGGCTGGTTTCGGACTGACCGGCCGCAGGCTTGCCGTGCTGCACTATGGCACGACCTGGTCGACCAAGCTGTGGCCGGTCGCAAGCTGGCAGGAACTGGTGCGGTGCCTAGCCGCTGAAACGGACGTCGTCCCGGTGCTGACCTGGGGGAACGAGGAGGAGCGGGCGCGTGGTCGAAGCAGACTTGCGCGCGGCTGCCAGCGATAGTGCCGTGGTCTGGCCGCGCGGCACCCTGCCGGAATTGGTGGCCCTGCTGGCGCGGGCCACTGTGGTGGTCGGCGGCGATACCGGGCCGATCCATATTGCCGCAGCCGTCGGCACGCCGACCGTGTCGCTGTTCCGGGTGACCGACAGCCGGCGGAACGGGCCGCGCGGCGAGCGGCACATCCTGTTGCAGTCACCGCTTGACTGTTCGCCGTGTCTGCGCAAGGAGTGTGAGCGGGACGAGGCGTGCGGAATGAGCATTCCGGTCAAGACCGTAGCCGGTGCGATCGAGGGTCTGCTGGCATCATCCGCGTCTGGCGCGGGACAGGGGAACTGAGATGACTTCGGCACCTGACAGGATACTCCTGCCGGCGGAAACCGGCGTTCTGGTCATCATGGCCGACTATCACCTCGGGGACTTCATCGCCGCGCTGCCGGTCATCGAGGCCCTTGCCGGGTACTTTGACAACGGTATCGACCTGGTCGTGCGCGCGGCGCATCTCCCCCTGGTTGAGCGTCTCCCCTCGGCGGGAAAGATCCGCATCCGCAGCTACCGGGCCGGGCGCAAGGCCCGCGATCTTCGACAGCACCTCGACTTTCTGCGACTGGGTCTGCAGCTGATGCTGGCCCGTTATCGCACCGTGATCAGCGTCAGCTACCGCATTCCCTGCACGATGCTGACGCTGATGACGCTGGCCCGCCGGCGTATCGGTTTGACTGCCGCCCAGCGCAGGTGGGTGTACAACGATCTGCTCACCCCGCTGATCGGGCGGCACAAGCTCGATTTCTATGCCACCGTCCTCAAGCGGATCGGGATGGCCGGGCGGCCGGCGCTGCTCGGTCCGGTTCCGGACCGCACGAGCCTGGCGTTGGCCAATGGGTATGTCGACCGACTGCCCGGTGACGGCAGGAACTACGCAATCATCCACCCGTTCGCCGGGCAGTCGAGCCGCGGATGGCCGGTCGAACGGTTTGCCGAGGTTGCCAACCGGCTTGCCTCTGAATATGGCTTGAAAATAGTGCTGATCGGTTCGCCGGGTGAGCGCCCAGGGCTCGAGGGACTCCGTTCCAGACTGCAGCAGGCCGCGGCGGCGGCCGTGGTAACGGAACCCCTGCCGGTCACGCTCGCCCTGCTGGCCGGGATGTCCCTGTTCATCGGCAACATGAGCGGCCCGGCGCAGTTGGCCGGCTTGGTCAGCGACGCACCGGTTGTGTGTGTGTCCGGCCCGACCGACAAGATCAAGTGGCAGCCGCTGCGCCAGGGAGAAGGGGCGATGCTGCTCAGCGGCACGGTGTGCCCGGAGCGCTGCCGCAAGGCAAAGTGCCGTGACGACTGGCGCTGCATCCGCGAGGTGCCGGTCGACGAGGTGCTCTCTGCCGTCCGCGCCTTGCTTACGGATGCGGCTGTCGGCACCCCGGGTCGGGCGGGAAAAGGTTGAGTGATGGTTGGGGACCCGGAAATCATCTGGCAGAGCGAGGCGGATCGGGCTTTGTTCGCTCGCCAGGGCCTTGCCGCCTTCGAGGACTTCATGGACTTCCCCGGCGGCATCAGGATTTGTCACAAGCGCGGTCGATCGGTGGTGCGCATGGAATTTGACGACCGGGCCTTTTATCTCAAGCGCAACCGACTTCATCCGGTCGAGGCCTGGAAAGCACTGGGCCGTCTGCGCTGGCCGCAACTCGGCGCTCGCCGCGAATGGGACAATATCCTGGCCGTCCGGGCCGCCGGGATCCCGACCGTCCCCCCGGTCGCCGTCGGTGAGCGCCGCCGTATCTGTGTCGAAACCGCTTCATTTACCATCTCCGAGGAACTGTACGGGGCCGAGCCGCTCGATGTGGTCTGGCGCCGGGATTTTGCGGCGCCGCGCAAGGGGCAAAGAGTCCGGGAAAAGATTGCGTTGCTGCGAAAAATGGCTGTCCTGGCGCGCGATTTTCACGGCCATGGGATGAACCACCAGGATTTATACCTGAACCATTTTTTTCTCGGCGCGGACGCTACTCTCTACCTCCTCGACCTGCAGAGAGTGCAGCGCCGGGAGCGAACGCCACGGTATTGCATCATCAAGGACCTCGCTCAGCTGAATTATTCGATGCGGGTTTACGGGGGGTTCTCAAACTCCGACCGCCTGCGGTTGTTCCTGGATTATACCGGCAAGGCTCGCCTGGACCGTGACGCCAAGCGATTCATTCATAAAATTCATGGTAAGCTCGAACGCATCGCCCGCCACGATGTTAAATTGATGGAGCGCCGCCGGCGCCGGGGCGAGTTGCCGTAATGTCGAGCACTTTTCAGGAGTCGTCCGATGGGCTTTGCAATGAGTGACTGGCTGCTGCTCTACGCCCGCAAGGGATTTGGCGATTTTTTGCGCGCCTCGGCATTCCGCAAATACTGCCGGAGGCATCGGGGCGCACGGCAGGTAGTCGATACGCGTTACGGTTTTCAGGTCAGCTGCGTGCTCGGCGATGCCGTCGATAACCAGATCTTCGTTCACGGTCGTTTCGAGCCGGGGACGTCGCGGGTCATTGCGGCGCTGGCCGGTGAGTGCGGTGCGTTTATCGACGTGGGCTGCAACATTGGTTATTTTTCCTGTTTCTTTGCCGCGCACAACCGAGGTGGGCGGATCTTTTGCATCGACGCCAACCCGCGCATGATTGAGCGTACCGAGGAGAACCTGGCGCTGAACGGTTTCGCCGGGAATTGTATCAACCGGGGCGTTTCCGACGGTCCCGGCGAATTGAAATTGTTCATTCCCAAGGGGCGCCACAGTCTGTCATCGTTTGCCTACCGTCCCAGCAAAGGTGGCGATGTCGAAGAGGTGCCGGTCGCCGTCGAGCGGCTCGGGAAGATCGTCGATTTTGCCGACCTCGAATCGATCTGCCTCAAGGTTGATACTGAAGGGTTCGAATACAATGTTTTCTGCGGGATGACTGTCGACGAAGTCGCCAGGCTTCGCTACGTGGTGTTCGAGTGCAACGATGACAACATGCAACGGGCCGGCAAGAGCGCCAAGGCGTTGTTCGCCATCCCCTGGATGGAGAAGTTTTTCGCCTATACCATCGAAGATGGCGAGCAGGCGCTGTTGCCCATCGATCGTGCCGCCGGTATGTTCCCGGCCAACGCCAACGTTCTGTTGGTAAGCCGGGCCTTGGGCGCCGGCAAGGCCGACGAAATCAGGCAACTGGCGTCGCGGGCGATGCGCGATGTTGACGAGTGAGAATTTTGCCCGGTGGTGAAATGATCCGCGTACTGCAACTGGTCAAGCGCTACACGGGGGATTACCCCTTGCTCAACGAGATGGCGCGTCTCGATCCCTCGCGGTTCCAGACCGTCGTCTGCTACCTGAGTGGGCGACGCGACGGGCGTAACGGCCTGGAGCAGACGGCGCGGTCCTGTTATCTGGAGCGAGAAATTGCCCACCTGCGCTGGTACAATCTCCCGCTCCTCAGGCAAGTCGCGGAGATCATCGACAGAGAACAAATCCACGTGGTCAATTGCCAATTACACCGGACCATCCCGGTTGGGGTTGGAGCAGCCTTGCTGTCCCGGCAAAAACCACTGATTCTTACAACGATTTACGGTCTCGGCGCAGGCTCCGGCTGGGTACGCCAGTTCCAGAACCGACTGATGAGCCGGTTTCTCTACCGAACCATCGCTATTTCGCACGCCGTAGCCACCGACATTCGCGATGCCAATCCCTGGCTTGCCGCGGAGAAGGTCGTCACGAGCCAAAATGGTCTCAACTTCGAGAGGTTCCTGGGTGGTGCCGACCGGACGGCGCTGCGCCGCCAGTTGTTTCCGGACGTGCCTGAAGGTTTCTGGTTGGGAACGGCCGGTCGGCCAATGCTGTCAAGGATCATGTCACGCTGCTGCGAGCCTTCAGCAAAGTTGCCGACCGCAGGAAGGATGTGTCGCTGTTGATCGCCGGGCGCGGCGAACTGGAAAGCCAGCTGTGTCAGCTTACCGCCACGCTTGGCGTCCAGGAACGGGTGAGATTCCTCGGTTTTCGGTCGGATGTTCCGCAGGTTCTGAGCACATTGGACTGCTTCGTCTTTCCGTCTCTGCGGGAAGGGCTGCCGCTGGCACTGCTCGAGGCGATGGCCGAACAGTTGCCGGTAATCGCCGCGCGGGTCGGTGGTATCCCAGAGGTGTGCGGCGAGACGACTGTTGGCAGGTTGGTTCGTCCCGGCGATGTCGAGATTTTGGCAGAGGCCATGCACAGCATGGCCGCCACAGCTCCGGCTCAGCTGCACGAATTCGGGTTGAATGCTCGCCGGAGAGCGCTGGATCAGTTCAGTGCCGAACGGATGATCCGCGAATACGAAGAGCTGTTTGCTGCATGCTCAGCCGTCTGGTCGCGCTCCCGCCAGCGTTAGCGTTATCCAGGCAAACCGGTCAACCGGAAGGTCCCATGAACATTCTGGCCATTATCAGCCGTGATCTGGAAAAGGGGAGTACCAAGTACCGGCTGGCGCAATATCTCGATTCTCTGGCTCTCGCGGAATGACGGTCGAGTTTGTCAGGCGCGATGCCCTTGACGATACGTCGGTCGAAAAGGCCCGCCGCGCCGACCTGCTCTTCAACCAGAAGTGCCTGATCCGCCAGGGAATGGCCAAGCGGCTGGTCGCGGCCAGCCGACGGGTCATCTTCGACTTCGACGATGCGATCTATACTCGCCCCGGCCGACGGTTTTCCTGGTTCACCCAGTTCAAGGTGAACCAGCGCCTGCGCTTCTGGTTTCGGAATGCCACGGTGGTCACTCCGGCCAATGGTTATCTGGCTGGTTTTGCCCGGCGCTACGCCACTGTGGTCGAAGTGGTGCCTATGGCTTTGGATCTCGAGACCTGGCGGCCAAGGGCCGACCGGAGCAGCGACGCGGTCACCATCGGTTGGGCGGGTGCGCCCGTGAATGTTCATTTGCTGGAACGGCTGGAACCGGTCCTGGCCAAGGTACTGAAACGTTTTCCGCAGGTGCGTCTGGCGGTATTCTCCGGGCGAAGGCCGCGCCTGGCGATCCCCTTCGTTTACCAGCCGTTCCAGCCGGGTGCCGAACCTGCGTTTGTCGCCGGACTCGACATTGGCTTGCTGCCGCTGGCCGACGAGGAGTTCACCCGCGGCAAATCGCCGATCAAATCGCTGCAGTACCTGGCCTGTGGTGTGCCGGTGGTCGGCAATGTGTTCGGTGCCACGGCAGAAATCCTCAAGCCGGACAACAGCTTGGCGGTCGGTGGCGAGGAAGATTGGCTGGCGGCACTCGAGCGATTGGTTGCCACGCCAGAGTTGGGCCGGTCGATGGGGCGGGCCGGCCGGCTGCTGGTGGAGCAGCGCCATGATGTCAGGATCGTCGGGGAGCGACTCTGGCAGATCCTCGACCGCCTGCAATCGGGCGGCAGCTCCCGCACGTCCTGAAACTGACGAGGAGAACCCGTGGTGAAACGCGTTCGTACCCATATCAAGAGAAAAACCGTCCGCACGAACCGGAATCAAACCTTGCCGGACAAGTCGCTTCAGGCGCTGGCGCGGATGGGTGCCTGGACGAAATGCGAATAGCCCTCGTCAACCACACGTTCTCGTCCTCCCACGGGGGGCTCGAGCGTTTTTCGGTCAACCTGGCCGCGGTTCTGGTCGACAGGGGACATGAGGTGCATGCCGTGGGGGCGTGCCTGGAGGAGCTGCCGGCGGCGGTGGTGCTTCATCCGGTCCGCGCGGCCCGCCGGCCGGCGTGGTGGCGTCCGTTCAGTTTTATGCGTGGAGTGCGCAGGGTGCTGGCCAGTCAGCCGTTCGATATCCGCTATGGCTTGACCCGTTGCCAGCCCCTCGATGTCTACCGGTTGGGTGACGGCGTGCAGCGGCACTGGCTGCGGTTACGCTATCCATCTGCCCCTTTGCGCTGGCTCGCCTGTCTAGTCAATCCCGTGCATCTGGCCAATCTCTACCTGGAGCGGCGGCTGTTCGCGCCCGGCGGATGCCGGCTGCTGATCACCAACTCGCAACTCTGCAAGCGACAGGTCCAGCAGTACTACAGCGTGGCGGACGAGCGCGTTGCGGTCGTCTACAACGGGGTCGACACGGCCCTTTTTGCTCCGGCGGCAGTTGCCCCCTTGCGCACTGACTGCCGTCGAGAGTTGCAACTTGATGACTCGGACATCGCCATCCTCTATGTGTCCAACAACTGGCGCCGTAAGGGTTTGGTGGTGCTGATCTCGGCCATGGCGCTGCTTGGTCAGCGCGGCGCCAGCCTGCGCCTGGTGGTGGTCGGGCGTGGCCGGCCGGCACCGTTTCTGCGCCTGGCCAGGCGCCTTGGCCTGAACGAACGCATCCGTTTCGTCAGCCCGACCAGGGAGGTGCAACGCTACTACGCGGCCGGCGATTTGCTGGTGCTCCCGACCGTCTATGACCCTTTTGCCAACGTCTGCCTGGAAGCGATGGCCTGTGGTCTGCCAGTCGTCACCACGGCAGGCAACGGCGCCGCCGAACTGATCCGTGCCGGCAAGAACGGCTATGTCCAAAGTGACCCCGGCGATGCTTCCGAACTGGCGGGGTTGCTGGCACACTGTCTCGACTTTCAACGGCTTCGGCACATGGGTAGGCAGGCCCGCGAGACAGCAATCCCTTACACTCGCGAACGCAACATGGAGCAGACCATCGGGTTTTTTCAGTGGCTGCTGACAGGTCGGACGCCCCGGGGATATGATCGTATCTGCCAAGTCTTCCTCATCTCTGTGCTTAGACGGTAGTGTCGCTGAGATGTGCGACGGTTTTCGCATCTTGCGCCAGCCCTCGCCCGCCGCTGAGCGGGCTCTCGCCGCGTTGCTGCCCGACCCGGACTTGATTCTGTCCACGGGTGAGATTTGCAAGCCCGGCAGCCGGTCCCACTGTGGAGTCATTGACGTGGCCGGGCGGCGCTACTTTCTGAAACGCTACAACGACCGCGGTCTTTGGTATCGCCTGCAATATCTGGTAAGGCGTTCCCGTGCCGTTTATACTTGGCGGTTGGCAAGAAAATTTATTGCCCGTGACGTGCCGGTGCCGGTGCCCCTGCTCTGCCTGGAAGCGCGACGCTATGGCGTGCTTGGCCGCTCCTACGTGCTGATGGAAGAGGCGCCGGGTCAGGTGCTCCGCAAGCTGTGGCCAGGTCTGGCTGATGACCGCAAGTTGCAGGTTCTGACCACGCTGGGCAACGTATTCGGCCGCATGCATCGGCAGGGATGCCTGCATGGCGATCTCAAGTGGGACAACATCGTGCTGGCCTTCGAGGGTGAGCAGTTGACGGTCAGGCTGGTTGATCTCGATGGTGGTCGCCAGCTCTTCCGGCCAAGCAAATGGCTTGCCCGCAAGGACCTGGCCCGATTTGTCAAGGACCTGCACCGTGCCGAAGTCGAGCTGGATTGGGAGCAACGTCTGCTGCTTTCCTGGCAGGCTGGGTGGGAGGGGTGAAGGTGCAGCGCGAGTCAGGGCGGGGTTGCCGACAACGGCATGAGCGGTATGGCCGGTTCCTGGTATGGAGCAGCGACCCCGGACCGGATGCCGGGCTGCTGTCAGCGCTTTTGCCGAACCCTGATCGGCTTTTCGCTCAGGGCGAGGTCCTGCTGTCGCCCTGGCAGGGGCCTGGAACGGACAAGGTCCGGCTCACGCTGAGTGGTCACGACTATTTTTTAAAGCGCTACAACCGTCTCGGCACCGTTTACGGGATCAAATCTTTTGCGGCGCTCACGGGCAGTCAAATCCTGGATGGCGGCACGGTTGTTCGCAAAATGCGGGGTGCCGACGCCTCAGCCTCTGCTGTGTCTGGAAGAACGCTGGTGCGGGTTACTGGGTCGCTCCTATCTGCTGTTCCCGTTCCTCAAGGGGGAGGCCGCCAGCTTTCTCGATCTCTGGCCCTGTCTGGATACAGACCAGCGGCAGCGTTGTCTTGAAGTGCTCGGCAGAATTATCGGATGCATGCACCATCAGGGCTTGCTGCACGGCGATCTCAACTGGCGTAACATCATTGCCCTACGCCGGGAGGAGATGTTCTGCTTCTGGCTGGTTGACCTCGATGGCAGCAGGTCAACCAGCGCTTTTGCTCCGGCAAGGGCAAGGAAGGATCTTGCGCATTTCCTGCGCGACTTGGACAGGGCCGGTGCTCCCCAAACACTTTACGATGGTTTTCTAGGCGCTTGGCAGAAAGCGATAGCGCGAAGATGAGTTTTTAATTGATTTGACCACTCAACTGCGCTGTATCTCACAGCGATGGGAGTCGTTATGAACTTGATCAAGATTCGTGCCTATTTTCAGCGTCATGAGCAGGTCATGGCATTGGTTTCGGAGCAGCTTTCGCTGGCCATCTTCGAGGCGGCCATAACGATTGCCAATGCCATTCGTAATGGCCATAAGGTTCTGGTCATGGGAAATGGCGGCTCTGCTGCTGACTCACAACATCTGGCTGCCGAGTTGGTCGGCCGTTTCATCATGGAGCGTCGGCCTTTGCCAGCCATCGCTCTGAGCACTGATACTTCGATTCTGACGGCGATCGGCAATGACTACGGTTTCGAGGAAATCTTCTCCCGCCAGGTTCAGGCGCTGGCCGCAGCCAACGACGTGGTGATCGGCATTTCTACCTCCGGCCGCTCTCCGAACGTGAGAAAGGCCTTGGCTGCCGCCCGCAATGCCGGGTGCAAAACCATCGGTCTGCTTGGTCGCGATGGCGGTGACATTGCCGGGGAAGTCGACCTGGCATTGGTGGTTCCGGTTCAGGAGACGCCGCATATCCAGGAAGCGCATGTGACGATCATCCATGTGATCTGCGAGTTGGTTGAACACCAGTTGTTTGCAATTCCGGATCAGCATTAAAACATGCTTGTCTCTGTCGTTATTCCATCCTACAACCACCGGCAGTACGTTGAGCAGGCCATCGAGCGTACTCAACCAGCGTTGGCCTCAAATCGACCTGATCGTGATCGATGATGGTTCGAAAGACGGCAGCGACGGAGTCATCCGGCGGATGCACGATACTCGCGGAGATTTCTGATTCGTCGCGCGTGAAAATCAGGGGTTGCTTGCGACCTTGAACGAGGGGTTGTCGCTTTCGGCGGGAGAGTATTTCTGTGAGCTTGCTTCAGATGATTTCTTCCCCGTGGACAGCATCGAAAAGCGCGTTCGCTATTTAAGTGAACATCCCGAATGTGCCGCGGTCTTTGCCGATGGTTGTCTGATAGAACATGATGAGCCGAACGATTTGAGTTTGATCAAAGACAGACATCGTAAAATGTTTGCAGATCACGATTTCATCCCGGCAATGCTCAAGGGAGCGTTGCCAATATTCTCAACAGGACTTATTAGATGTTCTGCTTTGCGAGCGATTGGTGGGTTTGATGCCAGAAATTTAAGGTATTATGAGAATCTCGATACGCCAATCCTGCTTTCCTTGCAGGGGAAAATCGGTTTTATTGACGAGCAGGTGATATGCCATCGCCATCATGAGACTAATATTTCGTCGACGACTAGTCACGTAAAATTGGAGAAAGCACTCTGCTACAGAAAACTTCTCGGCGATGACCGGGTTTTCCCATAAAAACGTCACAAGGAAAGCCTATATATGGGCTCTGTTGGCCCTTGGCCGCCATGTGAACCGTAATCGCGGTGGAACTGAGACTGAAATAGCGGAACTGTGCCGCGGATGGCGATACGTATGGTGCGACCTGAGGCTCATGTGGTATTTCTCGAGGTGGGCAAGAAGGTAGTCGGCCCCCATGAAAACCTCAGAATGCTGATCCGCATCGGTGACGAAAGAAGCCGCACGCTGATTACTCAGCAGAAACATTCTCTCGAACAGGGTGGCCACCATGGACGTTAAATCCAAACAACTGGAAATGTCCGCTATAACCACATACCCGTTAGTTTCTCGAAGCAACAAGGTCAACGTTGCCGAGCACTTCGCTGCGCCCCCAAACCGGGCGGGTCGTTCACCGACTTCTTCGACAGTCTGCCGCGCCTGCTCGGCGCCGACAGCCTGCGCGGCGTGGTCGATGCCGTGGTCGCCGCGCGCCGGGCCGGGCGCCCGGTGGTGCTGGCCATCGGCGGGCACGTGATCAAGTGCGGGCTGCAGCCGGTGCTCCGGGCATTGATCGAGACGAGGGTGATCACGGCCGTGGCGATGAACGGTTCGGCGGCGATCCATGACTTCGAGGTATCGCTGATCGGCGCGACTTCCGAGGATGTCGGCGCGATCCTGCATGCCGGCGATTTCGGTTTCGCGGAAGAGACCGGCGGCGGCATGAACCGTGCGCTCAAGGGCGCACTCCCTTCCGGCAATGGGTTCGGTGAGGCCATTGGCCGCTGCATCATCGATAACGAGCATAAATTCAGAGAGTACAGCCTGCTGGCGACCTGCGTCGAGCACGACATCCCGGTGACGGTCCACGTCGCGATTGGTACCGATATCATCCATCAGCATCCGGAATTCGACGGGGCGGTTACCGGCGAGATGTCGGCCCGCGACTTCCGCCTGCTCACCGCCGTGGTCGCCGATCTAAGCGGCGGTGTCTGGCTGAACGTCGGCTCGGCGGTGGTGATGCCCGAGGTCTTTCTCAAGGCGCTCTCCATTGCGCAGAACCTCGGCCACCACGTGAACGGGTTCTCTACGGCCAATTTCGACATGACCCAGCACTATCGGCCCCTGCAGAATGTCGTCAAGCGGCCCACCTCCGAAGGTGGCCGGGGCTATACCCTGACCGGGCACCACGAAATCAATATCCCGCTCTTTGCCACGGCCGTTCTTGCCAAGATGGCCCGCTCCTGAGCCGCTATCCTGCCGGCATGAAAGAATCCTCAGATACCGGCCGGGGGCCGGTTTCCGGCCGCCGTAATCCGCTTGGCGCCGAAGCCCGCTTCGCCGGTGGACTCTATCTGCTGCTGCTGCCCGTGTTTGCCGTACTGAGGTTGCTGCTGCTGTGGCGGAACAGCTTCCATGCCTCCGGCATCCCCGCGGCACTCTTGCCAGGAGTTTCCTGGTCGGGATGCGGTTCGACCTGGCCATCAGTTCCTACCTGCTGATCCCGCTGTTCCTTGCCCTCCTGGTTGTCCCCCGGCGCCGGCAACAGTCGCTGGTCAGGGGGTTCTGCGCCCTGGTCGGTGCCCTCATGATGACCGGGTTGGCGGAGATCGAGTTCTACCGGGAACTGGAGATGCGCTTCAATACCCTGGTGTTCGAATACCTCAGCCATCCGAAAATCGTCGCCGGGATGGCCTGGGAGGGGTATCCGGTTCTGAGCTACCTGCTGGCCTGGGCGGCCCTGTTTGCCGTTTTCACCCTCGGTGTGCGCTGGCTCTATCGCCGGACCCTGGCCGGGGATCAGGCCGATTGATCCGTCCGCGCCTGACCCGGGTGATCGCTGCCTGCCGTCTTTCTGGCCATCATGGTGATCGGTGCCCGCGGCGGCCTGGCGTCGACGCCCCTGCGCTGGGGCGATGCCTTCTTTTGCGAGGATGCCTTCGCCAACAACCTGGCGCTCAACGGCGTTTATACCCTGGGCCGCAGCGCTATCGAGAAGCTGTACGGCAGCCAACGCTTTTGGACCGGGGCCATGCCGCGCGAAGAGGCGCTGCAAACGACCAGGGCCATGCTGAATCTTCCGGACGAACAGGACCTGGCGACGCCGCAATTGCCGCTGCTGCGCAGGGCGCCGGCGGCTGTTTCGGTTGCCGGCCAGCCGGTTAACGTGGTGGTCATCCTCATCGAGAGCTTTTCCGGCCGCCATGTCGGAGCCCTCGGGGCGAACCCTTCGCTGACCCCCGATTTCGATGCGCTCAGCCGCGACGGCGTGCTCTTCGACCATGCCTTTTCCAACGGCACCCATACCCATCAGGGGGTGTTCGCCTCGCTGGCCGGCTTCCCCAATCTCCCCGGCTACGAATACCTGATGAAAACCATGGAGGCGCACCAGGAGTTTTCCGGGCTCCCCAGCCTCCTCACCCCGTTGGGGTACGATTCGCTGTTCCTCTACAACGGCCTCTTCTCCTGGGACAACAAGGAGGGATTCTTCCGCCAGCACGGCATCCACCGCTTCATCGGCCGGCACGAGTACGTCAATCCCACCTTTGTCGATCCGGTCTGGGGGGTCGGTGACTACGACGTATTCATGCGCGCCAACGAGGAATTCCGGGCCATGGCCGAAAAGGGTCCGTTCTTCGCCGCGATCCTGACCCTGACCAATCATTCCCCGTACACCCTTCCCGACCCGCTGCCCTTCGCGCCGATCAAGTCTGCCGATGTCCCGGCAGGACGGGCCGATTCGATGCGCTATGCCGACTGGGCCCTCGGCGAGTTTTTCCGCACGGCCCGACAGGAAAGCTATTTCCGGAACACCCTCTTCGTGATCACCGGCGATCACGGTTTCGGCACGGCCCCGGCCATAACCGCGATGCAACTCGACAGATTCCATGTGCCGCTGCTGTTTTACGCGCCCGGCCCCTGGCCGGAGCAAAAGGGGCGCCGCAGCACCATCGCCAGCCAGGTCGACATCGGTCCGAGCGTCCTCGGTCTGCTCGGCCTTGAGGTTCCGCATCAGGGGTGGGGGCGCAACCTCTTTTCTCCGCGACTGAATGATCCAGGTTTCGCGGTCGTCAAGCCGTCTGGCGGCAAGGAAGAAGTGGCCCTGATCGAAGGGAACTACCTGCTGATGCGCACGCCCAAGGAAAGTCCCCGACTCTACCGTTACACCCTTGATTTCCCGCCGCATTCCGAGCAGATCGACGATCCGCAACGGAGCAGGGAGATGGATCACCGGCTCAAGGCCTATGTGGAAACCGGCCTGCTGAATCTGCGCGGCCGACAGGTTGGTCTCCCCCGGTAGCAAAGGCTGCCAAGCCGGTAGTTGTAAGAATAAACTTCACATTGGGTTGCTACCTCGCTATTAATAAAACTTATGCCGATTTTCTTGGTGTCCTCGGTGTCTTGGTGAAGACCTTGGAAACATGGAAAAGATATGAGCCAAATTATGGATCGTCTTGAAGTCGAACGGTTTTTCGCGCGACTCGCCAACCCGAGAGTGCTGGTGATCGGCGACCTGATGCTCGACGAATACATCTGGGGGAAGGTGGAGCGCATCTCCCCGGAGGCGCCGGTGCAGGTGGTCGAAGTCCGCCGCGACGACTTGCGCCTGGGCGGGGCCGGCAACGTCGTCAACAACCTGGTGGCGCTCGGCGCCAGGGTGACCGTGGCCAGCGTTCTTGGTGACGATGGCGACGGTCGCCTGCTGCGGCAGCAGCTCGACCGGCTCGGCATCGACACCGCCGGCATCGTCCTGGCCGCTGGGCGCACCACCAGCCGCAAGACCCGGGTGCTGGCCAGCAACCAGCAGATTGTCCGCATCGACCGCGAAACCCGCGCGGAGATCTCCGCCGAGCAAGAACGGCAGCTCTCCGGGCATGTCCGTGCCGCGCTGCCGTCCTGCCAGGCGGTCCTGGTCTCCGACTACCTCAAGGGGGTGCTCCCCGAACGGTTACTCCAGGAGGTCATCGCCGTGGCGCGCGCTTGCGGGGTGCCGGTGGTGGTCGACCCGAAGGGGAGCGATTACCGCAAATACCGTGGCGCCAGCGTGCTGACGCCGAACCGCAAGGAGGCCCAGGCGGCCTCCGGAGTGCTCATCGAAGACCAAGCCAGCCTGTGCCGGGCGGGCCGCAGCTTGTGCGCGGATTTCGATCTCGACGCCCTGGTGCTGACGCGCAGCGAAGAGGGGATGAGCCTCTTCTTCCGCGACGGGCGGGAAGCGCACATGCCGACCGAGGCGCGCGAGGTGTTCGACGTGTCGGGCGCCGGCGACACCGTGCTGTCGCTGATCGGCCTGGGGTTGGCCGCCAAGCTCCCCCTGGAGGAGGCGGCTCGGCTCTCCAATCTCGCGGCGGGAATTGTCGTCGGCAAAGTCGGCACTTCCACGGTCTCTCCTGAGGAGATACTGGATGCCGTTGGCCGCCAGCACCGCGATAGCGACCTCAAGCTCCACGACCGGCAGGGGTTGGCCAGGCTGCTGGAGGGGCGCCGCACCCGCGGCGACACCATCGTCTTCACCAACGGCTGCTTTGATCTGCTGCACGTCGGCCACGTCAAGTACCTGCAGGCCGCGCGTCGGCTCGGTGACCTGCTGGTGCTCGGGCTCAACTCCGACGCCTCGATTCGCCGGCTCAAGGGGGAGAAACGGCCGCTGATCGGCCAGGAGGAGCGGGCGCATATTCTGGCGGCGCTCGACTGCATCGACTACGTGGTGATCTTCGACGAGGACACGCCGCGGGAACTGATCGCTGCCCTGCGTCCCCACATCCTGGTCAAGGGCGGCGATTACACCGCGGATGGCGTGGTGGGGAAGGATCTGGTCGAAAGCTGGGGCGGGCGGGTCGAACTGATTCAGTTCGTCGATGGCAAATCGACAACCAACATCATTGAGAAAATCCTGGAATCCTATCAGCCATGACGGCTCGGGGAAACCTGCGCCCCGCGGTCTTCCTCGACCGCGACGGCACCGTCAACGTCGACAAGGACTACCTGCACCGGGTCGAGGATTTCGAATTCATCCCCGGTGCGCCTGCTGCCATCAGGCGTCTCAAAGAATCCGGATTCCTGGTCATTGTCGTCACCAACCAGTCGGGGGTGGCGCGAGGCTATTATCCGCGGGAAGCGGTCAGCCGGTTGCATGAATACCTGCAGCAGGAGTTGAACCGGCACGGGGCTGGGTATCGACGGTTTTTACGTCTGTCCGCATCACCCGACCGAAGGAGTCGGGACTAACCGGATCGACTGTGACTGCCGCAAAGGGGCGCCCGGCATGCTACTGACGGCCGCGCGCGACCACGGCATCGATCTTGGCCGGTCCTTCATGGTCGGCGACAAGCTGGCGGACATCGAAGCGGGGCAGGCGGCCGGTTGCAGATCCTTGCTGGTCCGCACCGGTTACGGCGCCAAGGACGAGACGAGCGGTCGCCGCGCGCTTCCCGGGGACCAGGGTTTTCGGGGACCTGTCTGCAGCGGCGGGGTATATCTTGACAGCAACGTAGGGGCGCAATTCATTGCGCCCTGGGCGTGATAAATCACGCCCCTACGGATCACGCATCACGAATCACCAATAAAGGGGTTTCCGCTCCATGAAAAATCTCCTTGTCACCGGCGGCTGCGGTTTCATCGGCTCGAACTTCGTGCGGCTCTGCCTGTCGCGCTCCCCCGCCGTGCGCCTGGTCAATCTCGACAAGCTCACCTACGCCGGCAATCTTGCCAACCTTACCGACGTGGCGTCAGATCCACGCTACCGCTTCGTCAAAGGTGATATCGGTGACGCCGCACTGGTTGAAAAGCTGTTCGCCGAGGAGGCCATCGACACTATCGTGCACTTCGCCGCCGAGTCCCACGTCGACCGCAGCATCGACGGCCCCGCGGAGTTCATCCAGACCAACATCGTCGGCACCTTCACTCTGCTGGAAGCCGCCCGCAAAGCCTGGTTGACCGGCCCCCAGCCGCCGGTCCCTGCAGGGACAGTCACCAGCCCCCGCTTTCTGCATGTCAGCACCGACGAAGTCTATGGTTCCCTCGGCGACACCGGGCTGTTCACCGAGACGACCCCCTACGACCCGCGTTCCCCCTATTCGGCGAGCAAGGCGGCCTCCGACCACCTGGTGAGCGCCTATCATCATACCTACGGCCTGCCGACTCTGATGACCAATTGCTCCAACAACTACGGTCCTTACCACTTCCCGGAAAAACTCATCCCGTTGATCATTAACAATGCCCTCAACGGCCGGGAACTGCCGGTGTACGGCGATGGCAGAAACGTGCGCGACTGGCTCTACGTGGTCGACCATTGTGCCGCGATTCTGGCAGTGCTGGAAAAGGGGCGGATCGGTGAGACCTACAACGTCGGCGGCAACAGCGAGAAGCAGAACATCGAAGTGGTCCAGACTATCTGCGATCTCCTCGACGTGAGGGTGGGGCTGCCCGTCGATGGCCGACCCCGCCGTTCCCTGATCCGTTTCGTCAAGGACCGCCCTGGGCACGACCGGCGCTACGCCATCGATGCGACCAAGATCCGCAGCGAACTTGGCTGGGCACCATCGGTCGATTTCAACGAGGGGATCGGTCGGACCATCGACTGGTACCTGCAGAATCGGGACTGGGTCGAACAGGTCACCAGCGGCGCGTATCGGGATTACTACACAAAACAGTACGGGGATCGCTAACATGGCGGTGCAGCGTCTCGCCCTGATCGGTGCTGACGGCATGCTAGCGCGCAAGGTCGGTGAACTAGCCCCGGCCGGTTATGCCGTCTGCCGTTACGACCTGCCGGATTTCAACGTGACCGACCGCGAGCAGGTGCTGGCAGAGATGACGCGTCTGCATCCGGCAGCGATCATCAACTGCGCGGCTTTCACCAACGTTGACAACTGCGAGACTCAGGAAGAGCTGGCAACTCGTGTCAACGGTGACGGACCCGGTTATCTGGCCGGGGCGGCCAAGGCGGTCGGAGCGGTGCTGGTCCATATCTCGACCGACTATGTATTCAATGGCCGCAAGGCCAGCCCCTACCTGGAAACCGACCCGGTCGGGCCGCTCTCGGCCTACGGACGCTCGAAGCTGGCCGGCGAGCAGGCGATCCTCGCCAGCGGACTGGAGCGGTATTTCATAGTCCGCACCAGTTGGCTATACGGCCCGGGAGGCAAGAACTTCGTCGAAACCATCGTTCGCCTGGCTCGCGAACGGGAAGAGATGCGCATCGTTGACGATCAGATCGGCAGCCCGACCTATACGGGCGATCTGGCAACCGCAATCTTTCGCCTGCTGGCATTGACGGATCAGGGATCACCAGGCAAGGATCACGGCCTCTACGGCATTTACCATTTTTCCAACGAGGGGCAGTGCAGTTGGTACGAGTTTGCCAGGGAAATCCTCAAGGGGGCCTCCGATGCTGGTCTGCTTTTGAAGGCAGAAAGAGTGCTGCCGATACGCACCGAAGAATATCCTCTGCCAGCGGAGCGTCCATCATTCTCGGTTTTTTCAAAAGAGAAATACCAGAGAGCAACCGGTGCATTTCCGCCTGATTGGCGCGAAAGTCTTGCCAAGTATATGCGGGAACGCGAAATCTGAATCATCACAGATCACAGGGCACAGATTAAGAATGGAGTTGACATGATCACCAAAGGAATTGTCCTCGCCGGCGGTGCCGGCAGCCGGCTTTACCCGCTGACCCTGGTGGCGAGCAAGCAACTCCAGCCGGTCTACGACAAGCCGATGATCTACTACCCGCTCGCCACGTTGATGATGGCCGGCATCCGCGATATCCTGATCATCTCCACGCCGCACGATACCCCGCGCTTTCAGGCGTTGCTTGGCGACGGCTCGCGCTGGGGGGTCACCCTGAGTTATGCCGTGCAGCCGGAACCGAAAGGGATCGCCCAGGCGTTTCTGGTCGGCGAGGAGTTCATTGCCGGCGAAAATGTTGCACTCATCCTCGGCGACAACATTTTTTACGGCAAGATGGGTTTCGACCAAACTGTCAGGGAGTTTTCGTCCGGTGCCCTGGTGTTCGGCTACCCGGTGAACGACCCGGAACGTTACGGCGTCGTGGAATTCGATGCGGCCGGCAAGGTCCTGAGCCTTGAGGAAAAGCCAAAACAGCCGAAGTCGCACTATGCTGTGCCAGGGCTGTATCTTTACGACCGGCAGGTCGTGGCCATCACCAGGAGCATCCAGCCGTCGGCCCGGGGCGAGTTGGAAATCACCGATGTCAACCGTGCCTACCTGACCAAAGGGCAGCTGCGGGTCGAGCGGCTCGGTCGGGGGATCGCCTGGCTCGATACCGGCACTCATGAAAGTTTGCTTGAGGCCAGTCACTTCATCGGCACCCTGGAAGCGCGCCAGGGGCTGAAGATCGCCTGCCTGGAGGAGATTGCCCTACGCATGGGGTTCGTTGACGAGCGGCAGATGGCCGACATTGTCAATACGACCCCGCCGTCCAGCTATCGCAGCTATCTGGAACGTGTCCTGCGCGAGCGGCGGGCCGGTTTCTGATGGAGGATGTCATGAGCCTGGAAGTAACCAATACGGCGCTGCCGGAGGTGTTGCTGCTGAAGCCGAAGGTGTTTGTGGATGCAAGGGGTTTCTTCTGCGAGTCCTTCAACGCCAGGGCGTTTGCCGCTGCGACCGGGCTAAAGGTGACGTTCGTACAGGACAACCAGTCGCGGTCAGTGAAGAATGTGTTACGCGGTCTGCACTATCAACTGCCGCCGGCACCCCAGGGGAAGCTGGTTCGAGTATGTGCGGGAGAAATTTTTGATGTGGCGGTCGACATCCGACGGTCCTCGCCTACTTTCGGCAAATGGGTCGGCCATGTGCTTTCGGCCGAGAACCAATTGCAGATGTGGATTCCTGAGGGATTTGCCCACGGTTTCCTGGTGTTGAGCGAGCATGCGGATGTTTTGTATAAGGCCACAAAATATTATGAGGCTTCCTGCGAGCGCACCATCAGTTGGGACGATCCGATATTGCGGATTTCTTGGCCTTTACCGGGAAAACCGCTATTGTCGCCGAAGGACAGTCAGGGAATTCAATTCATTACCGCGGAGACATTCTAATGCTTCATAGCATGACCGGTTACGGCAAGGGCGAGGCACAGGCCGGCAATGTCGCCCTGACCGTCGAGATCAAGACGGTGAACCATCGCTATGCGGATATCACCGTCAAACTGCCACGCTCCCTGATGGCCCTGGAGAACGATCTCCGCCGGGAGGTCGGGCAGACCCTGCGGCGCGGCAAGATCGACGTCTTCGTCAATTTCGGCCAGGCCGAGGAAAGCACGGTGGTGCCGGTCCTGAACCGGCCGCTGGCCATGGCCTATCGGGACCTCTTTACGCAGTTGCGCAACGAGCTGGGACTGTCCGGCGGGGTCACCCTGGAGTTGCTGGCCGCCCAGCGGGACGTGATCCAGCTGCGCGAGGCAGACGTTGCCCCGGAGTTGCTGCGCGTCGGTGTGTTCCAAGCCCTGGCGCTGGCGATCGACCAGCTGTCGGCCATGCGCTGTGCCGAAGGGGAGGCTACCGCCAAGGATCTGCGCGAGCGTCTGCTGCATCTGGACGGGTTGCTCGTCGAGGTTGAACAGCGCGCCCCGTCGATCCCGCTGGAATGGCAGGCCAAGCTGACCGAGAGGCTGGCCCGCCTGCAGCAGAATCTGGAATGGGAGCCGCAGCGGGTCGCCCAGGAGATTGCCCTCTATGCCGACCGTTGCGACATCAGCGAGGAACTGGTGCGGTTTCGCAGCCACATGGGGCAGTTCCGGGCCCTGTTCGACGATGCGGAGCCGGTCGGCCGGCGCATGGACTTCCTGGTGCAGGAACTCAATCGGGAGGTCAACACCATGGGTTCGAAGTCGAACGACGCCGATCTCACCAGGCTCGTCGTCGCGATGAAGGCGGAGCTGGAAAAGGTGCGCGAGCAGGTTCAGAATGTCGAATAAACCAGCCCCTAGCCCCCAGCCCCTGGCCCCTGGACTTCTTTTTGTGATTTCCGCCCCGTCCGGGGCGGGCAAGACAACAATCTTCCGGGAGCTGCTCTCCCGCGAACCCGAGTTACGCAAATCGATCTCCTATACCACCAGGGCGATGCGCGGCGGTGAACGGGATGGCGTCGACTACCACTTTGTTTCGCCGCGCGCAATTCGACCGGATGGTCGAGGAAGGCGCCTTTGCCGAATGGGCAGAAGTACATGGCAACCGCTACGGCACGGCCAGGGCGACCTTGCAGACAGGCCAGGAACGAAGGGCACGACTTGCTGCTCGATATCGATGTCCAGGGGGCGGAGCAGTTGCGCGCCAGTGGTTTCGAAGGCGTCTTTATCTTCATCCTGCCTCCGGGCATGGCCGAGCTGCGCCAGCGGCTGTCGGGACGCAATACCGATAGTGCGGAAGTGATAGAGCAGCGCATGCGAACGCCATCAGCGAGATTCGCCAGGCCGTCCGGTTCGACTATATCGTGCTCAATGAGGAACTGGAACGGGCGGTGGCGACGGTTCAGGCCATCGTCATGGCGGAAAGAGTCCGCGGAAATCGGGTCATCGAGAGGCTTCCGGCAGAATTCGGCTTGAAATAATAGGGCTGGATGAGTATGCTGTTCTCTTGGTATTTATAAAATTGGGGTTAGGTTAAGGTTTAGACTACCCCCCAGTCCCTGGACCCCAGCCCCCGATTTAAGGAGTAAATAAATGGCTCGTATTACCGTAGAAGATTGCCTGCAGCAGGTGCCGAACCGCTTCCTGCTGGTCATGGTTGCCGCCAAGCGCACGAAGCAACTGTTCAAGGGGGCCCAGCCGCTGATCGAGAACAAGTCCGGCAACCGCAAGGTGGTGTTGGCGCTGCGCGAGGTGGCTGCCGGCAGGATCGAGTACGAACTGCCGGCACGGTATTCACGCTGAGCTGCGCCTGGCCGACTGACGTTTCTGCCGATGCCGGTCCTTGCGGGCCGGCATCGGTCTGTTAAGGACTAGCCCCCAGCCCCTAAAGGGACAGTCCCCATGCGGGGACAGTCCCTCGTCCCCAGCCCCCGGTTTTCACCATGATCCGGATCGACGACATTCTGGACACTCTTCGCAGCGAAGATGACGCTGCCGGCCTCGACAAGGTCCGCAGGGCCTTCGCTTTTGCCACCCGTCTGCATGAGGGGAAGACGCGTCTTTCCGGCGAGCCCTACATCTCGCATCCGGTCGAGGTTGCCCGGATTCTCGCCAGCCTGCATCTCGATGCCGATACCGTCGCCACCGGTTTGCTGCATGACACCCTCGAAGACACGTCTGCCACCGTCGAAGAACTGCGCGCGGCGTTCGGCGACGATGTCGCCGAGATGGTCGATGGCGTCAGCAAACTGGAGCGGATGACCTACCGTACCAGCGAGCAACGCCAGGCGGAGAGCTTCCGCAAGATGCTGTTGGCGATGGCCCGGGATATCCGCGTGATCCTGGTCAAACTGGCGGACCGTCTGCACAACATGCGCACCCTCCAGCCATCAGCCGCCCGACCGGCAACGCCGGATTGCCCAGGAGACCCTGGACATCTATGCGCCGCTCGCCAACCGGCTCGGCATCAGCTGGGTCAAGTGCGAACTCGAGGATCTGGCCTTTGCCGCCCTCGAGCCGGAGGCCTACCGCCAGATCGAGCGGGAGGTCGCCCGGCATGCCGCGGAGCGGGGCGTCTACATCGAGGAGGTCAAGCGCCGCCTGGAGGAGACGCTGGCCAAGCATGGCATCCAGGGGAGTGTCCAGGGGCGGCTCAAGCATCTCTGGTCGGTTCACAACAAGATGCTGCACCAGGGGATCGAATTCAGCCAGGTCCACGACCTGATTGCTTTCCGGATCATCGTGCCGTCGGTGCGCGACTGCTACGCCATGCTCGGCATCATTCATTCGGCCTGGCGGCCGATCCCCGGCCGGTTCAAGGACTATATCGCCATGCCGAAGGCGAACATGTACCAGTCGCTGCACACCACGGTGATGGGGCCTGGCGGGCAGCGCATGGAAGTGCAGATGCGCACCGAAGAGATGCACCGGGTTGCCGAAGAGGGGATCGCCGCCCACTGGAAGTACAAGGAGGGCGGGGCGGGTACCCGCGGCGACGAAAGCCGGTTCGGCTGGCTGCGGCAGATGATGGAGTGGCAGCGGGAACTGAAGGACTCGCGCGAGTTCATGTCCTCGGTGAAGATCGACCTCTTTCCGGAGGAGGTCTACGTCTTTACCCCGGGCGGTGACGTCAAGGAACTGCCGCGCGACAGTACGCCGGTCGATTTTGCCTACAGTGTTCATTCGGACCTTGGCCACAAATGTACCGGCGCCAAGATCAACGGCCGGTTGGTGCCGCTCAAGACGCCGCTGAAAAATGGCGACATCGTCGAGATCGTCACGTCACCGCACCAGACGCCGAGCAAGGACTGGCTCAAATTCGTCAAGACCTCCAAGGCGCGCAACCGGATCCGCCACTGGGTCAAGGAGCAGGAGCACCAGAAGAGCGCCGAAATCGGCCGTGAACTGCTGGAGAAGGAGTTGCGCAAGTACGGGGTCGCCTTCCATCGCGCCATGGCCCTGGAGGGGATGGCCCGGGTGCTGGGCGAGTTGAGCTTCAGGACCACCGATGACCTGGTCGCCGCCGTCGGCTATGGCAAGGTCACCACCGGTCAGGTCATTGCCCGCCTGCTGCCCGACCGGGCCAAGCTCGAACCGGCCAAGCCAGGCCGCTTCGAGCAGGTTCTGGACAAACTCCGCAAGAAACCGAGCGGCGGCATTCGGGTTCAGGGGCTCGACGATATCCTGATCCGCTTCGCCAAGTGCTGCAATCCGTTGCCGGGTGATGCGGTCATCGGCTTCATTTCCCGGGGACGGGGTGTCACGGTGCATGCCACCGACTGCTCGAAAGTTCTGGAAACCGATCCGGGCCGCCGCATCGAGGTGGCCTGGGATCTGTCGCAGAAGGCGGCTCACAGCGTCAAGATTTGCGTCTATTGTAACGATATCAAGGGGATTCTTGCCGGGATGACCGGCGCGATCACCAAGTGCGAAGCGAACATCGCCCGGGCCAGCGCTTATGGCACCGGCGATGGGCGGGCGGTGAACACCTTCGAAATCAACGTCAATGACGTGGCCCATCTCAACCGGGTAATCGACGCGATCCGCAAGGTCAAGGGGGTTCAGCGGGTCGAGCGGATAAGACAGGGAGCGGGGGCTGGGGTCTAGGGGCTGGAGTCCCCTCACCCGGCCTGCGGCCACCCTCTCCCGGTGGAAGAGGGGAAGCGCTTCCCTGCTCCCTTGGGGAGAAGGTGCCCCGTTAGGGGCGGATGAGGGGGTGTGGATGCTCGAACGGGAGGCTTGTATGACCAAACACAAAATCGAAACCACCACAGCCCCGGCGGCCATCGGGCCGTATTCCCAGGCCATCCAGGCGGGCAGCCTGGTTTTCCTCTCCGGCCAGATTCCCCTTGACCCGCACACGGGGGAAATGGTTGCCGGCGGGATCGAGGCGCAGACCCGGCAGGTGATGAGCAACCTGGGGGAGGTTCTCAAGGCGGCTGGCCTTGATTTCGACAGCCTGGTGAAAACCACCATCTACCTGGTCGATCTTGGTGACTTCGCCACGGTCAACCGGATCTACGGGGCGTTTTTCACCGAGATGCCGCCGGCGCGGGCGACGGTGCAGGTGGCGGCGCTGCCGAAAGGGGCGCTGGTGGAGATCGATGGGATTGCGGTTAAAGGCGGAGATCCGGGACTGTTGGGGCGGGGCGGGCTCGCCCTTGCCAGCCCGCCGGTCGCCCCTAGGTTTTTAGGCACAAAACGACGAGGCGGCCCAATGGCCGCCTCGCTTGTGTTATCAATAAATGAAATTAGTACTTCAGCAAGCCTTCTTCACGGCTCCGGAACGGATGCAGCGGGTGCAGGCCTTGACGTTGCGCACGCTGCCGTTGTCGATGGCGCGAACCTTCTGCAAGTTCGGCTTGAAGACTTTCTTGGTCTTGTTATGGGCGTGGCTGACATTGTTGCCAGTCATCGATTTTTTGCCACAGACGTCACAAACGTTTGCCATGATCAATTTCCTCCGTTTCGATTGAACGGGACCTTTTAGCACACGGCTCTTGGCAATGCAAGCGAAATCGGGTCGGCATGGCCGGTCAGCTGCCGTGGGCGATGGCCTTCGGGTCGAGATGGCGCACCAGCGTCCAGGCCAGCAGGGCGGCGCCGCCAAGGCCGAGATGGGGAAGCAGGCGCGTCTCATCGGCGTACCAGAGCTGGTTGCTCAGATGCACGGGCAGTCCCCAGAGTGGCGGGCAGGGGGCGGCCATGTCCGTCGGCTCGGCATGCGTTCGCTCGTGTGCCTGATCGTTGAGGGTATAGCGGGCAAAGGGGAGAACCGGTTCGAGCTGCCGATGCACCTGGAGTTCGTCGGCGGCGGCACCGGCGCCGACCTGCCCCGTCAGCCCTGCCGCGGTTGCCGTGGTCACCATGCGCATCGGCAGGAGTCCCCCGGCGACCACGCGCCGTTCCAGTAGCGGTGAGAGCTTGCCATCGAGTGCTGAAGTCAGAAAGTGCCGGGCGGGGGCCGGGAACTGCGGCGGCAGGGGAAAACCGTGACGGCTGAAGCCGTGACCGAGATCGCCGAGGATGAGGTGCTCTGCCGTAAACGGACCGCCATCCCGCAGACTGCCGGTCCACCGCCCCTGCCGGTGCTCGAGTGCGGTCACGGTCTCCAGCTTGGCCTCGACCCCGTGAAACTGCTCGAAACGTTTGCGCAGCAGTTCGTGCAACTCTTCGGTGGCAATCCCCTCCGGACGGCGGGCCTGGGCCCAAAGCAAGGCGCCGTCGGCAACCGTGAGGGCCGCCAGGGGCTTTAGCGACAAACCCTGAAACAGGTCGCGCAGCCATTCGGCGGCAGGTTCCGGGAGATTTCGGCAGCGCTCGCTCAAAGGCACCTTCAGGGCGCCCAGAGACAACTTGCGGCGCAGGCACAACCAGTGCCAACGCGCTTTTTCGGTGATTCCTCCCGCAGGCAGGCCGCCATGCTCCCAGAGCAGTTCTTCCAGCAGTTGGCCGGTCAGTGCGAGCTCCTCGAGCAGCGCCGCGACCGCAGGTGCCGCCTGGCCGAATTCACGAGCCAGC
The DNA here is from genome assembly GCA_963751525.1 of uncultured delta proteobacterium. Taxonomy (GTDB): domain Bacteria; phylum Desulfobacterota; class Desulfuromonadia; order Desulfuromonadales; family BM103; genus VAUL01. Next base: position 127,153 of record CAVVUQ010000003.1, on the reverse strand, counting down.
TCGCCGGCAAGGGGCAGTTCAGGGTGGATCGTCACCCTGGCCCGATTCGACAGCACCTGGAAAGCCGCGTAGGGGGCGAAGCCCGCCTGCCCGCCCAGGCTGCCAAGCAGCTTTTCGACCAAGAGCGAAGAGTGCAGCCAGTGGTCCTGGCAGACCGGAACGGAGAGGAAGATCAGCCGTTTGCCGTGCTTGGCCAGCAGGGCGGCGGCCATCCGCCCGGCCAGGCTGTCGCCGGCAATCGCGATGTCGAAACGGGAGGTAGGCATTACCCGGTTACCGGCAGGTCTGCTTCGCTCATGACGGCAGTCCAAGCAGACAGGCGCTGACGAGGATCGGCTCGGGCATCGACCTGATGCTAACCGTGCAGGGAAGGGTTGGTCAGGGCCGCAGCGTCGGCGGTTGCGGGCGGCTCGATGGCCACGGTGCGTCCGGTGACCTGCACGCGCCCTTCGGCCAGCAACTGGATGGCGCGTGGGTAGATCTGGTGTTCCTGGATCAGGATGCGGGCGGCGAGGGTGTCGGCCGTGTCGCCGGGGAGCACCGGGACCACGGCCTGGATGATGATCGGCCCGGTATCGACGCCGCCATCGACGAAGTGTACGGTGCAGCCGGAAAAACGGGCACCGTAATCGATCGCCTGCTGCTGCACGTGCAGCCCGGGGAAGGCCGGCAGCAGCGCCGGATGGATGTTGATGATCCGCAAAGGGAAGGCGTCGAGCAACACCTTGGTGATGATGCGCATGAACCCGGCCAGCACCACCAGCTCGATGCCGGCTTCGCGCAGGGCTTCAACCAGGGCGGCGTCAAATTCCTCCCGACTGGCAAAGTCGCGGTGATTAATGCAGCGGGCGGGAATCCCCGCCTGGCGCGCCCGCTCGAGGGCGCCGGCGCCGGGGTTGTTGGCGATGACGACAGCGATTTCCGCGGGGAAACTGCTCTCCCGGCAACGGTCGATGATCGCCTGCAGGTTGGTGCCTCCGCCCGAGGCCAGCACGCCGAGACGCATCCGTTTGCCCATCTCCCGGCTCCGTCGGTCAAACCAGCTCGATTGGCGATTCGTCATCTTCGCGTTCGACGATTTCGCCGATCAGGAACGCCTCTTCGTGCATGCCGCGCAGCCGGTCGATGATCTCGCCGGCCGAGGCTTTCGGTACGACCAAGACCAGGCCGATGCCGCAGTTGAAGGTGCGGTAGAACTCGTCATCCTCGAGCTTGCCGGCTGCGCGCAGGACCTCGAAAATTGCCGGCTTTGGCCAACTGGCCGTGCGGATCCGGGCCCGGCCATGGCGGGGGAGCATGCGCGGAATGTTTTCGAGCAGCCCGCCACCGGTAATATGTGCCATCCCCTGGATCTGGAAATCGCGCAGCAGGTTGAGGATCGGCTTGACGTAGATCCGGGTCGGGCGCAGGAGCACCTCGCCGAGCGGTTGGCCCAGTTCGGGGAGAATGGCGTCCAGATTGTCGCCGAGACGTTCGGTCACGATCTTGCGGGCCAGGGAATAGCCGTTGGAGTGGAGGCCGCTGGAGGCGATGCCGATCAGCGCTTCGCCGGCCTGGATGGTGGAGCCGTCGATAATGGCGTTGCGGTCGACCACCCCGACGGTGAAGCCGGCCAGATCGTATTCGCCCGGAGCGTAGAAGCCCGGGAGTTCCGCGGTCTCGCCGCCGATCAGGGCGCAGCCGGCCCGTTTGCACCCCTCGGCAATCCCCTTGACCACTTCGGCGGCTTTTTCGGGGGAGAGCGCCCCGGTGGCGAAATAATCGAGGAAGAAGAGCGGCTCGGCCCCCTGGACGATAATATCGTTAACGCACATGGCCACCAGGTCAATGCCGACCGTATCGTGGCGATCGAGTTGGAAGGCCAGCTTGAGTTTGGTGCCGACGCCATCGGTGGAGGCGACCAGCACCGGATTCGGATACTTGCGGGTGTTCAGCGAAAAGAGCCCGCCGAAGCCACCGATGTCGGTCAGCACCTCGGGGCGCGTGGTGGCCTTGACCAGCGGGCGGATCAGGTTGACGAAGCGGTTGCCGGCCTCGATATCGACTCCGGCCGCCTTGTAAGTCATGCTTTGCTTGTCGGTCAAAGGGGCTCTCCTCGTTTAACTGAACCACCTTAATAAAACACCCCTTGCAGCCTTGTCAACGTTCACGGTCACGGCCACCGAAATGGCATCTTTCACCTTTACACCTCCGAAGGCGTAACCTATCATTGACCGGTTAGGGACTGTTCCCGCAGGGGACTGTCCCTTTGGGGCTAGGGGCTGGTCACTGGTCACAAATGACAAATGACAAATGACGAATAAAGGATTGTTACTGTCATGACCGGTGAAACCATCCGGCCGATGATCGTCGACGATCTGCCCTTGGTGCATGCGTTGGAATGTACCGTTGAGCAGGACCCCTGGAGTCTGGAGCACTTTGTCGCGGAACTCGGCAACCCGTTTTCCCGGGTTGATCTGTGCTGGCGGAACGGACAACTGGCCGGCTTCATCTGCACCTGGCTGGTCGCTGACGAGGTGCAGATCCAGAACGTGGCCACGGCGCCGACCTTCCGGCGTCAGGGGGTGGCGGCGCGATTGCTGGCCCTGGCCCTTGAGCGCTGCCGGGCGTCGGGTTTCGAGGCCGCCTGGCTCGAGGTGCGCGCCGCCAACGCGGCAGCCATCGCCCTGTATCGACGTTTCGGTTTCCGGGAGGTGACGCGCCGACCCGGTTACTATCCTGACGGCGAGGACGCCATCGTGATGTGTTATCGGCCGATTTGTTGACCCCTCCGCCTCGCTGCGCTCGGCACCTCCCCTACCTGTGCAGGGGAGGTGATCCCCCTTGCGGAGCAGGGGGGAAAGTGAGCGGAGTGAACCAGGGGGGTCGCCTTATCTCTACGAGGTTTAGATGAAAAACTACCAGACTATCATCCTCTCCAACCTGGAAATTGCTCCCGGCTACTGGCGAATGCGCATACTGGCTCCCGGTTTCGCTGCCGTCGCCCAGCCCGGCCAGTTCGTGATGTTCCGCCCGGAACAGGCCCTGCCAACCATGTTGCGCCGTCCCTTCGGGATCTTTCGCACCGGCTGCCTCCCCCCGGAGTGCGCCGGCCTGCCGCCGCGCGAGTACATGGAGATCCTCTACAAGGTGGTCGGACAGGGGACAAGGATCATGAGCGAACTGCACGTCGGTGACCGGGTCGAACTGCTCGGCCCCCTGGGGCGCGGCTTCACCGTCGCCGACACCGCCTGCGCCAAGCTGCTGGTCGGCGGCGGCATCGGCCTGGTCCCGCTCTTCCTGCTGGCCGAGGCGCTGATCGCCAAGGGGCATAAGGTCCGCCTGCTGATGGGCGGGCGTAGCCGCGATGACATCCTTGCCGTCACCGAGTTCGAGCGGTTGGGGGTGGAGACCTACGTCTCCACCGATGACGGCAGCCTCGGCGAGGCAGGGTTCGTCACCAGGGTCCTCGAGCGCAAGTTGGACAAGTACCCCTGCGCCGAGGTCTATGCCTGCGGGCCGATGCCGATGCTGGCTGCGGTGGAGCAGGTCTGCGGTACGCGCAACGTGCCGCTGCAGGTGTCGCTGGAGGCGCACATGGCCTGCGGGGTCGGTGCCTGCCTGGGGTGCGTGGTCAAGGGCGCCGGGCACAGCGACCAGGCGCCCAACTATCTGTGCACCTGCAAGGAGGGCCCGGTATTCGACGCGAAGGAACTCGACTGGGGCCGGGCCGTGGCCACCGGGACGGGATGTCCGCAAGGGGGGTGCCGGTGATGAACGCCAAGCGTCCCAATCTGGTCGTCGAGGTCGCCGGCATCCGCCTGCGCAACCCGGTGATGCCCGCTTCCGGCACTTTCGGCTACGGCGAGGAATTCGCCCCCTATCTCGACCTGCGGCGCCTCGGCGCCATCGTCACCAAGGGTCTCTCCCTCAACCCCAAGGCCGGCAACCCGATGCCGCGCATCGCCGAGACCACCAGCGGCATGCTCAACGCCATCGGCCTGCAGAACGTCGGCGTCGACGCCTTCGTCGCCAAGAAATGCCCGTACTATCGCGGGCTCGATACTCCGGTCATCGCCAACTTCTTCGGCAACACCCTCGAGGAGTACGGCGAGGTGGCGCGCCGCCTGGCCGACGTGCCGGAAGTCACCGCCCTGGAGCTGAACATCTCCTGCCCGAACGTCAAGCAGGGTGGGATCGTCTTCGGCACCGACCCGCGGGCCGCCGCCGAGGTGGTCAGCCTGGTGCGCATGCAGAACGCCAAGCCGTTGATCGTCAAGCTCAGCCCCAATGTCACCGACATCACCGTGATCGCCAGGGCCGTCGAGGAAGCAGGGGCCGACGCCATCAGCTGCATCAACACCATCACCGGCATGGCGGTCGATATCCGCACCCGCCAGCCGAAGATCGCCAACCGCACCGGCGGTCTCTCCGGGCCGGCGATCCGCCCGGTGGCGGTGCGCATGGTCCACCAGGTGGTGCAGGCGGTGAAAATCCCGGTGATCGGTATCGGTGGCATCATGACTGCCGCCGACGCCCTCGAGTTTCTGATCGTCGGGGCGAAGGCCGTGCAGGTCGGTACGGCCAACTTCGTCGATCCCGGGGCGATGACGGCGATCATCGACGGCATCGAGGCGTTTCTGGTCGAGGAGGGGTTGGGGGATGTCAATCAAATCATTGGGAGTCTGCAGCTGTAATCCGTGATCGAAACTCTTAAATCGTAGGCCGGAAATGCCAAGCTGAACATTGGATAATAGCTTTGCGCAGGTATTTACCATTCACGTTTCACTTTTCACGTTTCACGGTTTAATGGATCTTATAGCCACCCACATCAACGCCGACTTCGACTGCCTGGGATCAATGGTCGCCGCGCAGCGACTCTACCCCGGGGCGGCCATGGTCTTTCCCGGCGGGCAGGAGCGGACGCTGCGCGAGTTCTTTCTGAAAAGCGCGCAGTATGCCTTCGACTTCCAGAAGCTGCGCGATATCGACCTCGACCGGGTCGATCGGCTGATTCTGGTCGATGTCCGTCAGTCGAGTCGTATCGGCCCGCTCGACAAGCTGGCGCACCGCCCCGGGGTCGCTCTCCACATCTACGATCATCATCCCGACACGACGGCCGATCTGCACGGCGAAGTCGAGCATGTCCGGGCGGTCGGCTCGACCGTGACCGTGCTCACCCACCTGTTCATGGAGCGTGGTCTGATCCCCGGCGCCGACGAGGCGACCATGATGATGCTCGGGCTCTACGAAGACACCGGCAGCCTGACCTTCGCCACGACCACAAGCGCCGACTACCAGGCGGCGTCCTTCCTGCTCGAGCACGGTGCCGACCTTAACGTCATCGCCTCGATGCTGGCCCAGGAACTGACCCCCGACCAGGTCCGCCTGCTCAACGACCTGCTGGCCAACCGCAGCGTGCTCAACGTCCACGGCATCGACATCAGCATCACCCATGCCTCGGTCGATTACTTTGTCGGCGATATCGCAGCGCTGGCTCACAAACTGCGCGACATCGAGAACCTGGACGCCCTGGTGGTCGCGGTGCGCATGGAAAGCCGGGTCTTCCTGGTGGCCCGCTCGCGGCGGCCTGAGGTCAATGCCGGCGAGATCCTCGGCGAGTTCGGCGGTGGCGGTCATGCCGCGGCGGCAGCGGCCAGCGTTCGTGACCTGACCCTGCTGCAGATCATGGCGCAGCTCCCCGAGGTGCTCAAGCGACATGTCCATCCGCAATGGCAGGTCCGGCACCTGATGTCGACGCCGGTCAAGAGCGTTGTTTCCGGGGACACCGTGAAGTCCGCCCACCAGCTGTTCAACCGGTTCAACATCAACGCCGTGCCGGTGCTCGACAAGGGGCGGGTGTGCGGGGTCTTCACCCGCCAGGTTGCCGACAAGGCGATCTACCATGGCCTGGGCGAGCAGTCCGTCGGCGAGTTCATGGCCGGCGAATTCCGCAGCGTTGCGCCGGAGACGCCGGTGGAGGAACTCAAGGAACTGATCGTGGCCGGCAGCCAGCGCTTCGTGCCGGTCATCCACGACGGCCGGTTGGTCGGCGCAGTGACGCGCACCGATCTGCTCCGCCATCTGGCAACGAGCAGTGGCGGGGCGCCGCGGGCGGCGGGACTGGGCAAGCCGCCGGGGAAGCAGTTGCGGCGGGCCCAGGTGCAGCGCCTGATCCGCGGCCGCCTGCCGCAGGACGTGCAGTCCCTGCTGGCTGCCGTGGGGACGGTTGCCGACCAACTCGGCGTCACGGCTTTCGCGGTGGGTGGTTTCGTCCGCGATCTGTTGCTCAATCAGGCCAACCTCGATGTCGACGTGGTGATCGAGGGAGACGGAATCGTCTTCGCCGAGGCTTTTGCCGCTGCCCACGGCTGTCGGGTCCGTTGCCATCGCAAGTTCGGCACGGCGGTCATCATCTTTCCGAATGGCTTCAAGCTCGACGTTGCCTCGGCCCGCCTTGAGTACTATCTGCACCCCGGGGCGCTCCCCGACGTCGAGCACGCTTCGGTGAAGCTCGATCTCTACCGGCGGGACTTCACCATCAACACTCTGGCCATCGCCCTGAATCCGGCACAGTTCGGCGAATTGATCGATCATTACGGCGGGGTGCGCGACCTGGAAGACCGGGCGGTGCGGGTGCTGCACAATCTCAGCTTTGTCGAGGACCCGACGCGCATCTTCCGGGCGGTGCGCTTTGAGCAGCGCCTTGGTTTTCACCTCGGCCGCCAGACCGAGCAACTGCTGCGCAGCGCCATGCGTCTTGGCGTGCTTGAGCGGGTCAGCGGCAAGCGTCTGGCCAGTGAACTGCTACTGATCCTGGCCGAGCGCGATCCCCTGCCGGCCCTGGATCGTCTGGCCGCCTTCGACCTGCTGCGCGCCCTTCACCCGGGCCTCGCCAGGCGCGCCGACCTGCATGCCGTCTTCGCCGAGACCCGGCGGGTCATGGACTGGTATGACCTGCTTTATACCGGTCAGCCCTGCCGGCGCTGGCTTTGTTACCTGCTGGTCCTGACCGCGCCGCTTAACGTCGAAGGGATGCGCGGGATCTGCCGGCGGCTCGCCCTGCCGCAGCGGGATGTCGCCCTGCTGGTCGATCAGCGTGGCGCCGGCCTGCGGCGGTTGCGCCGGTTCGAAAGCCGGCGCAACCAGTCTCGCCCGCCCAATGCCGGGGATCTTCACCGCTGGCTGGCGCCGCTGGCGACCGAAGTGCTGCTGTTCCTGATGGCCACGACTCCACAGGAGCGCGTCAAACAGTGGCTGTCCCGCTACATCACGCATCTGCGCGGGGTGCGGCCGCTGCTGACCGGCCACGACCTGAAGCGCCTGGGTGTCCCCCCGGGGCCCGGTTACAAGCTGATCCTGGCCGAACTGCTGCAGGCACGTCTCAACGGCAAGGTGAACAGTGCGGAGGATGAGCGCCGCCTGGTAAAGCGCAAATACGGGGGACAGCCCCCAACCCCTGATGTTTGACTTGACAGCCTCGTTCTGCTAAAAGTGCCCGACCGTTGTTGCGGCCGGAAAAGCCTTCCCAATGCACGATTTCCTCCTTAAACTTTCCATTATGCTGGTGCCGGCCTTGCTGGCGGTGACCTGCCACGAGGTCGCCCACGGCTATGCCGCCGAGCGTTGCGGCGATCCGACCGCCCGCCTGCTGGGACGGCTGACGCTCAACCCGTTGCGGCACCTCGATCCGATCGGCACCATAGCACTGCTGCTGCTCGGCTTTGGCTGGGCTCGCGCCGTGCCGGTCAATCCCGGCAACCTGCGTCGCAGTCGGCGGGACATGGCTCTTGTCGCCTTGGCCGGTCCGGGAGCCAATCTGGCCCTCGCCATCTTCTGTGCCCTCTGTCTGCGCTTGAGCGCGGTGCTGACCGGGCCGGTCACGGTCGATGGGCAGGCCCTCGCCTTTGGCGAACCGGTCAGCCTGATGGCCGCTTTCGGCCTGTACATCAACGTGATCCTCGCCCTTTTCAACCTGTTGCCGATCCCGCCGCTGGATGGCGGTCGGGTGCTGCTTAACCTCCTCCCCGAGGGGCTTGCCGGACAAGTCCGCCGGATCGAGCCGTTCGGACTGCTGGTGATTGTCTTTCTGGTGTTTGGCACCTCTCTCTGGTCGGCCTTATTGCGACCGTTGGTGATGCTCATCGTTGCATCGCTGGCCGGACCTCATTTCGGTGTGGTGCAGGACACCTTGCGACTGTTGCACTTCAGTATCTGAACCGAGAGTTAATGGATCCATTTTCTGTTCATCTCGACAACTTTACCGGGCCCCTCGACCTGCTGCTCCATCTCATCAGGAAGAACGAGATGGAGATCACCAACATCCCCGTTGCCGAGATCACCGCCCAATACCTGGCGGTCATCGATACGATGCAGACCCTCAATCTCGATGTCGCCGGTGAATTTTTGCTGATGGCGGCGACGCTGCTGCACATCAAGTCGCGAATGCTGCTGCCGCAGATCGTCGAGGACAGCACCGAGGCGGACGAGGAGGAGGACCCGCGGGCCGAACTGGTGCGGCGTCTCCTCGAGTACCAGAAGTACAAGGAGGCGGCGCTGCAGCTTGACGAACGACCGCAGCTTAACCGCGAACTGTACGCCCGCAGCGCACCGGCGCCGGAAGTGGTCGAGGATGGGGAAGGTGAGTTCGGCGCCGTCGGTTTGTATGATCTGCTGCAGGCCCTGCAGGGGCTTCTCCGCGAGCGCCCGGAGCCGCTGATTCACGAAATTACCGCCGAACAGTTGTCGGTGGCCGACCGCGTCAGCCAGATCCTGGCTGCCCTGCAAGGGCAACAAAGCCTGGCATTCAACGAGTTGTTTGCAGGGCAGGTGAACCGCCACGAGGTGATCGTCACCTTTCTGGCGATGCTCGAACTGGTCAAGCTGCGCCTGGTGCACCTGCTCCAGAGTCAGCGTTTCGGCGCGATCTGGCTGACTCCGGCCGTCGGCGAGGTGGTGGCTGAAGATTCCGGTCTCGACGAGGAGACGCTCGGTTATGTCTGAACTCAAGCCGCTGGTGGAAGCGTTGCTGTTCGGTGCCGACGGCCCGCTGCGTCTCGATCGCCTGGCCGAGGTGCTCGAGGTCGAGCGACCCGTGGCTGCCGCCGCAGTGGAGGCGCTGGCCGCCGAATACGAGGCGCAGCCCCGCGGCTTCTTTCTGCAGGAGGTGGCCGGCGGCTACCAGTTGCGCACCCGTCCCGAATTTGCCGAGTATCTGCGGCGGCTGGGACGGACCCGGCCATTCAAGTTTTCCCGCCCGGCGCTGGAGACCCTGGCCATTATCGCCTACCGGCAGCCGGTGACCCGTACCGAGGTCGAGTACCTGCGCGGGGTCGATTCCGGCAGCGTCCTGAAGACCCTGCTCGACAAACACCTGGTGCGGATTCTCGGCAAGAAGGATGTGCCGGGAAAACCGGCGATCTACGGCACCACCCGTGAGTTTCTCGAACTGTTCGGGCTCCCCGACCTGGCGGCGCTGCCGACGCTCAAGGAATTTGGCGAACTGGCGGAGGATGCCGACAGCGATGAATCGGCCGCCGTGCTCATGCCGGAACCAACCGGTGACTGAACGCTCGGTGGGTGGCCCCCAGCGTCTGCAGAAATTGATTGCCGCCGCGGGAATCTGTTCCCGCCGCCAGGCCGAGGCACTCATCGAATCCGGGCGGGTCCTGCTCAATGGCCGGGTGGCGAGTCTCGGTGAACAGGCCGATCCGCGCCACGATACCGTCCTGGTCGACGGTCGGCCGCTGCGCCCGACCGAGACGCCTTGCTATCTGTTGATGCACAAGCCGGTCGGGGTGGTGACAACCTTGCGCGACCCCGGTGGCCGGCCCGTGGTGACCGATCTGCTGCGCGACGTGCCGGCACGGGTTTACCCGGTCGGCCGTCTCGACCTCACCACCTCCGGGCTGCTGTTGCTGACCAACGACGGGGAGTTGGCCAACCGCCTTGCCCACCCCTCCCACGAAGTCGACAAGACCTACCTGGTGCGCGTGCGTGGCGTCCTGACCCCGGAGACCATCCGCAGCCTCGAACAGGGGGTCCGGCTCGACGACGGCATCACCGCTCCGGCCAAGGTCTCGAGAGTGCGCAGCAGCGGCACGCATGCCTGGTTCGAGCTGACCATCCACGAAGGGCGCAACCGCCAGGTCCGGCGCATGTGCGAAGCCCTCGGCCTGCCGGTCAGCCGGCTCATGCGCATCCGCTATGCGTTTCTCTCGCTTGATGAGTTGCCCCCCGGTCACTACCGCCATCTGACGGCCGCCGAGGTTGCCCGCCTGAAGCGACTCTGAACCATGATCCGTCGGAGTACTCCCGGGCCAATGGCCGTTCAGGAGAAAATCGCCCGGCCGGTTCGTCCCGTCTCTTCTCTACCTGTTTGAAATTTAAAAGAAATTCGCCAGCCATCGAGGTTTGTTTGGCTTGACAGGTTTGGAGTTTTTCCTTTATCCTGAAAGATGACTAAACAACTTTGATTCTGCTACAGGTCCTCTCCCTTGAAGAATAAAGACAAACTACTCGAAAGCGCGCAAAAATTCCTGGCGAAGGGCCAGTTGCCCAAGGCGATCGGCGAGTACCAAAAGCTGGTCGAGGCCTTCCCCAAGGATTATCGCAACCGACAGAAACTGGCCGAGTTGTGCAGCCGCGAGAAGCGCAACGACGAGGCCCAGCTGCATTACGAGGCCGTTGCCAAGAACTTTGTGGAAACGGGTTTTTATCTCAAGGCGATTGCCATTTACAAACAGATGCAGAAGATCGAGCCGGGTCGGGCCGATATTTATCTGCGGCTGGCGGAGCTCACCGAAAAGCAGGGACTGATCGGCAACGCCCTCAACGAATATCGCAGCCTGGTCGCGTTCTACGACATGAATCACATGACGAAGGAATCGGTCGGGGTGCTGCAGAAGATGATTTCCCTGGAGCCGGAGAACCTCGGGGTCCGCGGCAAACTGATAGAAGCCCTTGCGGCGGGCAATGAAGATGAGGTCGCGCTCGAGCAGTTCCGGACTTTGGTCAGGCTGCTTGCCGGCAAGGGCGAGCATGGCAAGGTCGTCAAGCTTTACGAGAAATTCACCGATCTTTGTCCCGAAGATGTCGACAACCGCCTCCCCCTGGCGACGGCGTTGCTGGCGAGCGATCAGGCTGAAAAAGCCCTGGCCCTGCTGAAAAGCCTGCTCAAACAGGCTCCGGACCATGCCGCCCTGCTGTCGGTCCTTACCGACGCTCACCTGGCACTCGGCAACCATGCCGACGCCCGCTTGACCTGCCAGCACCTTCTCAAGGAGAAACCGCGCGATCTCGAGCTGTGCGAGCGCTATATCCGCATCTGCATAGCTGGGGGCGATTGTGAAAGAGCCCTCGACAGTCTCGAAGAAGCCAAGGAATTTTTCTCTGCGGCCAATCGGGTTGAGGTACTCAGGGAACTCTACGAGGCGTTGCAACCGTCCTTGCCGGATAACACCCGGCTGCAGGCCACGCTTGCCGCTATCTATGAAGCGACCGGCGATGCCGGGTCGCGGCCGGTGTTTGCTGCGGATGAACGGTCCGCCGTGGCTAATGAAGAGACCGCCGATGCCGCGATCCTGGATGATGCCATCGGTGATGTCGAGCAACTCGACATGGTGGGCGAGGCGGTTGCCCCCGTGGCCGGAGTTCCGCCGCTCGACGCCTCGGCCGTTCCAGTAAAGCCAGCCAAACCACAGGGTGGGTTGGAGCTGGAACTTGACCTCGACCTCGACCTCGAGCCGCCCGCCGCGGCCGCGCCTTCGCCAGCACCGGTGCCGCCGTCGGCGCCGCCGGCGCCGGTGGTCCCGGCACCACCGCCTGCCGCCGAGCTGGAGATGGAGCTGGAGATCGACTTTGGCGGGCTGGAGGGGCTGGAGGTCGAGCCGGCGCCCGTTGGCGAAGAGGCAACGGCATCCGCCGTCGAGCCTGAACCCGCTGTCGTGGCGCCGGAGGTGGAAGCGCCCGCCGAGGGGCTTGCCCTGCCGGATTTCGATACACTTGATGCCGAGATTGAGCCAGCCCCCGCGGCGGCAGCAGCGCCCACCGATGAGTCCCTGGTGGAACCGGTTGTCGAGGCCCCGGTCGCCTTGCCGGAGGATGAAGAGTTTCCCCCCGTACTGCCGGCAACCGCGGAATTGCTTGCAGAGAGTGAAGCCGCACCGGCGGTCTTGGCCGCCGAGGCCGCTGAGGTCGCTGAACCGCCGGGTACTGCCGAGGAGGCCGACGCCGCTTGCGTTTTCGAGGCGGTCGCGGAGGAAGTTCTCGCTCCTGCGGACGCCACCGTTGGGTGGGGCAACCAGTTCGAGGCGCCTGGAGTCTTGGAGGCGTCGGAGGAGGTCGAGGAGCTCGAGGAAATCGAGAGTCTGGAGGAGACCCAAACGCTCGAGGCGGAGGAGCCTTGCGAAGAGCTCGAAGAGCTGGAAGAACTTGAAGACTACGAGGAGATTGCCGGAGATCGGCAACCCGAGCTGACCGGTTTTGCCATGTTGTCGGCACAGCAGCTCCGTGATGAACTCGATCAGGCCGAGTTTTACCTCCGTCAGGGGCTGTTTGACGATGCCGAGCGGGTGATTCTCGCCCTGCGGGAACGTTCCGGAACCCTCCCGGAGTTGACCGCGAAACTTGCCGAGATCGATGCACAGCGCCAGGCTGCCGCCGACTCGGCGGCAGCCGGTGGGCCCCTGGACCTGCTGTCGGAACTCAAGGATGAGGAACTGCTCGGCGCCACCGGCTTTCTCGGCGAAGCGCCAAGCGGCAACGTCGATGAATTTTCACTGGAAACTGCCGCGAAGGATGACGAGGATACCCAGTCGCACTTTGATCTCGGCATTGCCTACAAGGAGATGGGACTGCTTGACGATGCCATTGCTGAATTCGGCAAGGCGGCCCGCGATACCTCCCGCCTGCTTGACTGCCTGATGCTGAAAGGGCAGTGCCAGGCCGAAATGGGCAAAGTCGGCCAGGCTGAGGCGACGTTCAAGGAGGTGCTCGGGTTGTCGAGCCTGACTGATGATCTTCGGGTTGCCCTGCGCTATGAGCTTGGGTTACTTTACGAAAGTTCGGGACGTCCGTTGGAGGCGCTGGAAAGTTTTCAGATCGTGGCTGACCAGGATCTGTTCTTCCGGGACGTTACTGACAAGCTGAAGGCGCTGCGCCATGGACTTGGGCTGGACGATGATCTGGTGGAACCGGAAACGCCCCACGGCAACCGTGACCGGATTTCCTTTGTTTGATGTCGGCCGGGGGAAGGAACCTCAATGAATTACGTTGATCATTTCGGGCTCGACCGCGAACCGTTCTCGAACGCTCCGGACGCCCGTTTTTACTTCAACACCGAGCAGCACAGCCAGGCGTTGGTGCGTCTGATGTACGCGGTCGACTCCAACAAGGGGCTGGCCGTTCTGGTCGGTGGGGTCGGCACCGGCAAGACCACCCTGGCGCGCCGGATGCTCGACAGCCTCCCCGAGGAGAGCTACGAATCGTCGCTGCTGGTCATGGTGCACTCCAGCATTACCGCCGAATGGATCCTCACCCGGATTGCCCTGCAGCTGCGAGTTGCGGAGCCGGCCGGCGACCGACTCAAGCTGCTCAAGCAACTCTACCTGCGACTGCTGGAAATCGACCAGGAGGGCCGGCGCGCCGTGGTGCTCATCGACGAGGCGCAGATGCTGCAAAGCCGGGAGTTGATGGAGGAGTTTCGCGGCCTGCTCAACCTCGAGATTCCCGGCAAGAAACTCCTGAATATCGTGTTCTTCGGCCTCCCCGAGGTCGAGGACTGCCTGGCGCTCGACGAGCCGCTGGCCCAGCGGGTGGCGATGAAATATCACCTCAAGTCGATGACCGTCGAGACCACGACCTCCTACATCAAGCATCGCCTGCAGGTGGCTGGCGCCAAGCGGATGCTGTTTGCCGCCGACACGGTTCCGCTGATCCACCGCTATGCCGGCGGGGTGCCGCGCTTGATCAACACCATCAGCGACAACTGCATGTTCGAAGCCTTCCTGCGCAAGCAGAGGGAAGTCGATGCTCGCATCGTCCACAGCGTGGCTGGTGATCTCGGTCTGCTGCAACGCCCGCTGGTCGAGCTTCCTCAAGCCCAGGGCCGCGACGAACTTGGCGAGATCGAGAACCTGCTCGACCGCCTGGAACAGCGGCAATAGGGCCGCCTATCCAGCCCGCGGCGGCCGGCATGTCCGGCCGTTTTCATTTGAGCTTGCCCGAGCCATGAGCCCCAAGATCCATATTCTCCCCGAGCAGTTGGCCAATCAGATCGCTGCCGGCGAAGTTGTCGAGCGCCCGGCTTCGGTGGTCAAGGAACTGCTGGAGAACGCTATCGACGCCGGGGCCACCGAACTGTTCGTCGATGCCGAGCAGGGCGGCAAGCGGCTGGTGAAGTTGGCCGACAACGGTTGCGGCATGGCCAAGGAGGATCTCTTCCTGGCTCTGGAGCGGCATGCCACCAGCAAGATTGCCTCAAGCGACGACCTGTTCGCCCTGCACACGCTCGGCTTCCGGGGCGAGGCGCTGCCGTCGATCGCTTCCGTGTCGCGGTTGCGGCTGACCAGCCGGCCGACCGATCAGGAGCTTGGCTGGCAGCTCTATGCCGAGGGCGGCACCATCCGCCAGGCCGAAGCGCTTGGCGCGGTGAGCGGTACCGTGGTCGAAGTCCGCGACCTGTTCTTCAATACTCCCGGCCGCCGCAAGTTCATGCGTAGCGATGAGACCGAATTCGGCCATCTGGCTGACGTCGTCATGCGCCTGGCCCTGGCCCGCCCCGACATCCACCTGCGCCTGACCCACAACGGCCGGGTGCATCTCGAAGCCTATCGCCACCAGCGCCTGGAGGAGCGGGTCGCTGCGCTGCTCGGCCGCTCCCTGGCCGTCGACCTGCTCCCGATCGAGACCGAGTCGGACCATGGTGAGATGCTGACCGGCCTGCTCGGTCGCCCCGCGCTGAACCGCTCCGCCGCCAGCCATCTTTATACCTACGTCAACGGCCGCTTTGTGCGCGACCGCTTGATCCAGCACGCTATTCTCGAAGCCTACCGGACCTTGCTGGAGAAACGCCGCTATCCGGTGGCCGTCCTCTTTCTCGACCTGCCACCGCAAATGGTCGACGTCAACGTTCATCCGACCAAACACGAGGTCCGTTTCCGCGAGCAGCAGCGGGTTCACGACTTCGTGATGGGCGCGGTACGTTCCCGGCTCCTCGGAGCAACAGGGACTGCCGCCAGGACCGGCGAGGACGGTTACCTCCTGGCGACGTCACCTGGCACGGCGACCAACCCGGCCGATACGGCGCGCGCCGGGGTGCAGGAGTCCCTGGCGGCCTACGCGGTGCGGCCCCCGGCCGCCGCTCCGCCACTGTGGCGTGCGGGCGGGAAGGGCGAGGCGCTGGCCTTTGCCGGAGCCTCGCCCACGTCCGGGCAACTCCCTGACGGCTGGCGGGTGATCGGCCAGTACCTCAACAGCTACTTGGTCTGCCAGGCCGGCGACGACCTGCTGCTGCTCGATCAGCACGCCGCCCACGAACGGATCGGTTTTGAAAAACTGCGGGGCCAGCTGGCCGGCGGCGGTATCGAGCGACAGCGGCTGCTATTCCCGGCGGTCATCGAATGCGACCATCGCCAGGCGGCCGTGCTTGCCGAACATCTCGATGATTTCGCCCGACTCGGTTTCGAGCTGGCAGCGTTCGGCGGGCGGTCCTTCTCCCTCACCGCGCTGCCACAGCTGCTTGCCGGCGCCGACCCCGAGCGGCTGGTGCTCGATATGGCCGAAGAGCTGGCGCAGATTGGCCGCGGCAGCAGCCTCGACGCGGCTCTCGACCAGGTGCTGATGCGCCTGGCCTGTCACGCCATGATCCGCGCCAACCAGCCGTTGGCCCGCCCGGAGATGGAAACGTTGCTGGCGGAACTGGCAGGCATCGATTTCGGCAGTCACTGCCCCCACGGTCGCCCGGTGCTGCGGCGCATGGGGCGTAGCGAGATCGAGCGCTTCTTTCATCGTGGCTGACCGGTCATTGGTCGAGCGCCGACGCCCCCCCCTGGTGGTGCTGTGCGGGCCGACGGCAGCCGGCAAAACCGCGGCCGCGCTGGCGCTGGCCGAGCATTGTGCCCTGGAAGTGATCTCCGCCGACTCCCGGCAGGTCTACCGGCTGATGGATGTCGGTACCGCCAAGCCGACCGCGGCGGAACGGGCGCAGGTGCCGCACCACCTGCTCGACGTCGCCTGGCCCGACGAGGGCTTCGATGCGGCTCGCTTCGCCGCGTTGGCGGCCGCAGCCATCGACGGGGTGCTGGCCCGCGGCCGCCTGCCGGTACTGGTCGGCGGCACCGGGTTGTATATCCGCGCCCTGACCGAAGGGCTGGTAGCGACCCCCGGCGCCGATCCGGCAGTGCGCCGACGCCTCGAAGCCCAGGCGGAGGCCGAGGGGAATCCGACCCTGCACCGCCGTCTGGCGGCGGTCGATCCCCCGGCGGCGAAGTTGCTGCATCCCAACGACCGGGTGCGCATCGTCCGCGCCCTCGAGGTCTTCGAACTGACCGGGCAGCCGCTTTCAAGCTGGCAGCAGGCCCACGGTTTCCGCGAGGACCGCTATCGGCTCCTTAAAATCGCCCTGACCCCGCCGCGGGCCGAACTGTACCGGCGCATCGATGCCCGTGCCGCGACCATGCTGGACGCTGGCCTCATCGAGGAGACCGCGGCGCTGCTGGCCGCCGGCTACCCGCCGCAGCTCAAGACCATGCAGACCATCGGCTACCGCGAGGCGCTACGTTTCCTCGCGGGGGCATGCACCCGCGCAGCGGCCCTGGCCGAACTGCAGCAGGCCACGCGCCGCTACGCCAAACGACAGCTGACCTGGTTTCGCGCCGATAGCGAAATGATTTGGGTTGATTCCGCGACAAACTTTGATACAATCCACAAGTTAATTGATCAATTCCATGCGGCATGACCAAAAGGAGCGGTATCATGGCTAAATCCCCCTTCAACATCCAGGACCAGTACCTCAACCAGGCGCGCAAGGAACGGGTGCACGTCACCATTCTCATGATGTCCGGCGACAAGCTGGAAGGTTACGTCAAATCGTTCGACAGCTTCTGTGTACTGGTCGACGCTGGCGGCGACCTGTTGCTCTACAAGCACGCCATTTCCTCGATCACCTCGACGGACGGCCATTTCCGCCTGCACGGCGGGCGTGACTGATCGCTCCGCAACCGCACCCTGACCGCAAGGTCCCTCGCCGGCGCATCCGCCCCGGGAGGGGCCTTTGCATTTTCAGGCAGAGCGATTCCAGGGACTGTTGAAGCGTTTGCTACCATCGTGAAACGTAAAAAGTGAAATGTGAAACGTGAAAAAACAAGAACAAGTTACATTTTACTTTTAACGTTTAACTTTTTACGAGCTGTCAACAATTCAACGGATTTTGCAAATGCTCGACATCCTTGCCATCGAACCGGGGAGCATTGCCGAGGAACTCGGCCTGCGTCCCGGCGACCGGCTGCTGGCACTCAACGGCGAGCCGGTGCGCGACCTGCTCGACTACCAGCTGCTCAGCGATGCCGAGGAGTTGCTGATCGAGGTCGAGCGGGTTGACGGCGAGCTTTGGGAGATCGAGATCGACAAGGATGCCAGTGAACCGCTCGGCATCCGGCTGCCGCACCCGGAGCCTGACCAGTGCGGCAACAACTGCATCTTCTGCTTCGTCCACCAGCTGCCGCCGGGGATGCGCCGGTCGCTGTACGTCAAGGACGAGGATTACCGCTTCTCTTATCTTTACGGTGCCTACGTCACCCTGACCAATCTCGATGAGGCGGCGCTGCAGCGCATCCTCTCCCGGCACCTGTCGCCGCTCTACGTCTCGGTACACGCTACCGAAGCGCAGCTGCGCGAACGCCTGCTCGGCCGCAAGGGGCCGGCGATTCTCGAACTGCTCCGGCAACTGGTCGCCGGTGGCATTGTCATCCACACCCAGGTGGTCATCTGTCCCGGCATTAATGATGGCGACCAGTTGGAGAAGACCTTTCGCGACCTGGTCGAACTGGCCCCGGCCATTGCCTCCCTGGCCATCGTTCCCGTCGGGCTGACCGGCTACCGCCAGCGCCTGCCGCAGCTGCGCCAGGTTTCATCGGCGGAGGCGCGCACCCTGGTCGACTGGGTGCAGGCGCGGCAGCAGCAATGCCTGGAGCGTCTCGGCACGCGTTTCGTCTATGCCGCCGACGAGCTCTACCTGTCGGCGGGACGCGAGTTCCCGCCGCTGGCCGACTACGAAACGCTGCCACAGCTGGAAAACGGCGTTGGCCTGGTGGCGCGATTCCGGGCTCAGGCCGCCGAGGTGCTCGAGCAGGCCCGTCCCCTCGAACTGCCGCCGGTCGCGCTGGTCACCGGGGTCTCCGCTGCCGGCGAGTTGCGCGCCTTCTGTACGGCCCTGGGGAACCGCTGCGGCGTGCCGATCGAAGTCATCGCCGTCCCCAGCCGGTTTTTCGGCGGCGCGGTGACCGTCACCGGACTGCTCACCGGCAGCGACATCCTTGCCGCCCTGGCTGAAACGGTGCCCGGCGGGATACTGCTCCTTCCCGATGTGCTGCTGCGCGAGGGGAGCCAGACACTGCTCGACGATGTGACCTGTGAAGAGCTGGAACGGCGTCTCGGCATCCAGGTCGAGGTCATTCCGGCCGAGCCGTGGGGGCTTTGGGATATGCTGGAAACGCTGGCCCTGGAAGAGGGTGAAAGGGAGTGATCATGCACAATCTCGAAGTGATGCTCGGCCTGGCGCACGAGGCGCTGGAGAACGGCGACCCCAATGAGGCGGTCAGGCTGCTGCGGCCGCTGGCGGCGAAACATCCCGACCATGGCGAGCTGCAGGCGCTGTTCGGCGAGGCGCTGGTCGATGCCGGCCGCCTCCCCGACGGACTCAAGGTGCTGGAGGAGGCCAACCGGCGGCTCCCCGACGACGCCGACGTCCTCAGCGCCCTCGGCGACGCCTGCTTCGAGGCGGGGTTCCCCGAACGAGCTCAGGCGGCTTACCAGGCGATCATCGACCGCGATCCCGACGATGCCGATGCCCTGGTCAGTCTCGGCCTGGTGCATTTTCACCAGGATCGGACCGATCAGGCTGAACTATGCTACCGCAAGGCGCTGGCTCTTGAGCCGGATTCGGTTTTTGCCTGGCACTCCCTGGGGGACGCCTGCTTTGCCCAGGGGCTGGTCGACGAGGCCCGCAAGTGCTTCGAGAAGGCACTGGAACTCGATCCCGAGGATCCCCAGGGACACTTCAATCTCGCTGAGTTTCTCTACGACAACGGCGATCTCGAGGCCGCCGAGGCCCGCTGCCGCGAGGTGCTGCGCCGTGACCCGCGCTTCGGCTTCGCCTGGCTGACCCTCGGCAATATCTGTCTCGACCAGGAACAGGTGCAGGAGGCGGTGCAGTGCTTCCGGAAGTTCCTGGATATGGAAAAGGGGCCTGGCTCCAAGGAGATCCGCGACGAGGTGGCGGCGCTGATCGACGGACTGCGCGAGGAGCTGTAGCGGATGATCCGCGGCTTTGCAGTGCTGCTCTTTTTCCAGTTGTCCGGCGAACTGGCCGTACGCGGCCTTGCCTGGCCGGTTCCCGGCAACGTGGTCGGCATGGCCCTGCTGCTGGCGGCGCTGCTGCTGGGGGTGGTCAAGCTGGAGTGGGTCACGGAGGCGGCCGAACTGCTGCTCGCCCACATGGCGCTGTTGTTCATTCCGGTCGGGGCCGCGGTGATGCTCTACTTCGACCTGCTGGCCCGCGAGTGGCTGCCGATCGTGGCCGCCACGGTGCTGAGCACCTTCGTGGTGATCGCCATCACCGGGCACGTGACCCAGGGGCTGGCGGGGGAGCGGCGCGCGGGGGAGGGCGGCGATGGCTGAACTGACCGCTCTGCCGCTGTTCGGCATCGCCCTGACGCTGGCGGTCTTCGCCCTGGCCCAGGTCCTTTACCGGCGCAGCGGCAGTGTCTGGCTGAATCCGGTACTGGTCAGCATCATCGCCATCATTGCCCTGCTGCTGGCCGCCGGCATTCCCTACCGCGACTACGCCCGCGGCGGCGACCTGATCACCTTCCTGCTCGGCCCGGCGGTGGTGGCCCTGGCCGTGCCGCTCTATCAGCGGCGTCTGGAGTTGTGGCAGCGCAAGGTCGCGATCCTCTGCGGCATCCTCTCCGGGTCGCTGGCCTCAATTGTCTCGGCCTGCGGCATCGCCTGGCTGCTCGGCGGCAGCCGTGACGTGATCATCTCCATGGCGCCGAAATCGGTGACCGCGCCGATTGCCATCGGCATTGCCGAGCGGATCGGCGGCATCCCGGCGCTGACCGCGCCGGTGGTGGTGATGACCGGCTGCCTGGGGGCGGTGTGTGGCGCCGAATTCTGCAAACTGATCGGCATCCGCACTCATCTGGCGACCGGGCTGGCGGTGGGTACCGCCGCCCATGGCATCGGCACCGCACGCATGCTCGAGATTGACCGCCTGGCGGGCACCGTCGCCGGCCTGGCCATCGGCCTCAACGGCCTGGCGACAACCTTTCTGCTGCCGCTGCTGATGCTATTGGTGGGTGGGTAGGTGGTGTGCTTGCATTTGTATGAAAAGTGCAGTAACGTAGTTGCGGGAGGTGCGTGATGCCATCTTTACAGGTTCGTGAACTGCCCGAGCATATTTATCGCACGCTTTGTCATGAGGCCGAGGTTGCGCACCGTTCGATCGCCCAGCAGGCGGTGGCTGTGCTGGCCAGGGGGTTGCAGCTGGACCTTGAGCCCCGGGCGCGGCGCAAGGCCCTGCTCGCGGCGATCTGTGCAGACGCCGGCCAAGTCCCGGTCGCCGGACTGCCTGACCCGGCGCTGCTGATCCGCGAGGATCGCGAACGGTGAACGTGGTCATCGATGCCAGTGCCGCCATCGGCCTGGTGCTGGCCTTCCCGGGTGCGGAACGGTTCGCCGCGCCATTGGAGCAGGCCGACCTGGTCGCCGCTCCGGACCTGTATGTTGCCGAAGTCTGCAACGCCCTCTGGAAATATCGGCAGGCGGAACTTCTGCCTGCGCCGCGCTGCGAACAGGCCGTCGAGCAGGTCATGGGTCTGCCCGACCGGATCGAACCGGGCAGTTCCCTCCACGTGGAAGCGTTCGCCTTGGCCTGTCGCCATCGGCACCCGGTGTACGATGCGCTGTATCTCGTGCTGGCCCGTCGCAACAATGCCGTGCTGCTGACCCTCGACCGCCGGTTGGCCGCGCTGGCCGAGCAGTTGGAAATCGAGGTCATTTTTGCCGGGCAAGCCGGTATGAAATAAAAGCTTGTCCTTATCAAAAGAGCAGCAATGACTTTGTCTTGACCAGACAAAAAGGCCGGTGTCTTGCGACACCGGCCTTTTGGTCTAAAAAGCGACGGCTTACTTCTTCTTGCCGCCGGACGCTTTCTTGGAGGCCTTGAGCGGGTTGGTCTTGATATCTTCGATCTTGACTTCGACCTTGCGGTGGGTGGCGAAGTTGCACATGCCGGCGGACCACTTGTGGGTCGGGGAAGGCGCCAGCGAACAGACCTGGCCGATGGTCCCCGTGACAATGCGCTCGCATCCTTCGCAGTCGGCGACCACGTTCTCGCAGCTGTTGCCGATGTAGCCGCAGCCGCTCTTGCTCCAGAAGGTACACTCGGTACCGGGAAGAACCGTTTGACACTGCATGAGACTGACTCCTTTTCGGGCGATCGTTTTACGGTTGTCTGAACAAAATCTTTTACTCCTGATAAGACAGGCTTGTCAAGAGGCTATTTGTTGGCTGAGCTTATGTCGGTGAACGGTGGGGGCCGGGAAAATGCACAATGTTCTCTGTCAATGATTGACGTGGGGCGATCGTTTGTTTAACTTCCAGTGACAGGGGGTTCCCCGAGCATCAGTCAGTTTGCCGCGCAAGCGGCTAAAGCATGGAGGTGTTGTGATGCACGAAATCAAGTTCGGCACATCCGGTTGGCGCGGCATCCTCGCCGAGGATTTCACGTTGGCCAACGTCCGGGTGGTCACCCAGGCGATCGCCGACCACCTGCGCGCGGCCGGGGAGGCCGGCAAGGGGGTGGTAGTCGGCCACGACAGTCGCTTTTTCGGTGAGCGCTTTGCCCGCGAGACGGCCCGGGTGCTGGCCGGGGCCGGGGTCAAGGCCTTCGTCTGCGACCGGGACACGCCGACGCCGGTGATTGCCTACGAGATCCTGCGCCGCGGCGCGGCCGGCGGGATCAACTTCACCGCCAGCCACAACCCCCACGAATACAACGGCATCAAGTTCTCCACATCCTGGGGTGGCCCGGCCCTGCCGGAGGTCACCGCCGACATCGAGCGGCGCGCCAACGCCATGCTCGGCGAAGTCTGCTACCGCGACATGCCGCTCGACCAGGCGGTGCGCAACGGCCTGGTCGAGGAGATCGATCCGCAGCCGGCCTACCTTGAGGCCCTGCGCGGCAAGGTCGACCTGGCGGCCATCGGCCGCTCCGGACTGACCGTGCTGGCTGACCCGATGTACGGTGCCGGGCGTGGCTACCTCGACACGCTGTTGGTCGAGGCCGGGCTGATGGTGCAGACCATCAACAATTATCGCGACCCGTATTTCGGCGGCCTGCCGCCCGACCCGGCGAAGACCCACCTCAATGACCTGATCGTGCGCGTCAAAGGCGACCCGAATGTGGTTCTCGGTCTGGCCACCGACGGCGATGCCGACCGTTACGGGATCATCGATGCCGACGGCAGCTATATCGAGCCGAACTACATCCTGGCGCTGCTCTACGACTACCTGCTGCGCCGCCGTGGCGAGAAGGGCGATGCGGCGCGCTCGGTGGCGACCTCGCACTTCATCGACGCGGTGGCCGCACACCACGGTTTCAAGGTGCGCGAGACGCCGGTGGGCTTCAAGTACATCGGCGAGTTCATCCGCGACAACCAGATCGTCATCGGCGGCGAGGAGAGCTCCGGATTGACGGTGCGCGGCCACGTTCCCGACAAGGACGGCATCCTGGCCTGCCTGCTGGTGGCGGAGATGGTGGCGGTGGAAGGGAAGAGCCTGAACGCACTGCTGACCGATCTCTACCGGCGGGTCGGCGAGTTCCACACCGGCCGCCAGAACCTGCGCCTGTCGCCGGAGTTGGAGGCGGGTTATGCCGACAAGGTGAAAAACCTGCCGGCCGCGCTGGCCGGGCGCAAGGTGCTGGCAGTGATCACCGTGGACGGCGTCAAGTTGCTGCTGGAGGGGGATGGCTGGGTGCTGTTCCGCAAGAGCGGTACCGAGCCGGTGGTGCGGGTTTATGCCGAGGCGCGCAACGCCGCGGGGCTGCAGGAATTGACCGAGGCGGCGGTGGGGTTTGTGAAAGGTTGATGATGTAAGGGGCGCATTGCATGCGCCCAAGGGCGGACGCAGTCCGCCCCGACATGAAATAAGCTAAAACGGGGACAGAATTAAATTCCGTCCCCGTTTTAATTTGCGCCTTTTTGTGGTGTTGGACCTGCCTAGCCGAGAATCTGCTTGAGGTCCTGTTCGGCCGTGGTGATCGGCGCGATGTTGAAATTCTGCACCAGGAAGCCGAGCACGTTGGGGGTGATAAAGGCCGGCAGGCTGGGCCCGAGCTTGATGTTCTTGATCCCCAGGTGGAGCAGGGTGAGGAGGATCGCCACCGCCTTCTGCTCGTACCAGGAGAGGATCATCGACAGCGGCAGGTCGTTGACCCCGCACTTGAAGGCGCCGGCCAGGGCGACGGCAATCTGGATGGCGCTGTAGGCGTCGTTGCACTGGCCGACGTCGAGCAGGCGCGGGATGCCGCCGATATCGCCCAGCTCCAGCTTGTTGAAGCGGAACTTGCCGCAGGCCAGGGTGAGGATCACCGTGTCCTTGGGGGCCTGCTCGGCGAACTCGGTGTAGTAGTTGCGTCCGGACTTGGCGCCGTCGCAGCCGCCGACCAGGAAGAAGTGTTTGATCGCGCCGGCCTGGACTGCCTCGATGACCTTGTCGGCAACGCCGAGCACGGCGTTGTGACCGAAGCCGACCAGGATCTCCTGCCCCGGTTTCTCATCAAAGCCCTGGCATTCCTTGGCCTTGGCGATCACCGCCGAGAAATCCCAGCCGTCGACGTGCTTGACGCCGGGCCACTGCACCAGTCCCCAGGTGAAGAGGCGGTCCTTGTAGCTGTCGGCCGGTTTCTGGATGCAGTTGGTGTTGAAGATGATGGCGCCGGGGAACTCGTTGAATTCCTTGTGCTGGTCCTGCCAGGCGCCGCCGAAGTTACCGGCCAGGTGTGGGTATTTTTTCAGCCCCGGATAGCCGTGGGCCGGAAGCATCTCGCCGTGAGTGTAGACGTTGACGCCGGTGCCCTGTGTCTGCTTGAGAAGCTCTTCGAGGAATTTCAGGTCGTGTCCCGAAACCAGAATGGCCTTGCCGGCCTTGGTGCCGAGGCTGACCTTGGTCGGCACCGGGTGGCCGTAGGCGGCAACGTGGGCCTGGTTGAGCAGTTCCATGGTCACCAGGTTGATGCGGCCGGTCTCCATGGCCATGCCGACGTAATCCATCAGGCCGAGGCTGTCGTCGAGCAGGGCGGCGAGCGCCTTGTGGGTGAAGGCGTAGACTTCGTCGGATTCCTTGCCGAGGATGCGGGCGTGGTCGGCGTAGGCGGCATAGCCCTTGAGGCCGTAGAGGATGATCTCGCGCACCGAGTGGACGTCGGCATCGACGGCGTAGTCCTTGACACCATGCAGTTCGCCGAGTTTGACCTGTTCCTCGATGGACCCGGGGAGCGCCCAATTCTGGGCGGCGGCGGGGATGGTGCAGGCGCAGTCGCAGGGGCCGGCCAACTGGCGGGCCTGCTCGCGCAGACGCACCCCCTCACTGACGAACTTGCTGACGGCGGCGGCGTCGAAGTCGACGTTGGTGACGGTGGTGAACAGACCGTCGATCATGAAGCGGTCGATCTCCTGGTCCTTCGCCCCTTTAGCGCGGCCCTTGTCGGCCCAAAAGGCGATCCCCTTGAGGGTGTAGACCAGCAGGTCCTGCAGGGCGGCGACTTCGGGCTGCTTGCCGCAGACGCCGACGGTGGTGCAGCCGGTGCCTTTGGCGGCCTGCTCGCACTGATAACAGAACATGGACATGGTTCTTTCTCCTTGGTTGGGTGGGTGCTGGTTGATTTTCAGACTTACAATCCTAACAGAGTGTTCCCCTTTTGCATCCGGCCGACAGGCTGATTTATGATGATGACGGCCGATGTTCCGGTCGAACTGATGTCACCCTAACCGATCGGAGCGGGGGCAGCCTTGACGGAGGTCAAAAAGCGAAATGAGAGGCGAGAGACGAGAGACGAGAAAAATCAGAACCGCGAACAATCAAGGCCTTTCGCCTCGACCTGCTCGAGTCGTTGGTTTTTAGCGCCTTTGCTTCTTCGGGATGTTGTTTTTTCCCGTTTCTCGTTTCCCGTATCTCGTCTTTTCCCGTATCTCGCTCCTCGCCTCACGTTTCGGAGGTGTTATGCCTCATTACTGGCTGATGAAATCCGAACCCTCCTGTTTCTCCCTCGACGACCTGGAACGTTCGCCAGGTGGTGTGGCGGCATGGGACGGGGTACGCAACTTCCAGGCGCGCAACCTGCTGCGCGACGAGATCAGGACCGGTGACGGGGTGCTCTTCTACCACAGCGGCGGCACCGCGCCGGCCATCGTCGGCCTGGCCGAGGTGGTGCGCGATGGCTATCCCGATCACACCGCCCAGGACCCGCGCGGCGAGCACTACGACCCGAAGGCGACGCCCGGCAAGCCGATCTGGTACATGGTCGACGTAAAGTTCCTTATAAGACTGCCGCGCCCGCTGACCCGCGCCGACCTGGGCGGCCACCCGGTCCTCGGTGTCATGGCGGTCATGCGCCGCGGCAACCGGCTGTCGGTGCAGCCGGTGACTGCCGACGAGTGGCGAGGGGTGTTGGCGCAGGCAGGATTGGCGGATCCGCTGCTGCAGATCCACCGGTGATAAACACAAGAATCGCCGCCGGCACCGGTTGCTCCGGCACGGAAACTGCTAGGGAAATTGCTGAAGCGGGTCCTGATGCGGTGGCGTCCTCATGATGAATGCCGCGGGATGGCTCACCCGGAGGAGTAAATTTGTCTGACAAGCGTTGGAAGAAACGGCCGCGCAAGCGCATCCCGTTGCGCTATGGCATCGACGCCCCGAACAAGATCGCGTTCACCGATGACCTCACCCGCGAGGGGCTGTTCATCCGCACGGCCCTGGCGGCCAATCCCGGCACGCGCCTGATGGTGGAGCTGAATCCGCCGGAGGGGACCATCCTGCTGGAGGCCGAAGTCCGCTGGGCCAAGAAAATTCCGCCGCAGATGCTGCACAGGCTCAAAGGGGGGATGGGGGTGAAGATTATTGCGTTCCGCTCGGGTCAGGACATCTACCTGAACATCTGCGACACCCTCTATGGGCGCGATGTGTAGCACCGTGAAAAGTGAAACGTAAAAAGTTGCCTTTGCCCGCGTATCCAACAGTTTGCGTCCCTGCAAAATCCTTGGACGCTGATTTTCATGATGAACGCTGATCATGCAGAACCTATGAAAGCTGAATTTGGTTGCCCCTCGGTTTATCTGCCTTGATCAGATTTGATCAGCGGCCCATCCCGCTTTTGTGACGTATTTCGTCACGCGCCCGGCCGATGCTGGTCGCATGGCCGATTTCAGTAACCTCCTCACCAAGCTTGAAATTCTCTCCGCGGCGGCGCGCTACGATGCTTCGTGCGCCTCGAGCGGCAGCCGCCGCCCCCGCGGCAGCGGGGTAGGCAGCGGTGTGCCGGCCGGTGTCTGTCACAGCTGGTCGGCCGACGGCCGCTGTATTTCCCTCCTCAAGCTGCTCTACTCCAACCACTGCCGTTACGATTGCGCCTATTGCGTCAACCGGCGCAGCCAGGATGGCCCGCGCGCAGCCTTCACGCCGCGGGAAGTCGCGGAGCTGACGATCGCTTTCTACCGCCGCAATTACATCGAGGGGCTGTTCCTGAGCACCGGGGTCTTTGCGACGCCGGACGAGACCATGGAGGAAGTGATCGAGGCGGTCAGGTTGCTGCGCGAGGAGTACCGCTTCAACGGCTATATCCACCTCAAGCTGGTTCCCGGCGTCAGCGATCTGCTGATTGCACAGGCCGGACGACACGCCGACCGGGTCAGCGTCAATATCGAGCTGCCCACGGCGGCCAGCCTCGCGCTGCTGGCGCCGGACAAGAGCCGCGAGGCGGTGCTGCTGCCGATGCGCACGGCCAGCGGACTGATCGGCGCTGCCGCCGGCGAGCGGCGCCACTCACCCCGCGCGCCGCGCTTTGCCCCGGCCGGGCAGAGCACTCAGCTGATGGTCGGCGCCACCCCGGAGAGCGATCGCGACATCCTCGCCCTGAGCGAGGCGCTCTATCGCCAGATGCGGCTGAAACGGGTCTACTATTCGGCCTTTGTCCCGGTCGGCCGGGACAACCGGCTGCCGGCCCTGCTTGAGCCGCCCCTGCTGCGCGAGCACCGTCTCTACCAGGCTGACTGGCTGCTGCGGTTCTATGGCTTCGACGTTGCCGAACTGCTCGATGAAGCCGATCCCAACCTCGATCCGCACCTCGACCCCAAGGCTGCCTGGGCCCTGCGGCATCCCGAAGGCTTCCCCGTGGAGGTCAACCGGGCCGATTACGAGGCGCTGCTGCGCGTACCGGGGATCGGCGTGCGGTCGGCGCGCCGCATCGTGCGGGCACGCCGGGCCGGGGCCCTGCACGGCGACGACCTGGGACGGCTGGGGGTGGTCATGAAGCGAGCCCGCTGGTTCCTGACCGCCGGCGGCCGCTATCTGGGCGGGCTGGTGGCTGCTGGTGCCATGCGTGGTCGTCTGCTCGCCGTCGATTCACGGCAGTTGGCAAAGCCGGTCGATCGGCAACTGGCGCTGTTTGCCGCAATGCCGGCGACCGTGACCGGGGAGATGTGAGATGATCGTGCATTATGACGGCACCCTGGCCGGCCTGCTGACGGTTTGCCGGCGCAGCGAATTCTCCGGGGAGGAGGAGCCGGCGCAAATCCAGCGGCCCCCGTACCCGGCGCCAGGTCTTTTCGATGAGATCGTGGAGGTTGCCACCGATGGGCAACTGGCCGCCGAGTTGCGAGAACGCATCGGCCGTGAGCTCTCCCCGCGCTCGGCCGACAATATCCGGCTCGCCTTTCTCTCCGAGCATCCCGGCATCGAAGCCGCGATCTGGCGCTACCTTGCCCTGGGCAGGAAAGTGGGGCGGCGCCTCGACTGCTGCCTCGCCCATCCGGATGTGCATGCGGTCCACTGCTGGGCCCGCCGCACCGCCCACGAGGGCCACCGCCTGCGTGGGCTGGCCCGCTTCCGCGAGACGGCCGACGGTACCCTCTACGCGCCGTTCCAGGCCGATGCCAACGTCCTGCCGCTGCTTGCGCCGCACTTCGCCCGCCGGTTCGACCGTCCCTGGGTGCTGCACGACGTGCGCCGCTCGCTGGGTGCTATCGGCACGGACGGCCGCTATCTGCTGGGAACCCTGGTGGCGCCGGCGAAGATCCCCTGGGCGCAGGATGAGGGGGAATTCCAGGCACTCTGGCGTGCCTTTCACCGGCACATCGCCATCCCCGACCGGATCAGTCCCCGCCGTCAGCGCCAGTTCATGCCGATGAAGTACTGGGAGTACCTGGTGGAGATGCAGGAGGCGGGATGACGCCGTGAAAAGTGAGATGTAAAAGGTAAAAGGTAAAATCAGTAACCTTTGATCGGGCTTTTCACTTTTTACGTTTCACGTTTTACTTGAGTCGATTGACTTATATCCGTACCATTTCCGCAGTCATCGTTTCATGCTACAGTGCGCCATCCACTCCGAGAGGGAACGATGAGTGCAACCGTCTGCTTCTGTCATGGCCGCGAGAGCGGGCCGTGGGGCACCAAGATCCGCCGCCTGGCCCGGGTCGCCGAACAGTTTGGCTGCCGCGTGGTCAGCCTCGATGACCGCGCTACGCAGAACCCCGACGAACGGGTTAGTCGTCTCCTGACCACGGTCTCCGATCTTCCCGGGCCACTGATCCTGGTCGGCTCCAGTATGGGTGGCTACGTGGCCGCGGTGGCCTCGGCGCAGTTGCAGCCGGTCGGCCTGTTTCTGCTGGCCCCGGCCGTCGGTCTCCCTGGTTACGAGAGTCCCGCCCCGGTCGCCTCGGCAGCCCACATCACTATCGTCCATGGCTGGGACGATGAGGTGGTGCCCCTCGACCCGGTCCTGCGCTTCGCCAGGAACCAGCGAGCCGAACTGCACCTCCTCGCCGACGGCCATCTCCTGCAGGAGCAGCTCGATCGGATCGAGTGGCTGTTCGCCGATTTTCTCGGCGCCTGCCTCGGCCGGATCAAGCCGGCCGCCCCGCCGCGCGAACTGGTTGCCGCCCTGTAATCGTCATGGCCGCCAAGGAACGCCTTGACAAACTGCTGGTTGACCGCGGCCTGGTCGGCTCCCGGGAGCGGGCCAGGGCCCTGATCCTCGCCGGTCAGGTGGTGGTCGGCGATCATGCCGTCGACAAGGCCGGCATCAAGGTCGACGCCGACCTGCCACTGCGCGTCAAGGGCGACGACATCCCCTTTGTGTCCCGCGGCGGCGTCAAGCTCGCTCACGCCCTCGACGTCTTTGCCGTCAAGGTAGCCGGCCGGACGGCGATCGACGTCGGCGCTTCGACCGGCGGCTTCACCGACTGCCTGCTGCAGCGCGGCGCTGCCAGGGTCTATGCGGTCGATGTCGGTTACGGGCAGCTTGCCTGGAAACTGCGCGAGGACCCGCGGGTGGTCTGCCTGGAGCGGACCAACATCCGCCAGCTCTCTTCCGAAACCCTCGGCGCGTGTCCCGATCTGGCCGTCATCGATGCCTCGTTCATCTCCCTTGACAAGGTGCTGCCACCGACCCTGGCCCTGCTGGCGCCAAAGGCAGAGGTGGTGGCCCTGATCAAGCCGCAATTCGAGGTCGGCCGGGGGCGAGTGGGGAAGGGCGGGGTGGTGCGTGACCCCGATCAGCACGCGGCAGTGGTCGAACGAGTGTGCCATACAGCGATGGCCTTGGGCTGCACGGTGCTTGGGGTGACCGACAGCCCGCTGCTCGGCCAGAAGGGAAATCGCGAGTTTCTCGTCCATCTGCGTCAGGGGGAGATCTTGTGAATCGGGTCTACTTTCTCGGCGCCGGGCCGGGCGATCCGGAGTTGCTCACCCTGCGCGCCGCCCGGCTGCTGGCCGCCTGCCCGGTGGTCTACGCGCCGACGCCCTTTGAGGAGACCTTTGCCGTGCACCTCGCCGGGAAAACCGTGCTGGTCCCCTTCGACCATTACTTCAGGGAATTGACCGAGCTCGTTGAAAAACAGCTGGAAACCGGTCCCGTCGCATTCCTGGTCCCCGGCGACCTGACCTTCTATTCGCCCTTCCAGTCGCTGGTCGATGCCCTCGGCGAACGAGCCGTGGTGGTGCCGGGCGTCGGCACGGCCAATGCCGCCGCGGCGTATTTGAAGAAGACCCTGGATCTGCCGGCGGTATGCAACCGGGCGATCCTCGCCTCGCCGCGCACCCTGGGCGACAGCCCCGGTGCGCCGAGCATGGGTGACCTGGCCGCCCCCGGGGTGACGCTGCTGATCTACATGAACAACCTCCCGCTGCCTGAATTGGTCGACCAGTTGCGCTCCGGCTACGGCCGCAATGTGGCCATTGCCATCCTGCATCGGCTCGGCCTCCCCGGTGAGGAGGTGGTGCGGGGCACTCTCGACGATATCGTCGGCACCGTCGGCGACCGGGATTTTTTCAACCTGAATCGGCCGGACCGGCGGCCGGCCCTGACCCTGGTGCTGGTCGGCGAGAGCCTCGACGCCGTGACCGAAGGTCACTGGTGGGATCACCGCCGTGATCACATCTGGAAGGTTCGCGGAGCGGAGTGACCTTAAAGTGAAGATCATCTCGCCAGTCGACAACCTCGCCGAGACACCCCGCTTGCTGGAAGCTGGTGCTGACGAACTTTACGGTGGCCTCGTCCCGCCGGAATGGCAGGAGCGCTACGACCTGCTCGCCTCCATCAACCAGCGGACCTTGGCCGCAGCGCAGATCGACACCGAAGCGGAGTTGGCGGAGATCGTCCGGCTGACCCATGTCGCCGGGCGGCAGCTCGCCCTGACCCTCAACGCGCCCTGCTACAGCGATGCGCAGCTGCCCCTGCTGCGCGGACGCTATCCGGAGGTGGAACTGCATACCCGTACCGGGATGGCGCTGGCCGGGGAGATCGACGATCCGGCCGTTTACCGGCGGCGGGCCATGGCCGCCCACCGGGCGCGTTTCGGTGCTGATTGTCATTCCAATATCTGTTACTATCCCGAACTGATGGCCCAGGATCCCTGGGGAGAAGAGTGACCGGGCACGGCCTGGTCATGTCATGGAGAGGTGGCGCTGATGATCCTGCGACGCATCACCCTGGAGCGCTATGCCTGCTTCGGCTCGGCGGAGTTCGAGTTCCGCCGCGGCATGAACCTGGTCAGCGGCGGCAACGATGCGGGGAAAAGCCTGCTGCTGGCAGCTCTGCCGGCTGCCCTGTTCGGTGTGGAGCACGGTTCGCGGTTGCGCAGCTGGGGGGAGACCTTGAGCTGCCGAGTGACCTTGCATTTCGAGGGCCCTGATGGTGGCGCGCGCCTGACCCGCGATCTCGAAACCAACCTGGTCCGGCTCGAAGAGTGCCGAACCGACGGCGTCTGGCGTGACTGCTTCGCCGGGAGGGTTCCCGTAGCCGGGGCCACGGGGGAGCGGGCTGCCTATCTAGAGCAGTTGGAACGCCTGCTACCGTCTGGCGGCGAGGTGCCGCTGCGCGCCGTGCTCGATGCCATCCGCCCCGAGGCGGTCTTGTCTGCTGACGGCCTGCTGGCCGCGGGACTTATTGCCGCTCCCGACCGTGAAAACAAGTCTGTGGCTACGGTCGCAACCGCGGAGCAGCGGCAGCAGGAAATTGCCGCCCTCGAGAGTGGATTGGCCGCCGATCGCAGCGAATACCAGAAGGGTCAGGATTATTTGGCCTGGATCCGCAAGCGTTGGGAGGCCGACGGCAAGTTTGGCGGGAAGACTGCCAAACCGGGGGCCGGAAAATCGGTATCACGCAATCAGGCGGCGCTCGAGCGCCAACGGGACGCCTTGCAGGAGGAATTGCGCCAGCAGGGACTCCCCGCCCGCCTGCCTGCCGACCTGCCGGCCCTGTTCGACAAGGCTGAGGGGCTGCGCCAGGAACTGGCGGCTTTGCAGCTTGAACTGACCCCGTTGCAGCGCCGCCGGCAGGCCTTGGTCATGCCCGGCATCCTCTGGCTGCTGCTGACCTCGCTGGCATGTCTGGCGGCGCCCGGCGCGGCCTTCTGGTTCAAGGTGCCGTGGCTGGTGCCGCTGGCGGCCGGGTGCGGCGCCTTGCTGCTGCTGGTCTGGGGCACCTATCTGGTGCGGCTGAGCCGGGCCCGGGCCGTACGCGACGGCCTGGACCAGGAACTGGGGGTCGCCGAAGCGAAGCGCAGCGAGGCCTTGACCAGACAGAGCGAACTGGCCGAACAGTTTGAAGCGTACCGCTTGCCGTCGGCCCCGGTGGAAATGGTCAAGCTGCAGCAGGCGTGGCGCCGCAACGAAGAACTGCTCGGCCGTTATCGCGACATCTGCCTGCAACTGGGAGATGAACCGGCTGCAGCGCCTACCGCCGGCCAGACCACTGCCGCCGACCAACATCTCCGTCCGGAAGATCTTCCCGAGGCGGAGGCTCGCCTGGCTGAGATGGGCGAAAGCCTGCGCTGCCGCGAAGCCCGCCTGCAGGCCCTGCGTGACGGCACCGCCAGCGCAGCGGTGGATCAGTCGCCGGCGCCGGCCGCCAGCCCGGTGCTGAAGGAGCACGAACTGCTATGCGGCATCGGCCAGCAACTTGAACGGCTGACCGCCGGTCGCTATCGGGAAGTTCGCCTAGAAGAAGGGCTCCTGCGCCTGGAGGCGGCCCCCGGTCGCTGGGCTGCTCCCGCCGCCTGCAGCCGCGGCACGGCGGCCTGTCTTACCCTGGCGGTGCGCATGGCTCTCTGTCAGGGGTGCGGCGACCGGTTGCCGCTGCCGGTCGACGATCTGCCGGCGCAGCTCGATCCGAAGCGCCGCGCCGCCGCGCTGCGCGCCCTGGAACGCTTCGCCCTCGACCATCAGCTGCTGCTGGCAAGCTGCGATGAAGATCTGGCCAAACGCGCCGCTCGCGAGCGCTGGCAGGTGATCAGCCTCGACGCGCGCCAGGCCGGAGCATCCGTTACCACCGAGGAGAGGACCGATGCCGGACAAATGCATCTTCTGTAAGATCATCGCCGGAGACATTCCGGGGAAATTCGTCTACCAGGATGACCAGGTCGTGGTGCTCGAGGATATCAATCCCCAGGCGCCGTTTCACCTGTTGATCGTTCCCCGCAAGCACATTCGCACCACCGTCGACCTGACCACAGCCGACAACGCCCTGATCGGTCATGTCTTCCAGGTGGCGGGGCGGGTGGCCCACGACCTGGGGATTGCCGAGGACGGCTTCCGGGTGGTCAACAACTGCAACGCCGCCGCCGGGCAGACCGTCTGGCACATCCATTTTCACCTGCTTGGTGGGCGCGACCTGACCTGGCCGCCGGGGTAGGCAGAAAGACGAGAAACGAGAAACGAGAAACGAGAAACGAGAACAGGCAACTTCCTGAAGGAAAGGTTTTTCTCGTTTCGCGCTTCTCGTTTCGCAACTCACGAGTCACTGATCGGCGCATGACCACACCTGTTCACACCGCCCATCACCCGCCGGCACCGGAACCGTCCGACGAGCGCCGCGAGCAGCGCCTGATCAACGAGATCATGGAACTGCTGGTCACCCATTATGGCGGCAGCCTCAGCGAGGATGCGCTCGACCAGTCGATCGACGACCTGCAGCGGGCGCTGCATGCCGCCCGCGAGGCGCACCGCCACCAACAGCGCAAGTCGGGGGAGCCGTACTTCTTCCATCCCCTGCGGGTGGCCCACCTGGCGGCCCGTCACTGGATGGATTTTGCCTCGGTGATGGCCGCGCTGTTGCACGATGTGGTCGAGGACACGCCGACCACCCTGGTGGAAATCCGCGAACAGTTCGGCGCAGAGGTCGGCCTGCTGGTCGATGGCCTGACCAAGGTCGACGACAAACTGCTGAGCCGCGAGGCGCTCAAGGAGCAGACCTATCGCAAGCAACTGCTGCTGGCGGTCAGGGACATCCGGGTGCTCTGCCTGAAATTTTGGGACCGCATCGACAACCTGCAGACCATCGGCGCCCTGAACCCCCGCAAGCAGTCGCTGATTGCCGAGGAGACCCGCACCATCTACGTGCCGCTGGCCCAGCATCTCGGCATGGGGCGCGTGGCCATCGAACTCGATGCGCTCTCCCTGAACATCCTCTATCCGACCCGGGCCCGCCGCTACCGGGCCGCGGTCGCCGAAATCCGTGGCCGGCACGAGGCGACCCTTGGCCGGGTGCGCTCGGAAATTCACAATGTTCTCGAGCATCACAAGCTCAATGCCACGGTGGTCGACCGCTGGCGGCCATTCTCGATTGCGGCGGCACGGACCACGGCCCGGGGGCTCCCCACGCTTTACACTCTCGATATCATGGTCGACCGTTCCATGGACGCCTACCTGACCCTGGGGTTGCTGCACCGCCTCTATGCGCCGATCCCCGGGAAGCTGCGCGACCACCTCAACGCCCCGTCACAGTTCGGTTACCAGGCGCTCAAAACCACGGTGCAGGCCCGCGAGTTGCGTTTGCGGGTGGAAATCACCACGCGCAAACTGGCGCGTTTCAATGCGGCCGGGGTGCTGGCGCCCGGTTTCGAGTTCCGCCGGGACAACTTCGAAGAGTTGATGCAGTCACTGGCCGAGGGGGAGTCCGCATTCGATACCGAGAGCCTGCGCCTGGCGTCGGCCTCGATCCAGGTTTACACCCCGAAAGGGGAGGTGCGGACCCTTCCAGAAGGGAGCAGCGCCCTTGACTTCGCCTTCACCATTCACGAGCAACTCGGGCTGCATGCCGCCCGGGCCAGGATCAACGGCAAGATCCGCCAGCTCAAGGCCCGTCTGTTGGACGGCGACCAGGTGGCCATCGAAACCGTCGAACAACCCGTCATCCTCCCCAAATGGCTGGAGTGGGCCATCACCCCCCGGGCCCGCAACAGCATCCGCCGCTATCTGCGCAGCAAGGTCCGCCAGGCCGGCGTCAGGAAGCCGGCCAAAGATGGCTGAGACGGCCGTCCGCCTGCTCGCCGTCCTGGCCCTGTGCCTGCTCCTGGTGCCGGGAGTCGCCCGGGCGGCCGATCATGCCACGGTGTTCATCTATCACCGCTTTGGAGATGCCCGCTATCCCAGCACCAACACCTCCCTGGCGGACTTCCGCGCCCACCTGGAAACCCTGCGCCAGGGGGGCTACCACGTCCTCCCCCTGTTTGATGTCGTCGATCGTCTGCGCAGTGGCACGCCCTTACCCGAGCGCTGCGTGGCCATCACCGTGGACGATGCTTTCCGGTCGTTTCTGACGGGCGCCGTCCCCCTGCTGCGCGAATACGGCTACCCGGCCACCCTGTTTGTCAATTCAGGGGAGATGGATGGGCCGGACTATCTGAGTTGGGAGGAACTGCGTCGCCTGGCGCAGGGCGGCAGCATCGAGGTCGGCAATCATTCGGCCGCTCATGGTTACCTGCTCGACCACAGCAGAGGGGAGAGCCCGGCAGCCTGGCGCGAGCGGGTCAAGGGGGAGATCCGTCAGGCCCAGGACGCCCTGACCGCCCGCCTGGGGCGTGCGCCGCGCCTGTTCGCCTATCCTTATGGCGAATTCAGCCGGGAACTGATCGAGGTGGTGCGCGAAGTGGGTTTTGTCGGGGCAGTCGGACAGCAATCAGGGGTGGTGGGGCGCGGCCAGGACCTGTTCGCCTTGCCGCGCTTTCCGGCCGGCGGCAGTTACGGCAGCCTTGGCGAGTTTCGTGACCGCCTGCGGTTCCAGGCCCTGCCGATAACGGTTCAGTCACCCGGGGATACTCTGGTCGGCGCGACGAACCCCCCGGTCTTGCGGGTGAGACTGGATACCGGCCAGGTCGATCCGCGCACCCTGCGTTGCTACGTCCCCGGACAGCCGCCCGCCAAGGTGACGGCGGTCGATCCAGCGGCCGGCATCTATGAAATCCGCGCGCAGGCGCCCCTGCAGGACCGGCGCAGCAAATACACGCTGACCGCGACTGACCGGCAGGGGAAGTGGATGTGGTACAGCCAGCTGTGGGTCCAGTCAAAACGCTGATCAGGCAAAGACAACGAAAATGCTTCGCGCTTCTGCCTGTTCGAGGGGTTAATTTTTCGTGACCCTGTTTATTCGCGAAGTTGCTTATTCTCGGTTCACGTTTCGCGCCTCACGGCTCACGAATCGCCAGTCGCGTGTTACTGGAGTCTGGCTCTGGCCGGAATCTCGGCGGCATCGGCCCGGCTGGCGAGCAGTTCAGCCACGGTCGGAATGAAAGCCGGGGCCGAATCGGGGTCGGCCGCGCGCAGGAAGGTCAGGTTGGTGCGGGAAAGATCGTTGGCGTGGATGATAGCCCGAACGTCGTCGATATAGTCGCTTTTGCGGGTGGAGTAGGCATCGAGGCCGGAGGCCAGTATGGCACCGTTGAGCGGCCGGTCGCTGCGCCGCAGTTTGGCGCGCAGTTCCCGTAATTCGCGATAGGCCTCGTGGGTGTTGAGGTTGCGCATGTAGCTGCGCACCGATTCAAACAGGGTGCCGAAGCGTTTGACCTCGTGGGTCTCGCCCTCGGCGCGCTGGGCCGGGACGATGCCGTTGCCGGTGCGGTAGGTTCTCTGCCCGAACAGGTTGTTCCCTTCACGGGCAAAGCGCGAGGTACCCCATCCCGATTCGGTGGCAGCCTGGGCCAGGACCAGGGAAGGCGGGAGGACATCGACCCGGTGCAGCAGCAGGGCCCGGGCCCGGCGATCGCTCAGCGGGTCGCCGGGGAGTTTGTAATACTCACCCATCTCCTGCAGGCGCTGCCGCTCTTCGGCGCTCAGCAACCCCTTGCCGTCATTGCGGGCGAACAGGGCTTCCAGTTCCTGGCGCTCCGCCTCGATCGCCTGGTTGGCCAGCAGAACCATTGGCAGCAGGCTGAGGAGAAACGTACTTTTCTTCTCCTCGGGCCGCAACCGGTGATCGAGATCTTCGGGAAAGCGGGTGACGATGAACGGCGGCACCCCGTTGCTGAGGTTTTCCCAGGAATATTCGTGCGACTTGAAGAAGTTCTGCAGCGAATCGAGGTCGGTCGGTTCGATGACCTGGACGGTGGCCGTCGATGCTTGCGTCGGGGGGAGAATAGACTTTTGCTGGCAACCGACCATCAGGAGGCCCAAAAGGAGCATCGAGACGGCCAGCCAACGGTGCAAACCCGCAAGGGGGCGCCATTTGGTGCAACTGGACAACTGCAACATCGGGGCGGACCCTAGCACGGGTTTTTTGCCAAGTCAACCCCGAAAAACGGTGTAAGTCAAAAACTTATTTACAACAGGTAGTGGGTTTGCAGTCTGCTGACCCTATATGTTGTGGGTGTCCGGCACAATTTTCGTTAATCGTGATCCGTGATGCGGAAAAGCAGAGGCGTAATCCGATAAGCCTGCTTCGCGCATTGCGACGGTTTACGGATCACGGTTCACGGGTCACGTCTCACGCTTAAGGAATCCGCTGACAGTAAAGATCTTCTCTGCGGCCGCAACGGCTGACAATCACGCGGAGAGACTTGAACAATGGCAAAGAAGAAGGGTGGCAGCATCAAGCAGGGGACCTTTCGATCGGTGCCGAGAACATCTCGGGCGATCCGCCCTTTTCCTTTGGCGCCTGGCTTGCTCAGAGGTGGCGGATGCGCAGGCGCCCGGTGGCGACCTGTCTGGTCAGCCAGCGCTCCAGCCATCGGCACCACAGGTGGCGCGTTGCCGGGATGAGCATGGTGGTGCCGAGCAGGTCGGTGCAGAAGCCCGGAGTCAACAGGAGCATCCCCCCCGCGATGACCAGGGCGCCGTCGAGCAGGGCGGCAGTCGGCACCTGTCCGTTGGCCAACTCGTGCTGGATGCGGTGCAAGAGAACCAGCCCCTGCTGGCGCATCAACCAGCTGCCGGCGATGCCGGTCAAGACCACCAGCAGAACCGTCGGCCACACCCCGATCATCCGACCGCTCTCGACGAGCACGTAAATCTCCAGAACCGGCAGAAAAGTCACCAGAATCAGTAGCCTTATTAACACGTGTCCCCGCTGTTGCCCATGAGTGGTTTGTCCGAGTGGTCCTGGCCCGCAGCCATTGGCTGGCGGTCATCATTTGTTTTGCTAACATTATGATATTATTACGTTTAATATGTGCATATTTTTTAGGCAGTCTGCAGAAGATGTCGGAAGTCGCTTGGCCAAAAAAGTTCTGAACACCCTTTTCAACAGCTTGTCCACATATTTTGTGGACAAGCCGGGAAGGTTGTTGAAAAGCTACACTTTTTCCGTTGCGAACAGCATGCGGCCGGCAATTTCATTGATGTCAGCTCATCGTTTGCTGTCGGCGTCGGCAGGTTCCTGGCCGGTTTCAGCCAGGATTTTTCGAACCGTTCGCCGCAAGGTTTGTTCCGCATCCAGACCGTTGCGCTCAGCCTCTCCGACCAGTGCCAGCAGGGCCTTGCCGAGACTCTCCTCATCAAATGGCGCATCGGTTGCCGTAACTGGCAGCCAGCAGTCGACGTCGACCCCCGTGCGCCGGGCTCTGCCGATCAGTTTCTGGGCACGTTGCAGGGCCGGCAGGTTGCCAGGCAACTGTCCGAGAGGGTGGAGTGGTCGGTGCGGCGGCTCGGGTTTTTCCGCACGCTTGATCCTTTCCCATTGCCGGCCGAGGTCATCGCCGGTCACGGCCAGGGTACTGCCGGCAAAGACATGTGGATGGCGGCGCACCAGTTTGGCGTTGATCCCGGCCGCGACATCGGCGAAGTCGAACTGCCCGCGTTCAGCGGCAATCTCGGCCTGAAAGACGATCTGCAGCAACAGATCGCCCAGTTCGTCGGCAATCAGCTCGGGGGCTCCGGTTTCGATCGCTTCGATCGTCTCGCAGGCCTCCTCGAGAATGTAGGGGGCGAGGCTTTCCTGGGTCTGTTCGGCATCCCAAGGGCAACCGCCGGGGGCCCGCAAGGCATGCATCGTGGCAAGCAGTTCGCGAAGGGTCTGACAGGGGTCGCAGCCGGGCATAAAGTCGTCTCCGGAGGGATGAATTACCCCTTCTACCGCAGCTTTTTCGCGAATGCAACCAGGCAAATCCGGGGCGGATTATGCGCTTGCAAATTTGCAGCCGATAGGCTAATACAGGGTTCTTGATGTGTCCGCGGAAGCCGGCGGTTTTCCCTTGACAGAGCCTTTCGGAGCGGTTATTTACCGCAAGCCGAGGCTGCCGAAGGAAAGAGACCAGGACATCATGGAAATCCGCATCGATACCCTCAGGGAACGGCCGCGCAAGCTGGAATTCGAAGAGCCGGTCGATGGATTTCCGGTGCTTCGCGAGCTGGCTGCCCAGGGAACGGTGGCCTTCCGCGGCTGCGTCCACGCGGAGTTGGTGGCCGAACTGGTCGGGGCCCTGATCGAGGTGGAAGGGGTCGTGATCGGTACGGTGGTGCTCCCCTGCAGCCGCTGTCTGCAACCGGTGGTGCAGAGTCTCGAACTGCCGGTGGCCCTATCGTTCACCCGTCAGGCGCCGGTTGCAGCTGCCGCGGCGGAAGAGCTTGAATTGACCGCGGCCGATGTCGGCCTGATCGTTTTCGAAGGTGATGCGATTGACCTGCGCACCGCCCTGGAGCAGGAATTGCTGATGGGGCTGCCGCAGCATCCGCTCTGTATCGACAGTTGTGCAGGGCTCTGCCCCGTGTGCGGTGCCGATTTGAACCAGAACCGCTGCGAGTGCACCCCGCCGGTTTTCCACGGCGGGCTGGCCGCCCTCAAGGGATTCAAGGTCGTCAAGGGTTGACTGGGGGCACCCCCCCATGCAACATCATCAAATAAATAGCCGGTTCAATTGCCGGCTCAGGGAGAATGGACGGTCATGGCAGTTCCCAAGAAGAAAACATCCAAGTCGAAACGCGACATGCGTCGTGCCCATGACGCTTTGCAGACCCCTAGTCTGTCGGTCTGCCCGCAGTGCAAGGAGCCCAAGCAGCCCCACCGCGCCTGTCCGGCCTGCGGGAGCTACAAGGGCAAGGAAGTCCTCCCGACAGACAAATAAGGGATTATCCCTTTGAGCAGACGCATAGTCGTCGCTGTCGACGCCATGGGGGGGGATAACGCCCCCGGCCCGGAAGTGGCCGGTGCCGTGATGGCCGCCCGCGAGTGGCAGATTCC
The DNA here is from genome assembly GCA_963751525.1 of uncultured delta proteobacterium. Lineage (GTDB taxonomy): Bacteria > Desulfobacterota > Desulfuromonadia > Desulfuromonadales > BM103 > VAUL01. Next base: position 86,730 of record CAVVUQ010000003.1, on the reverse strand, counting down.
GGTGATCCTGGTCGGTCGGCAGGATCGTATCGAGGCCGAACTTGCCGATCATCGCTGGAACGGTCTGGATCTGGGTATCCGGCACGCCAGCGAGGTGGTCGGCATGCACGATTCGGCCTCCGATGCGGTGCGCAAGAAGAAGAATTCCTCGATCAGGATCGCCTTCGATCTGGTCAAGGAAGGGCAGGCCTCGGCAGTGGTCAGTACTGGCAACTCGGGTGCCACCATGGCGGCCGGGATGTTCGTGCTCAAGCGGATCCCCGGCATCGATCGCCCGGCGATCGCGACCGTCGTACCGAATCTCAGGGACCAGACGCTGATCCTCGACGTCGGTGGCAATGTCGACTGCAAACCGCTGCACCTTGCCCAGTTTGCCCTGATGGGCAGCGTCTACATGCGGCAGATGTTCGGCAAGGATCAGCCGAGGATCGGGGTGCTCTCCAACGGCGAGGAGGAGAGCAAGGGGAACGATCTCACCCGGGAGACGCACCGCCTGCTGAGCGGGTCGCCGCTCAACTATCGTGGTTATATCGAGGGACGCGACATCTTCAACGGCAAGGTTGACGTCGTGGTCTGCGACGGCTTCGTCGGCAACGTGGTTCTCAAGGTTTCCGAAGGACTGGCGGATGCCATGGGGAAGATGCTCAAGACCGAGTTCAACGCCCGGTTCCTTTCGCGCCTCGGCTATCTGCTGGCTCGGCCGGCCTTTCTGGGATTTCGCAAGAAGGTGGATTATGCCGAATATGGTGGTGCCCCGCTGCTCGGCATTCAAGGCACCGGCATGATCTGCCACGGCAAGTCGAGTGCGCGGGCGGTGATGAACGCTATCCGTCTCGCTCACGATTTTGAAGCCCGTAAGGTGAACGACCTGCTGATCGAGCGACTGGCCGAAATCTCCGCAAGCCTGCAACCACCTCAATCGACCGAAAGTGGCGAAGCCTCTGCGCCGCTGCAGCAAGGAGCCCTATCGTGATCCGCGCACGCATCACCGGCACCGGGTCCTATGCACCGGAAAAGGTCGTCACCAATTTCGACCTGGAGAAGATTCTCGATACCAACGACGAGTGGATTCGCACCCGCACCGGGATCGTCGAGCGCCACCTGGTCGTCGAGGGGGAAAACACCTCCGATCTGGCCACCAAGGCTGGCCGGCGCGCCCTGGAGATGGCCGGGATCGCTGCCACGGATCTCGACCTGATCATCGTCGGCACGATCACCGGCGATTATCCGTGGCCGGCGACCGCCTGCCTCGTGCAGAGCAATCTCGGTGCCGTCAATGCCGGGGCCTTCGACCTGTCCGCAGCCTGCAGCGGCTTTCTCTATGCCCTTGCCATGGGGGTGGACCGGATCATGGCCGGCAATGCCAGCAAGATCCTGGTCATCGGTGCCGAAGTCTTTTCCCGGATCGTCGACTGGAGCGATCGCAACACCTGTGTGCTGTTCGGCGACGGTGCCGGCGCAGTGGTCCTCGAAGCCTGTGAAGGCGACCACGGCGTACTGTCGACCCACCTCTATGCCGATGGTTCGCAAGCGGAATTGCTTTACCAGCCGGGCTTCGGTACCAGAATGCCCCCATCGGCCGAGGGCATCGCCCGTGGCGATCACTTCCTGAAAATGCAGGGGAACGAGGTCTTCAAGGTGGCCGTCCGCAACATGGCGGAAGTCGCCAGGATCGCCCTGGAGGCCAACGGCATGACCACCGCCGACGTCGACCTGTTCATCCCGCACCAGGCCAACATCCGCATCCTCGACGCCACCGCCAAGCGCATCGGTCTGAGGGACGATCAGGTCTATGTCAACGTTGATCGCTTCGGCAATACCTCGGCTGCGACGATCCCCATCGCCCTCGACGAGGTCGTCCGGGCCGGCCGACTCAATGAGGGGGACATCCTGCTGCTGGATGCCTTCGGCGGCGGTTTCACCTGGGCCGCGGCCCTGATCCGCTGGTAGGGAGACTGCTGATGCTGGCATTTATCTTTCCCGGACAGGGTTCCCAGTCCGCTGGCATGGGCAAGGAACTGGCCGACAATTTCCCGGCCGCGCGCCAAGTCTTTGCCGAAGCCAACGAGTCCCTCGGCTTCGATCTGGCCAAGCTGTGTTTCGAGGGACCCGACGACGAACTCAAGTTGACGGCCAATACCCAGCCGGCGATCCTGACCGTCAGCATTGCCGCCCTGCGCGCCCTGCAAGCGGAAACCGGCCTGCAGCCAGGCTGCACCGCCGGTCATTCGCTGGGCGAGTACTCGGCGTTGGTCTGTGCCGGAGCCTTGACCTTTGCCGACGCCGTGCGCACCGTGCGTCAGCGTGGTACCTTCATGCAGGAGGCAGTGCCGGTCGGCACCGGGGCGATGGCGGCCATGCTCGGCATCGAGCGGGCCGAACTCGCAGCGATCTGTATCGAGGCGGCCCAGGGTGAAGTGGTTTCGGCCGCGAATTTCAATTCCCCCGGGCAGATTGTGGTTGCCGGCAGCGCCGGCGCCGTGGCCCGGGCGATTGAAATCGCCAAAGGACGCGGCTACCGCAAGGCGATGCTGCTGCCGGTGAGCGCGCCGTTCCATTGCGCTCTGATGCAACCTGCCGCCGAACGTCTTGCCAAGGTGCTGGCGCAGATCGCGCTGGCCGATCCGCAGGTGCCGGTGATCAGCAACGTCGAGGCGCTCCCCAACAGCAGTGGGGCCAGGGTCAGGGAACTGCTGGTCGCCCAGGTCTGTGCGCCGGTGCGCTGGGACGAGTCGGTGCAGAAGATGGCCGAACTCGGGGTCACGCGCTTTGTTGAGATCGGTCCGGGCAAGGTCCTGTCCGGATTGGTCAAACGGATCGTCAAGGAGGCCGAAGTCGTCAATTTTGAGACTTCCGCCAATCTCGACGCGCTGCGCTGAATAGTTTGCTGTCGCCCCTGCGCTCTTTACACGAGGAGAAAGCCGTATGCTCAAGGACAAGGTAGCCGTGGTCACCGGGGCCTCCCGGGGGATTGGCAAGAGCATCTCCCTGGCTTTGGCCCGGCAGGGGGCCAAGATCGTTGCCGTCGACATTTCCCTCAAGGGGATGGATGAACTGCTGACCGAGATCAAGGCGCTGGGCAGCGAAGGGCTCGCCGTGGAGGGCAATGTGACGGTGACTGCCGATACCGAGAAGATGATCGATCAGGCGGTCGCGACCTATGGCCGGGTCGATATTCTGGTGAACAATGCCGGCATCACCCGGGATGGCCTGCTGATGCGCATGAAGGACGAAGATTGGGATGCCGTGCTGACCGTCAACCTGAAAGGGGCGTTCCTCTGCAGCCGCGCCGCGTCCAAGGTCATGACCAAACAGCGCTTCGGCCGGATCATCAATATCGCTTCGGTGGTCGGCCAGATGGGGAACGCCGGCCAGGCCAACTACTGCGCCAGCAAGGCCGGGCTCATGGGGTTGACCCGCTCCAATGCCCGGGAACTGGCCAAGCGCAATATCACCGTCAATGCCGTGGCGCCCGGCTTCATTGTCTCTGATATGACCGAGGCGCTGCCGGAGAAGGTCAAGCAGGAGATGGCGGCACAGATCCCGTTGGAGCGTTTCGGCACCGCCGACGACATCGCCAATGCCGTGGTCTTCCTGGCCACGGAGGCTTCCGGGTACATCACTGGTCAGGTATTGGCGGTCAACGGCGGCATGTACATGTAGTTCAACCCCTATGGTGGGAGTACCATAAATATCAACAAATGAGCCGATCATTGATCGGGTCGAACACCGCAAGGAGGAATTAAAATGGCTTCGATTGCAGAACGCGTGAAACAGATTGTTGCAGAGCAGCTTGGCGTCGACGAGGACCAGGTGACGTCCGAAGCATCCTTTATGGATGACCTCGGGGCCGATTCCCTGGATACGGTGGAACTGGTCATGGCTCTCGAGGAGGAATTCGATATCGAGATTTCCGACGAAGACGCCGAAAAGATCCAGACGGTCCAGGACGCCGTCGATTACATCACCGAAAATTCCTGAGCATTGTCGCGGGGGGAGGCTGTCCTCCCCTGCGTCACCAGCACCCGGGATGGTTGACCGGCGTGAAAAGTCGGCGCTACCCTCGGGAGGAGGATTGTACTCTCATGCGCAGAGTTGTTGCGACCGGGATAGGTGTCGTTTCGCCGCTTGGCACCGGCACCGATAAGAATTGGTCTGCACTGGTTAACGGCCAGTCCGGGATCGGTCTGATCACCCGGTTTGATGCCAGCGAATGCCCGGTCAAGATTGCCGGCGAGGTGCGGGATTTCGACACGGATCTCTATGTGGATCGGAAAGAGGCCAAGAAAATGGATCTCTTCATCCACTATGCGATGGCGGCCGCCGACATGGCCCTGGCGGATTCCGGTTTCCAGATCACCGAAGAGAATGCCGAGATGGTCGGGGTGGTCGTTGGTTCGGGGATGGGTGGTTTGCCGGCGATCGAACGTTATCATGGGGCGTTCGTCGAAGGCGGCTATCGCAAGATCGGGCCGTTTTTCGTCCCCATGTCGATCATCAATCTGGCGCCGGGGCAGATTTCCATCAAACATGGTGCCAAAGGTCCGAATCTGTCGCCGGTGTCCGCTTGTGCGACCGGAACCCATTCGATCGGCGATGCTTTCCGCATGATCCAGCGCGGTGATGCGGACATGGTGATCGCCGGCGGCTGCGAGTCGACGGTCTGTCACATGGGCGTCGGCGGTTTCGCCGTGATGAAAGCACTCTCTGAGCGCAATGACGATCCGCAGGGTGCCAGTCGACCCTTCGAGAAGAACCGCGACGGCTTTGTCATGGCCGAAGGGGCGGGGATTGTCATTCTCGAAGAGTATGAAAATGCCAAAAAGCGTGGGGCCAGGATCTATGGCGAAGTGGCCGGCTATGGCCTGACCGGCGATGCCCATCACTTGACCGCCCCAGCGCCTGGCGGCGAGGGGGCGGCGCGCTGCATGAAGATGGCGCTGCGCACTGCGGGAGTCAACCCCGAGGACGTCGATTATGTCAACGCCCACGGCACCTCGACGCCGTTCAACGATCTCTACGAGACGCTGGCGATCAAGAGCGTGTTCGGCGAGCATGTCCGCAAGCTGATGGTCAGTTCGACCAAGAGCATGACCGGGCATATGCTCGGTGCCGCGGGCGGCGTGGAGGCGATCTATTGCCTGCTCGCCCTCCAAAACGGAGTGGTCCCGCCGACCATCAACTACCAGGAGCCGGATCCCGAGTGTGACCTGGACTACGTGCCGAACCAGGCCCGTCAGGCGGATGTGAAAATCGCCATCTCCAACTCCTTCGGGTTTGGCGGTACCAACGGCACGCTGCTGTTGCGAAAGGTCTAAGTGTCCTATGCGGCTAATTCGATCCTTTCAAATTGTGGCGCTTTCGCCCCCTGGCTGTGTTGCGGTTCCTCGGCTTAGCACCACTAAGCCTGCGTCACCGCGCCTTGCCAGAGAACAAAATCCCTCACAATTTGTGCAGGGAACTAACCGCACAGGACACTAGGCATGCTGGCCATCGGTTGTGATCATGGCGGACTGGAACTCAAGTCGACACTTATCGAAGCCTTGCGGCAACGTAACGTAGAGATTGCCGATTTTGGCACCGACAATGGTGACTCGGTCGATTACCCCGACTTCGCTGAGAAGGTTGCCGGTGCCGTGTCCCGTGGCGAGGCGGATTGCGGAGTACTGATCTGCGGCACCGGTATCGGCATGTCGATTGTCGCCAACAAGTTTCCCGGAGTGCGCGCCGCCCTGGTCACGGATGAGTACATGGCCCGCATGGCCAGGGAACACAACAATGCCAACGTCCTGGTGCTGGGCGGCCGGGTGCTCGACGCCATGAGCGCCAGCCGGGTTGTCGGGGTCTGGCTGGATGCCACCTTTGAGGGTGGCCGGCACCAGCGGCGGCTCGACAAGATCGCCGCCATTGAGGCGGATGTCCGAGCCGGCAGGATCTGACCGGCGATAGTTAAGGGCAGGCCGCTGGTCTGCCCGTTTTGTTTCACTCGGCCGGTGCCGGGAATACCCAGGATCAAGCCTGAAGGAGAAGATGTCATGAGCCAGTCATTGGCCCAGTTTGACCCCGAAGTCGCCACGGTCATCCGCCGCGAGACCGAACGCCAGGAATACAGCCTCGAATTCATCGCCTCCGAGAACTTCGTCAGCGAGCGGGTGCTCGAGGCGCAGGGTTCGGTGCTGACCAACAAGTACGCCGAGGGGTATCCCGGCAAGCGCTATTACGGCGGCTGCCAATTCGTGGACGTCGCCGAGCAGCTGGCGATCGACCGCGCCAAGGCGCTGTTCGGGGCCGAGCATGCCAACGTGCAGCCGCATTCCGGCTCCCAGGCCAACATGGCGGTCTATTTTTCCGTCTGCAAGCCCGGCGATACCATCCTCGGCATGAACCTGGCCCATGGCGGGCACCTGACCCACGGTTCCCCCGTCAATTTTTCCGGCAAGCTGTTCAACATCGTCCCCTACGGGGTCAGGCGCGAGACCGGCCGGATCGATTACGACGAGGTCGAGCGCCTGGCCCTCGAGCACAGGCCGAAGCTGATCGTGGTCGGCGCCAGCGCCTATCCCCGCATCATCGATTTTGAAGCCTTCCGCCGGGTCGCTGACCAAGTCGGCGCGCCGGTCATGGTCGACATGGCGCACTTTGCCGGGCTGGTGGCCGCCGGGGTCCACCCGTCGCCGGTGCCGCACGCCGAGTTCGTCACCACCACCACGCACAAAACCCTGCGCGGGCCGCGCGGCGGCATGATCCTCTGCCGGGAAGCCTCTGCCAAAGCCCTCAACAGCAACATCTTCCCTGGCATCCAGGGCGGGCCGCTGATGCATGTCATCGCCGCCAAGGCGGTGGCCTTCAAGGAGGCCCTGCAGCCGGAATTCAAAGGCTACGCGCGGCAGGTCGTCAGCAATGCCAACGCGCTGGCGGAGGCCCTGGTTGCCGCCGGCTACAACCTGGTGTCCGGGGGGACCGACAATCATCTGATGCTGGTCGACTTTTCCGGAACCGACCTCACCGGCAAAGTGGCCGAAGAAACCCTCGAACACGCCGGGATCACCGTCAACAAGAACGCCGTGCCCTTTGATGCGCGGTCGCCGTTCGTCACCAGCGGCATTCGCATCGGCACGCCGGCGACCACCACGCGCGGGCTCGGCGAGGGCGAAATGAAGCAGGTTGCCGCCTGGATCGACCGGGCCCTCAGGAATGTCGGCAATCACGACGAACTGGCAAAAATCCGCGGCGAAGTACGGGAACTCTGCCAACGGTTCCCGCTCTACGCCCATCGGCTGGTCTGACCGGCCGCCTGAACAGCACTTGGCGAAGCTGCATGGACCGGCCCAGTTGGGATGAGTACTTCATGGATATCGCGCGCCTGGTGGCGCGGCGGTCGACCTGCCTGCGCCGTCAGGTGGGGGCGGTCATGGTCAAGGAAAAGAACATCCTGGCGACCGGCTACAACGGTACCCCCAGCGGCATCCGCCACTGTGCGGAGACCGGCTGCCTGCGCGAGCAGCTCAAGGTTCCCTCCGGAGAGCGCCACGAACTCTGCCGTGGTCTGCATGCCGAGCAGAATGCCATCATCCAGGCGGCCCGCCACGGGGTGAACATCTCCGGCGCCATACTCTATTGCACCAACTCGCCGTGCATCATCTGCACGAAAATGTTGATCAATGCCGGGGTCCGCCAGGTGGTCTACCTGGACGGCTATCCTGACAGGCTTTCCATGGACATGCTGCGCGAGGCCGGAATGGTTGTCACCGCCTTCGGCGATTTGCACAGCGAGCACGCTGGAGGTGAAGGATGAATTGCCCGTTCTGCAGCCATGCCGATACCCGCGTTGTCGATTCCCGCCTCGGCCGTGAAGGGAACAATATTCGCCGTCGCCGCGAATGCGAGAAGTGCGTGAAACGCTTCACCACCTACGAGCGCGTCGAGGAAATGCTGCCACTGGTGGTCAAGAAGGATGGCCGGCGGGAGGCCTTCGATCGCCAGAAGATCGTGTCCGGCATGCAACGCGCCTGCGAAAAGCGGCCGGTATCGATCGCCGCCATTGAACAGTTTGTCGATCGTCTTGAACAGTCCCTTCAGGAAAGCGGCGAGAAAGAGCTGCCGTCGAGCCGGATCGGCGAGGCGGTGATGACCGCTCTGCACGAAATCGACCAGGTCGCCTATGTGCGCTTCGCCTCGGTTTATCGCGAGTTCCGCGACATCAACGAGTTCATGTCCGAGCTGACTGAAATCCTCGCCCGCGGTCCCGGCAAAGGCTGATCAGCCGGTTCAGGGAGTGATGCGTCGAGCATGAGTGTGATCCCCGCCGTTCCTTCTCCTGCCGAACAGTTCATGGGCCGGGCCGTGGCCCTGGCTCGGCAGGGCGAGGGGCGCACGGCCCCGAATCCCCCGGTCGGCGCGGTGCTGGTCAAGGACGGGGTCATCGTTGGCGAGGGCCACCATCCGGCCGCCGGTGAGCCCCACGCCGAAATCTTCGCGCTGCGTGCCGCGGGGGCAAAGGCGCACGGCGCCGACCTCTATGTAACCCTCGAACCCTGCTGTCACCAAGGTCGTACCGGGCCGTGCACGGAGGCCCTGATCGCCGCCGGGATCAAACGGGTGTTCTTCGGTGCGGTCGACCCCAACCCGCGGATGGCCGGTCAGGGCCTTGAGCGCCTGCGGGCCGCCGGCATCGAGGCCGTGGCCGGACCGTTGGCCGATGACTGCCGGCGCCTGATCGCTCCTTTTGCCAAGCATGTCAGCAGCGGTCGTCCCTACGTCATCCTCAAAGTGGCCATGACCCTCGACGGGCAGACGGCAACCGCGACCGGCGAGTCGCAATGGATTTCCTCGCCAGAGAGCCGGACGCTGGTGCACCGGTTGCGCGACCGGGTCGACGGGGTGCTGGTTGGCGCCGGCACGGTGCTGGCCGACGATCCGCAGCTGACCGTACGTCTTGCCGAAGGCGGCCGCAATCCGGCCCGCATCGTTCTCGATGGGACCCTGCGCACTCCGGCCGGGGCCCGGGTCTTTTCCGCCGCGTCCCCTGGGCGACGGTTGCTGGTGACCGCCGCGGATATTCCGGCCGATGCGGCCGGGCGGCATGGTGAGAACGGTGTCGAGGTGGTCGCTGTGCCCCGTCGGGACGGCCGCCTCGACCTCGGTGCCGCCATGGACGCCCTTGGGGCGTGCCAACTGCAGTGTCTGCTGGTTGAAGGCGGTGGCGGGCTGAGCGGCGCGCTGCTGCGTGCCGGGCTGGTCGACCGGCTGATGCTGTTTGTGGCGCCGCTGCTGCTGGGTGGCTGCGACGGCCGGCCGCTGTTTGAAGGGGCGGGGGTGGCGCGGCTGGCCGATGCGCTGCGCCTGAACGACCTGCGGATCAGCCGGGTCGGTTGCGACGTGCTGCTGGAAGGGGAGGTGGGGCCATGTTCACCGGACTGATCGAGGATCTTGGTACCCTCGAGGCGTTGCGCCGCGGCGGCGAACACGCCAGCGTGACCGTGGCGACGGCCCTGCCGATGCAGGAGCTGGTTGTTGGTGAAAGCATCGCCGTCAACGGCGCCTGTCTGACGGTGACGGCCTTCGGCGGTGGCCGCTTTACCGCCGACGTCTCGCCGGAGACCCTGCGACTGACCAACCTGGCCGGCCTCTCCCGCGGTGCCCGGGTCAACCTGGAGCGTGCCCTGCGCCTCTCCGACCGGCTCGGCGGCCACCTGGTCACCGGCCATGTTGACGGCTTGGCGCGGCTCGTCGCCAGGGAACGCCAGGGAAATGCCTGGCATCTAATTTTCCAGCTCGATGCGCAACTGGCCCGGATGCTTGTCGCCAAGGGGTCGGTGGCGGTCGACGGGATCAGCCTGACCGTCAATGAGGTTGCCGCCGAACGCTTTACGGTGATGATCATTCCGCACACCATGGATCGGACCACCTTGTCCGCCTGCCAGCCCGGCGCCGAGGTCAATATCGAGACTGACCTGATCGGCAAATACGTGGCCAGGCTGCTGGGTGCCGAACGCAGGCCTGAGGGGATCACCCTCGACCTGCTTGCCAAATCCGGTTTTTTATGAGAAATTATAAAGTCTTATCACGCCTGGAGCAGGTATGCCGTTAACCCGGATTGAAGAGGCCATCGCCGAAGTTCGCGCGGGGCGGATGGTCATTCTGGTCGATGACGAAGATCGCGAGAATGAGGGAGACCTTTGCCTGGCGGCAGAGAAAGTCACCCCCGAGGCGATCAATTTCATGGCCCGGGAAGGGCGTGGGCTGATCTGCCTGTCGCTAACCGAGACGCGGGCCGACGAGCTCGATCTGCCACTGATGGTGCGTGAGAACAGTTCGTCCTTCGGTACCGCCTTCACCGTCTCCATCGAGGCCCGGCGCGGCGTGACCACGGGGATTTCCGCGGCCGACCGGTCCCACACCATTCAGGTGGCCATTGCCGACGAGACCGGCGCCCGCGACCTGGCCCGCCCCGGCCATGTCTTCCCCTTAAGGGCGCGCAAGGGCGGGGTGCTGGTGCGCGCCGGCCAGACCGAAGGCTCGGTCGATCTGGCCCGCCTGGCGGGGCTCAAGCCGGCCGGGGTCATCTGCGAGATCATGAACGATGACGGCACCATGGCGCGCATGCCGCAGCTGCGGCAATTCGCCGAGCGTCATCAGCTCAAGATCGTCACCATCGCCGACCTGGTCGCCTATCGCATGCGTACCGAACTGTTGGTCAGACGTGCCGCCGACACCCGTCTGCCGACCGCTGCCGGCGAATTCCGGGCCATTGTCTACGAGAACGATGTCGACCTGGCCCAGCACCTGGCCCTGGTCAGCGGGGAGATCGATCCGGCCAAGCCGGTGCTGGTACGGGTCCACTCCGAATGCCTGACCGGCGATGTGTTCGGCTCCCAGCGCTGTGACTGCGGCGATCAGCTGCAGGCCGCCATGCACGCCATTGCGGATGCGGGCTGCGGGGTGGTGCTCTACATGCGCCAGGAAGGGCGCGGCATCGGCCTGATCAACAAGTTGCGTGCCTACACGCTGCAGGATGAGGGGCACGACACGGTCGAGGCCAACGAGGTGCTCGGTTTCAAGGCGGATCTGCGTGACTACGGCATCGGCGCCCAGATTCTCAGCGAACTCGGCGTGCGCAAGATCCGCCTGCTGACCAACAATCCCCGCAAGGTCATCGGCCTGGAAGGGTACGGTCTGGAGATCGTCGAACGCGTTGCGCTGCAGATGCCGGCCACCCAGGCCAATATTCGCTATCTCAGGACCAAGCAGGAAAAGCTTGGCCACCTGCTCGAAAACCTCTGATACCGTTGCCGTGACCGCCATCGCCAAGGAGAAGACCATGCCGAAAATCATCGAGGGAGGCTTGGATGCCCAGGGGCTTAAAATCGGCATCCTGGTCAGCCGCTTCAACAGTTTCATCGGCGACCGCCTGGTCGAGGGGGCCATCGACGCCCTGCTGCGCCATGGCGCCGACAAGGACAACCTGGTGGTGGTCAGGGTGCCGGGTGCTTTTGAAATCCCGCCGGTGGCCAAGCAGATGGCAGCAAGCGGGCGTTATCACGCCCTGGTCTGCCTCGGCGCGGTGATCCGCGGCTCCACCCCCCATTTCGACTACGTCAGCGCCGAGGTCTCCAAGGGGATTGCCACGGTTTCCATGGACGCCGGTATTCCGGTCACCTTTGGGGTGCTGACCACCGACACCCTGGAGCAGGCCATCGAGCGGGCGGGGAGCAAGGCCGGCAACAAAGGGTTCGACGCGGCCGTCGCGGCCATCGAAATGGCCAACCTGTACAAGGCCATCTGATGGCCAAGGGGGTACGCCGCCAGGGGCGTGAACTGGCCCTGAAGATCCTCTACAGCCTGCCGGATCATGAAGGCGGCACGCTCGAAGATGTCTTTGCCGACTTCTGGCGAAATTTCCGCTTCCGTGACGACCTGCTCGGGGAAGCCGACGAGGAGCGTGGTGGCGCGCTGGCGCCCCAGTCCCGGCAGTTTGCCGAGGAACTGGTGGCCGGGGTCGCCGAGCAACTGGAGCGGCTCGATCGAACGATCGAGGCCCACTCCAGCAACTGGGCGCTTGACCGGATGGCGCGGGTCGACCTGGCGTTGCTGCGAATGGCGACTTATGAGTTGCTGTGTGCCCAGGACGTTCCGGCCAATGTGGTCATCAACGAGGCGATCGAAATCGGCAAGCGGTTCGGGACCAGGGAAACCCCGGCCTTCATCAACGGGATTCTCGACCAGGTGGCCCGGCACGCCCGCTCATGACGGTCCTCGACATTGTCGACCTGCCGGCCGACCGCCTCCCCGGGGAAGCTCTGGTCGTGCCATTGTTCGAGGACCAGCGCCCGCTCGCCGGTCCGGTCGGGGTGGTTGACTGGCGCCTCGACGGGGCGCTGACCCGTATGATCCTGGCCGGAGAGATGACCGGGAAACATGGTGAGCGCCTGGCCCTGCGAACCAACGCCAAATTTGCTGCGCCCTGGGTGTTGCTGTCCGGCTGCGGGTCGTGGCAAACTCTCGATCGGGCCAGATATCTGCAGTTGATTGAACGGTTGTTGAAGACCGCCGCCAAGGCCGGCATCGAGGAAGTGGCCCTGTGTCTGCCCCCCGCCGAGCACGTCGATCCCCCGGAACTGGAGCGGATGGTCCGGGAGGCGCTCATCGGTTCGGTCCACCCTGCCGTCTGTCGCCTGTCGCGGGTTGCGCATTTATAGTTTTGATTAGTACTGAGCTTCCGCTGGACCCTTCTCCCTCAGGGAGAAAGTGGTCGAAGGCCGGATGAGGGAACGGAAGACCCGTTCAGTCAGTGTGTCCCCTCACCCTGGCCCCGTTGTCGCTACGCTGGAAGCTTGCCGCTAATCAGTATTTCATAGGAAACGAGGTTGAGATGAACGTTGTCAAAGTTGGCCTGCTCGGTTTTGGTACCGTCGGTGCCGGGGTCGTCAGGGCCTTTCAGAATAACGGGGAACTCATAGCACGGCGCCTCGGCAGTTCGGTCGAACTGGTGCGGATTGCCGATCTCGATATCGACACGCCGCGCCCGGTCCAAGTCGGTAGCGAGTTGCTGACCACCAATGCCTCGATGGTCCTCGACGATCCCGAAATCAGTATTGTCATCGAGCTGATTGGCGGCTACGAGCCGGCCCGCAGTTTCGTGCTGCGCGCCATTGCCAATGGCAAGCACGTGGTCACGGCCAACAAGGCGCTGCTGGCCCTGCATGGTGAGGAGCTCTACCGGGCGGCGGAGCAGGCCGGGGTCGACGTGATGTTCGAGGCCGCGGTCGGCGGCGGCATCCCGATCATCAGCGCGGTCAAGGAAAATCTGGGGGGCAATCGCTTCCAGAGCGTCTTCGGCATTCTCAACGGCACCTGCAACTACATCCTGACCAGGATGACCGATGAGGGGGCGGACTTTGCCGCGGTGCTGGCGGATGCCCAGGCCAAGGGTTATGCCGAGGCCGATCCGACCTTTGATGTCGAGGGGATCGACACCGCGCACAAACTTGCCCTGCTGAGCAGCCTCTGTTTCGGCACGCGGGTTGATTTCAAGGACATCTATACCGAGGGCATTACCCGGATTACGGCGCTGGACATCGAGTTCGCCCGCGAATTCGGCTACAAGTTCAAGCTGCTCGCCATTGGCAAGCGAACCAATGGGCAGATCGAGGCCCGCGTCCACCCGACCATGCTGCCGCTCGATCACCCGCTGGCCAACGTCGACGGGGTGTTCAACGGCGTGCGTCTGGTGGGCGATCTGGTTGGGCCAGTGATGCTTCAGGGCTATGGCGCCGGCATGGATGCCACGGCCAGCGCGGTCATGGGCGATGTCATGGCCATCGTCCGCAACCTGCGCGCCGGGAACGGCACGCGGACTCCGGCCATGGGCTGTCCCCAGGAGGCGGTGGAGTCACCTCGCCGTCAAGCCGATGGAGGAGCTGGTCGGCTCCTATTATCTGCGGGTCTTTGTCAAGGATCAGCCGGGGGTGCTGGCGCAGATCGCCGGCGTGCTGGGACGGCACCGCATCAGCATCGAATCGATGATCCAGCCGCACCGCCATGAGGCCGATGCCGTGCCGATCGTGCTGATGACCCATGAAGCCGTCGAGCGCGACGTGCGCATGGCCCTGGCCGAAATCGACCAGCTCGAGGCCGCCCGCGGCAAGAGCCTGTTCGTGCGCATCGAGGAAGGGCTGGAGTAGGAAAGTTGCCGGGTGTTTCAAAGCAGGGCGTCCGCGAGGGCGCCCTGTTTGTTTGTGACGGATCGTCGGCCGAGCCGATGGCATGCCCCTTGCTCGTGTCATAAACCGGCATGTTCCAGCAATACATCGGCGCCACAAACCGGGAGGTGGCAGATGGAGCTGCGAGGCATCGATGTCGGCAGATGTCAACGGCCCGACAAGGAAGTGAGCGAGGGGTTCTGTCTTTCCTGCGATCTGCTCAGGGGGCTCTGTCTGGAGACGATGGCACCCTGTGTGGCGTTGCTCGACCAGGTCGAGCCCGGTCAGGGCGATTGACCGGCAGGCAACATTTTTTGTCCTTGCCGACACGCATTTTTTGCATCATCATCACTTCCGCCGCAATCATTTCTTGCCGTGCGGCAGGGAGACCCGATGCAGCCTCTGATGACGTACCGCGAACTTTACCAGGCAACCCTGGAAAAGTGGGGGAAGGAAGCCCAATATGACCAGACCGTGGAGGAGTGTGCCGAACTGATCGCCACGCTCAAGCATCTCCGCCGCGGCCGCGTCGACGAAGCCGCCGTTGCCGAAGAGTTGGCCGACGTCTACCTGATGATCGGCCAACTGATCTACATGATCGGTGAGGAGCGGGTTGCCGCCGCTGTCGAGCGCAAGCTCGGCAGGCTGTTGGAGCATTTGGCCGCGCCCTGAAAATGTCCTTTGAATTGAGTCTGTTTTGCACAACGTGTACTTACCTTTTATGCGCTGTTTGATGCGGGAGGCTGCTGCATGTCCGGCGAAAATTCCCTGATGAAAGTCCTGCTGGTCGATGACGTGGCTTTTTTTCGCGATGTCATGCGCGACTACTTCCAGCGCACTCCAGCCAATATGTTTTTTGCCGCCAGTGGCCAGGAGGCGATCGACACGGCCGCAAAAGAGCTCCCCGACCTGATCTACATGGATGTGGCGATGCCCGGGATGACCGGTATCGAGGCGTGCCGCAAACTCAAGGCCAACCCGCGCCTGGCCAAGATCCCCGTATTGCTGATCTTCACCCCGGCCCGTGATGCCAGCGAAGACGAGATCAAGGCCTCGGGATGCGACGGTTACCTGAAGAAACCGTTTGGTCGCGAGGAATTTCTCAACCTCGGTCATCGCTACCTTTATCACATCGAGCGGCGCGAACGCCGGGTCGAATGCCAGATGACCGTCGATTTCACCATCTCCGGGAAATGTTACCAGGGCCGTGGCGTCGACATCAGTATGCACGGACTTTACATTGAATTCCGCGAAGAGGTGCCGCCGCAGAAAATCATCGAAGTGAGTTTCCTGCTGCCGACCATCAGTCCGCACCGGGTCCGCGCCAAGGGGCGGGTCGCCTGGATCAACCAGGGGTTCCCGCGCAAAAATCTCAGTATGCCTCAGGGGTTTGGTATCGAAATCCACTCGATCGACATGGAGTCGGTCGACGTCATCAGGCGTTTGATTGAAAGGGGTTGATCGACCCTATGCTTGACATCCTGCAGAAACGCCGCAGTATTCGCCAGTTCGCACCGGGGCCGGTGGAACCGGCGCAGCTTGAAGCCCTCATCGAAGCCGTCCTGCGGGCGCCATCGTCGCGGGGACGCAATCCCTGGGAGTTTGTGGTGGTCACCGATCCGGCCATCCTCCGGGCCCTGTCGCAGGCCAAGCCGCATGGGGCGGAATTCCTGGCCGGAGCGCCGCTGGCGGTGATCATTGCCGCCGATCCCGAATGCTGCGATGTCTGGGTGGAGGATTGCGCCATCGCCGCCATCATCCTGCAACTGACGGCGGTTTCCCTCGGCCTGGGCAGTTGCTGGGCGCAGATCCGTCTGCGGCCGCATGGCGACGGGCGTTCGGCCGAGGCCTATGTCCGCGAGGTGGTTGGTCTCCCAGCCAATCTGGCTGTCGATTCAATCATTGGTATCGGCTATCCCGGCGAAACCAAGCAAGGCCACGCCCGCAGCAGCCTGCCCTTCGACAAGGTGCATCGCGAACGCTTCGCTCGCGGCTGACGGTTTTTTACCGGCACCTCTGGTCAAGGCGCCCGATTCTGTTAAGCTTGGAACTGAATGGGATCGTTGCTGACTCGGAGGTGTGCCATGTCCTACGGTGAGAATCGCGTCTACAAGAAGATCGAAGTCATTGGTATTTCCAAAGTGGGCGTCGAGGGGGCCATTCAGGCGGCCGTCAGCCGTGCCCATGAATCGCTGGAGAAAGTCTCCTGGTTCGAGGTCCAGGAGATTCGCGGTCATATCGACGATGACGGCAAGGTTTCCGAGTATCAGGTGGTTGTGAAAATCGCCTTCCAGTTGGCCTGAAGCGGCCGCCCGGCTGCCCGCTTTTTCGTCACCTCCGCGGTGATCTGCCCGGTTTCCCGACCATCGGTGGCGTGCGAAGTAGTCAGCCCGCGCGGCATAAGGCCCTCCGCCAAGATTCTCATAATCACCATGTAACCTGCTGAAATAACTATTTTAGTTATATCATTAATTATTATTTTCTTGTCCTGATGGCGGGTTTCGGTTAGAAATCCGCCTATTGGAACGACATTTGCTAAATCCTTGTCACCTGCGACAGATACCAATTGAAGGCGAACTATTATGTATGACCCTTTGAAAACCACCTGCGATTTTCTGTCATCTGCGATGCCCACGCGTCGCCAGGTGCTCCAGGTCGGCCTGGCGGCCTCCGCGTTTCTGCTTGCGCCGTGGAACGCCTGGGCCAAGGTCGGCAAGGCTCTCACGACATTGCCGGAGCGCACCATCAGTCTTTACAATGTCAACACCGGTGAATTGCTTTCGAAATTCATCTACTGGCAGGACGGCAATTACATCAAGGACGCCCTCGACGAAATCAGTTATCTGCTGCGCGACCATCGCACCGATGAGGCCATGGAATTCGATCCCCTGGTGATCGACCAGGCCTGCGCCATCAGTCAGGCCTTTGGCGCCAGTAAGCCGTTCGAAGTCATCTCCGCCTTTCGCAGCGAGCAGACCAATAAGGCGCTTCGGCGCCAAAGTCGCCGCGTCGCCCGGCACAGCCTGCACATCGAGGCCAAGGCGCTCGATCTGCGCCTCCCCGGTGTGTCGATCAAACAGCTGCGCGCCGCGGCCCTGTCGATGCATGAGGGTGGGGTGGGGTATTATCCCCGGCGTGATTTCGTGCATATCGATTCCGGGCCGGTGCGATACTGGTGATCTGGCGCCAGTGCTGATACACGGAAATAACGAGAAGTTTTGAAAATAATGAGAAATGCAACCCGCCGTTCCCGGCGGGTTTTTTATTTTTACTAAAAATCGTTGGTCGACGACTTGGTCCGCAGGGCGGTCGCGGCTGGCGGGACGACCTACACCGACCCCAAGGACTATGGTTTCATGTATCAGCACGGGTTCCAGGATCCGGATGGGCAAATTCGACACTGAAACGGCGGCCACCTCTCGAGCTGGGTGGTCGCATTGCTTGGTAGAAGTTCTGAAGCTCCCATGGAGGGTTGAGCGTGCATGTAACGCTAAGAAGGCAATCACGCTTCAAGGCGTCGCGTTTAACGTGAACAGCCAGACACGCAAATAAACAACATATTGACTTCACGACGTTTCCACTATAAAACCAGTTTTATGAAAAAAATAGTGGAAAAACACCTCTGGTTAGAACTCAGCGAAGACGCCCAGCGCCAGTACGTCGATGCTAGGGCCGTGTTTACCGCATGGGAGAGTGCGAAGAAAAGCGCTGCTGAAGTGCGGGGAGGAATGCATTGGCAATCAAAGAGCGGCCATGATTACCTGTTTCGGACTTCAACGGCTGGCGCACAAAAAAGCCTTGGTCCGAGATCCGCAGAGACAGAGCAAATTTACCAAAGCTTTGTCGAGCGCAAAAAACAAGTTGAGAAGCGAGTCGCCGACCTCAGCACGGAACTCATCCGACATCAAAAAATGAATCGCGCCTTGGGTGTCGGCCATGCCCCGCGAATACTAATCGATATACTGCAAAAACTTTCAAGCTCAGGTCTTGCAGAGTTTTTCACCGTTGTCGGCACGCACGCTCTTTATGCTTTTTAATCGTCATCTGGCGTATTTATCGGTGAACAGGAGGCACTAGCTACTCGAGATATAGATTTGCTGTGGGATGTTCGTAAGAGGCTCAGTTTTTTGACCAAGATGGAGATCCTTGATACTTCCTTTATCGGTTTGCTCAAAAAAGTCGATTCTACTTTCGAACTTAGGCAGGATCAGCGCCATACCGCCGTCAACAGCAAGGGCTTTGAGGTAGACATCATCCGCCGTGAAGCTAAAGACGACGATCCACATCCTCTGACACTCACAGATGATGACGGTGATTTTTTTGTTGTTCAAGCTAGAAAGGCAGGCCTGCTGCTAGATAGTGCAAGATTTTCGAGTATGGTGGTCTCTACTAGCGGGCACATGGCAAGGATGAATACCATATCGCCTGCGGCATTCGCAAAATTTAAGCGATGGCTGGCAGTACAGCCTGATCGTGATGCGCAAAAACGGCGAAGAGATATCCTCCAGGCACTTCATGTCGCTACGCGCATCCGTCTGCCGTTGCCTGGGAGCTGCTTCGGCTCGGCGATGCTGGTCATGTGAAGCACTGCATTCGATCAGCCGCGAGCTGATCGCCGCCCCGGTCTTCTATGCGTATATGAAGCATGAATAGTCGAGATCTGGGGACTGTATTGAAATGCTGAATTCAAGATTCTGAACTACTGGAATCCTTAGAATATACCTTAACAAGCTTTCCCTCTCCCGTTGGGAGAGGGCGGCCGTAGGCCGGGTGAGGGGGAAACGCCAAGTCCCCAGCATGTCAAATCAAAAGGGGCCGGAATTGAATTCCGGCCCCTTTTCTGCCGCACTTCTCGCTATCTCGTTACTCGACTCTCACCACCGTCCGTCCCTGCAACTTTCCTTTCAGGATGGCGGCGATCTTTTCTTCCAGCCCTTCCAGGGTGCACTCCTCAGCCAGCACATCGAGTTGCGGCAGCTTCCAGTCCGTCGCCAGCCTGTTCCAGACGGTGCTGCGCAGGGCTAGCGGGCACTGTACCGAATCGATCCCCAGCAGGCTCACGCCGCGCAGAATGAAGGGGTAGACGTTGATGTTGAGATCGATCGCACCGACCAGCCCGCAGCAGGTGACGGTGCCGCCGTAGCGGGTGGCCTTGATCGCCGCGGCCAGGGTGTCGCCGCCGACGCAGTCGACGGCCGCCGCCCAGCGCTCTTTCAACATCGGCCGCTCGACGTTGGCGATGACCTCTTCGCGCGGCAACACCAGGGCGGCGCCGAGCCCGGTCAGGAAGTCCGCCGCTTCGGGTTTGCCCGTAGCCGCCACCACCCGGTAGCCGAGCCTGGCCAGTAGGGCCACGGCCACGCTGCCGACGCCGCCGGTGGCGCCGGTGACCAGAATCTCGCCAGCCTCCGTACTGACGCCGCGCTCGACCAGGGCATGTACCGACAGGGCGGCGGTCAGCCCGGCGGTGCCGAGGATCATGCTGTCGCGCAGGGTGAGCCCAGCCGGCAGCGGCAGCGCCCACGCTGCCGGGATGCGGATCAACTGGCCGTAGCCGCCGTCGGTCTCCATGCCGAGGTCGAAGCCGGTGACGATCACCTGGTCACCGGCCTGGAAGCGGCCGGTGGCATCGCTGACCACTTCGCCGGCGGCGTCGATCCCCGGAGTGTGGGGGAAGTTGCGGGTGACGCCGGGATGGCCGGTAGCGGAGAGGGCGTCCTTGTAGTTGAGGGATGACCAGCGCACGTGCACCACCAGTTCGCCGTCTGCAAGGTCGGCCAGGGTGCGGGTGACAATGCGGCGGGTGAAATGTTTCGGTTCCGGTTGTTCGACCAGCAGGGCCTTGAAGGTTTCAGTCATCATCGTCTCCTTGTTATCCGACCTCGTTGTAAATCCGTTCCCTGAACTCCACACTCAAATCTTCCGCCACCTTGCGGCAGGCGGCGATGTCGATCCCCGGCACGGTCACGGCAGTGGCGATGACCGTGGGGACGTGCTGCCTGGCTTCACGTAAGAACTCAAGGATTGCCGCATAACCTGCCTCCCCGCAAGCGGATTGGCAGATGCGCTGGTAGCTGGCGGCGTCCGGCGCGTTGAGAGAAACGCTGATGACATCGACCAGGCCATTGAGTTCCGGCAGAATGTTGCGGCCGTGCACCAGGTTGGCCTGGCCATCGGTGTTGATGCGCACCGGCCTGCCGCGCTGCTTGAGCCAGGCAGCGACTTCCTTCACCAGGTCGAGGCGCAGCAGCGGCTCGCCGTAGCCGCAGAAGACCACCTCGTCGTACCGGGACGGGTCGCCGATGGCGGCAATCACCTCGGCGGTGGTCGGCTCGCGCCCCAGGCAGAGCTGGTGGCCCTTGACGGTGAAATCCTTAAACTTCGCGCAGAAGGTGCAGCGGTTGGTGCAGCGGTTGGTGATGTTCAGGTACAGGCTGTTGCGGATGACGTAGGCGATGCGCGTACTCTGATCGACCTCCCCGATGCCGAACAGGCGGAAGGCATTGAGACTGGTGATCCGGGCGATGTCGGCAAAGGTCAGCCCCTTGATGCGTGCCAGCTCTTCGGCGGTGGCGCGCACCATGGCCGGCTCGCAGCGCTTGCCGCGCCACGGCTGGGGGGCAAGATACGGGCAGTCGGTTTCCACCAGCATGACATCGGTGGGCAAGCCTGCCGCAACCGCGCGCAGGGTGCTGTTCGGATAGGTGAGGGGGCCGGCGAAAGAGATGAAGAAGCCCAGGGAGACGCAGTCGCGGGCCAGGGCCAGGTCGCCCGAGAAGCAGTGCATCACCCCGCCGACAGCAGACGCCCCTTCCTCGCGCAGGATCGCCAGGACCTCGGCATGGGCCTCGCGGTCGTGGACGATGAGCGGTTTGCCGAGCTCCCGGGCCAGGCGGATCTGGGCGCGGAACGCCTGACGCTGGGCCTCGCGCGGGGAACGGTCGCGGTAGAAGTCGAGGCCGACCTCGCCGATGGCGACAACCCTGGGATGTGCCGCCAGCGTCCGCAGTTCGGCCAGGACCCGGTCATCAACCGTCGCGGCATCGTGCGGATGGATGCCGACACTGGCCCAGACGTTGTCAAAGTGTTCGACCAGCTCACAGCTGGCGAGGGAACTCGGCAGATCGCAGCCGACGGTGAGGATGGTGCCGACCCCGGCATCAAGGGCCCGGGTGACAACGGCATCGACATCGGCGCGGAACTGCCCGGAATCGAGGTGGGCGTGGGTGTCGACCAGGGAAGTCAGCATAAAGGCCCGAAACGAGAAGCGAGAAACGAGAAGCGAGAAAAAGCCTTTTCGCGTTTCTCGTTGCTCTATTCTGCTTCTATCCTCGGGAAGAGCGGTTCGGCCTTGGCGACAATCGTTCCCGCCTGTAGCCCGCCCCATTCGGGGGATCCCGCTGCGCTCTGGCCGAGAATCGTGGCGATCTTCGCGCCGGTACTCGGCATGAACGGGGTGATCAGCAGGCCGATCAGGCGCACTGCCTCGATGAGGGTGTACATCACCGTTCCCAGCCTTTCCAGTTGGGCCGGGTCCTTGGCCAGGGTCCACGGGGCAGTGTCGTCGATGTACTTGTTGGCGGCGCTGACCAGTTCCCAGATCGACTGCAGCGCCTTGTTGAAAGCCAGTTCGTTCATCTGCGCGTCGACCTGATGGATGGCGACAGAAAAGCGTCCCTGCAAAACCCGGTCGAGTTCCGTCAGCGGACCTGCGGCGGGGAGGGTGCCCCCAAAGTACTTGTTGAGCATGGCGGTGGAACGGCTCACCAGGTTGCCGAGATCGTTGGCCAGATCCGCGTTGATGCGATGCACCAGCGCCGAGTGGGAGAAGTCGCCGTCCAGGCCGAAGGGAACCTCGCGCAGCAGGAAGTAGCGGATCGCATCGACGCCGTACTTGTCGATCAGCATGTTCGGCTCGACCACGTTGGCCAGGCTCTTGCTCATCTTCTGCCCCTCGACGGTCCACCAGCCGTGGGCGAAAATCTTTTTCGGCAGCGGCAGGCCGGCGGCCATCAGGAAGGTCGGCCAATAGACGGTGTGGAAGCGCAGGATGTCCTTGCCGATGACGTGGACGTCGCACGGCCAGAAGTCCGCATAGTTGCCATCGGGGTCATGCGGGTAGCCGAGGGCGCTGATGTAGTTGGTCAGGGCGTCGAACCACACGTAGATCACGTGCTTCTCGTCACCCGGCACCGGAATCCCCCAGGAGAAGCTGGTGCGCGAGATGGAGAGGTCACGCAGCCCCTCGCGGATGAAGCTGAGGATCTCGTTGCGCCGGCTCTTCGGCTGGATGAAGTCGGGATTGGCCTCAATGTGTGCCAGCAATTGTTCCTGGTACTTGCTCATACGGAAGAAGTAGGAGGCTTCCTTGAGCTTGTCCGTCGGGCGTCCGCAGTCGGGGCAGTTGCCATCCATCAACTGGGTCTCGGTCCAGAAGGTTTCGCAGGGGGTGCAGTACCAGTCCTCGTACTCGCCCAGGTAGATGTCACCTTTGCCCTGGATGGTGCGGAAGATCGTCTGCACCGCGACCTTGTGCCGTTCCTGCGAGGTGCGGATGAAGTCGGTGTAGTCGATATCCAGCTTCTCCCACAGCGACTGGAAGCGCTTGACCACCCGGTCGGCCAACTCCAGCGGCGTCTCCCCCTTGGTCTGCGCGGCCTTCTCGACCTTCTGGCCGTGCTCGTCGGTGCCGGTCAGGAAGAAGACCTCGGCGCCGCGCCCACGCTGGTAGCGGGCCAGCACGTCGCACGCCAGGGTGGTATAGGCGTGACCGATGTGCGGTACGTCGTTGACGTAATAGATCGGCGTGGTCAGGCAGAAACGTTGCGGGGACGCCATGCTCATTCTCCTTGCTCGTCCGGGGCCTCTGGACGGCCGCTGCGCCGCCGCCGGCGCCGCTTGCGGCGGGCCCCGGCTTTGGCCGGTTCCTCGGTGGCGACCTCAGGTGCCGGTAACAACCGGAGGGGCGACCGGCGGTACCGGAGCGGAACGCTCCCGGGGCGGATTCTGCCGCGACCTCTGCGTTGGTGCTTCGCTCTGGCGGCGCGGTTCGACAGCCTTGGGCGCCGGCGGTTCATGAACGCTCGAGTGGCCGCTCTCATATTCGTCCATCGTGACGACGCGGGTCGACCCGTCGCCCTGGCGCAGGGTGATCTTCCGGCCGAGGGCATTCTGCGCGGTGACTTCCCACTCCTTGTCGTCCCAGCTGACCTTCTTGCCGCACTTGGGCATCCCCTTGCGCAGTTCGCAATAAGACTCAAACTCATAACCGAGGCAGCAGAGCAAGCGCCCGCACTGCCCGGAGATCTTGGTCGGGTTCAGGGCTAGTCCCTGTTCCTTGGCCATCTTCACCGAGACCGGGTAGAACTCAGTGAGAAAGGAGCAGCAGCAGAGTTCACGGCCACAGATCCCCAGCCCCCCGACCAGCTTGGCCTCGTCGCGGACGCCGATCTGGCGCATCTCGATGCGGGTGTGGAAGTAATGGGCCAGGTCCTTGACCAGGTCGCGGAAGTCGATGCGCCCCTCGGCGGTAAAGTAGAAGACCACCTTGGAACCGTCGAAGGCGTATTCGGCGCGCACCAGCTTCATCTCCAGGTTGCGCGACTGCACCCGTTCCTGGCAGTAGCGCACGGCCGCTTTCTCGCGGGCGGCGTTGCTGGCCGCTTGGGCGATGTCGTCGTCGGTGGCGACGCGCAGCACGATTTTCAGTCCTTCCGGTGCCTTCTCGGCAGCGATTTCACGAGGCGCCGTGACGACACTGGCCAGCGCCCGGCCGCGGTCGGTTTCGACGACCACCCGGGAGCCGGGCTTCAGGTCGAGACCCTGGGCGTTGAAATCATAGTGACGGCCGGCGTGATGAAACTTGACGGGGACGATACGCAGCATGAACGGTCCGTTATCCATTTATGTATCGATGAAAGTCGGCTGGCGGCGGCGTTCAGGCCGCCAGGCGCAGCAGCAGGACTTCCATGACCAGTTGGGGGTTGAGGTTGCGTTCCAGCTGCCGGCGGGCACTGCCCAAAGCCTCCAGCTTGGCGAGCACGTTGCCGACATCTTCGCGGTCAGCCACCCGCCGGACCTTTTCGCCCAGATCGAGGTTGACCAGTTCGCTGCTGTCGCGACCATGCAGGGTGAGCAGGACATCCCGGTAGAACGCCTGAAATATCTCGAGAATGTCGGGGAGGCTGGCCTTGTCGCCGGCCAGTTGCTCGGCAAACTCCAGAGTGGGCAAAATACTGCCTGCCGAGAGGGCCGTCAAGGTTTTTAGCAGGGTGCGGCGTTCCTCGAGGTAAAGCTGGCGATCCTTGCCGAAAGCTTTCTTGAAGCTCCCCTCGGACAGCGCGGCCAGCACATGCGCCTCGGCATCGTCCACCCCCAGTTGGGTCTGCAGGGTGGCGCGGATCAGTTCCTGCGGCTGGCGGGCAAAGTGCAGCAGCTGACAGCGCGAACGGATCGTCTCGAGCAGACGCTGTGGATGGCTGGTCAACAGGATCAGCAGGGTGTCGCCGCGCGGTTCCTCGAGGGTTTTGAGCAGGGCGTTGGCGGCGGCGACGGTCATGAGATCGGCGGCTTCGATCAGGCAGACCTTGCGACTCCCCTCGCACGGGCGCAGGCTGAGGTCGCGCTGGATGGCCCGGATCTGCTCGATCTTGATGCTGCTGCCATCTGCTTCGAGCACATGCAGGTCGGGGTGGTTGCGGTGGTCGAGCTTGCGGCAGGCGGCGCATTCGCCGCAACCGGTGCCTTTGGCGCAGAACAGAACGCGGGCTACGGCGAGGGCCATCAGGCGCTTGCCGACCCCTTCCGGGCCGGCGAAGAGATAGGCGTGGGCCAGGCGCCCCCCGTTCAAGGCCCGGCGCAGAATGTTCTTCTGGCGCTCGTGGCCGAGGATCTGCTCGAAGGTCATGACTGCCCTCTGGCTGCCAGGAACGGCTCGATGGCGGCGCTCACGCGGGTGGCGACCTGGTCGGCGGCGCCGGTCGCGTCGACCACCCGGAAGCGCGCTTCGCACGCGGCCAGGGCGAGATAAGCCATCCGGACCCGCTGGTGGAAATCAAGTTCTTCCAGCTCGAAGCGCCCCTCGGCGAGCAGTGGGTCCTGCTCATTGCGGCGCCGGGCCCGCGGCAGCCCGAGTTCGACCGGGCAATCGAGGAGCAGGGTCAGGTCGGGGGCCAGGCCGGCGGTGGCGATGGTGTTCAGTTGTGCAACCAGGCCGGCGTCGAGCTTGCGGCCGCCACCCTGATAGGCGGTGGTCGCATCGGCGAACCGGTCGCAAAGCACCACCGTGCCTGCCGCCAGGGCCGGGCGGATCACCTGCTCGACATGCTGGGCGCGGGCGGCGGCATAGAGCAGCAGTTCGGCGCGTGGCTGCAGGGCCTGGTTGGCAGGGTCGAGGAGGATGGCGCGGATTGTGTCGGCGATCGGGCAGCCGCCTGGCTCGCGGGTGGTCATCACCCGGTAGCCGCGGGTTTCGAGGTGTCGGCAAAGGGCCAGGAGCTGGGTCGACTTGCCGCTCCCCTCGATTCCTTCAAATGTTATAAAAAATGCCATGAATTCAATATCTTAAAATGTATTTTGACTATTATAGGGAAGGGCCGCCCGGTGAATCAAGCAGAAACCGGGCAAGCTGCCGGCGGAGATTGATTCGACGGCCCTGCTGATGTAGCATGACAAACTTTGACGTGATTCAACCAGGAGCGTGGTTTTGTCCCCATTGGACGAGCAGATGCAGTCGCTGTGGTCCGCCCTCGAAGAGCGGCTCGGGCACCGTTTCGCCGACCGGGCGCTGCTGGCCCGGGCGATGACGCACCGCTCTTATGCCAACGAAAGCCGCGGTCCGGCGAACGACGACAACGAACGCCTGGAATTCCTCGGCGATGCGGTCCTCGACCTGATTGTCGGCCATCAGCTGTTTGCCACCCATGCCGGGGCGGATGAAGGGGAACTGAGCCGTCAGCGTGCGGAACTGGTCAGTGAGCCGAGCCTGGCCCGCCTGGCCCGGGAACTGGCGCTGGGCGACTGCCTGCTGCTGGGGCGCGGCGAGGCTCGCAGTGGCGGCCGCGCCAAGGAGAGCCTGCTGGCGAACACCCTCGAAGCGCTGCTCGGCGCCGTGTTTCTGGATGCCGGCTACGCGGCGGCCGAGGGGGTGGCCCACCGCCTGTTTGCTTCGTCCCGGCACGCCGGTGCCAGTCCGGCCGGGCAGGACTACAAGACCCGCCTCCAGGAGATGCTGCAGGCCCGGCGCCAGCGCCCCGAGTACCTGCTGGTCGCCGCATGCGGTCCGGACCATCAGCGGCTCTACGAGGTCGAGGTGCTGACCGCCGGCGCCGTGCTGGGCCGCGGCATGGGCTCCACCAAGAAGCGTGCCGAGCAGGACGCGGCCCGGCAGGCGCTGGAACGACTCGAACACAGCGAAGGAGCGGCCGATGTCTGATGCGCCGACGATTTACCGTTCCGGGTTCGTGGCGCTGATCGGCCGCTCCAACGTCGGCAAATCGACGTTGCTCAACCGCCTGGTTGGCCAGAAGATCGCCATCACCTCGGACAAGCCGCAGACCACCCGCAACCGGATTCTCGGTATTCTCAGCCGCCCGGACGGGCAGGTGCTGTTCCTCGATACGCCGGGTCTGCACGCGGCGCGCTCCCGGCTCAACAAGCTGATGGTCGAACGGGCGCGCGAGGCGTGCCGCGAGGTCGACCTGATCCTCTGGCTGGTGGAAGCGGACCGCCCGGTCGACGACGAGCCGCTGGTCGGCGAGGCGCTGGCGCAAAGCGGGGCGCCGGTGGTGCTGGTGGTCAACAAGACCGACCTGGCCGGCCCCGTGCAACTGATGCCACTGCTGGCCGCCTATGGCCGGCTGCGGGACTTTGCCGCCATCGTCCCGGTGTCGGCACTGACCGGGGTGGGGTGCGAGCGGCTGGTCGACGTGATCCTGGGGGAATTGCCCGAAGGGCCGCGTTACTACCCGGACGATCAGGTCACCGATCTCCCCGAGCGGTTCATTGCCGCGGAGCTGATTCGCGAACGGGTGCTTGCCCACACCCGCGACGAGGTGCCCTACGGGGCGGCCGTGCTGATCGAGAGCTTCCAGGAGGATCCCGACCGCAACCTGGTGGTGATCCAGGCGGTGATCCATGTCGAGCGGGAGATGCACAAGCGCATGGTCGTCGGCAAGGGCGGGGCGATGATCCGCCGCATCGGCCAGGAGGCGCGCCTGGCCATCGAGGGCTTGCTCGGCGTGCGGGTCTTTCTGGAACTGTTCGTCCGGGTGGAGCAGGGCTGGACCTCCTCCGACCGGGCGCTGCGCGACCTGGGTTATTTGGGTGAGTGAGCTCTACACATTGGTCCCGGTTTTTTTCTGACTGATTGTCATTTCGACCGGAGGGGGAAATCCGGGGTTTTCTCCAACTTGACCGGAAAGATTTCTCGCTGCGCTCGAAATGACAGGCAAAATCGATAGTCTTGAACCACCGCATGCGATCGGATTTGCATACATGAGTTCCATTGTCGCCATCGTTGGCCGGCCGAACGTCGGCAAGTCGACCCTGTTTAACCGGATTCTCGGCCGGCGCCAGGCGATCGTCGAGGATTTTCCCGGCGTGACCCGGGATCGCAACTATGCCGAGGTGACGCGCTTTGACCGGCCGTTCACTCTGGTCGATACCGGCGGTTTCGAGCCGGCCAGCGCTGACCGCCTGCTCTCCCAGATGCGCGAGCAGTCGCAGCTGGCGATCGAGGAAGCCGATGTCATCCTCTTCCTGCTTGACGGCCGCGAGGGGTTGACGCCGGCCGACCAGGAAGTGGCAGCGATGCTGCGCCAGATCGACAAGCCGGTCCTGTTCGTGGTCAACAAGGTCGACGGGCCCGCCCAGGAGGCTGCCGCCGCCGATTTCTACGCTCTTGGCATCGACGAGTATTGGACGGTCTCGGCAGAGCACGGTCCGGGGGTGGGCGACCTGATGGAGCGGGTGCTCGAACTGCTCCCCGGCGCGCCGCCCCGGCGCGCGGAGGACGACGAGACCCGGTTGGCGATCATCGGCCGGCCGAATGTCGGCAAGTCGTCGCTGGTCAATCGTCTGCTCGGCTTCGAGCGGATGGTGGCCAACCCGGTGGCCGGCACCACTCGCGATAGCGTGGACACCCCGTTCACCTATAACCGCCGGCGCTACGTGCTGATCGACACCGCCGGCATTCGCCGCAAGGGACGGGTGGCACAGAAGCTTGAAAAGTTCTCGGTGATCCAGGCCCTCAAGGCCCTCGACCGCGCCGACATCGCCCTGATGATCATTGACGGCCGCGAGGGGGTCGCCGAGCAGGATCTGACCATCGCCGGCTATGCCGCCGAACGGGGGCGGGCGGTCGTGCTGGTGGTCAACAAGTGGGACCTTGTGCCGAAGGACAACACCACGACCGGCCAGTACGTCAAGAATCTCCGCGAGGCCTTCAAGTTCATTCCGGATGTGCCGATCCATTTTGTGTCGGCCCTGACCGGCCTGCGTGTCAGCAAGATCATGGCCGATGTCGAGAAGGTCGGCGAAGAATACCGGCGCACCATCAAGACGGCCGCCCTGAACAAGGTTCTGGAAGAGGCCCAGAAAGCCCACCAGCCACCGGTCTACCAGGGCAAGCGGCTGCGTTTCTTCTACATCACCCAGACCGGCACCCGGCCGCCGAGTTTCATCGTTTTCGTCAACAAGGCAGAAGGGGTGCATTTCTCCTATCGGCGCTACCTGACCAACTGCCTGCGGCAGGCCTTCGGTTTTGCCGGATGCCCGATTCGCCTGCATTTCGAGGACCGTGAAAGATAAATGCCGCTTTACTTCGCCAGTGCCATGAGCTATATTTATTTTTTATTAATTTCCAACTGTTATGACGTCGCGGCCGGTTGGCAAAGGCGTTGTCTGGTGCGTAATTCATGAGCCTTGTCGGCAACCTCGAAGATCTCGGTCTTGGCGAGATCCTGCAGATCGTCAGCCTCAGCCGCAAATCCGGCGTGCTCGAGCTGAACAGCCGTGACCGTTCGGGAAAAGTCATCTTCCGTGCCGGCCAGGTGATCCGCGCCACCGCCACCACCTTCCCGGAAAATCTCGGCGACCTGCTGCTGCGCGGTGGCATGGTCGACATCGACACTCTCAGGCAGGCCCTGATTGCCCGGCAGGAAAAGGCTGACGGTCGGCGCGTCGGTGACATCCTGGTCGCCGAATTCGGCATCGACCGGGCGGCCATCGACAAGGTGGTTCGCGAGCAGATTGAACGGGTTGTTTACAGTTTTTTTGGCTGGACCGAAGGAGCGTTCGCCTTTGAACTCGGCGAGCCGGATGAACTGGCGGCGACCACCCTCAATCCCTTGCAATTCATGCTCGAAAGCGGACTCAATCCGCAATGGCTGGCGATGGAGGGGAGCCGGCTGATCGACGAGAAGCGCCACCGCGGCGACGACGTCGAGGAGCGTGGCGAGTCGCTGGTCGATGTCGACCTGCTGCTGTCGGAAGTGAGGGGGGGGGCGGAATCGTCGGCCCCGCTGCCGGTCGCGGCGGAGCCGGCTGCGCCGGATGTGGCGACCGACGCCCAGCGCAGTTTTCTGGTGGTTGACGACGACCCGCTCATCGTCGAGCAGATTGTCCTGCTGCTGCAGCAGCGCCGGGTGGCCGTGCGGGCGTTCACGACCGGCGCGCAGTTTCTTGCGGCCGTTGGCCAGGCCGATCCGGTGGCGACCACCCTGCTGATCGATCTGATCATGCCCCGCAAGGATGGCAGCGGGTTGCTGGGCGGACTGGAACTGCTCGAGGAAGTCCGCAACAACTATCCGGACTTCCCGGTACTGGTGATGTCCGACCATCCGAGCAATGAGGCGGAAGAGAGCATACGCCGATTCGGGGTGCCGGCCCTGCTCCCCAAGCCGACCCGTGGCGAAGTGGCTGCAGGGGCCGCCGGCGCGGCCCTGAGTGAGCTGGCCGATGCGCTCTTCTCGCTGACCGGGCAGCATGGGGCGCCGGTCACCCGCGACAAGCACTTGTTCAATATCGGCGTTGAGCTGTACCGGGAAATGGGCGAAGCCTCTGGTCTGACCCTGCAGCAATCCCGCCAGTCCCCCGGGCTCCACCTGTTGCGCGGCATGCTTGAGGAGCTGAACAACCCCTCCCTGGGCGGCGGTATCATCCTGCTGATCCTGCGCTTTGCCAGTGAGCTGATGAACCGTGCGGTGATTTTCCTGGTCAAAGAGAAGGAGATCGTCGGCCTCGGCCAGTTCGGCATCGAACTGCCGGGCGAATCTCCCGACGCCAAGGTGCGCACCACCCGCATTCCTACCCGTGAGGAGAGCCTCTTCAGCGAAGCGTTGACGACCATGGCGCCCCTCCGGTTGACGCCGTCCAGTCGCAAGTGGGACGAGCATCTGTTCAACCAGTTCGGCGGCAGGAAACCCCAGGAGATCTTTCTCGGCCCACTGATCAGCGAGGGGCGGGTGGTGGCCATTCTCTACGGCGACAACCTCCCCGAGCAGAAGCCGGTAGGCGATACCGAAGCCCTCGAAATCTTCCTTTCCCAGGCCGGCATGGCCATGGAGAAGGCCTTGCTGGAGCGGCGCCTGATGGGCAGTCGGGCTGCCAGCTGACCTGTCCAAGGAGCAAGTGAACGTGTCCAAAAAGATCCTGATCGCCGAAGACTCGCCGACCATGCGTTCGCTGATCGTTTCGACCATCTCCGCCATGGGTGAGTACGAGACGGTCGAGGCCGCCAACGGTTTCGAGGCCCTGCGGATTTTGCCCCGCGAGAAGGTCGATCTGATTATCACCGATATCAATATGCCGGATATCAACGGCCTGGAACTGGTCAGTTTTATTCGCAGCAACGAGAATTACCGCACCACCCCTCTGCTCATCATCAGCACCGAGGGGAGCGAACGGGACCGTGAAAAGGGGCTGGCCCTCGGCGCCAACGCCTATCTGGTGAAACCGTTCGCGCCGCATCAGTTGCAGGAGCTGGTGCGCAAGTATCTTTCCTGATCTGGAGGCGTCCTTGAGCGAAAAGCGCTCGTCCGAAGCTCTCAAGGAGTTCATCAGCGAGACCGAGGAAATCGTCGAAACGATCAATCTCGATCTGGTGACGCTCGCCGAAGGACTCGACAGCGGGGAGTACGACCCGGACCTGATCAACGGCATCTTCCGCGGTGCCCATTCGATCAAGGGCCTGGCCGGCATGTTCGGTTTCGACGACCTCTCCCAGCTGGCTCATCGCATGGAGAATCTGCTCGACCAGATGCGGCTGGGGAAGGTGCCCTTCAGTCAGGTCACGGTCGACACCTTGTTCGCTTCCCTGGAGACCCTCTCGCGTCTGATCAACGGCAAGAGTGAAGACGAGCACTTCACCCTCGATCTCGGCCCCTGCTTCGAGCGGATCGAGCAGGCGGCTCTCGGCAAGGCCGCGGTCAGCGCCAACCCGTTGGCCGGACTTGCCATCGACCCGGCTATTCTCAATGTCTTGACCGAGTACGAGGAACACCGTCTGCTGGAGAACATCAATAAGAAGCGGAACCTGCACCTGATCCGCGTCGACTTCGACCTCTCCAGCTTTGACCAGGAACTCGCCGAGCTGACCCAGCAGCTCAAGCTGCAGGGGGAGGTGATCAGCACGCTCCCCTGTATCGGCGCCATCGGTGAACGGATCTCTTTCCAGGTCCTGTTCGGCAGCGAGCGCGACCAGGCCGACATCCGCACCCTGCTCGGCCGGGACAGCCTCGATATCCGCACCTTTGGCGAAGGCGCCCCGGCGGTGTCGGCGCCGGCTGCCGACGGCATGCTCATCGAGGAGCCGCCGCCTTTGCTGGCGGCAGGCGATGAGCACTTGCTGGCCGCGGTCGAGAGCGGGTCGCTGCGCTCCATCAGCCGCACGGTCCGGGTCGACATCGACAAGCTCGATCTGCTGATGAATATTGTCGGCGAACTGGTCCTCTCCAAGGGGGCGATTACCGGCATCTGCGACCGGCTGCGCGGTTCCGGCGAAAAGGAGCTGGCCGGGGAGCTGACCAAGGCCATGCGCGTTCTGGAGCGGCGCCTGCACGACCTGCAAAAAGGGGTCATGGACGTGCGCATGGTGCCGGTCGGCCAGCTCTTCGAAAAGATAACCCGCATCGTCCGCCGGGTTGCCAACGAGCAGGGGAAGAAGGTCGAACTCGACATCCGCGGGGCTGATACCGAACTCGACAAGCTGATTATCGAGGATGTCTCCGACCCGCTGATGCACATCATCCGCAATGCCATCGATCACGGTCTGGAAACCCCGCCGGAGCGCCGGGCCGCCGGCAAGCCGGAGAAGGGGGCCATCTGCCTCTGGGCCGCCCAGAAGGGGAACCACGTGGTGATCGAGGTGCGCGACGACGGTCGCGGCATCGACTCCGAGAAGGTCCGGCGCAAGGCGGTTGCCCGCGGCCTGATCAGCGACGGCAAGGAACTGAGCCGAAGCGAGATCTTCGAACTGCTCTTTCTCCCCGGGTTCTCTACCCGCGATGAGGTCAGCGACCTCTCCGGACGGGGGGTCGGCCTGGATGTGGTGAAGAACAACATCACCCAGCTTTCGGGGATGGTCGAACTCACCAGCGAGGTCGGCAGGGGGGCCTGCATGACCATCACCCTGCCGATCACTCTGGCGATCATCAAGGCGTTGATTGTCAGGGTCGCCGACCAGACCTACGCGATTCCGATCAACTCGGTTCAGGAAACCCTGATGGTGGAGGGCAGTGCGGTGCGCACCATTGAGCGCCGCGAAGTCCTTGAACTGCGTGAGAGCACGCTGCCGCTGCTGCGTCTCGACCGGGCTTTCCATCTGGCCTCGCCGCCAGCCGTCAGCAGCCAGCGGCTGTTCGTGGCGGTGGTCGGTCTGGCCGACAAGCGCCTCGGCTTTGTGGTCGATGATCTGTTGGGCCAGCAGGACGTGGTCATCAAGTCCCTGGGCAAGGCTCTTGCCTTCGTCAAGGGGATTGCCGGGGCGGCCGAATTGGGCAACCAGAAAACCATCCTGGTACTCGATGTGGCCGGACTGATGGGCGAAGCGTTGCGCGGTGAGTCGGCCAGTTATGTATGAAGCGTTCTACGGCTTTCGCGAACGCCCGTTCAGCAAGACCCCGGATCCGCGCTTCCTCTTCCTGAGCCGCGGTCATCGGGAGGCCTTGGCGCGCCTGCAGTATGCGGTCGAGGAACGCGAAGTGGTGCTGCTTACCGGCGGGATCGGTTGCGGCAAGACCACGCTTTCCCGGGCGCTGACCGACACGCTGGATGAGAATTACCGGGTCATGCTGCTGATCAATCCGCGCCTGACCCCCCTCGAGTTTCTGCGCACTCTCGCGTTGCGGCTCGAGGTGGCTGATCCGGCGCGGTTCAAGGCCGACCTGCTGGAGCAGCTCGGTACGGCTCTTTATGGCTGTTACGAGCGGGGGATCTGCCCGGTACTGGTGGTCGACGAGGCTCAGTTGGTGCCTCACAAGGAGACCTTCGACGAGATCCGGCTGCTGACCAATTTTCAGCTCGACGATCGCAACCTGCTCTCGGTGGTGCTGATCGGGCAGGGGGAATTGCGCCAGCGGCTGCGGCACCGCGCCTACGAACCTCTGCGGCAGCGGATTGGCATGCAGTACGATCTGCCGCCGCTCAACGGGGAGGAAGTGGCCGAGTATCTCGATTTTCGCATGGTGACGGCCGGCGGCCAGCCGGGACTGTTCAGTGCCGGCGCGGTGGCACGGCTGTATCGTTACTCGGGGGGAATCCCTCGTAAAATCAACCATGCCGCATCGCTGGCCCTGCTCGAAGGTTTCGGTCGGGAAGCGCCCGTGATCGACGAGGCGGTCCTGGAAAGTGTCATGCTCGAGCTGGACGCTTTGGCGAACAGCTGAGCGAGGACAGTCAATCAATGATGGATATTGCTGAAATTCGCAAAAAGGCCAGGAGCAAGCCGCCCGTCGAGGCACCGGTGGCCGCAACGTCCTTGCCGCCGGCGCCGACGGCGGAGCTTCCCGTGGCAACGGGTACCGACTGGGCTGTCGCCCTGGTTCCATCCGCTGACGCCGGGCCCACTCCCGCCATGTCCGGACTGGACCGGCTGTTTGCCGGAACTTCCGGCATGCAACTGGCCACCGAGGAGGCCTATCAGACCGCGCTGGCTTCCCAGGATCTCCAGGAAGAGGCGGAATTTTCCCAGTATCTGGCTTTTCAGCTGGGATCTGAAGAATATGCTCTGGACATCACCCGCATTAGCGAGATAATTAAGCCACGAGAATACACAGATATTCCACGGGTTCCCGAGTTTATCCTCGGACTGATCTCGTTGCGCGGGGTGGTGGTCCCGGTTTTTGACCTGCGCCGGCGTTTTGATCTGGGTGAGTGTCAGCTTGGCCCGGCATCGCGAATTGTCGTTTGCCGGGAAGGTGAAGTGACGGTCGGCCTGCTGGTCGACAGCATCAACCAGTTCATACGCTTGACTGGCGATCGCATCGAGCCGCCGCCGGCGGTTCTTTCCGGAGTTGATCGCAGCCTGGTCGTAGGAGTGGGGCGTTATCAGGGGCGCATGATTATTCTGTTGAATTTGTCCAGCGTTCTTGATGTCGGGATGCCCTGAGCGCAAGAAAGGAGAGCATCGTGTCGAAAAAGAAGATCCTGATCGTGGAGGACGAGGAAAGCTTGCTCAAGTTGGAGAGCATTCTGCTGACCTCGCGGGGGTACGAAGTCAAGGGTGTTGCTGACGGCCAGGCGGCGCTCGATGTGGTCGTTACCATGAAGCCGGACCTGGTGTTGCTTGACATCATGCTCCCGGAGATCGACGGTTTCGAGGTGTGCCGGCAGATCAAGACCAATGAGGCCACCAAGCATATTCCGGTGATCATGCTGACGGCCAAGAAGAGCCGTGAAGATATGGCCAAGGGCGAGCAGGTGGGGGCGGACTGGTACATCACCAAGCCGTTCAAGTCGGCCATGGTGATCGAGACGATCCAGCGGTTCATCTCGTAAAGCTAATCATGGCTACTCTTTCCGAGGCAGCAGTTTCTCCCCCGGCGGAGGGCGAGGATCGCCAAGAGGTGCAATTGGCCTGCTTCAGGGTTGGGGGTGAATTGTACGCCCTCGACATCATGAGCATTCGCGAGATTATTCGCCCGCAGAAACTCACGACGGTTCCCAAGTCGCCGCGCTTCATCGAGGGGGTCATCAATCTGCGCGGCGCCGTGATCCCCGTGACCGACCTGCGCAAACGATTCGACCAGTCGTGCAGCGAGGAGACCCGCAAGAGCCGCATCATCATCTGCTCGGTGCGTGGCCGGATCGTCGGCCTGCTGGTTGATGAAGTGTTGGAGGTCCGTCGCTACGGCCGACAGGATGTCTCCCCCGCCCCGCAATTTCTCAAGGGGCCGGAGGCGGAGTTTTTCCTCGGTGTGGCCCGCCGGGGCGACGATCTGGTCATGGTCCTCGATCTGGACCGCATCCTCTCGACCGACGAGCAAATTGCCCTCCAGGTGCTTGAATGAAGAGGTTTACTGTTCCCGGGTTCGGTTCCGCCTTCATCTGGACCTGACATCCCCCCGTAACCAGAAGTTCCCATCGAGGTTATTTGCATGATTGTCTCCTGCCCTGCCTGTGCGACCCGTTTCCGGATCGACCGGGAAAAGCTTGCGGGAAAACGGCTGACCCTGCGTTGCGCCAGGTGCCGCGCACCTTTCAAGGTTGAATTGCCGCACCATGGCAGGGCGGAAGTCCCAAACATCAGGGTCATGGTCGCCCATACCGACCATGAGCTGTGCGGCACGATCTGTGGAATCCTTGAGCCTGCCGGCATGCAGTGTCAGGTCGGTCATGACGGCAAAACGGTTCTGAAGCAGATGGAAGCTGCTCCGCCACAGGTCGCCGTGGTCGATGTGGCCCTGCAGGGGCTCTATGCTTTCGAGGTAGTCGACAAGGTGCGCCGCCGTCCCGGTCTGGGCGGGGTGAAAATCATCCTGCTCTCATCGGTGTACAACCGGATGGCTTACAAACGTCAACCCTCGTCGCTTTACGGTGCTGATGACTATATCGAGAAGCATCATATCCCTGACGACCTGATCCCCAAGGTCAACCGCCTGGCCCTCGGCGCCGCTCCGGTCGCGGCATCCGTCCCCCAGGAAGAGGAGCAGGCCGGCAAGGTGCTGTCGAAACTGGAAGCCGCGTCCCAATCGCTGGACTATATCCATCTGGTCAACGAGAAGATCCAGTCGGCAGAAGAACGCCAGGTCGGCGGTGCCGGTGCGATCCCCGCCAGCGAACGGGCCAGGCGCCTGGCCCGCATTATTGTCTCGGATATCGCGCTGTACTATCAGGAGCGGGTTGACGAAGGGGTTCGTCAGGGTAACTGGGCCGAATTGCTGGCTGCCGAGATTCAGGAGGCGCGCAAACTGTTCCTGAAGCGCTTCCCCGACCCGCGCATCCAGCAGGCCAGGATTCTCGAGGCGGCGTTCATCGATCTGCTCGAACGCCGGCGTCGCGAAATGAACCTGTGATCGGAGGTTTGCGGTGACCACGGTCGAAAACCGGGAAAAAATAACAGCGCTGCTGGCTTCCGCCGAAGAGGAGAACCGTCTCGAGGCAATCCGGATGGTGGCCGATGATGCCGCCGCCGAGGATCTTCTCGACCTGGTTTTTCAGGGTTTTGGCGACTCCAGCTGGCGGGTGCGCAAGGAGTCCACCGGCCTGTTCCTGCGTCTCCCCGTCAGCCGCGAACTGGTCGGCGAGATCATCGAACTGCTGCACGCCGAGGAAAATGCCGGGCTGCGCAATGCCGCCGTCGACATCCTGGTGCGCATGGGCGGCGATGCCGTGCCGATGTTGCTCGATCAAGCGACCTGTCCGGACCACGACGTGCGCAAGTTCATCGTCGATATCCTCGGCGAAATTGCCGACCCACGCGCCATTCCCAGGTTATTGGCGGCCCTTGCCGACGAAGATGGCAACGTGCGGGCCGCCGCTGCCGAGAATCTCGGCAAGCTGCGCTCGACCGAGGCAGTGCCGGCGCTACTCGACGCCATGCGCTTCCCGGACGTGCTGTTGCGTTTCACCATCCTCGATGCGTTGGGCAGGATCGGCGTGCCGGTCCCCCTGGCGCGCCTGTTGCCGTTTCGCGACGAGAAGTTGCTGCGCAAGGCCCTGATCGATGCGCTGGGTCTGGTCGGCGATGCCGATGCCGCGTCCGAGTTGCTGGCCGGCCTGACCGATCCGATGCGCAATGTGCGTGACGCCAGCCTGCAGGCGCTGGTGGCGCTGGCTGAGCGTTATCCGGAAGCCGTCCGCCGGTTTCTGGCGGCCCAGAATCTGCCGGCAACGGTCGAATCGGTCCTGGCCTCTATGGCGGATGCCCAGCTCCCGGCCATGCGGCAGGCCGCGGTACGCGTCCTCGGCTGGCTCGCCAGCCCGCGGGCGGTTCGCCCCCTGCTCGACCGGCTGGATGAGGAATCTCTGCAGCATGACGCGCTGTCCGCCCTGGTCAATATCTGCCTGTGCCATCCTCAGGCGCTGCTTGACGCCTGGGGCGTGGTTCCGACGCTGCAGCGGGCCTACCTTGCCTACGTGTTCGGCGAGGCGGGTTGCGCTGCCGGTGCCGACCTGCTGCGCGCCGCTCTCGGCAGTGACGATGCGCGTCTGACCCAGATGGCCGCCCATGCCCTGGGCCGGCTGGGCGGTGTGGACGACCTCGGGCCGTTGGCGGCCGGCCTCCGCCATGCCGACGCGGATGTTCGCGATGCGGCTGCCCAGGCTCTGTGCGCCCTCGGCGGCCGGTTTCCAACCGAGATCCTGGCGGCCCTCGAACCGTCCCTGGGGGACGCCGATCCGGCCCGGCGCAGCGCCGCGGTCAGCGTGCTCGGGCGGCTGGCCGATGCGACTATCGCCCAGCGCCTGGCGATGGCCCTCAAGGATCCGGCGGCCGAAGTCAGGCGGTGCGCTCTCAGAGCGCTTGCCGGGGCACCCGCGGCCGAGCACCTTCTCGCCATCCAGTTGGCACTCTCGGACGAAGATGTCGAGGTCCGCCGCAGTGCCGCGGAGATTCTCGGTACCTGCGGTGATCCGGAAGCCGTGCACGGCCTGCGCCTGGCGCTGCGCGACGAGGACATCTGGGTGCGGGCCTCGGCGGTGCGCAGCTTGGGGAGGGTGGGGGGGCGTGCCGAAGCCGGGACGATCGGCCAGCTACTTGGCGATCCGGTCGGCCTGGTGAGCATCGCGGTGCTGGAAACGCTGGCCGAACTGCTCGGCGACCAGGCCTGTTCGCAGATATGCACGGCCCTCGACCACCCCGACGAGGAAGTGGTCAGCGTCGCCCTCGACCTGCTGGCCCGCCACGGTGCCGGACCCTGGCTGGCGGCCAACGCCGAAGCTCTGGTCAACCATCCGGCATGGAATGTCCGTGCCCACTGTGTCCGCCTGCTGGCCGGCCTGGTCGGGGATCGGGCCCGCCCGGTCCTGGAGCGTCGGCTGGCGATCGAGACCGATGAACTGGTCCGTCAACAGATCCGCGGTCTCCTGCTGAACCTCCCCGCCTCCTGATCTTCAATGCTGTTTCTCGGTCCCGACATACCGATGAACCTTGAGGAGTTCCACCTCTTCAGGGACTTCGTCTACCAGCATTGCGGACTGCACTTCAACGAGGATTCCAAGTACCTGCTCGAAAAGCGCCTGGGCAAGCGGCTGCAGCATCACAATCTCAAGAACTTCAAGGATTACTACTATCTGTTGCGCTACAGCCCCGCCAAGGAGCAGGAGTTGACGGAAGTCGTCGATCTGCTGACCACCAACGAAACCTACTTCTTTCGTGAAGATTTCCAGTTGCGCACCTTCAGTGAGGAAATTCTGCCGGAACTGCGCGAACGCAAGGAGAAGGCCGGCATTCGCCAGTTGCGCATCTGGAGCGCGGGGTGTTCGTCCGGTGAAGAGCCCTACACCATCGCCATGCTCCTGCTCGATCAGCCGTGGCTGCGCAACTGGCGGATTGAAGTCATCGGCACCGATATCAGCCAGCGGGTTCTGCAGATGGCCCGCCAGGGGAGCTACAGCGAGTCGGCGTTCCGGGCTACGGACGCTGCCTGTCGCCAGCGCTTTTTCACGACGGAACCGGATGGCCGGGCGCGGGTCAGGGACGAGGTGCGCAGCCTGGTCACGGTCAGTCACCTGAACCTGTTCGATACGGACCGCGTGGCCCTGCTCGGCCGCATGGACCTGATCTTCTGCCGCAACGTGATCATCTATTTCGATTATAACGGCAAGAAAAGGGTGATCGACACCTTTCATCAGCGCCTGCAGCCGGAGGGTTTTCTCCTGCTTGGCCATTCCGAATCGCTGATGAACATCACCACGGTGTTCCGCCTGCGGCATTTCAAGCATGACATGGTTTACCAGAAGCCAGCCGAGATGCTGACGTCTAGAGGCGGGCCGTGATGAGCCAGGAACGGGTCCGCGTGTTGGTGATCGATGATTCGGCTTTTAACCGCCGGACGATCGTCAAGATGCTCGAGGCGTTGCCCAACGTTGAAGTGATCGGCTATGCCTGCGATGGCGAGGAAGGGCTGCGCAAGGTGCTTGACCTGAAGCCCGACCTGGTGACCCTCGACCTGGAGATGCCGCGCATGGACGGCTTCACCTTTCTCCGCATCGTCATGCAGAAGCAGCCGACGCCGGTCATTGTGGTATCTTCCCGCGCCAACGATGAGGATGTCTTCAGGGCCCTGGAGTTTGGCGCGGTCGAATTTGTCCCCAAACCGTCGGCCCGGGTGAGTCCGACGCTGATGGATATCCGCGAGGTGCTCGTCGAGAAGGTGCGCGAGGTGACCAAGGCGAACCTGCGCAACGTCCTGGGGCGGCGTCCGTCGGTCGCACCCCCCCACGGGTCGAGCGGCCCCGGCCGGTCACGCCGGAACCTCGGGGCGGATCCGATTTCCCGGTGGTGGTGATCGGCTCTTCGACGGGTGGGCCGCCCGCCCTGCAGGCGATCTTCACCGCCATCCAGGAGCCGATCGAAGTCGGGTTTGCCGTCGCCCAGCACATGCCGCCGGATTTCACCCGGGCTTTTGCCGACCGCCTGAACCGCTTCTCGGCCCTGGAGATTCGTGAAGCGGCCGATGGCGATGTGCTTCGTCCGGGGCGTGTGTTGATTGCCCCGGGCGGCCGCAATCTCGAAATCTTTCGCTCCGGCGAGGAGCTGATCGTCAAGGTGACCGAACCAAAGAGCCACCAGCGCTACATTCCGTCGGCCGATGTCCTGTTCGCCTCGGCCGCCCCTTTGCTCGGGGCGCGTTTGCTCGGCGTGGTGCTGACCGGCATGGGCAACGATGGCGCTCGCGGGGTCCAGGCGGTCAAGGCGCACGGGGGGAGCGTGCTTGCCGAGGACGAGGAGAGCTGCGTGGTGTTCGGCATGCCCAAGGAGGCGATTGCCACTGGCAAGGTCGATGCGGTCGTCCCCCTGCCATTGATGTGCCGGGAGATTCTGCGCCGCTGCCGGGTCATCGTCTGAGGAGCATTCTTGCTGGATATTTTCCCCCGGGATTGCTATCATTCACCGATTTCTTCCCCAGGCCGCACCAGTGACCGACCGTTGGAGCCGATAATGAGCCAGCATGACGAAAAGAGCGGATTCAATCGCGCTGAGGATTTCCTGCAGATGTTCAAGAAGGGAGCGGAATTCACCCAGGATCTGCTCAAGGAAAATGAGCGCCTGCGCTTCCGCATCGTCAAGCTCGAAGAGGCCCTGAAAGAACACGATCAGCCCGGGGGTGCGCCCCTGTCCGCGGATGCCACCCGGCTGCTGAAGAAGATCGAGGAACTAGAGCGGGAGAAGGAGGAGATTCTCGGCCGGATCCGGCGGGTCGAAGAGGAGAACCAGGATTTCGCCAATCGCTACGTGGAGATCGAGGAAGAGAACAACATGCTCGCCAATCTCTACATCGCCTCCTTCCAACTGCACTCAACCCTCGATTTCAAGGAAGTCACCCAGATCATCCTCGAGATCGTCATCAACCTGATCGGTGCCGAGGAGTTCGGCGTGCTGCTGCTCGACGAGAAGACCAACCGCCTGGAGCCGGTGGCCTGCGAGGGGCTTGAACTTTCCCAGTTGCCGTCGGTCGGGGTCGGGCAAGGGATCATCGGCGGTTCGGTCAAGACCGGTGAGAATTTCTTCATCGCGAGCATGGATGGGTATCAGCGCGATTTCCTCAAGCCGATGGTCTGCATTCCGCTGAAGATCAAGGAGCACGTCATCGGCGTCATTGTGATCTACAATCTGCTGACCCAGAAGGACCATTTCACCAACGTCGACTACGAACTGTTTTCCCTGCTGGCCGGGCATGCCGCGACGGCGGTGTTCTCTTCGCGCCTCTATTCCGAGTCGGAGCGCAAGCTCTCGACCATTCAGGGTTTCATTGACCTGCTGACCAAGTAACCGGGGGAGTGTTCCTATGACTGCACTGAAGGTGCTTGTTGTCGAAGACTCGCCGACCATGCGGCAGTTGATCGTCTTCGCCCTCAAACGGATTCGCAACTTCCAGATCGTCGAGGCCAACGATGGCGTCGACGGGCTCAAAAAACTGAATGCTGACAAGTTCGACCTGATCCTGACCGACATCAACATGCCGATCATGGACGGGCTCAAGCTGGTGAGCATGGTCCGCAACGACCCGAGTTACAAGTCCGTGCCGATTATCATCATCACCACCGAAGGGGCCGCCGAAGATCGTGACCGGGCGCTGGCTCTCGGCGCCAACGCCTACATCACCAAGCCGATCCAGACCACGCAGATTCTCGATACGGTGAAGCGCCTGCTCAACTTCTGATCCTTTGCCGCAACCCTTTAACCGAGGAGGCCAGCTTGTCGAAAGAAGAAGCAATCGAAGTCGAAGGAACCGTCATCGAACCGCTCCCCAATGCGATGTTCCGTGTCAAGCTCGACAATGAGCACGTCGTGCTGGCGCATATCTCCGGGAAAATGCGCAAGTATTACATCCGTATTCTGCCTGGCGACCGGGTCACCGTCGAGCTGTCTCCCTACGATCTCAGCCGCGGCCGGATCACCTACCGGGCCAAGTAGTGCCGGCCCTGGTCGTAACCTGAAAGTCCGGGCTACGATCACTTTGCAGCACAGACCGGCGCATGCCGGTTTTCATGTTTTCTGAACCGTCCCAAGGGCGGTGGAGGCGATATGCAGGAACGGTACAATCCGGCGGAAATCGAGAGCCGCTGGCAGGAGCAGTGGGCGAGGGAGAACTGCTATCGCGTCACCGAGAGCGCGGCCCGGCCGAAGTACTATCTGCTGGAGATGTTTCCCTACCCATCGGGACGCATTCACATGGGCCACGTCCGCAATTATTCGATCGGCGACGTGGTGGCCCGCTTCAAGCGCCTGCAGGGTTTCAACGTCCTCCATCCCATGGGGTGGGACGCCTTCGGCATGCCCGCGGAAAATGCCGCCATCCAACACGGCACCCATCCTGCTGCCTGGACCACCGAAAACATCGCCAACATGCGGGTCCAGCTCAGGAAGATGGGGCTGTCCTACGATTGGGACCGGGAGCTGGCCACCTGCACGCCGGACTACTATCGCTGGGAGCAGCTGATCTTCCTGCGCATGCTGGAAAAAGGGCTGGCTTACAAGAAGAGCGCCGCGGTCAACTGGTGCCCGAGCTGCGAAACGGTGCTGGCCAACGAGCAGGTCGAGGATGACTGCTGCTGGCGCTGCGATAGCGCGGTGGTGCAAAAAGAGCTCGACCAGTGGTTCTTCCGCATCACCGCCTATGCCGAGGAGCTGCTCGCCTGGACTGATCGCCTGCCGGGGTGGCCGGAATCGGTGCTGACCATGCAGCGCAACTGGATCGGCCGCAGCCAGGGGAGCGAAATCGATTTCGCCGTGGCCGGGAAGGACGAAAAGGTCCGGGTGTTCACCACCCGTCCCGATACGCTCTTCGGGGCCACCTTCATGAGTCTGGCACCGGAGCATCCGCTGGCCCTGGTGCTGACAACCGCCGAGCGGCGCACGGAGGTCGAGGCTTTTATCCGTCGGATCCAGGCGACCGACCGCTTGCAGCGCACCAGCGACGATGTCGAGAAGGAAGGGGTCTTCACCGGCAGCTACTGTTTCAACCCGGTCAGCGGCCGGGAGATGCCGATCTATCTGGCCAACT
Organism: uncultured delta proteobacterium; assembly: GCA_963751525.1. GTDB lineage: Bacteria > Desulfobacterota > Desulfuromonadia > Desulfuromonadales > BM103 > VAUL01. The sequence continues at coordinate 43,364 of CAVVUQ010000003.1, read as the reverse complement.
TCGTCCTGATGGATTATGGCACCGGGGCAGTGATGGCGGTGCCGACCCACGACCAGCGCGATTTCGAGTTCGCCCGCAAATATGCCCTTCCTCTGCAGGTCGTGATCCAGCCGGCAGGGGAGGTGCTCGACCCGGCAAGCATGACCTGCGCCTGGGAGGGGCCCGGAACCATGGTCAACTCCACGGGCTTCGACGGGCTCGACAATGAGACCGGCAAGGCCCGCATCGCCGCGTTTCTCGAACAGCGAGGGCTCGGTGTCGGTACCGTCAACTATCGCCTGCGTGACTGGCTGGTCTCCCGGCAGCGTTACTGGGGGACGCCGATTCCGGTGATCTACTGCGCGGACTGCGGCACCGTGCCGATCCCCGAAGAGCAACTGCCGGTGGTGCTGCCGATCGATGTCGCTTTTACCGGCGAGGGCGGCAGCCCGCTGGCCAGGCTGGAGAGCTTCGTCAATGCGCCGTGCCCCCGCTGCGGCGCTCCGGCCCGCCGCGAAACCGACACCTTCGACACCTTCGTTGAAAGCTCCTGGTACTTCCTGCGCTATGCCTGCCCGGGCTACGCCGGTGGTCCGGTCGACCGGTCCGCTGTCGATTACTGGCTGCCGGTCGACCAGTACATCGGCGGCGTCGAGCATGCCGTCATGCATCTGCTCTATGCGCGTTTCTGGACCAAGGTCATGCGCGATCTCGGCATGGTCGGTGTCGACGAGCCGTTCAGCAATCTGCTCACCCAGGGGATGGTCTGCATGGAGACCCGCTCCTGTCCCGAGCACGGCTGGCTCTACCCCGAAGAGGTGCTTGAGGAGCGCTGCAGCAAGTGCGCGGCGCCGGTCGTGGTCGGCCGCAACGAGAAGATGAGCAAGTCGAAGAAGAATGTCATCGACCCGGATGGCCTGATTGCGCGCTACGGCGCCGACACGGCGCGGCTGTTCACGCTCTTTGCCGCCCCGCCGGAAAAAGGGTTGGAATGGAACGACCAGGGGGTGGAGGGTTCCTCCCGCTTCCTGCACCGGGTCTGGCGGCTGGTGGGCGACCACCTTGAGCTGGTGCGCACTGCCGGGGCGGTCGATCCCGCAGCCCTTGACGAACCGGCCCGTGATTTGCGCCGCCAGGTCCATCGCACCATTCGCAAGGTCACCGACGACATTGATGGCCGTTTTCAGTTCAACACCGCCATTGCGGCAGTTATGGAACTGGTCAACGGTATTTCCGGCTGGCCGGAGAAAAGCCGGCATCCGGCGGTCCTGCGCGAGGCGCTGGAAACGGTGGTGCGCCTGCTCGGCCCGTTCGTGCCGCACATCGCCGAGGAGCTCTGGCAGGAACTCGGCCATGCCGGTGGTCTCGAAGCCCGTGGCTGGCCGGCCTGCGATGAGACCGCCCTGGCGGCTTCGTCAGCCCTGATTGTCGTTCAGGTCAATGGCAAGGTCCGTGGCAAGGTGACCGTACCGGCCGATGCTGATGAGCAGGCGGTGCGCGCGGCGGCCTTGACCGATCAAAAGGTAGCGCGATTTCTGGAAGGGTTGACCGTGCGCAAGGTGGTGGTCGTTCCCGGACGTCTGGTCAGCGTGGTGGCGGAATGAAAAGAACTGCTCTGCTGGTGGCGCTGTTGCTCCTGCTGCTGTCTGGTTGCGGTTACCATGCGCCCGGTGCCGGTGACGCCTGGGTCGGTCAACAGGGGCGAACCCTCTATGTGGAACTGTTTGCCAACCGCACGGTCGAGCCTTACCTGGACAGTGTCGTGACGGAGGAGGTGGCGATGCAGCTCTCCCGGTCACGCCTGGCGGAACTGGTTGAAGGTCGCAACGGCGCGGATCTGCTGCTTGGCGGCACGGTGACCAATTTTGCCAGCAATGCCGTGGCCTATGCCGCCGGTGACAATATCAGCGAATACCGTGCCCACATGACGGTCAAGGCCAGTCTGGTTCGCAGGGGAGACGGCAAGGTGCTTTGGCAGGAGGAGTTCTCGCGCAGCCAAACCTATCCGGCGCTGGCCAACAAGAGCCTGCAGCAGGACGGGGAGAGCCTGGCCGCCAGAATCATCGCCAGGCGGATTGCGGAAGATCTGCACGCACGCCTGTTGGCGGCATTCTGAAGTTCAGTGTCCGGTGCGACTAATTCTATAACTAACCGTACAGGACACTCGTTATGACCTTCGAGCAGTTCAGCCAGGCCGTGCGCGCGGACCGGATTTCTCCGCAACTGCTCCTGCACGGCGAAGAGGGTTATCTGGTCGATCAGGCGGCCCGTCTGGTCATGAATACGATCGTCCCTGCGGACAGCCGTGATTTCAATCTGACGGTTGTGCACGGGCGTGACCTCAAGGGGCATGAGCTGGTCGATCAGGCCCGAACCTTGCCGGTTTTTGCCAGCCGCCGCCTGGTCGTGATCCGCAACGCGCACGAAGCCTCGGCCGAGCAGATGGAGGCCTTCTCTGCCTACCTGGAGGATCCGGTCCCGGAAACCTTCCTGCTGGTCACCGCCGCAACTGTCGACAAGCGCCGCAAGTTTTTCCAGAAGTTCGCCCAGGTCGGTGAGGTGATCGAATTCAAGCGCCTCTACGAGAACCAGCTGCCGCAATTCATCCGCGATCGGGCCCGCGATGCCGGGCGGACCTTTACCGGTCCGGCGCTGAAACTGTTCTGCCGACGGGTCGGCAATAATCTGGCCGAGGTGATGGGGGAGCTCGACAAGCTGACCAGCTATGTCGGTGAGCGCGAGTATTTCGAGGAAGAGGACGTTGCCGAGGTCGTGTCCGATACCCGGGTCGAGAGCGTGTTCGCCCTGACGGATGCCCTCGGGAGCGGGGATCGCGCCACGGCGCTGCGGCTGCTGCAACGGCTGCTTGACGATGGTCAGCCGCCCCTGGTCATCCTGAGCATGCTGGTTCGCCATTTCCGCCAACTCTGGAAGACGCGGGAACTGCTGCAACAGGGGGTGCCGCAGAAAGATCTGCCGCGGCGCATCGGCATCAACCCCTATTTCCTGGGCAATCTCATGGCCCAGGCCAAGCGCTGTGCCGAGGCGCCGCTGCGCGAAGTCTTCCCCAGGCTGCTGGCGGTGGATCAGGCGCTGAAATCGGGGGGCGATGCGCGAGCCCACCTCGAGGGGCTGGTGCTGGCGTTGTGCGGCGTGGGGGCGATGGAAAAAAACAAGGGGCCGTCATGACGGCCCCTTGTTGGTGCTGGCAGTTGGTGTGATGTCAGGCTTTGCCCATGGTATCGACCAATTTGGCCAGACGGCTGATCTTGCGGCTGGCCGTGGCCTTGTGGATGACCCCCTTGGAGGCCGCCTTGTCGATGCAGGGGACAGCTTTTTCCAGGAGCACCTGGGCATTTTCCTGGTCGCCCTCGGCGACGGCCATGCGGACTTTCTTGACGTAAGTGCGCATGGTCGAGCGGATGTGGGTGTTGCGAGCGTTACGGATCTTGTTCTGGCGATTGCGTTTTTCCGCCGATTTGTGGTTGGCCACGTGTTTCCCTCCGTGCAGCGTCTTGCCGATAATTCGGCTTGCGAGAGTGCCTTATAACATTCCGGCGTCAGGTAGTCAAGATAAAACAAATCAAATCTATTGAAAAATAGCGCGTCATTTTGGGCTGTTAACTCATTGAAGAACCGTATTAACAGAAAATAATTCATATTTTCAAGGATTTGACAAGTTTATGCAGGAAAAGCGGCGGATTGCACAAGCGACCGGGATCATGGCCATGGCGACCGGCCTCAGCCGCGTGGCCGGCCTGGTTCGCGACATGGTGGTGGCAGCCGTATTCGGCGCCGGCTTTGCTGCCGACGCTTTTTTTGTCGCGTTTACCATTCCCAACCTGCTGCGGCGTTTTTTCGCCGAAGGCTCGCTGACCGCCGCCTTTGTGCCGACCTTCGCCGAAGTCCACCACCGTGACGGCTTCGAGGCCAGTCGCGAAGTCTTCCGTATCTGCTGGACCCTGCTGTTGCTGGTGCTGGCCGGGGTGACCGTGCTTGGCATGCTCGCCTCGCCATGGGTGGTCCAGTTGATCGGTTACGGTTTCGCCGATGTTCCCGGCAAGCTGGAGCTGACCGATCTGCTCAACCGGATCATGTTCCCCTACATCTTCTTCGTCAGCCTGGTGGCCTTGCTGGCCGGGGTGCTCAACGTGCAGGGGCATTTCCTCTCCCCCTCGCTGTCGCCAGTCCTGCTCAACCTGGCGATGATTGCCGCCGCGCTGCTGCTGACCCCTGCTTTCCCGACGCCGGTGGTCGCTCTGGCCGTCGGGGTACTGCTCGGCGGGGTGCTGCAATTGCTGATGCAGCTCCCGGTCCTTTACCGGTTCGGCTATGACCTGCGCCTCGATTTCCGCTTCGGTCACCCGGCCGTGCGCCGGGTGGCCAGGCTGATGGTGCCGGGGATTATCGGCGTGGCCATCTACCAGATCAACGTGGTCGTCACCCGGCTGTTCGCCTCGCTGCTTCAGGAGGGAAGCGTTTCCTGGCTCTACTACGGTCAGCGGCTGTTCGAATTCCCCCAGGGGATTTTCGTCGTCTCCCTGGCCCAGGCGGTGCTCCCCAGCATGAGCCGTCAGCTTGCGGTGCAGGACCAGGATGGCTTCCGTGAATCGCTGCGCTTCGCCCTGGCCCTGATCCTGTTGGTCACCCTGCCGGCGGCGATCGGCATGGTTTTGTGTTCCCAGGCGATCTATAACCTGTTTTTCCTGGGAGGGGCCTTTTCCGCTGCCGATGTGGCGCAATCGGCCGTGGCCCTGGCCTGGTATGCGCCGGGGTTGGTCTTCGTCGGTATCAGCCGGGTGGTGGCCCCGACTTTTTACGCCCTGCAGGACACCCGCACCCCGGTGCTGGTTTCCTTCTGGACACTCGTGGTCAGCGTTGTCGCCAGCGTCTTGCTGATGGGGCCGATGCAGCACGTCGGCCTGGCCCTGGCGTTGACCATCTCTTCGGTCTTCAACGCGCTGGCCCTGCTTTGGCTGCTCAATCGCCGCCTGGGCGGGATCAACCTGCACGGCATGCTGGGATTCGTCCTGCGCCTGATCCCCGGGTTGCTGGTGATGTTCCTGGTGGTGACCGGCCTGCTCGGCTGTGCGGACTGGCAGGTCAAAGGGCCATTTTGGGGGCGGTTCCTGTTGCTGTTCGGCGCGGTCGCCGCCGGTGCGGCGGCCTACCTCGCGGCCTGCTGGCTGTGTCGGATCGATGAGGTGAAAAAGGGTTGGGAGATGGTTGCCGGCCGTTTGCAGCGCCGCTCGAGCGGGGGCGCCGATGCCAAATAAGGTCAGCCTGATCATGTCTGCGCCCATCGGCACGTTGCTGCTGAGCGCGCACAGCAACCGCCTGGCCGGCCTGGTTATCTTTATCGATGGCGTCGATGGGAGGTTGCCGGCATCTGTGCAGCCGATTCAGGCAGTTGCGCACGACAGCCCGGTTCTGCAGCAGGCGGTCGAGCAACTCGGAGAGTATTTCGCCGGCCGCCGCCGTGAATTCCGGCTGCCGCTCGATCTGGCGGGATTGCCGCCCTTTACCCGGACGATCCTGGAAGTCCTGCGGACGGTGCCGTTCGGGGCGACCCTTACCTACGGCGACCTGGCGGCAAAGGCCGGAATGCCGCGGGCCGCCCGTGCCGTCGGCGGGGCGATGGCGGCTAATCCACTGCCGATCGTCATCCCGTGCCACCGTGTCGTCGCCGCCGGCCATCCCGGCGGCTACTCCGGCGGCGGGGGATTGCGCACCAAGGAGTGGCTGCTCGCCTTTGAACGGGACCGCTGCCGGGGGAATTAAGCGGATTTTCTACAAAAATACCTTGACAGGCCGCATGGCCATCTGTTACACAGAGGACCGCGTTTTGGGTGACGGATACAGGCACGTAGCTCAGTGGGAGAGCACTACCTTGACACGGTAGGGGTCGGCGGTTCAATCCCGCCCGTGCCTACCACCCGTACCGGCCCCGAGCGCCGCACGGAGGCATCCCAGGATGCCTCTTTTCATTAAAGGGGAACGCATGTCCATGCTGACGATCACGCTGCCCGATGGCAGTGCCAGGGAAGTGGCCCGGGGAACGACGCCGCTGCAGATCGCCCGGAGCATCGGCGAGCGGCTGGCCAGGCAGACCGTCGCCGCCCGTCTCGACGACGCCTTGGTGGATGCGACCCTCCCGATCGAGCAGGACGGCCGCCTGCAGCTGATTACCCTCAATACCCCGGAGGGGCTGGAAATCTACCGGCATTCGACCGCGCACCTGATGGCCCATGCGGTCAAGGAACTGTTCGGGCGCGAGGTGCAGGTGACCATCGGCCCGGCCATTGAAAACGGCTTCTACTACGACTTCTACAGCCCCGGGCACACCTTCAGCCCCGAGGATTTCGAGCGGATAGAGAAACAGATGGTCGCGCTGGCCGCTGCCGATCTGCCGATCCAGCGCCAGACCCTGTCCAGTGACGAGGCGATCCGGTTGTTCGGGGAGCTGGGGGAAAGCTACAAGGTCGAGTTGATCCGTGACCTGGGGGTGGCCGAAGTGTCGGTCTACCGCCAGGGGACCTTCATCGACCTCTGCCGCGGGCCGCATATCCCGTCGACCGGACTGCTCAAGGCCTTCAAGCTGACCAGCGTGGCCGGCGCCTACTGGCGCGGCGACGAAAAGAACGCCATGCTCCAGCGCATCTATGCCACGGCGTTCACCGACCAGAAGGAACTCAACCTCTACCTTGAGCGGCTGGAAGAGGCCAAGCGTCGCGACCATCGCAAGCTCGGCCGGGAACTGGATCTCTTTTCCTTCAGCGACGAGGCCGGCGCCGGTCTGGTCATCTGGCACCCCAAGGGGGCGCTGCTGCGGACCATCATCGAAGACTTCGAACGGCGCGAGCATCTCAAGCGCGGCTACGACATCGTCATGGGGCCGCAGATCCTGCGCACCGAGCTGTGGAAGACCTCCGGGCACTTCGACAATTACCGCGAGAACATGTACTTCACCGAGGTGGACGAGCAGAGCTACGGTATCAAGCCGATGAACTGCCTGGCGCACATGCTGATCTACAAGTCGAAGCTGCGTTCCTACCGGGATCTGCCGCTGCGCTTCTTCGAACTCGGCACCGTGCACCGCCACGAGAAAAGCGGGGTGCTCCACGGCCTGTTGCGGGTGCGCGGCTTCACCCAGGACGACGCCCACATCCTCTGCACGCCCGAGCAGTTGGACGGCGAGATCAAGGGAGTCCTCAATTTCGTCCGCGAGGTGATGGCGATCTTCGGTTTCGAGTACGAGCTGGAAATTTCCACCCGCCCCGAGAAGTCGATCGGTTCCGACCAGGCCTGGGAACTGGCGACCAAGGCCCTGATGAGCGCCTTGCGGGATTCCGGGCTGCCCTTCGAGATCAACGAGGGGGACGGCGCCTTCTACGGGCCGAAGATCGACATCAAGCTCAAGGACGCGCTTGACAGGAAATGGCAGTGTGCTACTATCCAGTGCGATTTTACGCTCCCCGAACGCTTCGACCTTACCTATGTGGGGAGTGATGGCGAACGCCATCGTCCGGTCATGGTCCACCGGGTTATCCTGGGGGCCATTGAGCGTTTTATAGGGGTGCTGATCGAGCATTTCGCCGGCAACTTCCCGCTGTGGATTTCGCCGGTGCAGGCCAAGATCGTCAATGTGACCGACAGTCAGGCTGCTTACGCGCAGGAGGTCTGTGACCTGTTGCGCCGGGAAGGGGTCCGGGTGCAGGTCGATTTGCGCAATGAGAAGCTGAGCTTCAAGATCCGCGAAGCCCAGATGGAGAAGATCCCCTACATGCTGGTTATCGGGGATAAGGAGATGGCTTCGGGAACCGTGGCTCCGCGCCATCGTTCCGGCCAGACCCTGGAGCCGATGGCGCCGGCCGAGTTCGCGCGATTGGTTGCCGAAGAGTGCAGGCAGTATCAGTGAAACGAGGGGTTTGGAAAAGCGTCACCGCAGCAGCTTTTCATCAGGAGGTGTGCCATAGTCAAGGATAAGATCAACATCAACGAAATGATCCGCGCCCGGGAAGTCCGGGTGATCGACGATGAAGGGGGCCAGCTCGGCATCCTGTCGATTGGCGATGCCCAGGCGGCAGCAGAGCAGCGCGGCCTCGATCTGGTCGAGGTGGCGCCGGAAGCCCAGCCGCCGGTCTGCCGGATCATGGACTATGGCAAGTACAAATATCAGCAGAGCAAGCGGGCTGCCGAGGCCAAGAAGAAGCAGGTCCGGGTCGAACTCAAAGAAGTCAAGATGCGCCCCAAGACCGAGGAACACGATTTCCTGTTCAAGGTCAAGAACGCCAGGCGCTTTCTCGAAGAAGGCAACAAGGTCAAGGTCACCGTCATGTTCCGTGGGCGTGAGGTGACGCACCCGGAGTTCGGCAGGCGCCTGCTCGAGCGGTTGATTACGGAAGTCGCCGATATCGGCCAGCCCGAAGGCTCGGCCGGCATGGCCGGTCGTTTCATGATCATGGTGCTTGCCCCCAAAAAATAGGATTGCAGTACAGTACTCGACAGATTTCGCGCCCAGAGCGCGATCGAGCAAGGAGAAGACGATGCCCAAGATCAAGACCAACCGCGGTGCCGCCAAGCGTTTCGGCAAGACCGGTTCCGGCAAGATTCGCCGCAACAAGGCGTTCACCAGCCACATCCTGACCAAGAAGACGACCAAGCGCAAACGTGGTCTGCGCCAGTCGACGATCGTTCACCCCAGTGACGCGAAGAACATCAGCCGCCTGATCCCTTACGTGTAACGATCATCCGATTCAGCCGCCGTGAACTGAGGGGTCCTGTCTCCCCCTTCAGATCCGGATGCGGGCCATTATGCCCGCCGAAACCATAAGTGAGAAGGAGCATACCGATGCCGAGAGTCAAAAGAGGATTCAAAGCGAGACGCAGACGCAACAAGGTGTTGAAACTGGCCAAAGGTTTTCGCGGGGCGCGCAGCAAGCTGTTCCGCAGTGCGACGGAAGCGGTCGATCGCGCCCTCAATTACGCGTTTCGCGACCGCAAGGTGCGCAAGCGCGACTTCCGGGCCCTGTGGATTGCCCGGATCAATGCGGCAGCCCGTGAAAACGGACTCTCCTACAGCCGCCTGATTTTCGGGATGAAACAGTCCGGCATCGGTCTGGATCGCAAGATCCTGGCCCAACTGGCGGTTACCGACCCGCCTGGATTCAGTGCCGTGGTCAGCCAGGCCAAGGCCCGACTCCAGTAAGCGTCCAGACGCGCAAAGAGATGGGCCCACCAGCCCATCTCTTTTTTTTTATGCGCAGCGACGGCCTTTGCCGCTGAAGGGATTTCAATCATGAACGAACAGTTGACTGCACTTGAGCAGGCGGCGGCGGAAGCCGCCGGCCAGGTCTGCAGCGAACTCGACTTGCAGCAGGTACGGGCCCGCTTCCTGGGGAGGAAGGGGGAGCTCACCGCGATCATGAAGGGGATGGGGGGGCTCCCCGCCGAGCAGCGCCCGGCCTTCGGGGCCTTCGCCAACCAGGTCAAGGAACGGCTCGAGGCGCGGTTCGACGGACGTCTCGCGGAATTGCGGGCGTTGGAGCTGCAGCGGCGGCTGTCGGCCGAGCGGCTTGACGTCACCCTGCCGGGACGCCGCTCGCGGCGGGGCTCCAGGCACCCGATCACCCAGGTGACCGAGGAGCTGGTCGGCATCTTTGCCGGACTCGGTTTCGGGGTGGCCGAAGGCCCCGAGGTCGAACGCGACTTCTACAACTTCGAGGCGCTCAACATCCCGCGCGACCATCCGGCGCGCGATATGCAGGACACCTTCTACGTCTCGGACGATGTGGTGCTGCGCACGCACACCTCGCCGGTGCAGATCCGCACCATGCTCAAGCAGGCGCCGCCGGTGCGCATCGTTGCCCCCGGCACCGTCTACCGCCGCGATTCCGATATTACCCACAGCCCCATGTTCCACCAGATCGAGGGCTTTCTGGTCGATCGCAAGGTGACTTTCGGTGATCTCAAGGGGATCCTGACCACCTTCATCAACGCGTATTTCGGAACCGGCACGGGGGTCCGCTTCCGGCCCTCGTTCTTCCCCTTCACCGAACCGAGCGCCGAAGTCGACATTCAGTGCGTGATCTGTGGCGGCGGTGGCTGCCGGGTGTGCAAGCAGTCCGGCTGGCTGGAGATTCTCGGCAGCGGTATGATCGATCCCGAAGTGTTCAAGGCGGTCGGCTACGATCCGGACGTCTACACGGGGTTTGCCTTCGGCATGGGGATCGAGCGCATCGCCATGCTCAAGTACGGGGTCAATGATCTGCGGTTGTTCTACGAAAACGATCTGCGCTTTTTGCGGCAGTTTTAAAGGCGAATTTCCATGAAAGTCACCCTGAACTGGTTGAAGGAATACGTCGAGATCGATCTCCTCCCGGAGATCCTGGCCCACCGTCTGACCATGGCCGGACTGGAAGTCGACGCCATGGAGAGGCTCGGGGAAGGGCTGGACAGCGTGATCGTCGCCCGCCTGACCGACGTCAGGTCGCATCCCGAGGCTGACCGTCTCACCCTCTGCACCGTGGAGACCGGCACTGTCACCGTGCAGGTCGTGTGCGGCGCCACCAACCACAAGGCCGGCGACCTGGTGGCGTTGGCCCAGGTCGGCACCGACTTGCCGGGGGGGCTGAAGATCAAAAAGTCGAAAATTCGCGGCCAGGACTCCAATGGCATGCTCTGTTCTCTGGCGGAACTCGGTCTGGCGCCAACTGCCGAGGGGATCATGATCCTCCCTCCCGGGCTGCAGCCGGGTGAATCGGTGCTGGCGGCGCTCGGGCTCAAGGATGTGCGCTTCGAACTCGGCCTGACCCCCAATCGTCCCGACTGTCTCAGCGTCGTCGGCGTGGCCCGTGAGATTGCCGGCATGACCGGGTCCCCCCTGCGGCTGCCCGTGCCGCAGTTGGCTGAAACCGGCGGGCCGGCGGCGGGCAAGACCTCGGTGACGATCCTGGCTGCGGATCTCTGCCCCCGCTATGCCGCGCGCCTGATCGAGGGGGTCACGATCGGCCCTTCCCCGGATTGGCTGGTGCGCAGACTGGAAGCGGTCGGCATGCGTTCGATCAACAACGTGGTCGATGTCACCAATTTTGTCATGATGGAACTCGGCCACCCGCTGCACGCCTTCGACTTCCATTATCTGCGCGACCGGCGCATCGTCGTGCGGCAGGCACATGACGGGGACCACTTCACCACCCTTGACGGCCAGGTGCGCCCCCTGTTGGCCGGTGACCTGGTTATCTGCGACGGGGAGGGGCCGGTGGCCCTGGCCGGCATCATGGGGGGGAGAACTCCGAGGTCCGCCCGGATACGGTCGATATCCTCCTGGAGAGTGCCTACTTCAATCCTGGTGCCATCCGCCGCACCAGCAAGCGTCTCGGGCTGCACACAGAATCGTCCCACCGCTTCGAACGGGGGGCCGATGTCGACATGGTTCCGCTCGCCCTCGATCGGGCGGCGGCGCTGATTCTCGAATTGGCCGGCGGCAGCGTTGCCGCCGGGAGGGTCGATGCCTATCCGCAGCCGCTGCCGCGCCGGCAGTTGTCCCTCTCCGCCCAGCGGACCAGCCAGTTGCTCGGCCTGGATGTCGATGCCGGTGAAATCCAGCGGGTCCTGAACGGCATCGGGCTGACCAGTGATTTTGTCCCCGATCGGCGCGATGGCGCCCTGCTGGTCGACGTGCCGCACTTCCGCCCCGATCTCGAACGGGAAATCGACCTCATCGAGGAGGTTGCCCGCCTGGTCGGTTACGACCGCATTCCGGTGACCATGCCGACTGCCACGCTGGCCAGTCAGCCGTCCCCTCGCCACCTGCAACTCGAGCAGCAGCTTGGTGACGGTATGGCGGCGCTGGGCTTTGCCGAGATCATCAACTACTCCTTTGTCTCGGCCGCTGCCATCGACCGGCTCGCCCTGGCCGCTGACGATCCGCGCCGGCAGAACGTGCAGATCCTTAACCCGCTGACCGAGGAACAGGCGGTCATGCGCACCACCCTGGTTCCCGGCCTGCTGGAAACCGCGGCGCGCAATATTGCCTATCGCACCAATGATCTGGCTCTGTTCGAACTGCGGCCGGTATTCCACCCGGTGGCCGGCGAGGAACTCCCCCGCGAGCGTCTGCGTCTGACGGCGCTGCTGAGCGGGCGCCGCGAACCGGAAGGTTGGGCGCAGCAGGCGGCGGCCTGTGATTTCTTCGACATCAAGGGCGCGGTCGAAGCGTTGCTGGGCAGTTTCAATATCAAGGACGCCCGCTGGCCCTCCGACCATGGCGAGGGCTATTACCATCCCGGCAAATCGTGTGCCGTCGAGGTCGGCAACCTGCGCCTGGGCACGCTCGGTGAAATTCACCCGGAAGTGCTGCGATCCTTCGATATCTCGCAGCCGGTTTGCCTGTTGGATCTTGATGCCGAGGCGCTGTTTGCCGCGGCCGGCAATCATCCGGGCTTCCGCCCCTTGTCGCGGTATCCGGACATGGAGCGCGACAGCGCCCTGCTGATTGACGAGGAAGTGACCGCCCAGCAGGTCCTCGACACGCTGCGGCAGGTACGCCTGAAGGACTTGGAAAGCCTGGTGCTGTTCGATGTCTATCGCGGGGCATCGCTCCCCCCGGTAAAAAAAGCCTGGCGATCAGAGCCCGCTACCGGGCGCTGGACCGTACCCTGACCGACGAGTTGGTGCAGGGACTGCACGGCAAGTTGGTGCAGGCGCTGCAAAAGTCGCTCGGCGCCGAGTTGCGCTAAAAAAAAGATGTTGCCGAGCAGTTCCTGGTCGTGCTATAAAAACCCGAAAATTCAGGTAGATATCTTTTGGAGGTGGTTTTCCATGACTAAGGCTGACCTTGTCGAGAATGTTTATCTCAAGACCGGTTTTTCCAAGAAGGAATCGGCTGAGATCGTCGAAATGGTCTTCGATATCATGAAAATCACCCTGGAGCGCGGCGAGAAGATTAAAATCGCCGGTTTCGGCAACTTTGTCGTCAAGGACAAATCGACCCGGCGGGGCCGCAATCCCCAGACCGGTGACGAAATCGAAATCTGTTCGCGGCGCATCCTGACCTTCAAGCCCAGCCAGGTCCTCAAGTCGTCGATCAACGGCGCGGAGGACGAGGGCTAACCCGCCCGGCGATGTGAACCGGCCCGGCGCATGGATCCGCAGATCCCCGACAAGCTTTATTTCAAAATCGGTGAAGTCGCCGAACTGACCGGGGTCAAGCCCCATGTCCTGCGTTACTGGGAGGCCGAGATCGCGGCCATTCGGCCGACCAAGAACCGTCATCAGCAGCGCCTGTACCGCCGCCGCGACATCGAACTGATCCTGCATCTCAAAGATCTCCTCTACAACCAGGGCTACACCGTCGCCGGGGCCCGCAAGTCCCTGCGGCGCAAGCCGGTCGACGAAGTTCCCGTGCCGCGGCAGGTGCCGCAGGCGGCTGCCGCCTTGCCGCCGGCCGGAGCCGGCGGGCAGTTGGTACTGCCGCTCGGCAGCGGTGTCGATCGGCGCCTGCTGGACGAGTTGCGCCGCGATCTGGTGCGCCTGCGTGCTTCTCTCTCGACCGCGCCGTAACCGGCGCGGTCTTCGTTTCCGGCGTTTCCCGTGCTGATCCTGATCACCAACGATGACGGCATTCACTCGCCCGGCCTGCGCGTTCTGGCCGAGGCGCTGCAGCCTCTTGGGCGGACCGTGGTGGTCGCTCCGGATCGCGAGCGCAGCGCCATCGGCCACGCGCTGACCCTGCATGCCCCCTTGCGCGCCGTCGAGCGGTCCGCCGACTGGTGGGCTGTTGACGGCACCCCCACGGACTGCGTCAATCTCGGCATTCATGGCTTGCTCAAGACGCGGCCGGAGCTGGTGGTCGCGGGGATCAATCTCGGCGCCAACCTGGGCGATGATCTGACTTATTCCGGGACGGTTGCGGCCGCCATGGAAGCGACGCTGATGGGGGTGCCGGCGCTCGCCGTATCCCTGGCGGCGGAGCGGTTTCTGGTCGAGGACTTTTGCTGGGGCGGCCGCTGGGCCGCCAGCCTTGCGACCCAGGTGGCGGAACATGGCCTGCCCGCCGATACCTTCCTTAACGTCAATGTCCCCGCCGGCCGGCCGCAGGGGATGCGCCTGACCCGGCAGGGCAAGCGTCGCTACGCGGACACCGTGGTGCAAAAGCTGGACCCGCGCGGACGTGCCTATTACTGGATCGGGGCCGGCGAACTCGCCTTTGCGGAGCTGGAGGGGACGGACGTCCACGCGGTTCAACGCGGGCTGGTTTCGGTCACCCCGCTGCACCTCGATCTCACCAACTATGCTGCCTTCGAGCGGATGCGGCACTGGGATGTCGAAGTTCGGGGTGGTGCCGACCAGGATGCTGGCGGGGAGACCCCGGCATGACCGACTACACGATTGCCCGCCGCCGCATGGTCGAGGAGCAGGTCATGGCGCGGGGCGTCAAGGATTTGCGGGTGATCGACGCCATGCGCCGTGTGCCCCGCCACCTGTTCATACCGGAGGCGCTGGCGGCACAGGCCTACAGCGACTTTCCCCTGCCGATCGGCGAGCGCCAGACCATTTCCCAGCCTTACATGGTTGCGGTCATGAGCGAGGCTTTGCAGCTGAACGGTGAGGAGAAGGTCCTGGAGATCGGCACGGGCTCCGGTTACCAGGCGGCCGTCCTGGCGCTGCTGGCCCGGCAGGTCTTCTCGCTGGAACGCATTCCGGCCCTGGCCCGCCAGGCGCGCCGCATCCTCGACAAGGCTGGCTTCGCCCGGGTCAATGTCCGGGTCACCGACGGGACCTTCGGTTGGGAGGAGGAAGCCCCCTTCGATGGCATCATCGTCACGGCCGGCGCGCCCGAGGTGCCCCAGCCGTATCGTGACCAGCTGGCGATCGGCGGGCGCCTGGTCATCCCGGTGGGTGATCGCGTCAGCCAGACGCTGGTGCGCGTGACGCGTCTGGGCGAACGCGATTTCCGCGAAGAACGCCTGTTAGGGTGCCGGTTCGTGCCGTTGGTCGGCGGCCTCGGCTGGCGTGAGGAATAGGCCGATGCGCGCCGGCTGTCTGCTCGTCCTGGTTTTGCTGGCGCTGGGTGCCTGTGCGCCGACCGGGATCTACCATGTGGTTGAACCCGGCCAGACACTGTACCGGATTGCCAAAACCTACGGGGTTGACGAAGCGAAACTGGCCAACGCCAACAACATCCGCAATCCGAATCAGCTCGAGGTCGGACAGCACCTGTTTATCCCGGGAGTGACCCTGACCCGCGAGGTGCCTCTCGGCGATCCACCGAAAGCTCCACCCGCACCGATCGTGCCGCCCCCTCCGGCCAAGTCCGCAAAAGCCAAGCCGGCGCCCAAGGCGTCGAAGGACAAGCCGGCACCGGCCAAGCCGGCGAGCGAGGCCGAGACCATCCCCGGGCCCAAGCCTGCCCCCGGGACGTTCGTCTGGCCGGTACGGGGCGAGGTCGTCACGGAATTCGGCCAGGCCGACGGCAAGTCGAGCAAAGGCGTCGAGATCGCCGTTGCGCAAGGCACGCCGGTGACCGCCGCGGCGGCCGGCAAGGTGATCTATAGCGGCAACGGCATTCGCGGCTATGGCAACCTGATTATTCTCGAGCACGCCGACAACTATTTTACGGTCTATGGCTTCAACAACAAGAATCTGGCGGCACCCGACAGCTTCGTCGGCCAGGGCGACCGGATCGCTCTGAGCGGAGCCCCGTCCGGTGGCAAAACTCCCCGACTTCACTTCGAAATCAGGAAGGGGAAGACAGCGGTCAACCCGATTTTTCTCTTGCCATGACCAGGGGGCTCCCTTAGACTTCGAGGTGCGCTCGGAGGATGGACCGACATGGATGATCTGCTGAACGAAAGCGACCGCGTCGAACTCGACGAAGAAGTAAGCGAACCGTCCGACCTCGCCCTCGACGACGAAAACGCCGACGACGGCGATGTTGATGATGCTGATGTCGCCGTGGACGCCGAGCTTGAGGACGGCCCGGCGGAAGGCGACCTGGACAGCATCCAGGATGACGGTCGCGAATATGAAGATCATGCCCACGACGCCATCAAGCTCTACTTGCGCGACATCCAGAAGACGACCCTGCTGACGGCCGAGGAAGAACGGGAACTGGCCCGCCGCATCGATCTCGGGGAGATGGCCGCGCGCGACCGGATGATCGAGTCGAACCTGCGGCTGGTGGTCAAGATCGCCAAGCGCTACATGAACCGGGGACTACCGTTCCTCGATCTGATCGAGGAGGGGAATCTCGGCCTGATCAAGGCGGTCGAGCGTTTCAAACTCAGCAAGGAGTGCCGGTTTTCGACTTACGCCACCTGGTGGATCCGCCAGTCGATCGAGCGGGCCCTGGTCAATCAGAGCCGGACCATCCGTTTGCCGGTGCACGTTTCCGACGACATCAACCGGCTGGTCAAGGTCACCCGCAATCTGCTCCATGAGCACAATCGCGAACCGCAGGTCAAGGAGGTCGCGGATGGCATGGGGGTCGATGTGGCCTATGTGCGGCGCCTGATGATTCTGCTCAAGCGGACCTATTCGTTCGAGCATCCGATGGGGGAAAACAGCGATTACAGCCTGATCGATACCATCGAAGACACCAGTTCGGTCAATCCGTCCGATCTTGCCGAATGGCTCAACAAGTATCGGGTCGTGATCCGCCACTTCTCGACCCTGAATGCCAATGAACGGGAAATTCTCGCGCTGCGTTTCGGCCTCGACGACCGTGAGCCGCAGACCCTCGATACCATCGGCCGCCATTTCGGCGTGACCCGCGAACGCATCCGGCAGATTGAAGCCAAGAGTCTCGACAAGCTGCGCCAGTTGCTGGCCGGCGAAGAAGCTGGCGCAAAGGGCAGGATCTCTGCCGGCGAGAACCGCTGAAGAACAGAAGTGCATGGGGGCCGACATGGAAGAGTTGAAGAACATTATTCGCGACGTTCCGGATTTCCCCAAAAAGGGAATTGTCTTCAAGGACATCACCACGCTGCTCTCCGACGGGCGCAGCTTCCACCGCATGGTCGACCTGATCGCCCATCGCTACGTCGGCCGGCACATCGACAAGATCGTCGGCGTCGAGGCGCGTGGTTTCGTACTCGGTTCCGCCCTGGCCTACAAACTCGGCACCGGGATCACCCTGGTGCGCAAGCCCGGCAAGCTCCCCCACAAGACCCGCAAGGTCAGCTACGCACTGGAGTACGGCACCGACAGCCTGGAGATCCACGAGGATGCCTTCAAGCCCGGCGACCGGGTGATCATCGCCGACGATCTGCTGGCTACCGGCGGCACGGTGGCGGCGGTCGTCAAGCTGGTCGAGGGGCTCGGCGCGGAGATTGTCGAATGCGCCTTCATGACCGAACTGGAATTCCTGCACGGCCGCGACAAGCTCCCGCCCGGCAAGGTCTTCAGCCTGTTAAAGTTTTAGTTTGCACTCAGCACTCATCGCTCAGAACTCAGCACTGATTTCAAGGCCCCGTAGCTCAGGTGGATAGAGCAGCCGCCTCCTAAGCGGCAGGCCGTGCGTTCGAGTCGCGCCGGGGCCGCCATAAAAAACAGGTACTTGAGTTAATCCCCGGGTGCCTGTTTTTCTTTGGCATGCTTGGCACGGGGCCTTTTCCAATATCGTGAAGCAGGTATTCTCATTTCGTTGCCTCCATTTGTGTGCATACCTGCTCCAACATCTTTTCAAGTCTCTCGATGCGCTGCTTGAGCTCATTGAAGGTACAAAATCCCTCGATCCTTGCATCTCCCGGGATATACGTCTGATATTTTCTTTCACGGGTTTCCGAATATCCGTCGATCACGTCAGTCATGGTTCACATCCTCCTTGTTGAGTCGGCACTCCGCAGGCTCATCGCGACAACTCTCTGGTCTGTTGCAAATATTATCCTAACTGCCCCGGAACACAACACCGGCCATATGACCCATCATCTCCTTGAGACGGTCACTGGTGGTCGGTAAAAATTGCGCGGCAGCTAAACGAAAGTTAAACAAAACTAAACCCATCGATAAATTGCAGAGGCATCCGCCCCGCCGGAAACTGTAGACAGAGCGCAGAGTTAAAATGCCGAGTTGTTTGTCGGCCCTGCTGAAAACTCCGGGCAGGAAGGGGGCAGCGGTCATGGGCGAGGACAGGCGCCGCGAAGAGCGGGTCAAACTGGCAGTACCGGTCCTCCTGCTAACCAGCAGGGGGGTGTCGAGGGATATCAGCAGTTCCGCCATCTATTTCGAAACCGAACAGTTCCTCCCCCGGGGCTGCCCGGTCAACTTCATGGTGCACCTTGAACACGCCTGTTTCGACAGGCCGTTGCACCTTGACTGCCGCGGACTGGTCATGCGCGTCGAAGAGGTGGGGGATAAATTCGGCATCGCCGCCAACATTCAGATGTCGGGGTATTTCTCCTGCACGTGATGCGAGCCGGCCAGAGGATGCCAACTCAGAAGCCAGTCGTAGAGATGCTTGCCTACGATCAGCTCGGCAAGATCACCTTTCAGTACAAGATGTATTTTCCCCCAAAGTCATAATCTCCCGCCAACCCGCCCGCAAATCCATCAGAGCAACGGCGAGAAGAGCCGGGCGGCCCCATGCTGCAGGCGCTTCATGAACGACCAGCTGCGGATCATCGGCAGGGTGATTTCGCGGCTCTGCCGAAGCTGGTCGGCGAAGCGCTCGCGCAGGGTGGCCGCCACCTGCGGATCCTCGATCAGGGCCCCCATCTCGAAATTCAGGCGGAAGCTGCGGATGTCGATGTTGGCCGAGCCCACCAGCGCCAGCTGGGCATCGATGACCATGGTCTTGGCGTGGAGCATGGAGGGAAGGTACTCGAAGATCCTGATGCCGACCGCCAGCAGCTGCTGATAATAGGAGCGCCCGGCCGGCCCGACCAGGAGCACGTCGCTCTTTTCCGGGACGAGAATCCGCACGTCCACCCCCTTGAGGGCCGCGCCGATCAAGGCGCAGAGGATTGCCTCGTCGGGGACGAAATAGGGGCTGGTCAGCCAGACCGACTCCCGGGCCGAGCTGATCCCGACGAAATAATTCAGATGGCTGGCATTGCGCAGCTGATCGGGGCCGCTCGGGACGATCGCCACCGTGGCCTCGCCCCGTGATGACATTGAAATTTCAGGGAAGGGCAGCGCCTCGCCGGTGGCAAAGTGCCAGTCCCCGGCAAACACTTCTTCCAGATCGTCGACACAGGGCCCGGCCAGGCGCAGGTGGGTGTCGCTGAAGTGCTCGGTGCCGCGCCGCCGCGCCCGCCCCGAATATTCGTCGCCGACGTTCATGCCGCCGGTGAACGCCGTCTGGCCGTCGATGACGATCAGCTTGCGATGATTGCGCAGATGCACGGACCAACGCTTGCGTAGCGGGTTCAGGGGCAGAAACTCCACGCACCGGCCGCCGGCGGCGGTGATGGCCTGCAGCCGGGGGCGACTCAGACGGAACGAGCCGAGAGCATCGTAGATCAGCCGCACCTCGACCCCCGCGCGGGCCTTCTCGGCAAGAATGTCGAGAAAACGGTGGCCGGTCTCGTCCCGGCGGATCAGATAGTATTCCGCCCAGATCCGCTCCCTGGCGCTGCGCAACTCCGCTTCGACCCGGGCAAAGGCCGTTTCGTCGCCGGTCAGCACCTCGACCAGGTTGCCGGTAGTTGGTTCCAGCGAGGTTGTGCGCGCCGCCGCAGTCATGACCGCAGACTGCCCGCCGGTGCCTGCTGCTGTAAGCGGTGCTCCGAATTGCCTGGCCGCCAGGGCTTGCTGGCGTCGCCTGCGGACGGTAGTTCGCTTGATGATCGGATCGGCCAGCAGGAAATAGGCGATGGCTCCGAGGGCGGGGAAGGCGATGACGGCGGAAAGCCAGGCGAGGGTGCGCTCGACCCCCTGGCCCCGGTAGAGCAGAAAGACGATGGCCACCAGGTCGATGGCGATGACGATCATCCAGAACGGCCACGACCAATGGCTGAGCAGATAGTTGATCATGGCGCCGCCGGGGGACAGTGGTCGAGGCGCCCGCTCTGGCGTAGCGCTTCGTAAAGGACGATGCCGGCGGCGGTCGAAAGGTTGAGGCTGCGCACGATCGGGCTGAAGATCGGAATACGGATACAGTGCAGGGGGTTTTGCTGTAGAAGTTGATCCGGAAGACCAACGGTCTCCTTGCCGAAAACCAGAAAATCTCCAGGGGCAAAGTCGGCCTCGAGATGAGTTTTAACGGCTTTCTTCGACGTATACCAGAAGCGTCCGCCGGGAAGTCCTGCGCGGAGGGTGGCAAGATCTGGCCAGAGGCGGACGTCGACGGCGTCCCAATAGTCGAGACCGGCGCGCTTCAATTGCCGGTCGTCGATGGCAAAACCGAGTTTGCCGACCAGGTGCAGGACGGAGCCGGTCGCTCCGCACAACCGGGCGATATTGCCGGTATTCGGCGGGATCTCCGGCTCGATCAGCACGATGTGAAAGGGTATTTCACTCATCGCTCGGCACTCGTCGCTCAGCACTGGTTCATCCCCGCCAGCGCCGATGCACCCAGAACCATTGGGCGGGATCGCGGCGCACGGCCTCCTCGATGACCCGGTTGAGCCGGGCGGTATTCTCCCTGACGGCGTCATTGCCACGCCCTTCCAGGAAGAAGTACGGCTGGATGATAACCTCGTGACAATCGTCCTTGGTGCGCCAGGCAAAGGCCGGGATGACCGGCACCTGATATTTCATGGCCATCTCGGTGATGATCGGCGTGGTCCAGGCCAGCCGGCCGAAAAAAGGGACCTCCACCCCGTCGCTGGCGGCGCACGTGCTGATCCATGAGGACGCCGACCAGGCGATTTTCCTGCAGGGTCCTGAGGATGCGCCGGGCACCCCTGCGGCTGTCGATGTAGCTGCTGCCGCTGGCTTCACGCATCCTGCGGAAGTAACCGTCGACCAGCGGATTGCGCATCGGTTTGGCGACAAACGCGGGCCGATAGCCGATTCGGGTCAGCAGATAGCCGCCTGCTTCCCAGAAACCGAGATGCCCGGTCAGCAGGATGGCGCCGCGTCCATGGGACAGGGCCGCATCGATATGTTCCTTTCCCGTCAGCGCGTATCGGTTATGCAGATCCTCGTCAGTGATCATGTCAAGCCGCAGCATTTCGACAAAATTTGTGCCGAGGTTGACAAAATTGTCGGCCAGGATGGTCTCGCGCGCTGCCGGGGAAAGCTCGGGGAGGGCATTGGCAAGGTTGTCGCGGGCAATGGCCACCCGGCGGAGTTGGCAATGACGGGCAAGCCCCCCCAGATACCGGCCCACGGCCAAGGCTGCCCGGTGGGGGAGGGCGCGCACCAAGCTGGCGAGCATGATGAAGAGGAGGTATTCCAGCCAGTTGCGCATGTTAACCTCGGGGGCTGGGGACTGGAGGCTGGGGGTTGGTTAGGTCAGTGGTCACTTGTGGAAAATAGCATGCTGCCAGCTATCGGGCAAATAAAAGCGGGCCGGTGACGGCCCGCTTTTGTCTTACGGATGAGGGGGGAAGTCTACTTCTGACTCGTTCTCAGCGCCTGATCCAGATCGGCGATGATGTCCTCGATGTCCTCGATCCCCACGGACACCCGGATGAAGTCGGGGCTGACCCCGGCAGCCGTCTGCTCCTCGGCGGAGAGTTGCTGGTGGGTGGTGGTGGCCGGGTGAATCACCAGGGTTTTGGCGTCGCCGATGTTGGCGAGGTGGCTGCACAGCTTCACGCCGTCGATGAACCTGGCGCCCGCCTCGCGCCCGCCCTTGATGCCGAAGCCGAGGATCGCCCCCTGGCCGGCCGGCAGGTACTTTTTGGCGCGGGCGTAATCCGGATGGCTTTCCAGGCCGGGGTAGTTGACCCAGCTGACGCATGGGTGGCCCTCGAGGAATTTGGCCACCGCCAGGGCGTTGCTGCAGTGGCGGGGCATGCGTACGTGCAGCGTCTCCAGTCCCTGCAGGAAGAGGAAGGCGTTGAACGGCGACAGGCAGGCGCCCATGTCGCGCAGCAGGGTGACGCGCATTTTCAGAATGTACGCCAGCGGCCCGAGGGCCTGGTGGTAGACCAGGCCATGATAGCTCGGGTCGGGGGTGGTGTATTCGGGGAAGCGGCCGTTCGACCAGTTGAACTTGCCGGAATCGACCACGGCCCCGCCAATGGAGGTGCCATGCCCGCCGATGAACTTGGTCAGCGAGTAGCAGACGATGTCGGCCCCAAACTCGATGGGGCGGAACAGCAGTGGCGTGGTCACCGTGTTGTCGACGATCAGCGGCAGGCCGTGGTCATGGGCGACGCGTGCCACAGCGGCGAAGTCGTCGACGTTGTTCTTCGGGTTGCCGATCGACTCCATGAACACCGCCTTGGTGTTGGCGTCAATGGCCCTGGCGACGTTGGCCGGGTTGGAGGTGTCGACGAACTTCACGTCGATGCCGAAACGCGCCAGGGTGTAGTGGAACAGGTTGTAGGTGCCGCCGTAGAGGTATTGGGTCGAGATGATGTTGTCGCCGCATTTGGCCAGGTTGAGGACCGCCGTGGTGATCGCCGCCGAACCCGACGCGAAGGCCAGCGCGCCGACGCCGCCGTCCATCTCGGCCAGGCGCTTCTCCAGGACGTCGGTGGTCGGATTCATGATGCGCGTGTAGATGTTGCCCATTTCCTCGAGGGCAAACAGCTTGGCGGCGTGTTCACTGGAGTTGAACACATAGGAACTGGTCTGGTAGATGGGCACGGCCCGGGCGTTGGTGGCACTGTCAGGGGTATGGCCGGCATGCAGGGCCTTGGTGCCGATCCGGTAATTGGTTTCTTCAGACATGGGGATCTCCTTGCTCGAGGATAGAACGCCGGCGGGTTTGCCTAGCGGCACAGTCAAGAATTTTTACTAGCATGACGTGGGGGGTTCGTCAACAGGTATGCATCCCTGTCGACGTACAATTCTAGCGGCAATCGGAGAAAATGAAACCGTCTTTGACGCGGCCACGGATATTTTTTTAGTTGCATTGGCCGGGCCCCTTTGGTATATAGACCACCTCTTTTGCCGAAGTGGTGGAACTGGTAGACACGCTAGGTTCAGGGTCTAGTGGGGGTAGCCCCGTGGGAGTTCGAGTCTCCCCTTCGGCACCAAGTGAAGAAAATAGCCCCCGTCACCGGGGGGCTTTTTCTTTGTCCAATGTTGTCCGCTTGCGTCCTGCCAAGTCTACCTGTTCAATAATACAGAGATTGCGCACGACTGCCATGCTTTTTCTCGGTGATGGTGTCGCCTCCTTCGGGGCTTGGGTTGTATGCTCGCAACACCCAACCTGCACCATGACCACTTCGCTAAAAACCCCCGCCAACGCTTTTGCACACAATTCGCAACATAACCGCCTGACCCCTGCCGCCGAGGGAGCGGGGGTTAGTGAACAGATAAACAACGTCCCTGAACTGCCCCCCTGTCAAACCTCGGGGTGACGGAGCTGCTGGTGTGCGGCATGATGACCCAGAACTGCGTCACCCATACGGCGATCTCGAAGGCGGCCGAGAAGTACACCGTCACCGTCCTGTCGGATTGCTGCACCACCGTGAGCGAGATGCTTCACCACATCGCCCTGCATGCCCTGTCGACCCGGGTGGCGCTGGTGCCTGGGGGTGAGGCGGTTTGATGCCGGGTCGCGGGAGAGCAAGTGGGCGTGGATTTATGCGGGGGACGAAGGAGTTTTTGTTCTTGCTATAGTTCTCATATTAGCTACAATCGTAGCGCAATTGAGAACTATATTTTGTGAGGCAAGATGACCGGTTCCCGATTAGTCGAACTCCTGTTCAGCGGTTACCGCCGGCAGATCCTGGCGCTGCTGCTGCTGCGCCCAAATGAGCGCTATTACGTCCGCGAAATTGCCCGGTTGACTGGAATCGTCCCCGGCTCGCTGCATCGGGAGCTGAAGCAACTGGCCGAAGCCGGCCTGCTCCTGCGCGAGGAGTCCGGCAACCAGGTATGCTACTTTGCCAACCGGGAGTGCCCTATCTTCGAAGAGTTGGCGTCGATCTTCCGCAAAACCAGCGGGCTGGCCGACGTGCTGCGCGAGGTGCTGTTGCCGCTCGACGGCAAGGTCGAGTTAGCCTTCGTTTTCGGTTCGGTGGCGCAGGGGCGGGAGCACAGCGGTAGTGATATCGACCTGCTGGTGCTGGGGTCGGTGGATTTCGTTGCCATGGCGGGGGCTCTGGTCGATGCGCATGCGCGTCTGGGGCGTGAGGTGAACCCGGTGGTAATGAGCCGGGAGGAGTTTGTGCAGAAATTCCATGCGGGCGACCGCTTTGTCCGCCGGATTGCCGGCGAAGCTAAAATATTCGTAAAGGGAGGGGCGCATGACTTTGGAAAACTTGTTGAAGATCGGGCAGCTCAAGGTCCACAGCACGGATCGGGTGGAGGTCGGGCAGCTTCTTGAGGCGGCTCGCCGCAACCTGGCCGACGCCGAGGTGGAGGCGATCAGTCTGGAAACCCGTTTCGATGTGGCCTACAAGTCGATCATGCAGGTGGCGCTGGTGGCTTTGCTGGCCAATGGCTATCGGGCCGACAGTCGGGGGCACCATCAGCTCATGATCCAGTCTCTGCCGCTGACGATCAGCCTGCCGAAGGAACGGATGGTTGTGTTGGATGCCATGCGCCGCAAGCGCAACGCTGCTGACTATCTGGGTAGCTATGTCGATCACGGTTCAGTCGAGGTCTGTGTGGTGCAGGCGCAGGAGTTGCTGGCCGATGTCGAGCGTTGGTTGAGAGAGAATCGGCCGGAGTTGGTGTGATCGTCCGGGCTGGCCGGGGTGGGGCCGGGGTGGGCGGTTTTTGTTGTTTATTATGAATTAAGTATGCTGTCCCCGGAATTGCCGGAATTACCGGAATTATGCCAAAAAGTGTCCATGACCGAACCCAAACCACCCGCACCCCGACTGACAACGATCCGCCAGGCTCTCGCCGATGCCCTGCGGCACGGTGAATACACGGCCCATGAACTTTCGCAGCTTGTCGGCCTCCCGGAAAAGGCTGTGGCCGATCATCTCACCCACATTGCCAAAAGTCTTCCGGCACTCGGCGAGAAACTGGTCATGACCAGCCCCGCTTGTTTGACCTGTGGCTATCCGTTCAAGGAGCGCAGCCGCCTGACTCGCCCCTCCCGTTGTCCCGACTGCCACGGCACCCACCTCTCTGAGCCAATCTTTCGTATCCGCTGACGGGCGTCCCCCCCGCAACACCCTGTTATACTGTTGGTGCCGAGCAGCATCACGTCGCTCCTCACCCGGACCGTGAGCCATGCGCACCGACTGGACCACACCGCTGACCGTCTTTTTCTGCTCGCTGGCCAGCCTTGCCTTCGAAGTCTCCCTGATCCGCATCTTCTCCATCGCGCTGTGGTATCACTTCGCCTTCATGATCATCAGCATTGCCATGCTCGGCCTGGCCGCCAGCGGTACGGCCCTGGCCCTCAGCCCGCGTCTGAAGGCCATGGAACGGCTGGGTCTCTACAGTCTGCTGCTCGGCATCGCCATCCCGGCCGCCACACTGGTTGCCAACCAGATCCCCTTCGACCCGGTGCAGCTGGCCTGGGACTGGACCCAGCTCCTTCATATCGGCCTTCTCTATCTGGTTCTGGCGGTCCCGTTTTTTTGCTGTGGACTGGTGATCGCCACGGCCTTCAGCGTGCAGAGCGCCCGGGCGCCGCTTATCTACGGCGCCGACCTGCTCGGTGCCGGGTTCGGGTCCCTCGGCGTCCTCGTCGTGCTGAGTCTTGTGGCCCCCGAACGGGGCGTTCTGCTGCTGGCCATGGCGCCGCTGCTCGCCGCCATCCTCGCCGGCGGGTTCCGGGTACGTGCCGCGGCCATATTGTGCGCCGGCTGCAGCGTGCTGCTGCTGGCATGGCAGCCGGAGTTCGTGAGCGTGCGCATCTCCCCCTACAAGGGGCTGCCGGCGGCGCTGCGCTTCCCCGGCGCCGTGCTGCTTGAACGCTATGACAGCCCCTTTGCCAGGGTGGATACTTTTGAGAGCCCGGCGGTGCGTTTTGCCCCGGGGCTCTCCCTGCGCTGGCAGGAGCCGCTCCCCCGCCAGGCCGGGCTGGCCGTCGATGGCGGTGACATCACCGCCATCACCTCGGTGGCTGACCGGCAGGCGCTGGGCTTTCTCGACGAGCTTCCTTCGGCCCTGCCGTACCTGACGGCCCGCCCTGAGCGGGTCCTGGTGCTGAATCCGGGCGGCGGGCTGCCGCTGTTGATGGCACAGCGCTCCGGTGCCCGCGAGATCGTGCCGGTCGAGAGTCATCCCGAAGTGGTGCGGGTGATCCGCAACGACTGGCAGGATTTCGCCGGCGACCTCTACGGCTGGCGTCCTGCCACCGGGCTGGGTCGTTCCCGGTTGCGTGGCGGGGAGGAACGATACGATCTTATCGATATCGGCCTGACCGGCGTCGAGCCCTACGGGAGTTTCGGCATCGCCGAGGATTTTCGCTTCACGGTCGAGGCCGTCAGGGAATATCTGGAGCATCTGCGCCCCGCTGGACTGCTGAGCATCAATCTTTACATTCTGCCGCCGCCGCGCGCCGAACTGCGCTTGCTGGCCACTCTGGTCGCGGCCATGGAGGAGTCAGGGATCGAGGCGCCGGCCCGGCACATCGCGGTGGTCCGCAGCTGGGGAACGTTATGCCTGCTGGCCAAGGTGTCGCCGCTGAGCAACAGCGACATCGCCCGGATCGAGGCGTTTGCCGCTGAGCGCTGGTTCGACCTGCTGTATGTTCCGGGGAGAGCTGCCGGGGAAGGCCTCTATCGCGGGGAGATGGCCACGGACGAATATGCAACGGCCGTGGCCGCTTTGCTCGACCCTCAGCGACGTGCCGGTTTCTTGGCGGAGTACCCCTTCGCCATCGCCCCGGTCCGCGACGATGCGCCGTTTTTCCACTATTTTCTCAAGCCGGGCAGGTTCGGCGACATCTATCGGTTGATGGGAGAGAAGTGGCAATTCTTCCTGGAGGCAGGGTTCATCGTTCCGGCGGTGCTGGCCCAGGTGGCGCTGCTCAGCCTGTTGCTCATGCTGCTGCCGCTGGCTGGCGGTCAACGGCTGCGCCGGGAGCGGTGTCGCGGCCGGGGGTTGTTGCCGTACTTCGCCTTGCTCGGTGGCGGCTTCATGTTCGTGGAGACGGCCCTGATCCAACGGCTCATCCTCACCCTGGAGCACCCGGCCATGGCGGTGGCCACAGTGCTGGCGGCCGTGCTGGTCAGTTCCGGTGCCGGTAGCCTGCTCAGCCAGCGCTGGCCCGGGCTGCAACGGCCGCTGAATGTGGCGGTCATTGCCGTGCTGGTGATCGTCTACAGCCTGGCGCTGACGCCGGTCACGACGGCCCTGGCGCCATTGGCGCTGCCTGTGAAGATCACCGCAGTCTTTCTGCTGATCACTCCGCTGGGGCTGCTCCTCGGCATCCCGTTCCCCGCCGGACTACGCACCCTGGGGGCGGTCGAGCCACTGCTGATCCCCTGGGCGTGGGTGATCAACGGCTGCTGTTCGGTGCTGGCGCCGATCGTGGCCATCCTGCTGGCCACCGTCGCCGGTTTCAGCTGCGTGCTGGTGGTGGGGGCGGCGGCCTACGCGCTGGCCAGTCTCAACCTGGCTCTCGTTCAACGTGCCGTTCCAGGCTGAGGCTGCTCCTGCACCGTCCCGGTCATCGGCACGAATCGCACCGCTCCCAGTTGCCCGGTTCGCAACCGTTCGCCGTCTCTGGTAATCAGGGTCAGGGTCTGGGCAAAGACCGTGCTCCCCAGGGGGAGGATCAGGCGGCCACCGTCCTTGAGTTGCTTGAGCAGCGGCGGCGGGATGTGGTTGGCTGCGGCGGTGATGATGATGGCATCGAAGGGGGCCGCGTCCTCCCAGCCGTAATAACCGTCGCCGTGGCGCACCCGGACGTTGCGATAGCCGCGTTCCTGCAGCCGCCGCTTCGCCGTCTCCGCCAGCGGCGCGCGGATCTCGATGGTGAAGACCTCCCGCACCAGTTCCGCCAGCACCGCTGCCTGATAACCCGAGCCGGTACCGATCTCCAGCACCCGGTCGCCTGGCTGCAGTCGCAGCAGTTCGGTCATCAGCGCCACCACGTAAGGTTGGGAAATGGTCTGCCCCTCGGCGATGGGTAGGGGATGATCGTTGTAGGCCAACTCCTGCTGCTCTTCGGCAACGAAGAGGTGTCGCGGCACCCGGCTCATCGCCGTCAGCAGGCGCTGGTCGCTGATGCCGCGCCCCTTGAGGTCGCGTTCGACCATCGCCTGGCGCTGGCCCTCAAAGGGGTCGGCTGCCGATCCTGCAACGGTCGTGACGGCCAGCAGTGTTGCCAGCAACAGGACGGTTTTCATCGCGGTCATCATTTCCAACGGAACGTTGCGCACGGTTTCCATTCTAACGCCGCGCCGCGCGACTTCAAGTCGGACGCATGGTGATGGCCGGTGCAGGTGCTGTGCGCCAGGTCGTTTTCTGCGTACTCTTTTGGACCAGCAAAAGAGTACGGCGCCGTCGGGGGGCGCGACCCCCGGATTTAAAGGGTTTTGATGGATTGTGAAATACAATACTTAACGTCAGAACCGGCGGGTTGCGTCCCGCCAGTGCTTTTGTACGGCGCTATGCAAGACCTTTCAGCGCGTCGAGGCAGCCTATCGGTCATTCTTCATCGGCATGACCCGCAACTTCCAGACCCCGGGGTTGGTTCGTTCAATTCTGTTCACTCAATTCTGATTGACGGATCGATCAGCAATCTTTAATATCAATTAATACCTGTATTTATTGACCATTTAGGTCATCTTGTTGGCGAAATGGAGGGTGTCGCGCGTGGCGCGATGCTCTCTTTTGTTTTTCAGGGGGAATGAGATGCAGCAAAGAGAGAGGGTTGGTCTGATGCGCGCGTGACCGTCCGAGCCGGCGAGAGCCGGGGAGGGCGGTTTTTATTATGGTGCGGAGTCGGCGACAAGCCGGGAAGGAGAGTGTTGTCATGATGGGTTTCTTGCTGCAATGGCTGGTCAGCGGCGTGGCGATCATCATCACCGCCTACCTGCTGCCGGGAGTGGCCCTCAAGGGGTTCACGGCCGCCCTGGTCACGGCCCTGGTCCTCGGCCTGGTCAACGCCGTCATCCGGCCGATCCTGATCCTGCTCACCCTGCCGCTGAACATCCTCACCCTGGGACTGTTCACCCTGGTCATCAATGCCCTGCTGATCATGCTGGCCGCCAGCATCGTCCCCGGCTTCGCGGTGCAGGGTTTCTGGTGGGCGCTGCTGTTCGGCATCGTGCTCGCCATCGTCAACTTTGCGCTCAGCCCGTTGCTGAAATAGTCAGCGGTCCCCGAAAATTTTCACAAGGAGAGCCGATGCACAAGGCGTTGCTGGTCATCGATCTGCAAAACGACTACTTCCCCGGCGGCAAGTTCCCGCTCTGGAATACCGAGGCCACCCTCGCCAACGTCGAGCAGGCCATCGGCAGCGCCCGCGCCAAGGGGGTTGCCGTCATCCACATCCAGCACATCGCCAACCCCGAAAAGGGCCCCGCCCCGTTCTTCAACCCGGGGACCGACGGCGTCAAGATCCATCCGCGCATCCTCGCCGCCGCCCCCGACGCGCCGGTGGTGGTCAAGGCGTTTGCCGACGCGTTCGTGCAGACCAATCTCGACCAGCTCCTGGCAGACCTCGGGGTGACGGAGCTGCTGGTGTGCGGCATGATGACCCAGAACTGCGTCACCCATACGGCGATCTCGAAGTCGGCCGAGAAGTACACCGTCACCGTCCTGCCGGATTGCTGCACCACCGTGGCGAGATGATCCACAAGATCGCGCTGAATGCCCTGTCGACCCGGGTGGCGCTGGTGCCTGCGGGTGAGGCGATTTGATGCCGGGTCGCGGGAGAGTAAGCGGGCGGTTACTCGTTTGAGGGAGAAATGAAGATTCAAGTTCCATACGACACCTTTTTCACCGAGTGGAAATGCTGGAAAGAGTTCGAGCCGAGCTTCAATGCCCGTAACGGAGTCTACGCATTTCGGCTGAAGAAGGTATTTCCCTCGACTTAAGGGGAAATCGCAAGTGGTCTATATCGGCAAGAGCGATCAAAACTCTAAACGGGAAAATTCCGGTTTGTGGTATCGGCTGAATAACTACCGGCAGGATCTGGATGGTGGGTCGGAGAGACTGAAGCGATTGATCCGGCATAAGAGGGGCGAGGACAAAATCGAATATTCGTATGTTGTCATGCGACGATCCGCGAGGCACCGAAAAAGCCCTACTGGAGGATTACTTCAAGAGACATCTGGAGTTGCCGCCGCTGAACAGGGCGGGATAGTTCGCTGCATCCGCGTTCTCAACGTGGCTGGGCCGCG
This sequence comes from uncultured delta proteobacterium, assembly GCA_963751525.1. Lineage (GTDB taxonomy): Bacteria > Desulfobacterota > Desulfuromonadia > Desulfuromonadales > BM103 > VAUL01. The sequence continues at coordinate 13,053 of CAVVUQ010000003.1, read as the reverse complement.
GGAGAGTAAGCGGGCGGGGATATATGAGGGGGGTGTGGGGTATTTGGTGGGGGCGTTGGCGGCGGGATTGAATTAAGTATGCTGTCCCCGGAATTCCTGCCTCGTCGGACTTTCGCCGTCAATCAGGAAATTGCGAAGGGTAAATAGCCATGCACGAGATCATCTGCCCGCACTGCGGGAAAGCATTCAAGATCGACGAGGCCGGGTACGCGGACATCCTGAAGCAGGTTCGCGACAGCGAGTTCGAGCAGCAGTTGCACGAGCGGCTTGAGCTGGCCGAGCAGGACAAGCGGAATGCCGTCGAGCTCGCCGACGACCAAGGTCGCCAGCGAACTGCAGAAGGCTGCCGCAGCCAAGGACGCCGAGATCCAGGACCTGAAGGCCAGGCTCGATGCCGGCGAGGTCGCGCGGAAGCTCGCCGTGGCCGAGGCCCTAAGCGCCGTGGAGAAGGAGCGCGACGCGCTCGCGAACGAACTCGAGCAGGCGAAGCACGACAAGCAGGCCGCCTCCAAGCTGGCCGAGGCGAAGCTCGTGAACGAACTGCAGAAGGCCGCCGCGGCCAAGGACGCGGAGATCCAGGGCCTGAAGGCCAAGCTCGACGCGATCGCGATTGCGCAGAAGCTCGCGATCACCGAGGCAGTCAGCGCGGTCGAGAAGGAGCGCGACGAACTGAAGAGCGGCCTCGAGCGAGCGGAGCTTGAGAAGCAGCTCGCCGAGAAGTCGCTCAAGGACAAGTACGAGACGCAGATCAAGGATCGCGACGACGCGATCGAGCGCCTGCGGGACATGAAGGCGCGGCTGTCGACCAAGATGGTCGGCGAAACCCTCGAGCAGCACTGCGAGACCGAGTTCAACCGCATCCGCGCGACGGCGTTTCCGAGGGCCTACTTCGAGAAGGACAACGACGCGCGGACCGGCAGCAAGGGCGACTACATCTTCCGCGACTCGGATGAGGCTGGCACTGAGATCGTCTCGATCATGTTCGAGATGAAGAACGAGAGCGACGCAACCGCGACCAAGAACAAGAACGAGGACTTCCTGAAGGAGCTCGACAAGGATCGCACCGAGAAGGGCTGCGAGTACGCGGTGCTCGTCTCCCTGCTCGAGCCCGACAGCGAGCTCTACAACACCGGGATCGTCGACGTGTCCCACCGCTACCCGAAGATGTACGTCGTCCGGCCGCAGTTCTTCATCCCGATCATCACGCTGCTGCGCAATGCGGCGCATGAACTCGCTGAAGTACAAGACCGAGCTGGCGCTCGTGAAGGCGCAGAACATCGACATCACGAACTTCGAGAACGAGCTCGAGACGTTCAAGACCGCCTTCGCGAGGAACTACGACCTGGCCTCCAGGAAGCTTCCAAGACGGCGATCGACGAGATCGACAAGTCGATCGACCACCTGCAGAAGACGAAGGACGCGCTGCTCGGGACCGATCGCAACCTCCGCCTTGCGAACGACAAGGCGCAGGACGTGACGATCAAGAAGCTGACTCGGGGCAACCCGACGATGGCGGCCAAGTTCGCCGAGACTCAAGAATCATGATCCTTCCGATGCTGGATGAGTCATGTTCCACCTCCGCTGGGGAGCGTGGCGGCTAAGACAAAAATATGAGGTCAAGTCTCCAAAAATAGAATTTGATACTTGGAGACTTGACCCCTGATATGCGCCGTCCTCTCCCTGCGCGGTCAGACCGCCGGGGGCTTTGCCACCATGGACAAGATTGGCAGTTTCCCGGTGGTGCGCGCCGACTCGCCGGAGATTGGCGGGAATGTGGTGGCGGATACTTTTCTGCGCTTCAAGGGGCTGGAGCGGCCGGCGGTGATTGTGACCGATATGGGGAAGGTGACGGACCGGTTTGATGTGCGGGTGCATATTGCGCTGACGCGGGCGTTGGATGCAGTGAGGGTGGTGGGGGAGAGATTTCGCGAGGGGTAACAACTATTTTAAATTCGGGCTATGACAGCTGGAATTAATTAAGCTGTCCCCGGAATTCGTCCATGGGGGAAGGGTAAGTGACGTTGGTTACCAGTGAACTAATCTAAGGTGGAGCATGAGGCAAACGAAGAGAAATTCGTACATCGCGATTAGTCAGATTGTCATGTGGTTATTGGAAGAATAACACGTCATCATAGCTCTTGGTGATATTAAAGGAGATAAATATGGAAATAGTCAGTATAGAATATAAAAATGTTTATGGTACTTTATCTGGAAAACTCTCTTTTAAAAGAGGAGAAAATTTCATAGTTGGCATTAACGGATGCGGGAAGACAACGGTTATTAATCTCATAAACTGGCTTCTTAGCCCGAACATGCCGGAACTATGCACTTTGGATCATGAGTCAATCAAGGTAATTGTGAAACACAAAAGCGTAAGATACACGATAGTAAGTAAAATTGTAAAAGATAAGCATTTTTTAGAGGTTTCCTCCGAGGTAAAAGTGCTCGAATTTCAGCCGATAATTACACCTCTTATCAGTGACCCTAAATCTATTCGTAACGCTCCATATATAGAAGATATTAAGTCAGAATATTCGCGGTTAAGGCCAGATGAAAGCGAGATAGTCGCTTGGAGTTTTTTGCGTGAAGAATTGCCTAGCCCTGTGTTTGTCGGTCTTGGCCGATATGTGCATGGACCTACCAGGTTCAGAAAGGAGGACGCAAAGAAGCGCAAAAGCCCCGAGAATGTTCGAAAATCAAAAAACGCTATTGATGCCGCGGGGGGTCTTATGCGGGACGCTTACAATTCTAGCAGACGACGCGTTGTTGAAATTAATGACGATCTAAATTGTAAAGTTATAGAGCTAAGTTTTAGTGGAATATTAAGCGAGAAAAACCTGACTAAAAAAATTACCAAACATTTTGGGCAAGATAAAACAGCTAAAAAGTAAGTTTAGCAATATGAGAGAACAGGGACATATTGTCAAGTTACTTATCGGACACATCTGTGCGCGATGCAGTAATGAGGTACTTAGATAAATCTTGTTGAAAATATAACAACAAATGAAAGCGATAAAAAAAGCGATGATGTCTGGTTTATTCTAAATCAGCACAATTTCGAGAAGGCATCGAAGATGCTTGATTTATTTGAAGAGCACGAGAAAAAAGCAAAGAAAGAGCGGCAGGAAATCAATAATTTTATCGAGTCTGTAAACATGTTTATTATGGATTCTGGTAAAAAACTAGTTTTTGATGAGAACACAGGGGTGCCGTCTTTTTCTGTTGTTGGTAGAAACGAAAAACTAAGGATGAAGCAGTTGTCATCTGGTGAAGCACAGGTAGTTGTATTGCTAGCATATTTCGCATTTTTAGCTAAAACTGGTATACCAATTATCATAGATGAACCGGAACTATCATTACATGTGAAGTGGCAGAAAGATTTCGTTACTGCTGTAAAAAATGTTATGCCGCAGGAATGTCAGACGATTATGGCAACGCATAGCCCAGAAATATGTGGAGCAAATGATGTGAATGTTCAAGCTATTAGTGTGCGGGGTGGACGATGATCCCAGAAAGGACATCGTATGCGGGTCAATCGTATAAGCTCTTTCAAGACTATAACGAAAATCATGTATTTGTAGAAGATGCAGAAAGTCGAAAACCTATACGAAACATTATTTAAACGATGCGGGGTCAATATCTGTAAGGTTTTTTCTCTGAATGGAAAACCATCAATTTTCAGCTGCTGCAAGTAGATGTAAAGACAATAAATGTGTTTATCTAATTGATAGGGATTGGGATGACCTACTCGGGATCAATCACGAAAATCACGAAAAATAGTTGTATTATGCAGACATTCTATAGAAAACTATTTATTAGATTATGATGGTTTTTCATCATTATTAATTGGCGACTTTCCAGAGAAGAAGGCCATCTGATATATTAACAAAAAAACAATATGATGAAATAGAGATGAACGTGTGGACTTGTTTAAAAAATTTGTTCGAATGCTTTGCGACATTACAACTAAAAAAAACCAATATAGATAATTGTTGGACGAGACCAGGGGCATTTTCAAAAAAAAAGACAGCTCTTGCGCACCAGATACCGATGCAATATCAAAATATGTAGCCAAATCTGGTGTAGAAATACCTGAAGAAGTAAGGGTATATTTTGGTGGCGGTAACTTTAACGAGGTAGGACACGGAAAGTATATGCTGCACTATATTTGGGAGGGGATTAAGAACAAAAACAGGTGCGAGTAAAAGGTCGATTGATAAATTAATGATAAGGCTCGCACGGTTAACCGAAACATCAGAAATCAATACTATTGTCAACCGAGTAGTTGGCAGGACGCAGGTTGTGTCTGTTTGATTTTTTTGTGTAACCAAGGGACACCACACTTAATACGACGATAGATTCAACATGACAAACCCCTGCCCATTCTGCAACCTGGATAATTCCAGAGTCATAGCGGCCAACGACCACGCCATGGCCATCTACGACGGCTTTCCCGTCTCCCCTGGCCACACCCTGATCATCCCCAAACGCCACGTCGCCTCCTTCTTCGAAGCGACCAAGGAAGAGCAGGGGGCCATGCTCGACCTGCTGGCCGAAATGCGCCAGCGATTGCAGACAGAACGCAACCCCGATGGCTTCAACATCGGCATCAACGACGGCGCCGCCGCCGGCCAGACGGTCATGCACCTGCACATCCACCTGATCCCCCGCTATGCCGGCGACCAGCCCGACCCGCGCGGCGGCGTGCGCTGGATTTTCCCGGACAAGGCGACTACTGGAACAAATGATCATCCCGACAGCAGAAGATCAACTGCGCTTCATCAGCGGGATCCAGAGGATTCTCGATGAAGGGTCTTTTGTCGCAACCTACAAATTCGCCTTGTTCATGGCACTTGCCGATTTTGCTGTTCAATCAGGCCAAGACGGTGTGGATCCGGAGCGGATCAATACTTCGGATCTGGCCGAAAATTTTATCCTCTACTACTGGCGACAAGCTTTTCCTTATGCGACTTCGAAAACCAGGATGGCGTACTCTTGAAAATGTCAACGGCAAGCAACCGGTTGTCTTCAGACAAATTGTCGAAATCCACAGTCGATATAATGGGTCTCTGTACTGCCTTGCGTAACAACCATTGATTGGCGAGATCTTAAATCGGAAGTTGCTGAAACCATCGCAGAAATGCCCTTGTGGAAATTGCAGATAATCGGTAGCGAACCGTTCTGCCTCATCTATAGGCAGAGTGGACAAGGCTATCAAGGGCGAGCAGATCGAGTTTACTCCCTGGTGTACTCTTCATTCTTCGACAGCATTATGACCTTGTGCGCAACCTGGTTCAGGGGGCTTGGTTGAGGCACGTGCGTCGCATGAACCAGGCAAGCCTGGGCGAAGCCGATCTTGATGAGTTTCTCTTCGGTTCGGAGCGTTCTGCTTTGCCTGGATGGCTGGGAGATTTTGGGGAGACGCAAGAGGACATTTGTCTCTATTGCGCGAGGAGGGTCGATGACAAGGGCGATATTGATCACTTCATCCCCTGGTCCGCTACCCGCTCGATTTGGGCCACAATTTCGTGTTGGCCCATGCCACGTGCAATCGCAGCAAAAGCGACTTGCTCGCCGCCCCGAAACACCTTGCGACTTGGCACCGCCGTAACGAACTCAACGCAACGATCCTCGCCCAGGGCTTTGATGAGCGTGGTATCCTGCATGACTACACGGCAACTCAACGCATAACCAAATGGGCGTATGGGCAGGCAGAGTTCTGCGGTGCACATCTTTGGGACTCAAAAAGCGACCTCAAGATGGCTGACTCGTCTTGGAGAGATGTTCTCTCCAGCACGATGAGAAGCCAGTAAAAGCGCGCCGGAGAGCTTAAAGGCTGTCACTATTAATTCGGGCCGGTTAAGCATTGAAAAAAATAGTTCTTATTTCGTGTGTTAGTCAGAAGCTGCCTAATGCAGCGAGGGCAAAAGAGCTTTATACAAGTCCGCTGTTTCGATTGAATTTGGCCTTTGCGCAAATCCTGGGTGTCGATTCGATTTATGTGCTCTCTGCAAAATATGGTCTCTTGGAGTTGGAGCAGGAGGTTGAGCCCTACGATTTAACGCTAAACAAAATGCGGACTGCCGAGGTAAAAGTCTGGGCAGAGAAGGTGCTTTGGCAGTTGTCGGAGCGAGCAGATCTTAAACATGACAAATTCATATTTTTGGCGGGTGAAAAATATCGGCAGTTTTTGATCAAGAAAATTTGCTATGCGGATGTTCCAATGCAAGGATTAACTATTGGTAAACAACTACAATTTCTTAAAAATCATTTAAGATAAGTTATGAAACCTTGCAATTAATAAGATTTCCGCTGATATATTCACAGTGTCTGGAGGAAGCAAATGGCTATCCCATTAGTTGATACAAAAAAAATAATTGAAGCACTAGATGACTTCGATAAAAATCTTAGAAATACCGAGGAATGGAAAAGCTGGGAAACAAAAAAATCCCAAGTTTACGCCATCGATTATCAAGGGAATAAATACCCACCCAAAAAAATAGTATCATTGGCCACGGAGTTCCAGTATCTGATTTCGTCGGCGGTGTAGAGACCAATGATTATCTAGAGAAGCATAATATTGATGTAATTAGATTGCGAGAGATGAAGATTTCTGAAGCGCTGAAGCTCATTGTCGAAAAATATGATACTGCGAGAAAAACAGAAAAATTTAAGGGCGGAAATAGTATACGCGAACTATTCGATGAATGTAGACGTGTGCTAAATAAATCAGATGTCATAAAAAATATGCGAATTTGAAAGTTGTGTCCTCTTATGGGAAAGGGAATTGGGCAACAATACCATGGATTTCATTTCTCGATATAAGAGAAACTGATACGACGCAAGATGGAACTTATATTGTTATACTGTTCTGCGAAAACGGATCAGGATGTTACATCAAGATGGCGCAAGGAGTTACGCAACTGACAAAACAGTATGGTGCTAAAGCAATTGAAATACTACACGAAAGAGCTGAAAAACTGAGAGAAAAATATACTTATCTTAAAGCTAGTGGCTTCGACATGTCAGGTCATTCTGACCTTGGCTCCGACCAAAGATTGGCTAAGCTTTATGAGGCTTCGACTGTGGCATCAAAGTTTTATGCCGTTAATAATTTCCCTTCGGAAGACCAGTTTTATAGCGACTTAGGTAAATTACTTGAATGTTATCGAGATTATGTTTCGTCGAGAGATCCAAACCGTCCGCCTGCAAAAGACTCCAGAGAATTGGTGTTATTAGGTACGTGGCGTGAAATTGCATCAGAATACCAGAAAGTAAAAGAAGCCATAGAGAATAATGGGGCATGGGCATTTTGGTGGAGTTTTAGGATTAATCCAGATGCTGTAAAAATTCTTAAAAAACCATTTTACCTTTATATAAACGCTGGGAATGGCGAGATACCATTTAGGGTTAAAATATCAGACTGGCAGAGTAGTACGAATAACGAAGGTATTTATACACCTTGGCCTAATGAAACACCCGCAGAATGGCACAATAAGAATTGCATAGGCTCTAAACAGTCAGAGAAATTCATCACATGGGCAAAAGCTATCGACATTGAAAAGTTAGAGAAAACGCTCACGAAAGATGACTTCGATCCAGCACCAGGATTGTCCACGAACGGGAATTTGTTGAATCAGATGGTGTTTGGGTATGCATACGTTGACAATGAACCAGAACCATCGTTTCAAGAGAAGCCAGGCGAATCCGTTCCTATAGATAGTCTAGCCAAGGATGCCTACGGACAATTTACGAGTTCAAACCTAATAATTTCTGTGGAAACAGTGACTCGTTTTGCAGCGTCTCTGATGACGAAACGATTTGTCATCCTTACCGGACTATCAGGCTCAGGGAAGACGAAGCTTGCTCATGCCTTTGCTTCATGGCTCAGTCAGACTCAAGACCAATACCGCTTAGTTGCGGTTGGTGCTGATTGGACATCAAACGAAAATGTTCTTGGGTATCAGGATGCACTTCAGCCAACAATTTATCGGAAACCTGCCAGTGGGGCACTTGACCTTATCTTGCGCGCAGAGAACAATCCTGCGCTGCCATATTTCCTCATTCTTGATGAAATGAACCTGTCCCATGTGGAGCGGTATTTTGCCGACATCTTGTCTGCGATCGAGTCAGGCCAGGAAATCGCCCTACATGCATCAAACGAAAAGCTGTGCTCATTCGCTGGGGATCCATTGCCAGTTCCTGCGAAAATACGACTGCCGGATAACCTTTTTGTTGTCGGCACCGTTAATATTGATGAAACAACTTATATGTTCTCACCTAAGGTGCTTGATCGGGCAAACGTTATCGAGTTTCGGGCAACAGTTGAGGATATAGCTGGCTTCCTCGATGCTCCCGGCAAGGTGGATATGGATGCCTTGGCTGGTAAGGGTGCAGGGTTCGGTAAGGCCTTTGTAAACTCAGCGCGAAATAGTGTGTCGCTCGCAGATCTTCCTCCCACCATTGGCAACGGCGCTGAAATAGCTGCTAATCTTAAGCTAAGACTGACTGAGGTTTTTGCTGAACTGGTGCCTATCGGGGCAGAATTCGGTTTTCGTACAGCCCTGGAGATATCTTCCTTCTTCTACCACCATGCGATTCTCAATGGATCGAGCTGGCAGTTCAATGACGCCTTAGATGCTCAAGTCATTCAAAAATTAATGCCAAAGCTGCATGGTTCAGATCGCAAACTCCGACCCACCCTTGAGAAATTGAAGAAGTTTTGCGAAGAACACCAGTTACCCCTCAGTACGGAAAAATTGAATCGTATGCTGGACCGGCTCGCTCAGGACGGCTTTACCAGTTTCGCCGAGGCGTAGATGCTCGCTCCGGTGCATGAGAAGCTTGATTTCCTTGACGATAGTGGTCGTATCGTTGTGTCAATGCATCTTTATGCCCAGGGTGGTTTTCTGTGCCGAATTTCTGGTCCAGAAGCCCACTCGTATGGAGAAGAGCCCATACAACTGCTTGAAAATGGCCGTTGTGAGTACGAGTTTTTATCACCCTCCGTTCGGTTGTCTGAAGAAACCGGTTCGGGGATCGTCGTCGCCAGTAGTAACCCCTCGCGCGCACATTGTGGCCAGATTGTCCCCGGTCTCAGGACTGGACGTCTTCCGCTGCTGGCGTACGACGTTGATGGAAAGGTTGTCGGCCGCGCCGCTATAGAGATCTTTTCTGCTAAGGTCAGCTACCGTGCCGAATATCGGCAGATGATGGAAGATATCACCGAGCGCTGCGTCTCACTGCTCATGGAGTTGCGTTCACCTACTGCACAAAAGTTTGCCCCCGACCCGGGCCGTACCGCTCAGACGATCCATCAGCGCTTTGCTTTTCTTAAGTCACTCATCGCTTCCCGCCCGTTTCGAGATGCTCTTCATCGCATAACAACCCACCCTCACCGCCGATGGGAGCCGGAGGAGAGGGTGCATGACATTAGCCGTGGGTTTCGGCCGGACGGCAATAGCCTTCGCAAGCTTGCTAAAGGCTTTCGCCGCGTGCCTCTTCCTGACTTGCATCCGCTGAAGGCAAAGGTTGATTCCCTTCCTGCACGGATCACTGTTTGCCGTAACGTCCAGACTGATGACACGCCCGAAAACCGTTTTATCAAGTTTGCGCTTCGCTCCTTTTCCGGCTTCCTGAACAAGATGCGGCTCAAGCTCGAAGAAATCGGCAGTGAACTGACACGCGTCTGTGCGCCGAAATCGAAGCCTTGGAAGGAGAGCTGGAGGCAGCCCTATCGGCCGAGATCTTTAGAGGCGTATACGAACCTGACGTACTACCACTGGGAAGTCCCGTTCTTCAACGTAAGGAGGGTTATCGCGAAGTTCTGCAAGCATGGCTGAAATTTGATATGGCAGCTCGGCTGGTCTGGCATGGTGGTGAGGATGTCTATGGTGCCGGTCAGCGGGACATCGCCACACTTTATGAGTATTGGGTCTTCTTCAAATTGCTCGATGTCGTTTCCGGAATTTTCGAACTAAAAAAGCCTCTCGGTGAAGTCCCTGATAAGAAAGACGAAGGACGGTTTTGGCCTGCAGTTGAGAGCTGGAAAGTATCTACCAATCAGGGGAGTCTACGATACCGGATCCAGACGGCTCGATGTGAAGTTCAGCTATAACCGGACGTTCTCACACCACGAAGGCCATGCGGTAAGAGGGTCATGGACCAGAAACATGCGGCCGGACTATACCCTAAGTCTCTGGCCTGCTGAGTTCTCCGAGAAAGAAGCTGAATCGCAAGAATTAATGGTTCATGTCCACTTCGATGCCAAGTATCGAGTCGATTTCATCGAGCAGCTCTTTGGGGAAGAACAAGATACCAACGGGGGCGAATCTTCGCAGGGTAGTTACAAGCGCGAAGACCTGCTCAAAATGCACGCTTATAGGGATGCGATCCGCCGGACTCAAGGTGCTTATGTGATCTACCCCGGCACCGAGCTTAAGCATTGGCAGGGATATCACGAAATACTGCCAGGGCTAGGGGCCTTTCCGCTCAAGCCGGGAGGAAGCGCAGCAGGTATCGAACAGTTTCTACGCGATGTCGTCACCCATGTGTGTGACCGTGCTACTGCGCGCGAACGCCAGAGCTATCATTTGTATCAGGTTCATGAAACCGAACCGTTGTATGGGGTGCGACAATCTCTCCCTGAATGCGAACCGGAAGTGAAACGGCGGCATTCGCCTCCAGCCGAGACCTCCGTACTCGTTGGATGGTGCAAGAGCGAGGAGCATCTCGAATGGATCACTCGCAGAGGACTTTATAATTGTCGAATGGGATCAGGACGAGGCTCGCTCGAACTATCGCCCGAAATGGCGGCGGCAAAATATCTCCTTCTGCATTTTGAAGGAGGCAAGACTATCCCTGGCTTGATGCGAATAATGTCGAAGGGACCCAAGGTTTTCTCTAAGAGCGACCTTGTGCGTAAAGAATACCCAGGATACCCCGAGCCAAGATTTTTATTTGGTTTACAGGGTTGAACAACACCGGCATTCGAGGGCGTTGACTGGGATTATTCGAAGCTTGCGGCGAGGCTTAAAGGCCGATTGTCAGGGTTTCCTTACCCCCTTTCTCTCGATGCTGTCCTGACCGTGGCGAAATAAAATTGTAAGCAGTTGAAGGGTAATAGAGGAGGTTCGTCATGGGTGGCATCAGAACGAACACCGGGGCCAATCTCAACCGAGAATGGAAGGTTGGTGCCAGGCATGCTCTTTATCGTGAAAATGGGGTGTTCTACATGCCTCTCGAGCGTTTTCCTGGGGCATATTTTGACGCCCACGGTTATATCCTTTTCAAGACAGAAGAGGAGTATCGAAACTGCAGACACTTGACCATCGGTGTGCGAGTCAACGCAATCGGTGAAATCTCAGAGTCCCAGGATACGTGAAGGTCCGTTAAATTAGACGCTTGGCACTTTTTGTGGACGGTTCTTAAATAGCCCTATCTGAGTTTCTCTGTGGGAACGATCCAGTCGCAGATAAAATACCGATATGCTCTCAATAACCAAAGAAAGGTTGTTGATGTTCTCTCTCTCACTGCGCATGATCGAGCAGACTTTACTTGTCTCGGTTGCGGCCGGACACTCCGTCCAGTTCTACCTCAGTCCCGTGTCCATCACTTCCGACACAAGGTGATAGGAGATTGCTCACCGGAAACCTACCTGCACCGGATGGGCGTATTATTATTCCAGAAGACCTATCAAGCCTGCCTTGAAAAACAACAGCTATATTTTCTTGAAGTGTTGCAGACGGCAGTATGCAAATCTTGCCCTCTGGGCCCTTGCGAACGACCACTTCCTCCAAGCAAAATCGACCTCACCCAGAGATACACTCGATCAGCCGAAGAAACTCCAGACCGCGAGGGTGATGATCTGTTCATCCCGGATATCCTCTTGAGCAATGAGGCCGGTGGCAAGATGTATGTCGAGATTGTCGTCTCTCACAAGGCATCTGAGAAAAAATGTGACGCGGGCATTCCCATTCTTGAGATCGACATCAATAGTGAGGATGATCTTCTTGCAATAGAACGCCGGAGCCTCAGTGAGGCAGACCCTCGTGTTCGAATCATCAATGGTGATGAGCGGTTTGTTGCTGCAGATTTTTCTCGCAATTGCGAGCGGTTAGCTCAAATACAAAGAGAAGAGAGGGAGAAGGCAGAAGAAGAGAGAAATCTCATCGGATGGAGACAAACCGTTGTTGATGCTTATAATAATGCGCTCCAGGAGAGACTCGCGTTTCCTGTTCATCTCCTGCGGGAAGTACAATGCAAAGCCTGCGAAGTTGGCCCCTGCTTTATTGAACGGGAGGTCTATCAAGAGGACTTGACTAGATATTTTCCTGAGATCCGTGTGGAAGGTGAAAGGATATTTTTAGTCGGCAGGGGAGGTGATGTCGATTTACTCATTAGGGGCCCAGCGAAGGGGCCAACGAATCCAGTTTCATCAATCAATCGGGGGCAAAGAATTATCGAGTTTGTTTTTTCATGTCCAGGTCAGTCGATGCAAAATGTAATCGCTGGCCGGGGCATGATTCTTCATAATTTTAATCCTAGATCTGTATTCAGAAACTCTTTGGATTCATGCAGGAGAAAAGAGGTCAAGTGCTTCAGGGTGCTTAAGTCAGGTCGAGCTTGGCTCGGAGAAGTCAGTGTAAAAGAATTTCGGGAATTGAAGAATAACACAGGTGTGCTCTATTACAAAAAGGTAGATCAGTTTATCTTTGATTCTTTTGAAACTTTCGTTAAAGAGATTGAAAATGCGTTTCTGGAGGGAATTGATGTCAAGAACTGTTATTTGTGTCGTTACCACACCGGAAATAGTCGATATACAAAAGGAAGCAGTCAGGGTGCCATCTTCTGTAAATACAAAAAAATTACTTGCGGATCAAAAGAGGCTCTGCACTGTGCCAGCTATAAACCTAATAAAAAGGTGATTGGAACAGACAGGTATGATGGCGGCAGCAAGTTTCCACGCAAATTTTGAAAAAACCAGGGAACTAGAGTTCCGGGGACAGCATACTCAATTCACCGCCCCCTTCGTTTTCTTGACGGGAAAGAAAG
>CAVVUQ010000002.1:0-323683 GCA_963751525.1 uncultured delta proteobacterium | reverse complement strand
CGATATTCGGCTGGAATCGGCTGAACGTCGAGAACATCCAAGTCATCGCGCACGCTCTGGGTGTGCCGATAGCCTATTTTTTCGAGTCGGACGAGAACGCACAGTTTGCGGCGGAGTCATCCGACGAGAGATCTCTTCTCAAAAGCTTCAGGCGTATTGACCACAGTGCTGACAGGCAGGCGGTTGTCCTTGTTGCACGTCGGTTGGCGGCGAAGCAGTAACCTCTGGGGCAGTAACCTCCCTGTTGCCCTGACCCATCTGCTTCGCCTACCCAATCGCCTGCCAGGTCGTTCTCAAGATATCCGACTACCGTCGGCCATACCTGTCGGCATCACTCCGACGCCACCAGGGCATACTCGGTCTCCGGGTCAAGAGCCCCAACAAAGGCGACAAGCTCGTACGAGCTCCCTGCCCCCATGTCCCTGATAAAGTCAAGGATCTGCTGTTTTGTGACCCTGGCGCCCCAGGCGCCCCAGTCAACTGGCCAACCCTCGTACACACCCGCCTCAATGCGCCGCTTCAGTTCCCAGAAGGCCTGGCTACCGCAGGGGAAGAAGGGGCTTTGTCTTATTGTTGGGGGTGCCGGTTTTCGACCAGCTTCGGAAAGCCATCCTGATCTGTGGTGCCGTCGAGAAATGCGATGTAGACGTCCAGGTACATGCTCAGCTCCTTTCATGGAAGCCCTACGACCGCCTCATGCCGTCGAAGGCCGCCTGGCGCGAATTTGGAATCTTTCGGGGGTGTTGCGAACTGCGGGGAGGGTAGTTGATGTTGCGTTTTACGAGCAGCTTCACGTTGGCCCTTCGCTCGTACCAGTTCTCGAACCCATAGAGGTCCGGCGCCGTGATCATCAGGCTGATGCTCGTCCTGGTGGACGACGATGCCCTCGACCCCCTTCTGGCGCCCGCGGTAGATCTGCACCAAGCAACCTGTCAAGTCTGACCTGGTCATTGTCTTACCCCTTCTTCGAGCCGGCACCTGCCTCACTGCAAAGTTCCCTGCAACGCTCCCTCACATACGCACTGGCACTGAAGAAGAGCTTGGGCGGCGGGAGGTCCATTGGCTTGAGCATCTCAGCCAGGTTACTGCCATGGGCCTTCTGGCGGGATTTCATCTCCTTGACAATGGCCTTGCCCCTCTCGAGGACCTCGTCCTCGCAGGCTTTCCCAACATCACCAACAATGAATGGGCTGTCCCCGTAGTGGGCCCAACCGGAAAACAGTTCCTCTGCGGTCAACTTTTTACAATCCACTTCGGCCAAGAAGTCATCGATGATCTTCTTTGCAGCAGCTACGGCCTCTTCGTAGGTTTCATAGGTGCCGTGCAAATACCGCTCGTCCTTGTCCATGTGATGATAGTTGTCGTCTACGAACAGCTCGAATTTTCCCATGGCGGCCTCCTTCTGCCCGTTCGGGCATTTGGTGCCGGCAGCCTTCGACCGCCCTACGCGGTCGGTGACCGCCAGACGGGGTGAATCAGTGGGGGAAGTGTCGTGTGGGCACAGGATCGGCCCTGGGTGTTACGGTGTTCAGTTGTTGCTGGGGAACGTTAGGACTGCTGGTGGGGACTACAGGTTCAAAGTATCACGATGGGCGGTGGGGGTCAATTGTTTGGTCGCCCCGTGAACTGCTGACAAATGCTCGATGTCCGATCAATCCGATTCCCCCTTAGAAGTGAATTCAGCTCCTGCCACAGCTCGTCACAGTTGCCGGCCCGGAACGCTGCACGACGAAACGCCTCATGTTCCGACCGGTACATCGCCAGCAACGAGTCCTTCCTGTCTGCAATACACGCCCTTACGTTGGCAAGGCGATCTGCCACTTTGACTGTCAGCGCAAGCTCCAGGTCACCAGAGACCTCGGCCAGTTTCTGCGTAGGTCCTGGCCTTGCGCTCCTTCCGGTTCACTCCCGGCTCATCGGTGATCAGGGCGACGCAGTCAGCCACGAAGTCGCCGAACTCGCCTGAACCTGCTCCAGGTTTCATCGGTGTCCTCGACAACATCATGCAAGTAGGCCAGAGTGATGGCAGTTTCACCAAATGGCGTCACCATCTTCGCAACGGCTTCCAAGTGAACGGCGTAGGGGCGCCCCGGTCCATACTCCTGACCTCCGTGGGCTGCAATGGCGAATGTACGAGCTTTGCTCAAGGGGTGTCCTCGTCCGGCGAGTACTCTTCGAAGGCCGGCCAGAGCTGCCTCGACGAACGCGGCTTCGTCCTCGGTCTTGCAACCGGCCATTGCCAAGGACATCATCTCGTCGGGGGCAAAACTCGCCGATAAAGTTTTCCAGTGCTGGCCGGTACATACTGAAAACCTTGCCGGCGCCGACGTCGGCCAGCTTGATCAAGGCAGCCAGATTCCGTTAATTTCGGGTTCTCGGTCGACATCGCTCATGGCCGCTCTCCTTTCGGATCGGGCCACCAGCCGCTGACCACCTCATGCGGTCGAGAGACCAATGACGATTTAAATTTTTGCTGCTGTTGGGGATTTGCTCAGGACTACGGCGGGAATTGGAGATTTAAAGTATCACGATGAGCGGCGGGGGTCAATTTCCCTTGTATTGGATCCCCCAAGGAAAACCGAGAACGGCTTATGAGATGATATGTTAGACGCGGCCATAGGCGGCACTTATATGTCGTGAAAATGGTGACTTTCGATTATCAAATTTCCACCTGCATGCCGAGTTCGATCACCCGGTTGGGCGGCAGGCCGAAGAAATCCGTCGCGGTGCGGGCATTGCGCGACATGACCATGAACAGCTTCTCCCGCCAGAGCGCCATCCCCGGTCTGGACGATGGGAATGATCGTTTCACGGCCGAGAAAAAAGGTCGTTTCCATGACGCTGAATCTCCACCCCTCCAGGTCCAGATCCTGTAGCGCCGCGGGAACGTTCGGCGTCTCCATGAAGCCATAGCGGAGGAGGATCGTGTACATGCCCTGCCGACGGTCTCCAGTGCGAGACGGCTCCTCCGACGGCACATGCGGGATCTTTTCGGTCAACACGGAAAGAAAGACCACCCGCTCGTGCAGCACCTTGTTGTGCTTGAGATTGTGCAGCAGCGCCGAAGGGATCATCCGTCGGGTTGCCCGACATGAACACGGCCGTTCCCGGCACGCGTTGGGGTGGCGGACTTTCGATCAGGGTCGCAGAAGGCTTCGATCGGGATGGCCCCGCCTTGCAGTCGTCTGATACAGGATGCGCCGGCCCCTTTTCCAGGTCGACATCAGGGTGAACACCGCAGCGGCCACCACCAGCGGGAACCAGCCGCCGTTGGCAATCTTGGCGATGTTGGCGCCGAAGAACGCCAGGTCGAAAGCCAGGAAGCCGCCGCACAGGAGCAGCGGCCAACGGCAGCTTCCAGCGCCAGTGGTCGCAGGCGAGGAAGAAGAACAGCAGCGTGGTGATGACCATGGTGGTGGTCACGGCGATGCCGTAGGCCGCCGCCAGGTTGCTGGAGGTGCGGAAGCCGACCACCAGCCCGATGCAGCAGACCATCAGGACCCAGTTGATCGCCGGCAGGTAGATCTGCCCCTGCTCGCGCGCGGAGGTGTGCTCGATGTTGAGGCGCGGGCTGTAGCCGAGCTGCACCGCCTGCATCGACAGGGAGAAGGCGCCGGAGATGACGGCCTGCGAGGCGATGACAGTGGCGGCCGTCGACAGGATCACCAGCGGGATGAGCGCCCAGGCGGGCGCCATCAGGTAGAACGGGTTGGCCACCGCTGCCGGGTTGGCGCAGGAGCAGCGCGCCCTGGCCAAAATAGTTGAGCAACAGGGCCGGCAGGACGACGCCAAACCAGGCCAGCCGGATCGGTTTGGGGCCGAAATGCCCCATGTCGGCGTAAAGTGCTTCGCCGCCGGTCACCACCAGGAAGACCGAACCGAGGACGAGGAAACCGGTCCAGCCGTTGTTCAGGAAAAATTCCAGGGCGTGATAGGGGCTGATTGCGCCCAGCACCACCGGCTGCTGCACGATGTGACGGATGCCCAGCAGCGCCAGCACCACGAACCAGAACAGGGTGATCGGGCCGAAGATCGCGCCGATGCCGCTGGTGCCGCGGTGCTGGCAGAGAAACAAAGCGATCAGGATGACCACCGTCAGGGGGATGACATAAGGGGCAAAGACCGGCGTGACGATCTCCAGCCCTTCAACGGCGCTCAACACCGAGATGGCCGGCGTGATCATGCCGTCGCCATAAAGCAAAGCCGCCCCGAACAGCCCCAGGAAAATGAGAATTCGCCGCCAACCCCGCACTTCCGTGCTCTCAGGAGCAACCAGCGCAGTCAGCGCCAGGATCCCCCCTTCCCCCTGGTTGTCGGCTTTCAGGATAAAGACCAGGTACTTGATGGAGATCACCAGGATCAGCGCCCAGAAGATCAGGGAAAGCACCCCAAGGATGTTCGTGGGATTCGCCGGGATGGCATGCGGGCCGAAAAAACACTCGCGGAGGGCATAAAGCGGGCTGGTGCCGATGTCGCCATAGACCACCCCGAGAGCTGTCAGGGAGAGGATGAGTGTGTAATTTGTCCCGGGTTGAGACGAGGGGTTGGTTTCTTTGCTGTGCATGATTATTTCGGATGAACTGCCGGAAAGATGCCGGCAACTCATCCAAAACTTTAGCAAATCCCGCATCAAGAAAGTGTCAAGATGAGGGGGTGGAACATAAAGATTTCATCAAGGCTCAATCAACCCACAAACGGTAGCCGACCCCCGGCTCCGTACGGATGTAACGGGGACGGGAGACGTCCGCTTCGATCTTGTGGCGCAGGTTGCTGATGTTGACCCGCAGCACGTGCGGTTGATTGATATGCGTGGCCCCCCAGATCTGCTTGAGAATCTGGCCATGAGTGAGCACCTTGCCGGCATGGGTGACCAGCAGGCGCAGCAGTTCGTATTCGGTCGGCGTCAACTGAACCTCAGCCTCCTCCAGTCTGACCCGCCGCCGAACCAGATCGACTTCGAGCCCCCCGACCCGGAAAACCGGTTCAGGCGCCTGCTGGACCGTACGGCGCACGCGCGACCCGGATGCGGGCGAGCAGTTCGGCAATGCCGAACGGCTTGGTCAGGTAGTCGTCGGCGCCGGCATCCAGGGCCTTGACCTTGTCGGTCTCCTGTCCGCGTACCGACAGGACGATGATCGGCACCGGCGACCAGGTGCGGATCTTGCGGATGACATCCACCCCGTCCATGTCCGGCAGACCCAGGTCGAGGAGGATGAGATCCGGCCGGGTCGCGGCGGCCGCCGCCAAGGCCAGGCTGCCGTTTTCGGCCTGGAAAACCGCGCAGCGGTCAGTTGCCAGGACGTTGGCCAGAAACCGGCGAATGGCGACTTCGTCATCGACGATCAGAATCCGCAGTGGGTTGTCAATCGGGCCATTATCCATTATGGCTATTCTCCGTCCGTGGTGAATCCCTGTCCAGGGGAAGAGTGACGATCACCCGCAAGCCGCCGCTGTCACGGTTTTCCGCCCGGATCTTCCCGCCATGAGCTTCGACGAATCCCTTGCAGATGGACAGCCCCAGCCCCGTACCGCTGACCCCCTCCGGAACCGGCACCCGGTAAAACTTGTCGAAAATCCATTTGAGTTCGTGTTCCTGGACCCCCGGACCCTGGTCGGCGACTTCCAGAGTCAGGCAATCCGCGTCGACCCTGGCTACTACGCTGACGGGGTGCTCCACGCTCGAATATTTCAGCGCGTTGTCGAGCAGGTTGATCAGCACCTGGGTCATCAATACCATGTCCAAGGACACCAGGGGGAGATCCGGCGCTATCTGAATATCGATCTGACGGCCTTGCAGACGATGCTCGAAGGCGGCAACGGCGCAGCCGATCAGATCCTCGATGTCGCAAGGTTCCAGGTTCGGCCTGACGGCGCCGGCCTCCAGGCGGGTCATGTCGAGGAGATTGCCGACGAACCGGTTCAGGCGGCCGACCTCTTCCCAGGCATTTTCCAGCAGGTCGCGGCGTGCTGGTTCATTCAAGCTACCGCCGCCGTCACGAAAGCTGCTGAGCACCCCGGTAATGGTCGCAAGCGGCGAGCGCAGATCGTGGGAGATAGAGTTGAGCAGAGCCCGCTCCAGATTCTCCCGGGAACGCAGGAGCTGCGCCTGCTCGAGCTGGCGGGTAAACTCGACCCGTTCCAGGGCCAGGGCGACCTGGCTGCAGAAGGCATCGAGCAGGCGGCGCGTCGGCTCCGACCGGTAATCGGCATCAACCGGCAGTTTGACCCCCAGCACCCCCATGATCTTCCCCACAGCCTGTAGCGGCAAATAAATAAGCTGTGCCGACCCCAAAGTTTCCGTTCCCCGGCCGGCCGCCTGATGGTTGCGAAAGGCCCAGTCAGCCACCGCCCGTTCCTTCAGGTCGAGCAGCAGATCGCTGCTGCTTGCGGTGATATTGAGACGGTCATGCTCTTCGAGAAAGACCGCAACCTGGGCGGCCAGGGATTCCTCGACGTTGCGGACGACACCGTTCAGGATCGCCTGCTGGTCGGCGGCCGCCCCCAAGTCGCGGCTGAGATGGTAAAGGCTTTCCGTCAACCCTTCCCTTTCACGTAAAGCCTCCGCTTGCCTGCGGGCCTTTGAAACCAGGGTGCTGATCACCATCCCGACAATCAGCAACGCGGCAAAGGTCACGAAATATTCGGTATCGGCCACCGCCAGGGTCAGCCGCGGCGGGACGAAGAAAAAATCGAAGGCCAGCACGCCGAGGACGGCCGTCAGGACCGCCGGCTTCTGCCCGAAGCGGATGGCGGCCAGCACCACGGCCAGTAGATAGGCCATGACCATATTGGTGGGATCGAGAAACGGGCGGGCCAGCTCGCAGAGCAGCGTGGCACCGGTCACCAGCCCCAGGCTGGCAAGGATATCGGCTGTCCTGAGCTGCTTGACAGCCATGGCCTGGCGTTGGCCGGCAGCTTCAGCCGAAGGGGCAAAACTGACGACCATCACATCGAGATGCCCGCTCTTGCGGATGATCTGATCAACGATCGGCGGATGCAGCAGCTCCCACCAGCGCGACTTGGCGGGCTTGCCAACCACGATCTTGCTGACGTTGTGGCGTGCTGCGTAGTCGATCAGCGCCTCCGGCACCGAGGCCGCCGTGATGGTCGCCACCTGCGCACCCAGGCTTTCCGCCAGGCGCAAATCGTGCCAGACGCGCTCCCGGTTTTCCCGGACGAATTTGCTGTCGCCGGGGGTCTCGATATACACCGTGATCCAGGGGGCTTTCAGTTCGTCGGCCAGACGGCGGGTGGTCCGGATCAGCTTTTCGCTGTAGGGGCTGCCGCTGACGCAAACCAGCAACCGCTCCGCCGTCGACCATGGGCCGGTGATGGAGCGGGTCTCCATGTATTCCCGCATCTGGTCGTCGACCCGGGACGCGGCCCGCCGCAGCGACAGCTCCCGCAGGGCCATCAGGTTTCCCGGCTGGAAGAACCTCTCCATGGCCAGGGTGGCCTGTTCGGGAATGTAGACCTTTCCCTCCCGCAGTCGTTCGAGCAGGTCCTCCGGGGGGATGTCGACCAGGCGGATCTCCTCGGCCCGGTCGAGGAGACTGTCGGGCACGGTTTCCCGGACCGCGATCCCGGTGATTTGGGAAACGACATCGTTCAGGCTCTCGAAATGCTGGATGTTGACCGTGGTGAAGACATCGATGCCGGCGGCCAGCAGTTCCTCGATATCCTGCCAGCGCTTTTCGTGCCGGGAGCCGGGGGCATTGGTATGCGCCAGTTCGTCCACCAGGGCGATCTCCGGCTTGCGGGCCAACACCGCGTCGAGATCCATCTCCTTCAGTTCCACCCCCTGGTAAACCACGATGGCCGGGGGGATAATCTCCAGCCCGGCCAGCAGGGAATCGGTCTCGAAACGGCCGTGGGACTCGACGTAGGCCGCCACCACGTCGTGCCGGTCGAGGCGGCGCTGCCAGGCGGCCTCCAGCATGGCGTAGGTCTTGCCGACCCCGGCTGCGTAGCCGAGAAAGATCTTCAGCTTACCCAGTTCACTGGTCTCCTCCTCGTCTCGAGCCAGCTTGAGCATCGCCTCGGGAGAGGGCCGGATGTCCTCGATTT
Organism: uncultured delta proteobacterium; assembly: GCA_963751525.1. Lineage (GTDB taxonomy): Bacteria > Desulfobacterota > Desulfuromonadia > Desulfuromonadales > BM103 > VAUL01. The sequence goes on along the minus strand of CAVVUQ010000002.1, from coordinate 315,616 downwards.
CAGTCATCAGTCACTCCGTGGTCCATCTTAATTATAACGGAGAGATCATTTTGCGGGGATCTTGTAAACATGTCATGAAGATGAACCGATTGTGAAAGTAAATCCTTGCAGCAGGTAGACGGAACCGTCGCGTCCTGAAACCAGAGATTGGGGAGTTCGCTTTGTCGCCGCTGGATACGCTGATCAGCGTCCAGGACTTTGGAATGGAGCGGGGATTCTCGTCCGGGCCGACATCCATGAAGGTTGATGCCTTCATTCGACCGTTCTTCCGCATTTGTCGGAAACTTGTGGGGAAGGATACGACGTTGCACGCCGCTGTCGCTGCCGCAATCAGAAAGATAACATCATTGCTGGTTTCATGGATTTTCGTCCTTCATGCTTAACACCATCGTTTTTGGTAAGCATGCCTTCAAGTTACACTCATCATAAACGATCCAACGCCAGATTCAGTTCGAGCACGTTCGACCCGCGGAGCACCAAAGATACCAAGTTGGGGGGGTTCGGTTTTGGCCGGAACCGAGCCCGACGATCTTGGTCTTCATCTCAGATCGCGCGCTCTTGGCAACCCGGGGACCTGATTAGCGCCGCTTCCGGTGAAATGTGCGGATCGAGCCCGCTGGCCGAGGCCTGCACCAGTTCGGCCGGGATCGGGCCGGTGACCCGCTGTCACGCAGCGTCTTGACCCGTTCGCCACCGTCTGCAGATAAGCGGGATTGGTCGGGCCGGCATTGGAGCCGCCGGAAGCCAGTGGGGTTGTAGCCGAATTCAGCAGTGGCCGAGGGACGCGGCCAGAAATATTTCGGGTCGGTGAAGGGCTGGCCGATCAGTGTGGAGCCGATCGTCTTGCCGTTCTGGTCAACGATGAAACTCCCTTCGGCCTGTTTCGGGAAGACCGCCTGGGCGATGCCGGTGACCACGGCGGGGTAAATGCCGCCGCAAATTACGGTAAAGAGCAGGAACATCAGAATGGCGGGTTTTATATCTTTCATGTATTCATCTGGTCTGTCTCCGTCTGTACACCAGTCAGTCCAATGGCCAGATCGATCACCTTGATCCCCACGAACGGCGCGACCATCCCCCCGACCCCGTAAATCAGCAGGTTGTGGATCAGCAGTTTCTCGGCCGGCATGGGCCGGAACTTCGTCCCTTTCAGCGCCAGCGGCACCAGCAGCGGGATGATGAGCGCATTGAAGATGACCGCCGAGAGGATGGCGCTGTAGGGGCTCGCCAGGTGCATCACGTTCAGCGCCCCCAACTGGGGATAGACGGAGAGCATCATCGCCGGGATGATGGCGAAATATTTGGCGATGTCGTTGGAGATGCTGAAGGTGGTCAGGTTGCCGCGGGTCATCAGGATCTGCTTGCCGACCTCGACGATGTCCAGCAGCTTGGTCGGGTTGCTGTCGAGATCGATGATGTTGGCGGCCTCCCGGGCCGGCTGGGTGCCGGTGTTCATGGCCACGGCCACGTCGGCCTGGGCCAGGGCCGGGGCGTCGTTGGTGCCGTCGCCGGTCATGGCCACCATGAAACCGGCCTCCTGGTTTTCCCGGATCAGGCGCAGCTTGTCTTCCGGTTTTGCCTGGGCCAGAAAGTCGTCAACCTGGGCCTCGGCGGCGATCGCGGCGGCGGTCAGCGGATTGTCGCCGGTGATCATGACCGTCTTGATCCCCATGCTGCGCAGTTGCTGGAACCGTTCCTGGATGCCGGATTTGACGATGTCCTTCAGGTTGACGACGCCGAAGATCTCGCTGTCGCGGCAGACCACCAGGGGGGTGGCCCCGGCCCGGGCTATCCGGTCGACGGCTTCATACAGTTCGTGGGGGATGGTCTTCCCGCCCAGTTTCCTGACAAAGGCGACCGTGGAGTCGGCGGCGCCCTTGCGGTATTGATGGCCATCGACGTTGAGCCCGGACAGCCGCGTATCGGCGCTGAACTCGATCACTTCCGCCCCGGCCGGGAGGCATCGTTCGTCTGCAGCCCGTATTTCTGCCGGGCCAGCGCCACGATGCTGCGCCCTTCCGGGGTTTCGTCGGCCAGGGACGCCATCAGGGCGGCCTCGGCCACCTCCTGCTCACGGATGCCCTCCCACCGGGACAAAAGCCACCGCCTCACGGCTGCCGTGAGTGATGGTGCCGGTCTTGTCCAGAAGCAGCACGCTGACATCCCCGGCCGCCTCGATGGCCCGTCCGGAGAGGGCGATGACGTTCTTCTGGAAGAGCCGGTCCATCCCGGCGATGCCGATGGCCGGCAGGAGCGCCGCGATCGTCGTCGGGGCCAGACAGACGAACAGCGCGACCAGGATGGTCAACGACACCGGCGTCCCCTGGCCGGCGGCCTTGACGCTGTAGATCGAGAGCGGGCTGAGGTTGGCGCAGACCAGCAGGAAGACCACGGTCAGGGCGATCAGCAGCACCTCCAGGGCGATCTCGTTGGGGGTCTTGCGCCGCTTGGCCCCCTCGATGAGACCGATCATCCGGTCGAGGAAGGTTTCCCCGGGGTTGGCGGAGATGCGCACGATGATGCTGTTGGCGATGACCGTGGTGCCGCCGGTGACGGCGCTGCGGTCGCCGCCGGATTCGCGCACCACCGGGGCCGATTCGCCGGTCACCGCCGCCTCGTTGACCAGGGCCGCCCCGGCCACCACATCGCCGTCGCCGGCGATCATTTCCCCGGCCTCCACCAGGATCAGATCCCCCTTGCGCAACTCGCTGGCGCCGACGGTGGTGAAACCGCTGTCGAACTCCGGCTTGGCGAGCAGTTTGGCGGTCACATCGGTACGCGATCTTGCGCAGTGAGGCGGCGCGGGCCTTGCCGCGCCCTTCGGCCAACGCCTCGGCAAAGGTGGAGAAGATGACCGTCAGCCAGAGCCACAGCGAGACGGTGCCGGTGAACCAGGCCGGTTCCCGGTTGACGCCGGTCAGGGAGAGGACAAAGGTGGCCAGGGTAATGAGGCTGGCCACTTCCACGCAGAACATGACCGGGTTGCGCCAGAGGGTGCGGGGATCGAGCTTTCTGATGGCTTCGACCAGCGGCAGGCCGCATGATCTGTGGCGAAAGATGGAGATCGGTGCGGTGTGCGTGTCTGGACATCACTTGCCTCCCGTCATGGTCAGATGTTCGGCAATCGGCCCCAGCGACAGGGCCGGGAAAAAGGTGAGCGCGCCGACGATCAGGATGACCAACGTCAGCCAGAGGGCGAACGGGGCCTTGTCGGTGGGGAGCGTCCCCAGGCTGGGGGGGACATATTTCTTCTCGGCCAGGGAGCCGGCCATGGCCAGCGACGCGACGATGGGGGCAAAGCGCCCGATCAACATACACACCGCGCCGGTGAGGTTGTAGAAGACGGTGTTGCCGTTCAGGCCGGCGAAGGCGCTGCCGTTGTTGTTGGCCATGGAGGCGTAGGCGTAGAGCACTTCGGTCAGGCCGTGAGCGCCGGGGTTGCCCATGGAGGCGACCGCGGACGGCACCGATCAATGCCAGGGCCGAGAAGATCAGCACCAGGATGCCGGAGGTGAGCACGGTGACGATCGCCATCCACATCTCACGGACCTCGATCTTCTTGCCGAGGAACTCGGGGGTCCGGCCGATCATCAGTCCCGCCACGAAGACCGCGATCATCACGAAGGCCAGCATGGTGTAGAGACCGGTGCCGACCCCGCCGAAAATCACCTCGGAAAGGAGGATCAGTGAGAGCGGGACCATCCCGCCGATGGGGGTCAGCGAGTCGTGCATGGTGTTGACTGCGCCGCAGGAGGTGCCGGTGGTGGCCACCGTGAACAGGCTGCTGCCGGCCAGGCCGAAGCGCACCTCCTTCCCTTCCATGTTGCTGCCGTACACGCCCAGGTCGGCCACCAGCGGGTTGCCGCCCTGCTCGGCCCGGTACAGGAGGCCGAAGCGCCAGCACCAGCACAGCCAGCATGACCGCCAGCAGCGCCCACCCCTGGCGCGGGTTTCCTGCCATCACCCCGAAGGTATAGGTCAAGCCGCCGGAGATCAGCAGGATCAGCAGGATCTCCACCAGGTTGGTGAGCGGGGTGGGGTTCTCGAAGGGATGGGCCGAGTTGGCGTTGAAGAAGCCGCCGCCGTTGGTCCCCAGTTCCTTGATCGCTTCCTGGGAGGCAACCGGCCCCATGGGGATGGTCACGCTCGTCACCGGGCCTCGGCATCCTGACAACTCCCTGTCCACTTGGCTTGTCATAGCTTGTAGCTGCAACAGCGGCACTGTCCGGTAGGCGCGAAATTCTGGATGACCCCTTGGGACACCAGAAACACGGCGAAAATCAGCGACAGCGGCAGCAGGATATAGAGCACGCTGCGGGTCAGGTCCACCCAGAAGTTGCCGATGACGGCACTTCTTGCGCCGCACCAGGCCGCGGATCAGGGCGATGGCGATGGCCATCCCGGTGGCGGCGGAGACGAAATTTTGCACCGCGAAACCGAACATCTGGGTGAAATAGCTGGCCGCCTGCTCGCCGCTGTAGTTCTGCCAGTTGGTGTTGGTCATGAAGCTGACCGCGGTGTTGAGCGCCAGGTGCCAGGAAAAGGCCGGCATCTGCTGCGGGTTCAGCGGGAGGAATCCCTGGAGCAGCAGAATGGCGAAGAGGGCAATGCCACCGACCAGGTTGAAGAGGAGCATGGCCAGGTGTAGCGCCGCCAGTTCATCTCCTTTTCCCGGTTCAACCCCGCAGATACGGTAGAGAAGATTTTCAAACGGGAGGAGGACGGGTGTCAGCATGGTCCGCTCCCCCTGGTAGACCTTGGCCATGTACGTACCAAACGGTTTGACCAGGAGCAGCAGGCAGCCCAGCAGGACCAGCACTTGGATAAGATCGGCAAATATGAACATGGCGTGCCCTTTCTACACACCAAGTATAGCCACCGTCAGGTCAAGTGTGGCTCAAGAAGCCGCGGAAATCCGTCAAGAAAGCATCAAGAAAAAGTGGGGCGAGAGATCAGCGGACGGGCTGGAAATCATCTCGATTGTAATTTTATTGGAAGCGACAATGCTCAAGGTCACGTAAGGAAATGAGCTTCGATTGAACTCAACATTGTCTTGGAAGTTGTTTCGTCAGGATTTGCCTCCTCGGCAACTGGTTACGTAAGCTTCCCCGAACGGGAGACATGTCAAAAGTAGAGTTTTCTGGGGGAGGTCACAACCACCACAGGTATCTCGAATATTGCGTCACGGTATTTCCCTGCTTTTTTTCATCTGGCTGACACCTTTTCTTAAATCCCCTGGTAAGCGAGATGGTCTTGATGGAGCAAATAGATGGAAGGGGTAGCCGCTTCAGAAGAACAAGACGCCCTAGCATTTGCACAAAGGTAGCACGAGAGGTAGCACGGGCACTTTTCTGCCCCACGAAAAGCATCAAGGGCTTAGCCTGAATTCAGGCTAAGCCCTTGATATTGTTATGGCGGAGGGGGTGGGATTCGAACCCACGGTACCTTGCAGTACAACAGATTTCGAGTCTGTCACCTTCGACCTCTCGGACACCCCTCCGTGGGCTCCTTATGCGGTGCGGGTTCCCTTTATAAGGGTTTCCGCGATTTTTTGCCAGCCCTTAATTCCTTGAAGAACCCGCTGAGCAGCTCAGAGCACTCTTCGCCGAGCACCCCCTCCTCAACGTCCACCCGATGATTGAAGCGTTTGTCCTGGGAAAAGTCGTAGATCGATCCGGCCGCCCCGGCGCGCGGATCGCGGCAGGCATAGACCAGGCGCGGGATGCGCGCCAGGATGATCGCCCCCATGCACATCACGCAAGGCTCCAGGGTCACGTAGAGGGTGCTTTCCAGCAGGCGCCAGTGGCCGATGGCAGCGGCGGCCTGACGGATCGCCAGCATTTCGGCGTGGGCGGTGGGATCGTCGCCGGTCTCGCGCCGGTTGTGGCCGCGGCCGATGATTGCCCCGTTCAGCACGACGACCGCCCCGATGGGCACCTCGCCGCGCGCCTGCGCGGCCCGGGCCTCGTCGAGGGCCGCCTGCATGAAGCATTGATCCGATTCTGGATGCCGGTCAGTCATGGGGTATCCTGTTTACCTGGCCATGGGTAAATACCGGTTCAGGTCGAGACCGTCGGCCTGCCTGGCCAGCGTTTCCAGGGGCAAGCCCGAGTCTTTGTAGCAGACCGGCAGCTGCCGAGTAAAGGCCGGTGGTCCGGGGCGCCGGTCCCCGCGCATTCCTCTTGTCCGCTGTCCCACAAGGTGATATGCAGACGGCAACAAGGTCAACCAAAGCACCAATGGAGAAATTTGCCAATGGGTAACCGCTGCCGGTTCATGCTGGCCGTCATCTGCCTGGGCATGGGCCTGCTGCTGGTCCTGCCGCTGGTCTGTCGGGCCGGGCAGAGTCCTGAGCATGATCCTGCCTATGCGGCGCGCAAGGCCGAGCTGGTCGCCCGCTTCGGGCAGGCCGTCCCCCGCCAGTGGGGGGAGACGGTTACCGGGGTGAAGACCCGGCTGGACACCAGTGAGCCGGTCATCGCCCTGACCCTGGATGCCTGCGGCAGCCAGCAGGGGATGGGCTTCGATGCCGGCCTGCTGGCCTTTCTGGAGCGCGAGCAGGTCCCCGCCACCCTGTTCATCAACGTTCGCTGGATCGGGCCGAACCGGCAGGCCTTCGACCGGCTGGCCGCCAACCCGCTCTTCGAGATCGCCAACCACGGCCAGCAGCACAAGCCGGCCTCGGTGACCGGCCGCTCCGTGTACGGCCTCGACGGGACCCGCAACGTCGCCGAACTGATTGACGAAATCGAGTTGGGGGCGGCGAAGATCGCGGCGCTGACCGGCCGGCGGCCACGCTTCTACCGGTCCGGCACCGCCTACTACGACGAGGTGGCGGTGCAGGTTGCCGAAGCCCTCGGGCAGCAGGTCGCCGGTTTTTCAGTGCTGGGGGACAAGGGGGCGACCTATGGCCGGGACGAGGTGAAGGCGGCGCTGCTCAGCGCGCGACCCGGCGATATCGTCATCCTCCACATGAACCACCCCGAGTCCGGCACCCGCGCCGGGGTGATGGCTGCCATCCCGGAGTTGATGCGGCGGGGATTCAGCTTTGTCAGGCTGTCGGAGCAGCCCTTGCGGTAGAGGTAGAGGCAGTGCAGAATCAAAAACCAAAAGGGCTACAGGCCAAAACCTGTAACCCTTTGTTTTTAGTGGCGCGCCTCAAGAGATTCGAACTCCTGGCCTTCTGATCCGTAGTCAGACGCTCTATCCAGCTGAGCTAGAGGCGCGCAGGAATGCGTTTATCGCGCAACCACGGTAAAAAGTCAAGCGTTTCTGCTGCTCTTGTTTGAAAAGTGGCGGAGAGGGAGGGATTCGCCCACTACGTCGCCAGCCGTGCTGGCTCCTGCGTCGGCTCCCCTGCGTTCGCTGCCGCGGCCACATGGCCGCTCTTCTGCCACTGGCAGCGCTCACTCCGCTTCGAATCCCTCAGGCGGGTCCGGAATATGCTTATAAATAAATGGCGGAGAGGGAGGGATTCGAACCCTCGGTACAGGTTATCCCCGTACACTCGCTTAGCAGGCGAGCGCCTTCGACCTACTCGGCCACCTCTCCGCTGGGGTTTTGTGTCTACCACAATTCCGCCGGACAGACAAGTGCTTTTGCCGGGCAAACCCGGCGCCGGCTGGCGACCGCCGGAAATACTGGCGGAGAAGGTGAGATTCGAACTCACGGTACCTCTCGGTACGGCGGTTTTCAAGACCGCTGCCTTAAACCACTCGGCCACTTCTCCGCTTTTGGTGTACGGCTGATGAAAAGCACCCATCTGCGGCGTTGCCCTCGCGCTCGTCGTTGCGACGTACCTTCCGGTACGCCTCACTCCTCACGCTTCGGGCGCCTTGCACCTGGGCACTTTTGATCAGCCTCCCACTCTTTTGTACTCCGCCCACCCTTCTTCTCCTTTGGGTGGCCAATCCCAAGGCCGGTCCGGCGTGTAGCGGAGAGAGCTGGCGAATGTCCGAAGCGCAGCAAGTTTTCGCCGGCGGGGCGAAGCTGCGCGGCGGACCGGCCCTCCAACTATTGCCCTATGGGGATAATCCGCTCTAATCCACCCATGTACGGGTGCAGCACCGCCGGGATCAGCACCGAGCCGTCGGCCTGCTGGCAGTTCTCCAGCACCGCCACCAGGGTGCGCCCCACCGCCAGCCCGGAACCGTTGAGGGTGTGGACAAACTCCGGCTTGGCCCCCGCCTCGCGGCGGAAGCGGAGGTTGGCGCGGCGCGCCTGGAAATCACGGAAATTGGAGCAGGAGGAGATCTCCCGGTAGGCCTGCTGTCCCGGCAGCCACACCTCGATGTCGAAGGTCCGCGCCGCGGAGAAGCCGAGGTCGCCGGTACACAGGTCGATCACCCGGTAGGGGAGATCGAGCTGCTGCAGCACCGTTTCGGCATCGTTGAGCAGTTTCTCCAACTCCTGCTCCGACTCCTCGGGGCGGGTGAACTTGACCAGCTCGACCTTGTTGAACTGGTGCTGGCGGATCAACCCGCGGGTATCGCGGCCGTGGGCGCCGGCCTCCTTGCGGAAGCACGGGGTGTAGGCTGCATAGCAGAGCGGCAGCCGGGCGCCGTCGAGGATCTCGTCGCGGTACAGGTTGGTGACCGGCACCTCGGCGGTCGGGATCAGGAAATAGTCCGGTTCGTCGAGGTGAAACAGGTCGGCCTCGAACTTCGGCAGCTGGCCGGTGCCGGTCATGGTGTCGCGGTTGACCATCAACGGTGGCAGCACCTCGACGTAGCGGTTGCCGGCAGTGTGCAGGTCGAGCATGAAGTTGATCAGCGCCCGCTCCAGCCGCGCCCCGGCGCCGAGGCCGACGCAAAAGCGTGCTCCGGCCAGCTTGGCAGCGCGTTCGAAATCGAGGATCCCAAGACTTTCACCCAGATCCCAGTGCGCCTTGGGCTCGAAATCGAAGCGCCGCGGCGTCCCCCAGCGGCGGATCTCGGGGTTGTCGGCCTCCGTGCTGCCGACCGGACAGACGGCATCGGGAACGTTGGGAAGGATCAACAACAGGCTGCGCAGCTCGTCCTCGACCTGGCGCAGTTCGTCGTCGAGTTCCTTGACGCGGGCCGAAACCGTCTTCATGCGAACGATTTCTTCCTGCACCGTGCTCTTGTCCCGGGTCCGCCCGATCAGGGCGGAGACACTATTGCGCTCGGCCTTGAGCGCCTCGCTCTCGCCGAGCAGTTCCCGGCGGCGCGCGTCCAGCGCCCGGAACGGGGCGAGCCCGATGGCTTCGCCGCGGGAATGCAGGCGCGCTTCGGCCTCGTCAGGGTTGTCGCGCAGGTAGCGGATATCGAGCATCGGGAATCTCCACGGTCATCGGACCGGGCCGTTTTCTATCACTTTCAACGGGAACGGGTCAAGTTGCCGACGGCTCCGGGCGCTCGCCGGTGACCCACCAGTCGCTGTCGCCATCGAACCACCAGCGGCTCGAATCGGTGGTCCAGATCGTCTCGGCCAGACTCCTGGCGACCTCGGTCTGCAAGCGCTGCACGCTGAAGGGGTACCACTCGTCGGCATAGCGGTTGCCGAGATCCTTGTGCTCCTTGAGCGCCAGGATCATCTCCAGCTGGTCGGCATCATGGGCGAGTAGCGCCTCGCGTGTGCGCTTCTCCGTGAATTCGGCGTGCAGGGCACGGTAATCGTCGCCGAAAGGCAGGGTGCGCGCCAGGTCCTCGACGGCCTTGGCCTCGTCGGCGCGCACGTACTTCTTGTTGACATAGTTGAGGTCGCCGGTGCGCGCCTCGGGCACATCATGGAACAGACAGAGGAGCAGCACCCGCCCCGGATCGACCTGACCGTCGAGCCTGGCCAGGGTGTAGCCGATGAGCGCGGCACGGAAGATGTGCTCGGCGACCGACTCGGTCCCCGAGCCGAGGAACTGGAAGCCGGTGCGCGGCGTGCGTTTGAGCATGCCGAGTTCGAACAGGAAGTGGGCGATGTTTTTCATGGGAACCCCGCATGGCGGCAATGACCCATTCTAGCCGTAAAGACGGACGGGGCGCAAAGAATAAACCGGGAAGCGAGAAGCGCGAGTCGCGAAAAGGCCTTTCTCTCGCCTCTGCCTCTCGCCTCTCGTTTCCCGTTTCTCGCCTCTCGTTTCTCGTTTCAGCCCAGGCGGATCAGGGCGACGCCGGCGAGGATCAGCAGGGCGGCGGTGAAGCGGATCTTCCCGCACTCCTCGCCGAGGAAGAGGGTGCCGATCAGCACGCCGACCAGCAGGCTGACCTGGCGCACCGGCACGGCGTAGCTGACCGGGGCGAGTTTGAGCCCGTAGCGGAAGGTGACGAAGGAGCCCATCATGATCGGGCCGGAAGCCAGAATCAGGCCGCGGCTGTGCCGCCATTCGGCCAGAATGCGGCCGCGGTAGCGGGGGCGGGCGAGGTTCAGGCTCATCAGCAGGAACATGCAGACGACCAGCAGGTAGGTGAAGTGGAACGGCTCGTAGCCCATCACCGCGGTCTTGTCGATGATCGAGCCGACCGAGTAGATGAAGCCGGCGGCCAGGGCCGCCATGACCGCCGGGTCGTTCAGGCTGCGCAGCGGACGTACCGCCTCACGCCAGGCCAGCGCCCGCAGCTGCACGCACCAGGCGCCGGCGACGACCAGGGCAATGCCGGCCAGACCCAGCAGGCTGAAGCGCTCGTTGAGGAACAGCGCCCCCCACAGCGGTACCCAGACCATGGAGGTCTGCGACAGCGGATAGGTGAGCGACAGGTCGCCGCTTTGATAGGCCCGGCCGTTGAACAGGTGATAAAGGACGAAGCAGGCGCCGCCGGCCACCACCAGGCCAAGCAGGGGGGCGCTGATCGGTGGGAACGGCCCGGCAAAGGGGAGCGCCAGGTTCATCAGCGAGCCGGACGCGATGAACATCCACCAGATGAATACGGTCTTGTCGCGGCTGCGCTTGACCAGCAGGTTCCAGAACGCGTGCATCACCGCGGAGAGGATGATGAGGATCAGGGCAAGATTGGACATGGGTGTGATTGTAGCGGAGCATCAATTTTAGCGAAACTTAAATTTGTTTCAGATGGCTAAAAGAGTGGAAGAGGCTGGCGTTGACACCCGGCCGATGGTTGTTATGCTTGCAAAACGTTGTCATGGCGCGCCGCTGTTCATGCCATTCATTCACCCGAGGAGGCCCATGCCTGACACCCGCACCGAATACGATTCGCTTGGCCCGATGACGGTTCCTGCCGATGCCCTCTACGGAGCGCAGACCGCCCGCGCCATCGAGAATTTCCCGATTTCCGGGATGACCTTCCCACGCCCGTTCCTGCGCGCCCTGGGCCAGATCAAGGAGCAGGCCGCCCTGGTCAATCTCGAGCTTGGCCTGCTCGACGAACGGCGCGCCGAGGCGATCGCCGCGGCTGCGGCAGAGATGGTGCGCGGCGACCTGGACGCGCACTTCCCCCTGGACATCTTCCAGACTGGCTCGGGAACCAGCACCAACATGAATGCCAACGAGGTGCTGGCCAACCGCGCCGGCCAGTTGCTTGGCGAACCTTCCGGCAGCCAGGCGGTGCACCCCAACGACCACGTCAACCTCTGCCAGTCGAGCAACGACGTGATCCCCACGGCCATGCACCTGGCGGCCGCCGCCGAGATCCGCGAGCGGCTGATACCGGCCCTGGCCGGCATGCAGAAGGTGCTCGGCGAGAAGGCGCTGGCCTTCGACGACATCATCACCATCGGCCGCACCCACCTGCAGGATGCTACGCCGGTGCGGCTCGGCCAGATTTTCGGCGGATACTTTCGCCAGGTGGCACTCGGCGGCGGCGAACTGGCCCGCTCCCTCGACGGCCTGGGCGAACTCCCCCTGGGCGGCACGGCGGTGGGAACCGGGATCAACACCCACCCGGAGTTCGCCCAGAAGGTCATCGCCAACCTCTCCGAAATCACCGGTCTGCACCTGCGCGAGGCCCGTGACCACTTCGCGGCCCAAGGCGGCAAGGAACAGGTGGTGGCCACCAGCGCGGCGCTGCGCACCACCGCCGTGGCGCTGTTCAAGATCGCCAACGACATCCGTTTCCTCGGCAGCGGCCCGCGCTGCGGTCTGGGTGAGCTGCGCCTGCCGGCCGTGCAGCCGGGGAGTTCGATCATGCCTGGCAAGGTCAATCCGGTGATGGCCGAAAGCCTGCTGCAGGTTTGCGTCCAGGTGATCGGCAACGATGCGGCGGTGACCCTCGGCGGGCTTTCCGGCAACTTCGAGCTGAACGTGATGATGCCGGTGATGACCCACAACCTGCTGCAGTCGATCGAACTGCTGAGCAATGCCGTGACCGTCTTTACCACCCGCTGCCTGCAGGGGCTGGAGGCCGACCGGGAGCGGTGCGAGGGGTTGGTCGAGGAGAGCCTGGCGATGTGTACCGCCTTGGCGCCGGTGATCGGCTACGACCGGGCGGCAGAGATTGCCAAGGCGGCCCATGCCAGCCGGCGGACGGTGCGTGCCGTCGCCCTGGAGAGGAAGATTCTGCCGGAGGATGAACTGGCGCGACTGCTGGATCCGAGGTCGCAGACCGAACCGGGAATCCCTCGTAAATAGGCTGATGAAAAACACCCATCTGCGGCGTTGCCCTCGCTTTCGTCGCTGCGACGTACCTTGCGGTACGCCTCACTCCTCAAGCTTCTGGCGCCTTGCGCCTGGGCATTTTTGATCAGCCTGGGGACTCCCTACTGCACCTCCAGCAAGCCTGAAACTGCCCTTCAATACTTTCGCCACAACCCGGACAGGTCCATTCCGGGCCGACTGCCGCAACCTCTTCCTGCCACTTTTCCAGCAGCAGCCTGGCCCGCGGCCAGACTTCGTCGTCAACCAGCCACAGCTCCGGGTAGCACTCGACAAAGGGGATCTCGCCGAGGGCCGACGACAGTTCGTCATTGCGCACCAGGCAGACGATCCCCTCGCCGGCCAGCCGCTCCCTGAGCAGGTTGGCGAGAGGGCGCTCGCGGTGGCTGAAGATTTGCAGCTTCTTCATGGTTCGACCGGGCGAAGCACGACGATGCCGGGTTTGTCGGCAAGATAGGTGAGGAAGTCGCTATCGATGACCTTGCCGGCTTCGCGGCGGGACGAAGCATGGCGGAGATCCAGTTGGTTGCCGCGGCGGACGACCAGGCCAACATGGGTGACATCCAGCCCCGGTTTGGGGGTGTAGACCCCAACATAGTCACCGGGACGCAGGCGACCGAGCACCTGGCTGTCAAGCGCATCGGCCGGGATAAAATGGATGAGCCGCTCCTGGACCGCCACCCCCGGCAGCAGCAGGGTGCCGTCGGCCTTGCGGTTGAGCTGCTTGACCGCCTGCCGGACAACGGCTCCGCCGACCTCGGCGGTGACATCGACGACCCGGCCGCCGGGAGCCGCCGCCCAGTCGGTGAAGAAGTGCCGGCGCTGCCCCCAGCCGATCACCCCGTCGCGGTAGCGCACCTCGATCAGGCGTGTCCGGAACTCGCCGGCAGCGGCACTGCGGCGCAGGGCTTCGACGTAATCGAGGAAGGTGAAGCAGTCGACGGCGTCGAGCCGGACGGTCAGCACCTCCGCAAGCTCGCTGCCGCCGCCCAGGGTGTTGGCCTGGTAGGGGGTGCCGAGAAATCTCGCGCTGACCTGCACCGCCCGCTCTCCCGGATCGGCCAGGGCGGCGGCCACCGCTGGAAGGCTTTCCCCCCCGGCGGGCAGTTCGCCGGCGGCCGGAACCCGCTCCGCCGCCAGCAGGAGGAGGACGAGCAGTAGTCCACAGCTGCGCAGCCCGGCTTTCATGCCGGCCGCCGCAGCCTTTCGAGCAGTTCGGCGCCCAACTCCTGCCGCTGCCAATGCTTCAACCCCGGGGAGGCAGCCAGTTGCGCGGTCGTCACCGGGTTCTCGCGGGCCAGCAGTTCGAGCAGCGCGTTGTTGATCAGCACGCCGGGGTCGATGCCGAGTGCGGCGGCCTTGTCCCGCCGCCAGACCTTGAGAGCCGCCAACCGGGCATCGACAGCCGGGTCGCGCTCCGGGCGCGACGTCTTCGGCCACGCCGGCAGGGCCTCGCCGGGCAGCTCCATGCCCCGGCCAATGGCGGCCAGCAGGTCGCGGCCATGACGGTCACGCAGCCGCTCGGGCAGTTCGGTGATCGCCGCCAGGGCGGTGGCCGTGCGCGGGGTCTGCATGGCAAGGGCCAGCAGGATCGTGTTGCCGATCACCTGGAACGGTGGCCGGTCGCGCCGGGCGGCTTCCAGCTCGCGCCACTGCAGCAGTTCCTCCAAAACCCCCAGCTGACGGCGGTCGAGGGCACCGGCGCCTTTGAGCCGCAGACAGAGCGGCCCCTTTTCGCTGTCACTGAAGCGGACCCCTTCGAGAAGACCGAACTCCTCGGCGGCCCAGTCGCGGCGGCCCAACTCCAGCAGGCGGGCTTCAAACAATTCGGTCAGACGATGCAGGTGGCGGGTGTCCTCGGCGGCATAGGCGACCATCTCCGCGGGGAGTGGACGGATCGACCAGTCGGCGCGCTGGAAGCGCTTGTCGAGGGTCACGCCGAAATATTTGCCAAGCACATCATTCAGGCCGATCTTCTCCTCGCCGAGCAGTTGGGCGCTGACCATGGTGTCGAACAGCCCGCGCACCTCCAGGCGGAAGTCACGGTAAAGGGAGCGCAGGTCGTAGTCGGCGGCATGGAAGATCTTGCGCACCGCCGGGTCGGCGAAGAGGCCGGCCAGCGGCGCCAGATCGGCCCCCGCCAGCGGGTCGATGAGCACCGTGCGCCCGGGGACCGACAACTGCAGCAAACAGACCTGCTCCCGGTAGCGGTGCATCGAATCGGCTTCGAGGTCAACGGCCAGGATCGCTTCGCCGCGCAGTTCATCGGCTAGGGCTTCGACCTGGGCGGAGGTGTTGAGAATGGGCGTGTTCATAAGTCTCCAATCAATGGCCATGAGCCAGGCCGTTGCAAAAGGTCATGGGGAAAGCCGGATGCCAGGCGCACGGAGTGCAAAACCTTCGGCCCTATCCGGCAGGATAGGCGAGGGGGCAAGCACCGCGCAGCGTCGCAGACGGCATCCGCAACAGTTTTTCAATGGCATGGTCAGGTCATGCCGAGCAGGTAGTTGAACGGCGAAGTTCCCGCCAGCGGCTGGTCCTTGCCAAGGGCGGCGAGGATCTGCCGGCCGGCCGGCGAGAACGGGCCGACTTGAGCCAATTCGGCCAGGAAGCGGCTGCAGCCGGCAACCCGCAGGGCGGCGAGATGGCCGGACAGGGAAAAATCCTGCTCCGGACGCACGCTGGTCAGGCCGCCGCGCTGGCTGACCCGGTAGCCTTCGCCACGATCGGAGAGCAGCGGCCGCTCGGGCTTCACCCCCTTGAGCGGGATGCGCGACACCATCAGCACGGGATTGGCGTAGACCGTCACCGCCAGGGGAATCCCGGCCGGGCGCCGGAGCAGGTCGGCGAGGTTGTCGCGATCGTCTTCCAGGCAGGCTGTCGCGCTGGCGCAGCCGAGCTCCCGCCAGGCGAGCAGAGCCTGGCTGTTGAGGGAAAAGAGCCGGGCGCCGGCTTCCAGTTGGACCTCGGCAAGCGCGGCGAACAGCGGGAACTGGCCAAGATTCTGCAGGCGAAAGCGCCGGAAGCCGCGGCCCGTCAGCGCGGCTACCTCGTGCTGGAAGGCCGGCCAGTCGCCGTCGAAAATGGCCGGCGGCAGCTCCCAGACGATGCGGTTGAGCTGGCGGGCATCGCCACGGCCACCCGTCTCCAGCCGGGCCAGCGCCCCGGGGGTCAGCGGCAGGGCGATCTCGTCGACACCGGCCTCGCGCAACAGGTGCAGGTCGCGCGGCGCGCCGAGGCCGACGCAGAGTGCGACCCTGGCGACCGGCCGCGGGGGCGTCGCCGGGAGCAGGTCGGCCAGCGCCTGTTGCAGAAGCGCGGCCTTGCAGCGGTCCCGCCCGGCACCGAGGGTGGCGGCCAGTTCGTCATAGAAGGCCCGGCGCACGCCGTTGAGCTCACTGGGCGGGATCACCACGGCAGGCAACGGACCGGTCTGCAAAGTGCCTAGCGCCACCGGAAGTTCGCCGCTGCGCCGGAAGACCTTGTTCAGGCTCGTCACCGAGAGCGGCCGTTCGCTGGCGGGGTAGCAGGTCAACGGGTAGCGGCGCGTCAGGGCCACTCCGGCCCCCCTGGCCGCCAGCTCGATGACCCCGGCCTCCGGGAAGGCGATCGCCAGGTCAATGCGGGCCGGGGCGCTGCGGGCCACGGCCAGCCGTTTGCGGCAGGCCGCCTCGCTGACGGTCACCGTTTCACCGGAGGCAACCTGGAAGACCATGTCGCCCTTGCGGAAGGTGGCATCCGGCGGGGTGCCGATGGTGACCCGCGCGCCGGCAGCGGCGTGGGTCGCCGGCCGCTGGCCCAGGGATAATTCGCGGATGGTGAAGCCGGTGCCGGGGCGATCCGAGGCCGGCTGCACGCGCACTCGGTCGCCGCGCCGCAGCGCCTCGCGGGTGACGAAGGTCATCCGTCCCGCGGCGTATGTCTCGAGCCGGCCGAGCATCCGCCCGGTGGCACCGTGCAGGTGGGGATTGACCATGTCGGTGGGAGTGGACCCGGTGAGGAAACCGCGGGTCGGCAGCCGCCCGAAGGAACCCTTGAGCTGCTCCCTGGCGGCGGCCACCGCCCCTCTGCGGGCAGCAGGCGGGGCGTCGAGCACCTGGCGGTAGGCCCGCACCACGCTGGCCACGTACTCGGCACTCTTCATCCGCCCTTCGATCTTCAGGCTGGAAATCCCGGCGGCGGCCAGTTCCGGCAACAGCTCGATGGCCGACAGGTCGTTGGGGGAAAAGTGGTAGCCGTCGCCGTCGCCATGGCGGTAGCGCCGGCGGCACGGTTGGGCACAGCGCCCGCGGTTGCCGCTCATCCCCCCCAGCCAGGAAGAGAAGCTGCACTGGCCGGAGAGGGAGAAGCAGTGGGCGCCGTGGACGAAGTGCTCCAGGCCGATGCCGGTCTGGCGGTGAATCGCGGTGATCTCCTCCAGGCTCAGCTCGCGCGCCAGCACCACGCGCGCAAAGCCCATCTGTTCCAGTTGCCGGGCGCCGGCGGCGTTGTGGATGGTCAGCTGGGTCGAGGCGTGCAGTTCCAGGGACGGAAAATGCCGGCGGGCGAGCCGCCAGACCGCCAGGTCCTGGAGGATGACGGCATCGACAGCCATGGCTTCGAGGGCCGCCAGCGTCTCGACCAGCTGCGGCAGCTCACGCTCCTTGACCAGAGTGTTGAGCGTCACGTAGATCCGCCGCCCCTGGCTGCGGGCATAGGCCAGCATCTTTTCCAGTTCACCGAGAGTGAAGTTCTTGGCCTTGGCGCGGGCGGAGAACTCCTTGAGCCCGAGGTAGATCGCGTCGGCACCGCTGTCGAGGGCGGCAAAAAACGCCTCGAGGCTCCCCGCCGGGGCGAGCAGTTCGGGCTTTGTCGGCAAGCTGGCGGGGTGCGGCATGGTGGCGGCTCGGGCGCAAGGAAAAAGGGCCGGGAGCCATGGGCCCCGGCCGGTAACAGTCTCTGTTTTGATACATACCACGGTCATGGCCGTGGCGGCAATCGGCAATCCGCGCAAACGCCCTTGCACAATTGCTGTAAAACGATGTTATAATCACATGCAGCCATTCGAACGACATCGGGAGTTCACCATGCCTATTGCCCCCCCGCCCGAAACGACGCTGGATCACCCCCCCATGGGGCTGATGGACCTGCTGGGCCGGATGCGCTCACTCACCGACCAGGCCGGCTTCTCCGGCACCCTGCCGGCGATCTGGCAATGTTCCGACGAAAGCCAGATGATCAAGAAGGCCCTGTTCGGCTACGTCTACGACTGCCCGTCCTTCGATCTCGGCCGGGTGGGGGCGCTGCTCGACCCGACCCGCCTGGCCACCGCCGGGCACCACGGCCACGACATCGTCATCCTCGGCGGCAGCCACCTCGGCGCCCACGAGGAGGATGGCATCGGCTATGTCTCCCGCATCCACGGCAAGGTGTCGACCTGCTGCGGCATGCTGCAGCGCCTACTTCACGAATACCGGCAGGTCTACCGGCGGGCGGCGCAACTAGTCACGGTCAAGCGCGAAGACGCGGGGGTTCTCATCGAGATCCCCTACAAGTACCTGTTCCGCAAGCCGGCCGGCGACTCGGCACGCATCCAGATCCACCTGGAAAAGCTGGTCGAGGGGGACGCGGTCCAGGAGGGGAGCCTGGGGAAGATCTACCATCTGCACCCCAGCGTGGTCAGCCGCTACCCACAGGTCGTCGCCGCCCTCGGTGCGGCGCCGCAACCGGTCGGGGAACTGCTCGACGCCCAGGCGTTCAGCTTCATCAAGAAGGTCAACCACGACAGCGCCGAGCCGATGCACATGCTGGAAAGCTCCATGTTCGCCTATATGCCGGAGGTGGTGACCTCCGCCCACCCGCACCGCCGCCTGTGCGACATCACCACCTGGCGCCAGTTCCACCGCCTGGCCGCCTACCTGACCGACTCCTTCGACAGCGGCGACCGCAACATCCTGGTGGTGGCCGGCCTGACTCTCGATCATTCAGTCAAGCACAACACCTTCATCCCGCAGTTCGGTTTCTGGATGGAGCAGGGGCGCGCCCTGCACGCCCGCTACTTCAACCCGGTGGAACTCAACGCCCTGCTGGCCGGGCAGCCGGTCTACCGCCCGCCGCAGACCTTCCTGGAATACGCCGGAGTCAGCCGGACGTAAGCGATCACAACCACTGTCTGTGCCAATCACCGGTGGCGGATCAAAAATGTCCAGATGCAAGGGAAGGAGGAGTTAGCGCCAGGCTCTTCCGTCCCAGCGGCACACCGTAAAATGCCCGGGGCGGGTGCCGGTCAGGGCGAAGGATTGTCTGTCGTCGACCAGGTAGACAGCCCCCGGCCCCATGCTGCTGTAGCCCTGCTGGTCGAATTTCAGGCAGGGTCGGCCTTCGCATGGCGGGTAACCGGCCGTACCGAAGGTAATCGCACTGGGCGGCGCTCCGCTCTGATTGCTGCACGCCTTGCGGTTGATCCCGGTCGCCCAGCCGAAGCGCACCGCGGGCGGCAGTTCGCGGGTCCATATCCGTCGCGACTCACCCGCCTCGGGGGTGCCATCGCCATCGGCATCCTGCCAGTCGAACAGTGCGTAGCGCCGCTGGTCCGGCTCGAACACCAGGAAGCTCCGCGTCGTCACCAGGGCCCCGCCGCTGAGCACCGTGCCACCTCCCCGCTCGGCACGGGCCTGGGCCTCCTTGAAGTCCTCAAGCACCTGCTGGGCGCCCCGCCACGTCTGCCAGCGATTGATGGTCTCGGCGGAACCCCAACTCCCCGCCGCCACCAGGGTGCCGATGATCGCCAACACCACCAGCAGTTCAACCAGGGTAAACCCGCGCCGGCCGGCAATTCCCTTCATCGCACTCGCCACGTCAGCACCCTGACCCTGCCGGGCGAAGCACGCTCCCCGCCGGGCTCCTGCCGAAGTTCGCCGACCTGCTCCACCTGTCCGGATCGGGAGACCGTGACCACCGCGCCCGGCGTCAATACCAGGCCGCCGTGCGGAGCGCCGCCCAGGGCGACATTTCCGGTCGGGGTGCCGTCGGCAGCGACCACCAGCAAACGCCCGAGATCCGCCTGATCGGTACCGATCCCAAGAAATGCCCGCCCGAACCGGTCGAGGGTGGGCGCTCCCCACAGCTTTTCACCGCGCTCCAGCGGGTGTGTCCACAGCAAGCGCGCCCCCGCGGGGAGGATTTCGACGGCATAGACGGCGTAGCTGCGGTCATCCGCGGCCGTCTCGACCCCACCGGTGCCGAACAGCGCCAATCGGTTGCGCACGGCCAGCGCCGCACCGATCGGTTCGTCCGCGCCCCCCGGCGACTGCCAGAGCGGCCCGCCGCCGCATGGCGCCCCGCTTTCCGGATCGAGGGACCAGAGCCGGCCGGCCAGGTCACCGAACACCAGGCCGTCGACCCCGCCGCTGCTGGCCGCCGCCATCAAGGCCGGCACCGATGGCGGCTCGGCCAGGCTGGCCGCCGGACCCGGATAGGGGGCGGCGAACCGCCACCGCAGCGCCCCGTCAGCAAGCTCGAGGGCACAGGCCAGCACACCGAAGCTGCCGTTTGCCGGATCAATACTGCCGTCGCCGGCCACCCCGGTCGATGTGCCAGCCGTCAGATAGATCCGTGGCGGGGCATCGCTCCATTCTGACCCGCGGCCGATGGCGGCACCCCGCGACCGGCCCAGGCCGGCTTCCGCCAAGGCGGTTTCCCACAAAAGCCGTGGCGCGCCCGGGTCCGTCACGTCGAGAGCAAACACCACCCCCCGGTTTGCCGCCGGAGCGCTGGCGGTGCCGACCAACACGGTGCGCCACTCGCGCCGTCCGTCGCCATCACTGTCGAAGAACAGGTCGCTGACCGCCGGCGAACCGTCGACATGCACGGGTGAAACCACCCCGTCCGGCCCACCCCCCGCGTCGGCAAGAAACGGCAGCAGGCTTCCCGGCAGGTAGGCCCACAGCTCGCGGCTGCAGCCGCTGGCCGTAGCGTCGTAGCCGCTATCCGTGCTCGACCAGCGGCCGGCGAGGATCGCGTGCAGCAAGCCGTCTTCAGCCCCCACGTAGAGCACCTGATCGCGAAACGCCGCGGCGGCGGCGAAGGGACTGCCACCGACCAGCGCCGGCGAGGAACGGCTGATCGCACCGAGACGGACCGGGTTGTCGCCATTGCCGCCGGGAACGGCAGCGGAGGTGCCGGACCGGCCGCGCACGGCATTGATCAGGGCCGCTGCTTCGGCCAGATCGGCCGTTCCGAGCAGCGGCTGCAGCGCATGGGCAGCCTGCGCGTGGAAAGTCAGCAACGGGAAACCGTGCGCGGCATCCAGGTTGGTAAAGATCAGCCGTTCCCCGGCCGGGCCGCTGAATTGCGGCGCCAGCGCCGCCAGGGCGGGAGCGGCCGGTGGCGGCAGGGCGGCGCCTGGCAGGGGAATCCCCTCGGCGGCATCCCACAGGCGGAACTGCCGGCTGCCGTGCAGGGCAAAGGCCCGCAGGTGGCCGGCACGCCCCGGGGTTTCATAACTGGCGGCGTAGAGCATGCCCTCATCGACCAGCGCCGCGGTGGACACGACTTCTCCGGGCGGCACGGCGACTGGGTCAGCGGCGGAGCCGAGTCCCGGCAACAACGTGAACAGCAGCAGCAGACCTCGGTATGACATCGCTCCGGGTTTCCTTTCGGCAGGCAGGCGACGGGCCTCAGTCGCGCAGGTGAAAACTGGTCACCGGCGCCGCCCACGGCTCGGCGGGTCCATCCGCCGTTGACTGGCCACTGCGCCGGGCATCCTCGCCGTTCTGGCGATAACCGCCGCCCGCCGCATCGAGCGCACACAGGCTTTCGATCAAAACCTCGGGTCCGTCGCCGGCCCGGGCGCGCGCCAGCACGAAGAGCTTGAGGTCGTTGTCATGCCGCGGGTCGGCATCGCCGTCCGGATTGTCGCGCAGAAAGATGTCGACGCCGACCGGGCCGATGGCGGTGCTCAGGGCCGGGGTGGCCGGGTAACGCTCGCCGTCGGGCGCCCCGGCGAGATAGGTCGTCCAACCGGACGAAGTCCGGTAGTTCGCCGCCAGCAGGTGGCGGGCCCATTCGATCCCGGCCCCGGCCGCCTGCAGCGCCTGATCGCGGGCGCCGGCCAAGGCTTCCCCGCGGGTGGCGCGGATCACCTTTTCACTGAACATCAGCGCCAGCACCATGAGCAGGGCCAGCAGAAACAACACGGTGACCAGGGCCAGACCGCGTTCACGGCAGGGCATGGTTCTTCACCTCCACCATCTCGCTGACCACGATTCTGCGAAAGGCGTCGTGGTAGGGACCGTAGTCCCGGTTGCCGAGCCGGTAGACGGCCTGGTCGCGATGGTCGCGATCGGGTCGCAGGTCGCGCACCAGCAATGATATGCGTACGCCGCGTATCGCGCGCGGGTCGGCCGGCAGATCGACGATCCGACCGTCGGCCAGCAGATATTCGAATTGCAGCCCGTCAACGGCATCGTCGAGGATTTCATCACTGGTGAAATCGTCGCAGTGCAGGCGGTTGCTGGCACCGGCCGGGGCAAGACGAAAGCGGAGGGCCCGCAGCCCGAGCAGTTCGGTGGCGGCAGGAGCCGCTTCGGCCAGGCCATCGAGCAGTTGCACCGTCTGGCTGACACTGCCGACCGGGTAGCAACTGCGCTGGTTGGCCAGCACCACGTGGCTGATGGCTTCGGGAGCGGGGCGGATTTCGCGGGAGGAGCCGGGTGACTGGTTGGGACGACGGTCGAGGAGCAGGGCGAGCGCCCCGCGGCTGGCTGCCGCCGAGAGCTGCAGCGGGGGAAAGAACGATTCGGCCCTGACGATGGTCAGCGCATCGTCGTCGCCCGCGTCGCCGTCCTCGGGAAACAGCGCCTGCGCTAGCGTTTCCGGCGGGTCCCCGGGGAGACTGTCGTGCACCACCACCGGCGGCGTCCCGGTCGCCCGCCGCGGGGCCGCGCCGACCAGAAAGGCCGAGCTGCGCAGATCATCGCCAAGAAAACGCAGCAGCCGGCCGGCCCGCGCCTGCAGGTCGGAGCGGCTGACTTCGGCCAGGCTGCGGGCCTGCAGGGTGAAAACCGCCGGCAGGACGATGGTGCCGACCAGGGCCGCCAGCCCCATGGCTACCAGCAGTTCGACCAGGGAGTGCCCCCGGCAGGGGTGCCCGTTCATGGCCGGGAGCGGATCGACTGCAGCTGGTAGCGGTGCAAATGGCCGGCGGTCTGCCAGGTCGCGGTGACGGTCAGCCGCGTCTGCCCCGCTTC
Organism: uncultured delta proteobacterium; assembly: GCA_963751525.1. GTDB lineage: Bacteria > Desulfobacterota > Desulfuromonadia > Desulfuromonadales > BM103 > VAUL01. The sequence continues at coordinate 292,825 of CAVVUQ010000002.1, read as the reverse complement.
GGGGACATCCCCTTCCACGGCGTGCAGCAGCGCGATCGAGCCCTCCCCGGAAGGCAGGCCGTTGAAAGCCGGCAACGCCCCGTAATCGGCGACCTGGAGAACCGCCATCGCCTCCCCGGCCAGGCGGCGCGCCTGACTGTGCAAGGCGTTACGCTGACTGGCCTGCATCCCGGTCAGGAGCAACGGTACCAGCCCCATGCTGGCAATCAGGAAGATTGCCAGGGAAACCAGCACCTCGACCAGAGAAAATCCCTGCTGACGACATTGCACCCCATGCATCTTCCCCTCCACGACACGACATGACATGACGGCAAGGCATCCCCCGCCAGAATGACTATTTTTTTACCCCATCAACCCCCGATCGGCCAGGCTGACGTAGCAGCCGCGGCCGATGATGATATGGTCAAGCACCCGCACCCCCATCAGCTCGCCGGCCTCGCGCAAGCGGCCGGTCAGTTCGAGATCCTCGCGGCTCGGGGTCGGATCACCAGAGGGGTGATTGTGCACCAGCAGCACCGCGGCGGCCGATTCGCGCACCACCGGCGCAAAGACTTCGCGCGGGTGGACGATGCTGGCGTTCAGGCTCCCTTCGGAAACCTGGACCTCGCGCAGCAGGCGGTTCTTGCTGTCGAGCAGCAGGGTGAGGAACACTTCCTTGCGGTAATCGCGCAGGCGTTCGTGAAAGTGGGCGAAGACCTCGCCAGAGGTGGTGAAGCGCTCGCCGGGGCGCAGCGGCGTGGCCGCCAGGCGACGGGCCAGTTCACTGACCGCCAGCAGCTCCGCGGCCTTGGCCGGGCCGATGCCGGGAATCGCGCAGAGCTCCGCGATCGTGGCGCCGGCCAGAGAGCGCAATGAGCCGAATCGGCCAAGCAGTTGACGGGCGAGATCGAGGGCGCTGGTATGGGGGGAGGAGTGCCCGGTGCGCAGGATCAGGGCGAGCAGTTCAGTGTCGCCGAGCGCGGCCGGGCCGAGATGCAGCAGTTTTTCCCGTGGCCGGTCGGCCACGGGCCAGTCCTTGATGCGGGACATCGCCCCTCCTGGTGCGGCAGAGCCGCCAAATCCATCAAAAGTACAGCAGGGCCAAGCGATAGCATAAAATCAATTCATGATGCAAGTCTCATTTTCCGGGTCACGCGTTTGTGAGCGTTTTCAACTGATCGAGAAACCGAACCATCGCTTCGGTGTCCGATCCCGGGAAAACCGGTGAAAACCAAAAGGCCCCCCGTCAGAAACCATCAAAGCAGCCGGTGATGTCCTGAAATTCTGGCAACTTCGGCTTCACCAACCCCGGCCCTGCGCGCGAACTCCGGCCACGCTGCCACGGCTTCACTCACCTGTTTCACCACCTTCGGCGCCGTGCCGATGCCAAACCGGTCGGCGACGGCCAACAAGTCGCCACGGGAGATCTCCGCAAACTTGCCGTTAACCCCCATCAGGTGCTGGTGGGTCCACTCGCCGTTGGGGTTGTGGGCATGGGTTACGTCGTAGGCCGGGGCCAGCTCCCAGCTTCCCCCCTCGCGCAACAGGAACGAACAGTTTTTGGTGTGGTCGTCACAGTTGGCCGCCACGACATTGAAGGCCATCCGGCGAAACGCCTCCTCCTTGGCCGGGTAGCCGAGATGCAGTTGCCCCAGGACCATGAAGAGCTGGCTGTACTCATGAGTCGCCTTCTGCCTGTAATCCAGATGCACCAGGGCACAGAGGGATTGCAGGTGATGTTTGCGATTGCCCTCCCGGTCGAAGCGCCGGGTCATGAAGTGGGCGCGGCCGTTCTCTTCCAGCAGACGGCAGCGGGACATGCTGATGCCGGCCGCGCTGGCCATCAGATGGTAGGCATATTCGATCCGGCCATAATCCTGTGAACCGCCGAGTTCCAGGTCCGCTCCCATGCCGTCGAATTTGAGCAACCAATGCTCGAAACCGGCCCCCACCTCGAACTGCCCGGCCCGGATTTCATCGGTTGCCGGGTTCCAGGCGATGGCTGCTTTGGCCCTGGCGCCGCCCGCCGAGGTGCCGACCTGGATGATCTGGGTCAGCGCCGCCTGCGCCAACGGATCAGTGCCAATTTCCCCGTGAACCGCCAGGCGGGCACTTTCAATCAACCGGGCAAGCTTGATGGCGGTGCCGCTGACCGCGGCCGGGCTGCGCGCCGGCCTGAACTCCAGTGCCCCCATGCCGCGCTTGCCCATATAGGCCAGGCGATCGAGGGGCGTGATCCGGCTTTTTTCGACCCCTCTGCGCGCCATCCAGGCATCAATCAGCGCATTGCCAAAGTCATCCGGCAGGGCATCGGCAAGCAGGCCCGGCAACCGCTTGTAGGCCAGTTCCGACAGCTCGGCAAAGACGAACGGCGCGTTGGCCTGTGCCAGCGGCATGGTCAGGGGCGCCAGCTCGATGCCGGTTTTGACAAAGCTCTGGTCGTATTCGAAGGCATGGAACCCCAGCCTGGGATCGAGGGCCACGGCGCCGACCCGCTGGCCCCAGATACGCACCTCGATGACATCGACCGCTTTATACATCCTTGTTTCCCCTGACTCCGGATGCGCGTTGCCGTGCCGGTCGAGATTTCAGCATCTGCATCGGGCTGACCGAGACGGCCGGGGCCAGCGTGCCGAGCCAGTCGGCCCGCCCCAGGGCTCGCAGCACCTTGACGAGAGTGGTAATGGTTGAGCCTTTGCCGGCCTCCAGATGCTTGACGGCATTCAGGGCGACACCGGCCTGCTCGGCCAACAGGCGCTGGTCGATATTCTGACGCAGCCGCAGATCGCGCAGCTGCCGCCCCAGCGTGGATTCCCACTCCTCTTTTGTTTTTGTATTTACCATAAAAACCTTTTTTAAATCTATTATTTAAATAAAACTATTTTATAGCCTTATAAAGGACTACTGCATTTTATATGCAAAAGACTGCTTTGCAAAGCAAAAAAAGGACCGGCCTTTTCGGGCCGGTCCTTAGTCTCCATGCAGCTGCGGCGGACTCAACGCGCCGACGGGGTGGCCGGCGGGTTCTCGCTCTTGAGCGGCGAACCCCAGAAGGTGCCGAGCACTTTATAGTCCCGTTCGTTGATGATTGCCCCGCGCTCGGTCATGCGCTGCAGCAGGGCATCGAGATCGGCCTGATTGCGAATGGCCGCATCGACCCGCTCGCGGGTGTGGCAGATGGTGCAGCGAGACTCGATGATCTCCTGGAAGGTTCCCCCGCCTTCGAGGCGGTGCCCCCCCCCGGGCACGGCAGGAACCGCCGCCATGGCCGGCGCCCCGCTAAGAGCCAGGAGCAGGACGAGAGTCGAGAGCCGTTTATTCACGGACGAACGTGTCGATATCGGTTTCATGGACCATCCCCATGAGGTGGGCGTATTCCGACTCGATGATGGCAAAGTGGTTCTCGGTCTCTTTGGCCATCTTCTCGAAGACGTTGCGGACCGCGGGATCGACAATTTTGGCGGCGGTGAAGTGCAGGTGCTTGGCCAGGTCGTCCTCTTCCTTGAGGGCGATCTCCATCGCCTTACGCTCGTGCACCTTGTCGTCGAGTGACTTCTCCAACTGCCGCAGCATGGCGCTATCGAGCTTCGCCGGGCGAGCCATGAACTCCTCGAAGCTGCCGAGGTCCTTGCCGGGGTAGATGCTGAAGAAGTGGCTGGCGTGCTCGTGCTCTTCCTTGGCCAGCTGCGCGAAGACCTTGCGGCCGCGCTCGTTCTTGGTCAGGGCGGCGGCCTTGTTGTAGAAGTCCATCACGTCCTTTTCGGTCTGGATGGCGAGGCGCAGCGCCTCCTGCATGTTGAATTCCTGGGGCATAATTCTCTCCTTTGATCCTCGATGGGATAATATCGCAACCTAGCGGCTGGAGGCAATTTTGAGTGGATACTCATATCATTGGTAGGCTTGCCTGTCAATTGAGCCAGCGACCGGCAAACTCACGGCAAAGCGCTGCGGGTCACCTGCTTCAGCCAGCGCTCGAGCGCTTCGGCCGTTTCTGGCGGCAGGTCGAGAAAGCGCAGCCCCATCCCCGGCTCGAGCTTCGCCCCCGCTGCGAAATGCCGCTTCCACACCACTTCGCAGCGGCAGTGCAGGACCAGCGCCGCCGCTGCCGGCAGCGTCACCTGCAGATCGAATTGCGCCCCGGGTTCCCGCGGGTTGACCGTGGCAATGAACAGGCCCCCGCAGCTGATGCTGCGGGCGTAACCGAAGAAGGTCTTGCGCCCGTCGCCGCACGGCAGCTTTTCGACGATCAGCGGCACCCGCAGAGTACAGCGCTGATCTTTCTGTTCAACCGGATAAACCGGTGGGTTGTCCTGAGTCATGATCTCCGGGGTCCGCGTCGTCAGAAAATTTTTCGGAGTCTATCACATTTTCTGCCTGTTCGAGGAGAATCTCCTCCCGCACCGACGGCTTCCCCCCCGCGAGACTTTCTGCTATAAAGCTGGGGACGCCATGCTCCAACGCCTGGCGCGCCACCAACCATGCCCTTGACACCACCTGCCGATCTTCTCGAACCAGCCGCGCCGGTGATCCTGCCGCGCGCCGCGCACAGCATCTCGCGCAGCCGGATCGACCCGCACACCCTTCAGGTTCTCTACCGCCTGCAGCGGGCTGGCCATCTTGCCTACCTGGTCGGCGGCGGGGTCCGCGACCTGCTGCTGGGGCGCACCCCCAAAGATTTCGACGTCGGCACCAACGCCACCCCGCAACAGATCAAGCGGCTATTCCGCAACTGCTTCCTGATCGGCCGGCGCTTTCGCCTGGCCCATGTCCGCTTCGGCCCGGACGCGGTGGTGGAAGTCGCCACCTTCCGGCGCCTGGCGACCGTTGACGACCTCCCCGAGGATCCGAACGACCATCACCTGCTGGCGGAAAACGTCTTCGGCACTCCGCGCGAGGACGCCTTCCGGCGGGACTTCACCATCAATGCCCTGTTCTACGACATCGCCACCTTCAGCATCATCGATCATGTCGGCGGGTTAGCCGACCTCGAAGCCCGCCGCCTGCGGGTCATCGGCAACCCGCTGGTGCGCTTCACCGAGGATCCGGTGCGCATGCTGCGCGCCCTGGAGTTTGCCGCGCGACTCGATTTCACCCTCGACGCAGCCACCCGCGAGGGGATCTATGCCCGCGCGCCGCTGATCGCCGAGGCGGCCCCGGCACGGATTCGCGAGGAACTGCTGGAACTGTTCCGCCACGCCGTCGGCGGCAAGGTCTTGCGCCAGGCCCAGGCCACCGGATTGCTCGAGCCGCTGCTGGCCGGCTACGAGGGGGACGAGGCCACCTTCGCCCTCCTCGACCTGCTCGATGCCCGCAGCCGCGCCGGCGGCAAAACCGGCGAAGCCCTGGTGCTCGCCGCCCTGTTCATCTCGCGCTTCCTGCGCCAGTGTCCGTCAACGGGCGACCTGCCGATCGGCGCGGTGCTGGAGCTGGCCAATCTGGAGCTCGATCTGCACTGCGGCTACTTCCGCATCGCCCACGGCGTCCGCCACCAGGCCCGGGAGCTGATGGTCGGCTGCTACCGTCTCGGCCGCGGCCGCGGCCACCGCGGCGAGCGGCGCTTCCTGCAGCATCCGGCCACGCCGCTCGCGCTCGAGCTGTTCGACCTCTGGATAGAAGCCAGCAACGGTGACCGGCAGCTGACCGCCGCCTGGCGCAACGTCCTGGCGCGACCGGACAGCGCGGCGCCGGCCGCACTGGAGCCGGGCAGTCCGCCTCGCCGCCGCAAACGCCGTAGCCGGCGCCGGCGTCCCACTCCACCGGCTGCTTAAAGCTTCTTCAGCAGCGCTTTCAGCCGCACCCACTCGACTACGGTCAGAGCCCGGTCGCGGAAAACCGCCCCCTGGTAAATCCGTGCGAATTCCCGGCACTCATTGCTATCGAGCCGCTCCGCCAACTCGCTCAAGCCCAGGCTTTCGACCATAATCTCCGGTTGCAGCCGGGCTCTGGCCCGGGCGTGCAGGGTCGCCAGCAGGCGCGCCTCCCGGCTGCCCCGGCGGCGCCGCGCCACCAGCAGCACCAGGCCGCCGCTGACGATGGCGGCCGCCAGCCCGCCCCACACCCCGCCGGATGGCGCGCCGGGGCGCCACTCCCTCAATGATTGCCGGACCGAGCGCATGATCTCGAATTGCCGGCCGAGGTCATAGACCACCACCGCCTGCACCCAGTAATAATTCAGCGTATCGGTGAGCCGCTGCAGTGGGTCGAGCCCGGCGGCGCGGGCCGCGCCGAGGGCGGTGCCGGCGTTGCTGGCCCACTGGCTCGGATCGACCCGCTGCCACAGCCCCTCGTCGGTGAGCACTTCGACCCAGACATGGGCCGTGTCGTCGGTTACCAGGTAGTAGCCGCCCAGAGTGTTGTATTCACCGCCGTAGTAGCCGCCGACCAGGCGCGCCGGGATCCCTGCCAGGCGCGCCAGGGTGGCGTAGGCGGCGGCAAAGTACTCGCAGTAACCGCGCTGCTGGTCGAACAGGAAGGCATCGACCGGGTCGGGGCCGCCGGGGAGATTCTCCTGGGCGTAAGTTAGCCGACGATCACGAAAGAAGCTGGCCAGGGCGGCCAGCCGCTCGGCACTGCCCGGGCCGCTGGCCGCGATTTGCGCGGCGGCGGCGGCGGTTCGCGCCGAGATTCGCACTGGCGCGACCAGGTAGAAGTCCCGCGCCGACTGGGTGCCGACCCGCAAGTCGGCCCCATAGGAAGCATCCACCTTGAAGCGGAAGCGCTGGCCGGTGGCGGTGGCTGTGCGGAACACCTGGTCCGGACTCTGCTGGGTGCGGACACCGCTGACTTGGAAGGGGCGGTCAAGGGTAACCAGGTAGCGGTCGGAGCGCGGTTCGGGGTAGACGGTCAGACTCACCGGCCGCCCGCCGACCAGCCGCGCGGAGCCCTCGGCCGGGGGCTCGCCACGGACCCACTGGCTCCCCTGGGGCTGGTTCAGCACCAGCGCCCGCCAATAGCGCTCCTCGGGGGGCAGCTCGGGCCCTTCGGCCCGGAAGGCCGGCGATTTGACCGTCGATAGCCGGGCAAAGGCGCCGGGGCTGACGCTTTCCGCCAGGCCGGCCACGGCCTGGCCGGCCGGATTGAGAAAGTTCCACAACGGCTGGCCGGTGCGCGGCAGGATCACGAAAAAGCCAAGCATCAGCACCAGCGAGGCGGCCGGCAGGATCAGCGCCACCTGCAGCAGCCGCCACAGATCGCGGCGCGGCAGGGCCAGCCGCGGGTCGGTGACGAAGACCGCCAGCAGCACCAGGCTGACGGTGACCACCAGCACCAGCGCAACCAGGTAGAAGACGAAGCCGATCTCCAGCGACAGCAGCGAGGAGCCGGCCAGAAGGAACAGGGCCAGGACGAAGAGCTGCAGGTAGTCGCGAGCCTGCTTGCTGCTGAGCAGACGGACGGCGAGCAGCACGATCAGGGCGTGTACCACCGGCAGCGCCACCTCGGCACGGCTGAGCTGCAGGCCAAAATACCCGACTCCAGCCAGCGCCAGCAGGGTCCCCGGCCATGGCGGCAGGAAGTAGCGGCCGCGCCGGTCGCACCAGAGTCCCACAGCGACCGCGCCGATGGCCAGCAGCAGGACCGGCGTGGAGAGAAACGGGGCGACCGGGGCCAGGCAGAGCAACGCCGCCACCGCCACCAGGATGTCAAGCAGCGTCTTGATCGCGACCATACAGGGCCAGCACTTTCAGCAGGCGCAGCTTGTGGGCACGCCCGCAGGCCGGGGGGATCTCGGTGGTGCCGGCGCGCAGGCCGACCGGCCGGCCAGCACGCAGCAAGGACCCGACCAGCCAGCAGGCACTGCGCAGCCGTTCCTCGATGTCGCCGCCGGGGAGTGCGGCCAGATCGAGAATGACCGGGGCGCGCGTGGCGGCGCTCAGTTCCTTGACCTTGAGCTGGTCGTGGCGGGCGCTGAGCTTCCAGTGGATCTGCCTGAGCGGCTCGCCACCGCGGTACTCGCCGATGCGGCTGATCTCCCCCTCCAGCCCACGCTGCCGACTCTGCGTATCCCCGCGACCCCCGGCAGGATCGGGAACCGCCCCCTCGGAGCAGGGGCGGGGGGCGGGGAAGACCAGCACCGGCTCGGCCACGGCCAGAGCCATCCGCCGGATGAAAAAGTTGATCGGGAAGCGCGAACGCACGTCCAGGACCGGGAGCGACTGGAGGCCGCGGCCGGACAGGGTGGCCGACAGGGCCTTGCGTTGTGCGGTCCCCGCCTCGACCAGCGGGAAGAGCACGCTCTCGCCGCCCAGGGCCACCTCCAGCAGGCAGGCCGGCAACTGCCGCCGCCGGTTGACCAGCTCGATGCCAAGCAGGGTCGGCACGCCGTCGTAGACCTCCGCCGGCGGCACGCAGCGCAGGCTGAGGCGGGCCAGGTTCCAGCGACCGAGCAGCCCGGACACCGCCATGAAGCCGAGCAGTGCCGAGACCAGCAGGTAGAGCAGGTTGTTGCCGGTATTGACCGCGGCGAAGCCGAGCAGGAGGGTCATGGCGATGTACAGCCCCCCGGCCCGGGTCAGCGTCAGGCCAAAGGAACCGGCGTGGTGTCGAGCAGCGATTGCAGGATCTCCTTGCGGTCGAGGGCCTCGTGCTCCGGGCGCAGGAGCAGGCGGTGGGCACAGACCGGCACGAACAAGTGCCTGATATCCTCGGGGAGGACGTGGTCGCGCCCGGCGATAAACGCGCTGGCCCGCGCCGCGTCAGCCAGGCCGATGGCCCCGCGGGTCGATACCCCGGCCAGCAGTAGCCGGTGGTCGCGGGTCGCGGCCGCCAGCCGGTAGATGTACTCGACGATCTTCGGCGACAGGTGCACCTCGCTGCGGACTGCCCGACGGGCAGCCAGCAGCTCTTCCGCAGTGATCAGCGGCGCGATCTCGAGGATGTCGTCACGAATGCTCCCGGCAAGGATGATCGCCTTCTCCATCGCCTCCGGCGGATAGCCGATCCCGGTGGTGACCAGGAAGCGGTCGAGCTGGGATTCCGGCAGCGGATAGGTACCGACCTGCTCCAGCGGATTCTGGGTGGCGATGACCATGAACGGCTCGGGGAGCGGATAGGTCGTCCCCTCCACGGTCACCCGGCGCTCCTCCATCGCCTCGAGCAGGGCGCTCTGGGTTTTCGGCATAGCCCGGTTGATCTCGTCGGCCAGCACCAGGTTACTGAAGACCGGGCCCGGCAGAAACCGGAACTGGTTCTGGTTGCGGTCGAAGATCGACAGTCCGGTGATGTCCGAAGGGAGCAGATCGCTGGTGCACTGGATCCGGCCGAAGGAGAGGCCGAGAGCCCGGGCCAGGGCCAGGGCCAGGGTGGTCTTGCCCAGTCCGGGGATGTCTTCAAGCAGCAGGTGGCCGCCAGCCAGCAGGCTGGTCATCGCCAGTTTGACTGCCTGGATCTTGCCTCGCAGATAGCGGTCGGCCAACACGTCGATGACGCGGATGACCGGGGCGCGGGGATCGTCTGCCATGGGGGTCCTTTCGCCGGAGAAGGCTTCTGCTTCGGGCGTCCTGTTGACGCTCCGGGGCGGCTGTGGTTAAATCCTACCCCATTGTAAGGGAGATATCATCCTGATGGCCACCGCTTATCTCGGGCTGGGGAGCAACCTCGGCAACCGGCTCGCCTTTTTGCGCGGCGGTCGTGACAGCCTGACCAGCCGGTTCGACATCACCCTGCGCCACAGCTCGGGGGTCTACGAAACCGCCGCCGCCGGTGGCCCCGCCAACAGCCCGCCCTATCTCAATGCCGTTCTGCAGATTGAAACCCCGCTGAGCCCACGTGAGCTGCTGACCGCCTGCCTGGCGGTCGAGGACGAGTTCGGCCGCACCCGCCCACGGGTTTGGGCGCCGCGCACCCTCGATATCGACCTGCTGTTGTACGGCGAAGCCCTGGTCGATGAGTCCGACCTGCAGATCCCGCATCCACGCCTGCCGGAAAGAGCCTTCGTGCTCGTTCCCTTGAGCGAAATCGCTCCTGACCAGGTCCACCCGGTCCAGCAGCAGACGATCCGCGCCATGGCTGAGGCGCTGCCGTCTGGATCCGATCTCGTCCCGATACGGGCAACCTGGTGACCCCATGTTCGTGCGGCTGATCATCTGGGCGCTGCTCGGTTTCATCGTCTACGTCATCGTCAAGGCGGCTGTGCAGGCCTTTCATGCCCCCGCGCCGCCCCCGCCGGAGAAAAGCCGCGGCGGCGAAACCATGGAGCGCGACCCCCAGTGCGGCACCTTCGTGCCGCGCGGTGAGGCGGTGACAGCCAGCGTGCGTGGCCGGCAGCACTGGTTCTGCTCGACCCGCTGCCGGGACGAGTTTCTCAAACACCATTGACGCGGAGGCGCAGAGACGCGGAGGAAAAATCATTCACTGGAATATGCAGGATATACCCTGCTTCTTTGCTTTTAAACCATGAGCCTTGGGGTTTGATTTCATCCTGTGCGACCTGTTTATCCCGGTAAATTAAGCTTCAATGCACTTGATTTTCCCCGCGTCTCTGCGCCTCCGCGTCAAATTTAGCCTTTGTATTTATTTTGCCTAAAAGGAGCTCGTCATGAAATTCTTTATCGACACCGCCGACACCGCCGAAATCCGCGCCGCCAATGAACTCGGCCTGGTCGATGGGGTGACCACCAACCCGTCGCTGGTGGCAAAAACCGGCCGCGACTTCCACACCGTGCTGCGCGAGATCGCCGGCCTGGTCGACGGGCCGATCTCCGCCGAGGTGGTCGCCACCGAATCCCAGGCCATGGTCGCCGAGGCGCGGGTTCTGCACGCCATCGACCCGCAGCGGATCGTTATCAAGCTGCCCCTCACCGCCGACGGCCTGAAGGCAACCCGCATCCTCTCCAACGATGGGGTCCGCACCAACGTCACCCTGATCTTCTCGCCGCTGCAGGCGCTGGTCGCCGCCAAGGCCGGTGCCACCTACGTCTCGCCCTTCGTCGGCCGGCTCGATGACATCGGCCACATCGGCATGGAGAGCGTCGAGCAGATCAAGACGATCTTCGACAATTACGGCTACCCCACCGAAATCATCGTCGCCTCGGTGCGCAGCCCCCTGCACGTACTGGAGGCCGGGCTGATGGGCGCCGACATCTGCACCATCCCCTACGCGGTCATGCTGCAGCTGATGAAGCACCCCCTCACCGACATCGGCATCGAGAAATTCCTCGCCGACTGGGCCAAGGCTAACCAATAGCCCGGCAACCACTCCAAGGAGCGCGGTCATGTTCCCTATCTTCCGGTTGCTGGCCGGCAGCTTCCTGCTGTTGACCCTGCTGCTTCCCGCCCCGCCGGTCCAGGCCGGCGGCATCGGCTACTACCCGAGCGGGCAGGTCCAGTGGGAGTACCTGTACCAGGACGGCCAGGTGCGCGAGGCCAAGTGGTACGACGAACAGGGCCGGCTCAACGCCCGGTCGATCTTCCACGACGGCCGCCAGACCATGAGCGAGGGCTACCGCAGCGACGGCTCGCTGGAATGGCAGGGCCGGGAACTGGCCGACGGCCGCCAGGAGATCATCCGCTTCACGGCCGGGCGCCGCCCCGAAATGCGCTATGAACTCGCCGCCGGTCAGGCCGACGGCGTGAGCACGCTCTTCTATCCGGGGGGGCAGCCGCGGCAGAGCGTGACCTTCCGTAGCGGCATACCACACGGCCCGGCACGCACCTATTACGAGAACGGCCGGGTTGAATCCGAGTACGCTTATCGCGACGGCCGGTTGGACGGCCCCTACCGGCTCTTCTCGCCGGAAGGACAGCCGACTGTCGAGCATACCTTTGAAAAGGGTCAACTACGCTAGAGGAGACTGAATCAAATATCGTTTTACGTTTTACGTTTTAAGGTATATCATGCCCCGAAATCGCTCCCGCCCTTTGCAGGCGGGCCCGTTTGCCGCCCGGCGCGGCGTTTTCGTCTTCGACGCAGGAGGTCACACCCATGAGGAGTTCATCTGCACGCTGCCGCTGGTTCCACGGCGGCCTGACCCTGGCCCTGTTGCTGTTCACGACCGCGCCCGCTGCAGCCTTCCAGTTCACCTTGGGGGAGGTGGAGGCAAGCCTCGACACCACCGTCTCCTACGGCCTGAACTACCGCACCGCCGACCGCGACCAGGATATCATCGGCATCGCCAATGGTGGCCGGGCCTACTCGGTCAACGGTGACGACGGCAACCTCAACTACGATGACGACGAGTATTTCAGCAAGGTCTTCAAGATCACCAGCGACCTGGAGCTGAAGTACCAGAACTTCGGTCTCTTCCTGCGCGGCAGTGCCTTCTACGACTTCCAGAACGCCAGCGGCAGTGGCGAGCGCACCGAGATCACCGACAACGACGCCCTCGACCTGGTCGGCGAGGACGCCAAGCTGCTCGACGCCTACGTCTGGTGGAACTTCGACCTGGCCGGCATGCCCGGCACCCTGCAGGTCGGCGACCAGGTGCTGAGCTGGGGGGAGAGCACCTTCATCCAGAACGGCATCAACACCATCAACCCGGTCGACGTCAGCATGCTGCGCGTCCCCGGCTCGGAACTGAAGGAAGCGCTGATCCCGGTCGGCATGGTCTCCGCCTCGCTGGCGCTCAACGAACAGGTGAGCTTCGAGGGCTTCTACCAGTACGACTGGGAAAAGACCCAGATCGACCCGACCGGCTCCTACTGGAGCACCAACGACTTCGCCGGCGACGGGGGGAGAAGGTTCTGCTCGGCTGGGGGGGTCACCTCGCTCTTCACCGACAGGGGCACCCATGCCCGCCCTCGGAGCTGACACCCGCTCAACAGTGCCGCGCGGCCAGGATCGTCTATCCCGACGACAGCGGCCAGTTCGGCGTCGCCCTGCACGTGATGGCGCCAGGCTCAACAACACCGAGTTCGGCCTCTTCTACATGAACTACCACAGCCGCCTGCCGGTCATCAGCGCCAAGACCGGGACACCGGCAGGCGCGTTTGCCGCCACGCGAGTCGGCGGCTGCGGCGGTACCGTTTGCCACAGCGGTTGGCAGCTTACTACGCCAACCCGACCGCCGCCGGCATCACAATACGCTGGCCGGAGCGATTGGTGCCGGAGTCGCCGCCGCACTGGCCGGGCACCCGCCACATCGGCAGCATCAGCGATTGCCGCAACTGCCGCGACCGGTGGGAATGTCCTGCGGCCACAACGGCGGCCTATGCCAGCTCGACACCTATGCCAAGACCGCCCGCTACTTCATCGAGTACCCGGAAGACATCCAGCTGCTCGGCGTGAGCTTCAACACCCAGCTCGACAGCACCGGTGTTGCCCTGCAGGGGGAATACTCCTACCGCAAGGATGTCGCCCTGCAGGTTGATGACGTCGAGCTTCTGTTCGCTGCGCTCAGCCTCCGTCCGGCGCGCGCTCAATACCCGCCTACCTGCGACAACCAGATCGGCGCCTCCGGCCTCTCCGACCTACATCCCACGGCTACTCGAACAGGACATCACCCAGGTGCAGGTCACCGCTACCAAGACCTTCGGCCCGACCTTGTGGGCCGACCAGTTCACCCTGGTCGGCGAGGTCGGCCTGACCCACGTGCACGACATGCCGAGCAAGAGCAAGCTGCGCTTCGAATCCCCGGGCACCTACGTCAGCGGCAACCCCAAGCAGCTGTGCCGGCGCCCAGGCGGCCCGACGGCCGCCGGCCAACACGCCGAACCGGCCACGCCTTCGCCGACGCCAATTCCTGGGGTTACCGCGCCGTCGGCCAAGCTCGACTTCAACAACGCCATCGGCGCCGTCACCCTGTCGCCGCGCATCGCCTGGGCCCACGACGTCGACGGCAACTCGCCGAGCCCCGGCGGCAACTTCCTCGAGGACCGCAAGGCGATCACCTACGGGATCGGCGCCGACTACCAGAACAGCTGGTCGGCGGATCTGAGTTACACCGACTTCTTCGGCGCCGGTCGCTACAACCTGATCAATGACCGCGACTTCGTCTCCTTCAACGTGAAGTACTCCTTCTGAGCCACCGGGAGCCCATATCATGACCAAGATCCTTCGCTACACCGCCCTGACCATCGCCCTGGCCAGCCTGCTGGCCGCACCCGCCCTGGCCGCCGTCTCCGCCGACGAGGCGGCCCGGCTCGGCAAGGAGCTCACCCCTCTCGGCGCCGAGAAGGCCGGCAACAAGGACGGCTCCATCCCCGCTTGGGACGGCGGGATCACCGCGCCGCCGGCCGGCTATAAGAAGGGGCTGCACCACCCCGACCCCTACGCCGCCGACAAGCCGCTCCTGACCATCAGCGCCACTGATGCTGACCAGTATGCCGACAAGCTGACCGCCGGCCACAAGGCGCTGCTCAAGCTCTACCCAAGCTACAAGATGAAGGTCTATCCGACCCACCGCAGCGCCGCGGCCCCCCAGCGCTTCTACGACGCCACCAAAAACGCGGCAGTGAAGGCACAATTGACCACGGGCGGCAACGGCGTCACCGGCGTCACCGCGGGGACCCCTTTCCCGATCCCGAAGAGCGGCACCGAAGTCATCTGGAACCACCTGCTGCGCTGGCGCGGCAACTTCTTCGAGCGCAACTTCGTCCTCGCCCCGCTGACCCGCGGCGGCGATTACACACCGGTTCAGTTCAAGGAAATCGGCGATTTCCGCTACAACAAGGAAGGGATGACCGAGGAGAAGCTCGACAACATCATCGCCATGTTCAAGCAGGAGATCTTCGCCCCGGCGCGCCTGGCCGGCCGCATCCTGCTGGTGCACGAGACCCTTGACCAGAACAAGGAGAATCGCAGCGCCTGGCTGTACAACCCCGGCCAGCGCCGGGTGCGGCGCGCTCCCAACGTCGCCTTCGACAACCCCAAGGAAGGGGGCGACGGCCTGACCACCAGCGACACGGTCGACATGTACAACGGCAGCCCCGAGCGCTACGATTGGACCCTGGTCGGCAAGAAGGAACTCTACGTCCCCTACAACAGCTATGCGCTGCACAGCGACAAGCTCAAGTACAAGGACCTTCTCACACCCTTGCACCTCAATCCCGAGCACCTGCGCTATGAACTGCACCGGGTCTGGGTGGTCGAGGCCAAGCTCAAGCCGGACATGCGCCACATCTACCAGCGCCGGGTCTTCTATATCGACGAGGACTCCTGGCAGATCCTGGCCATGGACCAGTACGACAGCCGCGACCAGCTTTGGCGCGTCTCCGAGGCGCACTGCATCAACTATTACGAGGTGCCGACCTTCTGGAGCACGGCCGAGGTGCACTACGACCTTCAGTCCGGGCGCTACATCGCCATCAACCTGACCAACGAGAACGCCCCCTACAACTTCGACGTCAAGTTCGAAGCGACCGAGTTCACCCCGGACGCCCTGCGCCGCGAGGGGAAACGCTGATTACAGGAACGCTGCTCTGATGAAAAAGGCGGCCGGTTTACCCGGCCGCCTTTTTCATGTAAAACGTTTAGAATACTACTACTGTAATTTCGACCAACGGGAGAAATCCGGGGGGTTCCGTGCTTCCTTGACAGGATTTCTCGCTTCGCTCGAAATGACAAATTATCTTCAAACGATGCCATTAACGATGCTCTGTTTCATTCGTCAGTACCTGCTTGTCCTTGTGGCCGCCGCCCTGCTGGCCGGTGCCGGCCCCCTGCTGGCGGCTGATGCCGAGTTGGCACCGCTGGCTGCCCAGTCCCTGCTCCTCGACGGCCTGGCGGCAGGCTCGCAACTCATCGCGGTCGGCGAGCGCGGCCACATCCTCGTCTCCACCGATGCCGGGCGCTCCTGGCAGCAAAGCCCGACGCCGACCCGCGCCACCCTGACCAGCGTCTTCTTTGCCGATGCGCAGCACGGCTGGGCCGCCGGACACGACGCGGTGATCCTGCGCACCAGCGACAGCGGCGCCACCTGGCAGAAGGTTCACGAGGACCTGGAAAGTGGCCCGATTCTCGACCTGTGGTTCCGCGATGCCAGAACCGGCTATGCGATCGGCGCCTACGGGCTCTGCCTTGCTACCGCCGACGGCGGGACCACCTGGGAACCCCGGGAGATCACCGACGACACCGGCATGGTGGTCGATCTGCACCTCAACCAGCTGCGCCCCCTGACCGACGGCCGCCTGGTGGTCGCCGCCGAGGCCGGCCAGCTGTTCGCCTCCGCCGACAGCCGCAAGTGGCTGCCGCTGCCGCTACCCTACGAAGGATCGATGTTCGGGGTCCTGCCCCTGGCCGGGGATCGCCTGCTGGCCTACGGCCTGCGCGGCCACCTGTTCCGCTCCGCCGACGCTGGGCGCAGCTGGCAGCCGGCAGTGACCGGCACCGAGGCGATCCTCAACGATGCCATTGTGCTGCGCGACGGGAGGGTCGTCGTCGTCGGCCTGGCGGGAACCGTGCTGGTCAGCCTTGATGAGGGCGCGCACTTCACCGCCAGTTCCCAGCCCGACCGCTCTGGTCTGACGCGGGTGATCGAGACCGCCGACGGAGTCCTGGTGCTGCTCGGCACTCACGGCGCGCGCCGCCTCGACCTTCCCGCCGGAGGCCGGCCATGACCGGCAGCTGCTGGCGCGATCGGCTGGCGGCGGCGCTGTTCCGCCACCGCGCCCCGATCCTCGTGCTCTTCCTGCTGGTCACCCTCGGCCTGGCCACCGCCGCCACGCGTCTGCGCATCGATGCCGGCTTCGACAAGATGCTGCCGCTGCAGCATCCCTACATGCAGACCTTCGCCAAGTATCGCGAGGCCTTCGGCGGTGCCAACCGGGTGCTGGTGGTGGTGATGGCCAAGGACGGCGACATCTTCACCCCGGAGTACTTCGATACCCTGCGCAAGACCACCGATGCGGTGTTCTTCCTCCCCGGCGTCGACCGCAGTCGGGTGCGCTCGCTCTTCACCCCCAACGTGCGCTACACCGAGGTAGTCGAGGAAGGGATCGCCGGCGACAACGTGGTGCCGGCCGACTTCCGGCCGACCCCGGAAGGGCTGGCGCGGGTCCGGCAGAACATCCTCAAGGCCGGCATCGTCGGCCGACTGGTGGCCAACGACTTCCGCGGCGCCCTGATCAGCGCCGAGCTCCTCGAGGCCGATCCGGCCACCGGCAAGAAGCTCGATTACCTTGAAGTCGCCCGGCTGCTCGACGAAACCATTCGCCAGCCGTTCACCAACCAGCATACCAGCGTGCATATCATCGGCTTTGCCCAGATGGTCGGCGACATCGCCGCCGGCGCCAAGCGCGTGGTCTTCTTCTTCGCGTTCGCCTTCCTGGTCACCGGCGCCCTGGTCTACCTGTTCATGCGCGCCCACCGGGTCAGTGCTCTGCTCCTTCTCTGCTCGCTGGTCGCCGTAGTCTGGCAGCTCGGCGCCCTGACTCTGCTCGGCTACGGCATCGACCCGCTGGGAATCCTGGTACCGTTCCTGATCTTCGCCATCTCCGTCAGCCACGGCGTGCAGATGATCACCGCCGTGCGCGCCGAGATCTTCGCCGGCACCACCAGCATCGAGGCGGCGCGCAACAGTCTCAGCCGGCTGCTGGTCCCCGGCGGCACCGCCCTGCTCACCGATCTGGCCGGCTTTGTCACCATATTGCTGATCAAGGTGCGCGTCATCCAGGAGTTGGCCGTCGCCGCCAGCCTGGGCGTGGCGGCGATCATCCTCACCAATTTGCTGCTGCTGCCGATCCTTCTCTCCTTTGTCCCTTTCCCGGCCGATTACCGTGAGCGGCTGGAGCGGCGCATTGAGGCAATGGACCGGGTCTGGCTGCGGGTCGCCCTGCTGGCCCGCCCCAAGCCGGCCTTGGCGGTGCTGCTGATCGCCGGCGTCCTGGCTGGCTACGGCTGGTGGCGGGGGAACGAGGTGCGCATCGGCGATTTGCGCCAGGGGGTACCGGAGTTGCGCCCTGATTCGCGCTATAACCAGGATATCGAGACCGTGACCCGGCACTTCTCCATCGGCGTCGACCTGCTCACGGTCATCGCCGAAACCGCCCCGGACGGCTGTACCGACCATGCCGCCATGGAGACCATCGACCGTTTTGCCTGGCGGTTGCAGAACACGCCGGGAGTGCAGTCGGTCATCGCCCTGCCGCAGATAGCCAAACAGCTCAACGCTGGCTGGAACGAGGGGAACCTCAAGTGGCAGGTGCTGCCGCGCGACCGCCAGACGCTGGTCGAGGCGGTCCAGTACATCCCGACCAGCAGCGGCCTGCTCAACGACAACTGCAGCGTCATGCCGGTGATGATCTTCACCACCGACCACAAGGCCGCGACCATCGACCGGGTCGTCGCCGCCACCGAAAAATTTGAGGCCGAAGAGGCCAAGGGACCGGTGCGCTTCCGCCTCGCCTCCGGCAATGTCGGCGTCATGGCCGCCACCAACCGGGTGGTCGACGCCGCCCAGTTCCCGATCCTGATCTACGTGTTCGGCGCAATCATCCTTCTGTGTCTGCTGACTTTCCGCTCCCTGCGCGCCACGTTGAGCATCGTCCTGCCGCTCGGGCTGGTCTCCCTGCTCGGCTACGCCCTGATGGCCGAGATGAAGATCGGCCTGAAGGTCTCGACCCTGCCGGTGGTGGCCTTCGGCGTCGGCCTCGGCGTCGATTACGGAATCTACATCTACAGCCGCTTCCAGGCCTTTCTCGACGAGGGGCTGACCATCTACCACGCCTACCACGAGACGCTCAAGATCACCGGCAGCGGCGTGCTCTTCACCGGCATCACCCTGGCCTTCGGCACCGCCACCTGGATTTTCTCGCCCCTGCAGTTCCAGGCCGACATGGGGATGCTGCTGACCTTCCTCTTCCTGCTCAACATGCTCGGCGCCCTGCTGCTCTTGCCTGCTCTGGCCAGCTGGTTGCTACGACTGGGACGAAAGACCCCTTAACGGACTCCTCCCCGGGGCGCCAACGCTTCTCCACAGGGAGGTTCGATTCCAAGGGGTCCCACTTCTAGGCTACAATGCTCGTGAGTGCACAGTCTTTCGCATCCACCGCCGCAAGGAGGTCATTATGTCAACCATCCGCCGCGTAGGCGTGCTGGGCGCCGGGGTCATGGGGGCGGCAATCGCTGCGCACCTGGCCAATGCCGGCCTCAGCGTCCTGCTCCTTGACCGCGTTCCCGACACCCTCACCGACGAGGAGACCTCCCGAGGGCTGAGCCTAACCGATGTGGAAGTGCGCAACCGCTTTGCCGGCCTTGGCATCGCGCGGGCCCTCACGGCCCGGCCGGCGCCCTTCTTCCTCCCGGCCTACGCTGGCCGGATCGCCCCCGGCAACTTCGAGGATGACCTCGGCCAGCTCGGCATCTGCGACTGGGTCATCGAAGCCGTAACCGAACATCCCGGGATCAAGGCCGCGGTGCTGCAAAGCGTGGCGCCTCACCTGGCGGCGCACGCCCTGCTGACCACCAACACCAGCGGTTTGTCGGTCACCCGCCTGGCCGAGGCTCTGCCGGCAGAACTCCACCCGCGCTTCTTCGCCACCCACTTCTTCAATCCGCCGCGCTACCTGCGCCTGGTCGAACTGGTGCCACATCCGGGGAGCGACCTGGCCCGGCTCGCGGCCATGGGCAACTTTTTGCGCCGCCGCCTCGGCAAAGGGGTGGTGACCTGCAAGGACACCCCGAACTTCATCGGCAACCGCATCGGCCTGTTCAGCCTGCTCAATGCCATGCACCACATGCAGGCTCTCGGTTTGAGCGTCACCGAGGTCGATGCCGTCTGCGGCCCAGCCACGGCCCGCCCCAAGAGTGCGGTGTTTCGCACCGCCGACCTGGTCGGCCTCGACACCCTGGCCTTCGTCGCCAGACACTCTTTCGAACTGCTGGCGCACGATGAGGCCCGCGAACTGTACCGGGTGCCGCCGTTCCTGCAGACGCTGCTCGATGCCGGACGCTTCGGCGATAAGAGCGGCGCCGGCTTCTACCGCAAGGAGAAGGGCGCCGACCACAAGCAGATCCTCGCCTGGAACTGGCGAGAGGGAGAGTATCAGCTGCCACCCAAACCGGCTTTCCCCTGCCTGGCCGAGGCCCGGCAGGCCTCCGACGCGGCGGCGCGCCTGCGCGTGGTGCTCGCCGGCGACGATCCCGGCGCCCGCTTCGCCTGGCTGACGCTGCGCGACACCCTGCTCTACGCGGTCAACCGCGTTCCCGAGATCAGCGACGATATCGTCAGCATTGATCGTGCCATGCGCTGGGGGTTCGGTTGGGAGTTGGGGCCTTTCGAAATGCTCGACGTCATCGGGGTCGAGAGCTTTATCGCCCGAGCGGAGGGCGACGGGGTCTCCGTGCCGGCCCAACTTCGCGAAATTGCCACCTGCTACCGGGTGAACGCCGGCCGCCAGGAACAGCTCGACCTGACGGCACGCAGCTTCGTACCGACCCCGGAAGCCCCGGGCGAAGTCCATCTCGAGGTCATCCGCAAGAGCGGTGGGGTGGTGGCGAGCAAACCGGCTTGCTCGCTGCTCGACCTCGGTGACGGCGTTTTTTGCCTTGAATTCCACGGCAAGATGAACACTATCGGCGCCGACGTGCTGCAGATGCTTCTCGTGGCGCTGGCCCGCGCCGAGCATGAAGGGACGGCGCTGGTGGTCGGCAGCCAGGGGGCGCAGTTCTCGGCCGGCGCCGACCTGATGATGCTGGCTTTCGCCATGCAGATGAAACAGTTCGCCGAGATCGACAAGATGGTGCGCGCCTTCCAGAACGCCAATCTGGCCCTGAAGTACGCCCAGATACCGGTGGTCGCCGCCCCCTACGGCTTGACTCTCGGCGGCGGCTGCGAGTTCACCATGCACGCCAGCGCGGTCATGGCCCACGCCGAGACCTACATGGGGCTGGTGGAGATCGGCGCCGGTTTGCTCCCCGCCGGCGGCGGCACCAAGGAGCTGGCCCTGCGCGCCGTGCAGGCGGCGGCCGCTGCCAGGGCCGACGTCGGCCCCTTTATCCTGCGCGCTTTCCGTACCATCGGCCTGGCACAGGTCTCGACCTGTGCCGACGAGCTGTTCGACATGGGGCTGTTGCGCGACGGCGATCGGGTTACCCTCGATCTCGACGGCCAGCTCGGCGCCGCCAAGGCTTACGCCCTGGCGCTGGTACCCACTTACCGGCCGGACCGGCCGGCGGTGATTCCCGCGCCGGGCCGCTGCCTTGCCGCCAGCCTGAAGAGCCAGCTGTGGAACCTCGAACAGGGGGGGCAGGTCACTCCCTTCGAGCGGTTGATCGCCGGCAGGGTCGCCGACATCCTCTGCGGCGGCGACGTCCCCGCCGGCACGCCGGTCTCCGAGCAGTACCTGCTCGATCTTGAGCGCGAGGGGTTCCTCGCCCTGTGCGGCGAGACCAAGACCCTGGAACGCATCGGCCATTTGCTGAAAACCGGGAAGCCGCTGAGAAACTAGGAGCCAACCATGCCAACCGCCTATATCCTCGACGCCTGCCGTACCGCTGGGGGCAAATCCCTCCGCGGGGGGTTTCGCCACACG
The DNA here is from genome assembly GCA_963751525.1 of uncultured delta proteobacterium. GTDB lineage: Bacteria > Desulfobacterota > Desulfuromonadia > Desulfuromonadales > BM103 > VAUL01. The sequence continues at coordinate 271,441 of CAVVUQ010000002.1, read as the reverse complement.
CGTCCCGACGACCTGGCTGCAGCGGTGATTCGCGCCCTGCTCGAGCGCACCGCCACCGACCCTTTGCTGATCGACGACGTCATTCTCGGCTGCGCCTTCCCTGAAGCCGAACAGGGGATGAACGTGGCGCGCATCGCCGCCCTCAGGGCCGGGCTACCGGTCAGTGTCCCGGCCCAGACCGTCAACCGCTTCTGCGCCTCCGGACTGCAGGCCATCGCCAGCGCCGCCGAGCGGATCATCGCCGGCGGGGCCGACTGCATCGTCGCCGGCGGCACCGAGTCAATGACCCTGGTGCCGATGGCCGGCCACACTTTTCGCGCTAACCCGGAGTTGGTCGGTAACTGGCCGGAGGTTTATGCCGGGATGGGGATCACCGCCGAGATTCTCGCCACCAAGTTCGGTATCGGCCGCGCGGCCCAGGACAGCTTCGCCGCGGAGAGTCACCGCAAGGCCTTGACGGCCCAGGAAGCGGGGCGCTTCGCCGCCGAACTCATCCCGGTCGAAGCCGAGCAGATGACGATCGTGGACGGCCGACCGGCTTCACGCTTGGTGACGATCGACCGCGATGAGGGGATCCGCCCGGAAACAACCGTCGAGACGTTGGCCAAACTCAAACCGGCCTTCAAGGTCGACGGCACGGTGACCGCCGGTAACAGTTCGCAACTGACCGACGGCGCCGCCGCCGCGCTGGTGGTGTCCGAGGGTTTCCTGCAGAGGTGCGGACGCATGCCGCTGGCGCGCTTCGTCGCCTACGCGGCCGCAGGGGTGGCACCAGAGATTATGGGGATCGGCCCGGTGACCGCGGTGCCCAAGGCTCTGGGCATGGTCGGACTGACTCTCGCCGATATTGGTTTGATCGAACTCAACGAGGCCTTTGCCGGCCAGGCGCTGGCGGTGATCGGGGAGCTCGGCCTCGACCCGGCCCGGGTCAACGTCAACGGCGGGGCGATCGCCCTGGGGCACCCGCTGGGCGCCACCGGCGCCAAGCTCACCGCCACCCTGGTGCACGAGATGCAGCGGCGCAACGAGCGCTACGGCATGGTCACCATGTGCGTCGGCGGCGGCATGGGGGCGGCAGGGATCTTCGAAAGGATCGGCTAGCGTCCCTGCTGGCGGCGGACGGTGATGCTCTCCCCGCCGATCCCCCAGTTGTCGGTCTCGACCTCATCGATCACCACCACCGTGGTCGCCGGGTTCTTCCCCAGCACCTCCTTGAGCATCTGCGTCACACCGGCGATCAGTTGCGCCTTCTGTTCCGCCGTCGCCCCCTCCCGGGTGATCTTGATGTTGACATAAGGCATTGCTGACTCCTTCCCTTGTTGAGTAACACGTTTTTGAATTTCGTAAGATACCCTCTTGACACATTCACTGGCAGCCGCCATAGTAACACGAAAATAATTGTTGTGACACAAGGACGTTAAGACCCTGCCGCCATGCACATGGCCGATGCCCTCCTCTCCGCCGCCCAGACCGATGACTCGCCGGCCGCGGGGCCGGTCGCTCCGGCGGCCGGGGCGGTCGGCCTGGTCGGCGGCGCGGTCACCCTGTGCCTCTGCCTGCTGGCCGGTCTGCTCCTGCGCAAGCGGCGGCCACGGCCCTGACCGGCAAAGCCTATGCTGGCCATCGACGGCAACCTCCTCGACTTCAAGCGCCTCGACCTGTTGGCCCGGCAGGAGAGCGCCATTCACCGCCTCGACCCGCGCGCCAAGGTGCTGACCACGCTGGTCTACATCCTCTGCGTGGTCTCCTTCGGCCGCTACGAGCTGGCGGCCATGCTGCCGTTTTTGATCTACCCGGTGGCGCTTTTGTCCATGGCCGATCTGCCGGCCGGCTACATCGCCCGCAAGACCGCGGTGGTCCTCCCCTTTGCGGTGATGGTCGGCCTGTTCAACCCCCTCTTCGACCGCCAGGTGGTGATGCAGCTCGGCAGTCTCGATGTCTGGGGCGGCTGGGTCTCCTGCGCCTCGATCGTGGTGCGCGCGCTGCTGACCGTCGGCGCCGCCGTCGTCCTGGTTGCGGTCACCGGCTTCCCGGCGCTGTGCGCGGCCCTGGAGCGGCTGGGGATGCCGCGCGTGTTCGCCGTGCAGCTGACCCTTCTCTACCGCTACATCTTCGTCCTCACCGACGAGGGGGGACGGGTGGCCCGCGCCCACCAGTTGCGCTCCTGCGGCAGAAAGGGCTTGGGGATGCGCCACTTCGGCTCGCTGGTCGGCCATTTGCTGCTGCGCACCTGGGAACGCGCCGAGCGGGTCCATCTGGCGATGCTCGCCCGCGGCTTCAGCGGCCAGATCCATACCCGCAGCCAGGGGCATTTCGGCTGCCGCGAGCTGCGCTTTTTGATCGGCTGGTCGCGCCCTCTTCGTCGTCCTGCGCCTCTATAACCTCCCCCAGCTGCTGGGGCGGCTACTCACCGGGAACTGACCGTACAGGATTCTCCTTATGAGCCACCACATCGTTGAGGTCAAGCAGCTGCGCCACGTCTATCCGGATGGCACCGAGGCGCTGCGCGACATGTCGTTCCGCATCCACCACGGCGAGTCGGTGGCGATCATCGGCGCCAACGGTGCGGGCAAATCGACGCTGCTGCTGCATCTGATCGGCTACCTGAACGCCACCGCCGGCACCATCCGCATCGGCGATCAGCAGCTGGGCAAGGAGACGCTGGCGGAGATCCGCCGCACCGTGGGGATGGTCTTCCAGGACCCCGACGACCAGCTGTTCATGCCGACGGTCTACGATGACGTCGCCTTCGGCCCTCTCAACCAAGGGCTGGCGACGGAGCTGGTCGAGCAGCGGGTCAGCGACGCCCTGGAGCGGGTCGGCGCCCTGGAACTGCGCGAAAGGCCGCCCTATCATCTTTCCGGCGGGGAAAAGAAGCGCGTGGCCATCGCCACGGTTCTCTCCATGCTCCCCGAAATCCTGGTTCTCGATGAGCCGACCAGCGGTCTCGACCCGCGCGCCCGCCGCCAGCTGATCGCCCTGCTGCGCGACTTCCACCACACCCGCATCGTCACCAGCCATGACCTGGACATGGTCCTTGAGTTGTGCGAGCGCACCATCGTCCTGCACAACGGCACGGTCATGGCCGACGGCCCGACCCTGGAGATCTTCCGTGACGCGGCGCTGCTCGCCGCCTGCCACCTGGAAAAACCCTTCGCCATGCAGGGGTGCCCGGTCTGCTCGCCGGATGCCGGGCGACGCCCGCTGCCGACCCCGCGCCCCCTCGTCCGGCCCCACGGCGATCACGAGCATGATCATCATCACCACGATCACGGCCATCCGCACGAACACTGATGCGCTTCCTGCCGCAGCCAGGAATGACAAACCCTCCGTGTGACCAACAAGGCGGTTGTGGTATATGCCATTGATGTGATAAGCCCCGCTAATCGCCTCAAAATATGAAGCGATTAGCGGGGCGAGTCTGGTCAGGGGCGGAGCGTGCGGTAAGAATTGAGCTAACTGCTCCTATGTAGGCGCCGCAGCCTTCGACGACCCGCACTACCGCTGTTCACGGTGCAATCCATATTATTTGGGCTGAAGAGTTATCGCCGCCCTAAACTTCTCCATATTTTATTCTCAGTAAAAATTTTTATTTAGACAAAACTTTTTACATTGGTTAACCTGCTCGTCGCAGAAAAAGCGCCGGGCGGGTTGACATCCCGGCATTTGCGCGCAAGGTTTTATCTGCCGCAGCGGTGCGGCGACCGGCAGGGAGGACGATCCCCATGAACATCCACGAGTACCAGGCCAAAGAAATCCTCGGCACCTTCGACATCCCGGTGCCGCGCGGCCGGGTCTGCCTGACCGCCGACCAGGTGGAGCGCGCCGCCAAGATGATGGGCGGCCACTGCGTGGTCAAGGCGCAGATCTACGCCGGCGGGCGCGGCAAGGCCGGCGGCGTCAAGGTGGTCCACCACCCGGAACAGGCCCAGGACCTGGCCAAGGAGCTGTTCGCCCGCAAGCTGGTGACCCCGCAGACCGGCCCCGAGGGACTCAGGGTGCGGCGTATTCTGGTCGAGGAGGCGGTGGATATCGCCCGCGAGTTCTACCTCTCCATCACCCTCGACCGCGGCTCCTCGCGCTACATCCTCATCGCCTCGGCGGAAGGGGGGGTAGAGATCGAGGAGGTCGCGGCCAAGACCCCCGAGAAGATCCATAAACTGACCATCGACCCGCTGATCGGCCTGCGCTCCTACCAGGCCCGCAAGATCGCCCTGGCTCTGGGATTGACCGGCACCCTCTGCGAAGATTGCGTCCAGTTGATTCTCAACCTCTACCGCGCCTGTCTGGAGAAGGACTGCTCGCTGGTCGAGGTCAATCCGCTGGTGGTCACCAAGGCCGGCTGGCTGATGGCCATGGATGCCAAGATGTCCTTCGACGAAAACGCCATCTACCGGCACCGCGAGTATCCGGACATGGTCGACTACTCGCAGCTCGACACCCTGGAGATCACCGCCGGCAAGTACGACCTGGCCTACATCAAGCTCGACGGCACCATCGGCTGCCTGGTCAACGGCGCCGGCCTGGCGATGGCCACCCTCGACGTCCTCAACGAGTACGGCGGCAAGCCGGCCAACTTCCTCGATGTCGGCGGCGGTGCCAACCGCGAGAAGGTCGCCGAGGCCTTCAAGATCATCCTCCAGGACCCCGACGTGAAGGGGATCTTCGTCAACATCTTCGGCGGCATCATGCGCTGCGACGTCATCGCCCAGGGGGTCATCGAGGCCGCCAACGAGGTGCATTGCCCGCTGCCGATCGTGGTGCGCATGGACGGCAGCCAGGTCGATGAGGGGAAGAAGCTGCTGATGGCCTCGGGGCTCAACGTGCAGTGCGCCGACAACCTTGGCGACGGCGCGCAGCGAATTGTCAAGATGCTGGGGTGATGTAGGGGCGGGATTGATCACCGCCCTGGGCGCATGAATCGCGCCCCTACAGTCGAACATTCATCGACGGAGATGTCGTCATGTCCATCCTGCTGAATAAAGACTCGAAAGTCCTCGTCCAGGGAATCACTGGCCGCAGCGGCCTCTTTCACGCGCGCATGTGTCGCGAGTACGGCACTCAGATCGTCGCCGGGGTCACGCCGGGGAAGGGCGGGGTTCACGTCGAAGGGATCCCGGTGTTCAATACCGTCGAGGAGGCGGTGCGCTACACCAAAGCCAACGTATCGATGATTTTCGTGCCGCCCCCAAGCGCCGCCGACGCCATCCTCGAGGCCGCCGCCGCCGGCCTGGAGCTGGCGGTGTGCATCACCGAGGGGATCCCGGTGCGCGACATGGTGCCGGTCAAGCGGATCCTCGCCGACCACAAGATGCGTCTGATCGGCCCCAACTGCCCGGGGCTGATCACCCCCGAGGAAAGCAAGGTCGGCATCATGCCCGGCTATATCCACAAGAAGGGTAAGATCGGCGTGGTCTCGCGCAGCGGCACCCTCACCTACGAGGCAGTCAAGCAGCTGACCGACGCCGGGCTGGGACAGTCGACCTGCGTCGGCATCGGTGGCGACCCGATCATCGGCCTGAACTTCATCGACTGCCTCAAATTGTTCAACGAGGACCCGAAGACCGAGGCGGTCTTCATGATCGGCGAGATCGGCGGTAGCGCTGAGGAGGAAGCGGCCGAGTGGGTCAGGGCCCACATGAAGAAGCCGGTGGCTGCCTTCATCGCCGGGGTCACCGCCCCGCCGGGGCGGCGCATGGGCCATGCCGGGGCGATCGTCACCGGCGGCAAGGGCAAAGCCGCCGACAAGATCGCCACTCTGCGCGACTGCGGCGTGATTGTGGCCGACAGCCCGACCCGGATGGGGGAGGCGATGCGCACCGCTATCGGGGCTGGGAAAGGTTGACTTTCCCAGCGCTCTCCCCCTATCATTCTAAAAAAAGTTGACGTGCACTACCCCGATGGCCGGATCCTTCCGGCCGTCTGTTTCAGGGTCAAAAAATGTCCATCCTCCGCATCCACCACTACCCCGACCCGGTCCTCAAGCAGAAGGCCGAACCCGTCATTGCGTTTGACGCCGAGCTGCGCCGCCTGGCCGATGACATGCTCGAAACCATGTATGCCGCCCCCGGCGTCGGCCTGGCTGCCCCGCAGGTTGGGATCAGCCGGCGACTGATCGTCCTCGACTGCTCCCCCAAGGACGCTCCACAGTCACCGCTGGTCGCCGTCAACCCGGAGATCGTTGCCGGCGACGGAGAATGCTGCGAGGAAGAGGGATGCCTGTCGGTCCCCGAATACTACGCCAAAGTGGTGCGCCAGGAGCAGGTCCGGGTGCGCTTTCAGGATCTCGACGGCACGACGCGCGAGATCGAGGCCGACGGCCTGTGGGCGGTCTGCCTCCAGCACGAGATCGACCACCTTGACGGCCTGCTCTTCGTCGACCGCCTGTCGCCGCTGAAACGCAGCCTGTTCCGCAGGAAGTACCAGAAGATCCAGGAACAACGTCAGGAACAGCTGTGATCGCTCCGGCCACCATCCGCACCGTCTTCATGGGTACCCCGGAGTTCGCCCTGCCGGCCCTGGAAGGGCTCTTTACCGCCGGGCTCAATGTGATCGGCGTCTATACCCAGCCCGACCGGCCGAGCGGCCGCGGCAAGCAACTGACCCCGCCGCCGGTCAAGCAGTACGCCGTGGCCCGCGGCATCCCGGTATTCCAGCCGCTGAAGCTGCGCCTCCCCGAGGTCGTGGTGGAACTGCAGGCCCTCGCCCCCGACCTGATCGTGGTGGTCGCCTTCGGCCAAATCCTTCCCAAGAGCGTGCTCGACATCCCCCGCTACGGCTGTATTAACGTGCACGCCTCGCTCCTTCCCAGATATCGCGGCGCGGCGCCGATCAACCAGGCGATCATCGATGGGGCGACCGAAACCGGGGTAACGACCATGTACATGGACGTCGGCCTCGACACTGGCGACATGCTGGTCAAGCGCACCACGCCGATCGGCCCCCTTGAGAGCGCCGGGGAGTTGCACGACCGGCTGGCCCTGCTCGGCCGAGAGGCAATGGCGGAGACGCTGGAGCGGTTGTGCACCAGCACCCTGACCCGCGAACCGCAGGACGATGCCTTGAGCAGCTACGCCCCGATGCTCAAGAAAGAGCAGGGGCGCATCGACTGGACCCAGCCGGCCATGGCCCTGCACAACCTGGTGCGCGGTCTCGACCCCTGGCCGGGAGCCCATACCCTGCTGGCTGGCGAACCACTCAAGCTGGCCCGCACCCGCCCCCTCGCCGAAGCCCACGTTGCCGCCCCGGGGACCGTCCTCGGCGCCGATGCTGCCGGGGTGCGCATCGCCTGCGGCAGCGGGGTGCTGAGCGTTGGCGAGTTGCAGCTCCCCGGGCGCCGACGCCTGCCGGCCGCCGACTTCCTGCGCGGCTGCCCGCTCCCCGCCGGCACCTGCCTCGCCACCTGACATGACCCCGGCCAGCGCCAGCGACACTCTCTATCGCCCGCGCAAACGGCTCTTTATCGGCGTCCTTTGCGGCGCCTGCGCCGTCGTGCTGGTCATGGCCTTCCTGCTCTGGTGGGTACCGACCGTCGGCCTGGTCAACATCCACCCGGTTCTGCCCGTCGTGTTCGGCACGCTCCTCGCCCTAGCCGCCCTGCTTCTGGTCAGCGGACTGGGCCTTTTGATCCTGACTCTACTTACCGGCCGCGACCTGTTCTTTTCCGACCGCCTGCGCGGCGTGGTCATCAAGTACCTGTTCCCCGGGATCATCGCCATGGGGCGCCGCTGCGGCCTCGACCGCGACACCCTTCAGCAGTCGTTCATCGCTCTCAACAACCAGCTGGTGCGCGCCCGTCACCTGCGCGTAACGGCGGACAAGACCCTGATCCTGCTCCCCCACTGTATCCAGCTGTACGACTGCGAGATCAAGATCACCGGCGACGTCAACAAGTGCGCGCGCTGCGGCCAGTGCGGCATCAGCGGCCTGGCCGAGCTGGCCGAGCGCTACGGCATCCCGATGGCAGTCGCCACCGGCGGCACCCTGGCGCGCAAGCTCATCGTCGAGCGCCGGCCGCGCTTCATCCTCGCCGTTGCCTGCGAGCGCGACCTTACCACCGGGATCCGCGATGCCTATCCGCTGCCGGTGATCGGCTTGCTCAACCGCCGCCCCCACGGCCCCTGCTTCAATACCGAGATCATTCTTGACGAAGTCGAAGCAGCGCTGCGCGAGCATGTCGTCGCCGGAACCCCTTGATTTACCGATAATTCATGCCTATATTGGGGAGGCAGCCAAAGGATGGCCTTAATCCGGCGTGCCACAGCGCGCCCTTTACTACTGAGGACCGCTCTACCATGAACACCCTGCGCACTTTCTTCCTGTTGACCGTGCTCACCCTCGCCCTGGTCTTCGTCGGCGGCATGATCGGCGGCCAAGGCGGCATGCTGATCGCCCTGATCCTGGCCGGCGTGATGAATCTCGGCTCCTACTGGTTCTCCGACAAGATCGTCCTGGCCATGTATCGCGGCGAGCAGGTCACCAGCGGCCCGCTTTTCGAGGTCGTCAGTGAGCTCTGCCAGCGCAACCAGCTGCCGATGCCGCGCGTGTACATGCTACCGCAGGATACCCCCAACGCTTTCGCCACCGGCCGCAATCCACAACACGCCGTGGTCGCCGCCACCAAGGGGATCCTCAACAGCCTCTCCCGTGAGGAGCTGACCGGGGTGATGGCCCACGAGATGAGCCACGTCATGCACCGTGACATTCTCATCGGTTCGATTGCCGCGACCATTGCCGGGGCAATCTCCTACCTGGCCCATATGGCGCAGTGGGCGGCGATCTTCGGTGGCGGCCGCGACGACGACGAGGGGAGCAATCCGATCGCGATGATCGCCCTGGCCATCATCGCGCCGCTGGCCGCCATGCTGGTGCAGATGGCCATCTCGCGGTCGCGCGAATACCTTGCCGACGAGGGTGGCGCAAAACTGTGCGGCAACCCCTTCTACCTGGCCAACGCCCTGCGCAAACTGGAGATGGCCAACCAGACCCGGCCGATGCACCGCGTCAACGAGGCCACCGCCCACATGTTCATCGTCAGTCCCTTGAGCGCCGGCGGCATCGCCTCGCTTTTTTCCACCCACCCGCCGATGGCCGAGCGGATCCGGCGGCTGGAGGGGATGACCCTCCCGGCCATAATGCCGAGCCCCTTTGCCAACCATTCAGGCGGCCCCTGCGGCCGCCTTTTGCATCTGCACTGCGGAGGCCGGTGATGACCACCGACCCCCGCCGCCTGGCTTTCGACGTTCTCGAGCGGGTGCTGGGCGGCGGCTACGCCGACCGCACCCTGGATGCCGCATTGCTGCGCCACCCCAATCTCGACCCGCGCGACCGGGGCCTGGCTACCGAGCTGGTCTACGGCGTGCTGCGCCAGCAGGGGCGGCTCGATTACGCCCTCGCCCGCTTCTGCAAGCAGCCGCTGAGCAAGCTCGAAACCCGGGTGTTGCTCCTGCTGCGCCTGGGCGCCTACCAGGTGCTTTGCCTCGACCGGGTCCCGGACTCGGCGGCGGTCGACACCGCCGTGCAACTCACCCGCGAACTCAAGCTGGAGCGCGCCACCGGCTTCGTCAACGGCGTGCTGCGCTCCCTGGCCCGCGGTAAGGCCCAACTGGCCTGGCCGGACGCCGACCGCGACCCGCTGGGCCACCTGCAGCACGCCCTCTCCCTGCCGCAGTGGCTCGCCGAGCGCTGGCTCCGGGAACTGGGGGCCGACGCGGCCCGGCAGCTGGCCGCCGTGTTGTTGGAGCCGGCGCCGTTCTGCCTGCGGGTCAATACCCTGAAAATCTCCCGGGAACGTTATCTGGAAGAATTGGCCGCCGCCGGCCACCGCGGCGAGCCCACCCGCTTCGCCGCCGAAGGGGTGATCGTGCGCGAGCGCGCCCCCGCCCCCCTCCCCGGCGATGCCCTGGGGTGTTACCAGGTCCAGGACGAGGCCAGCATGCTGGTCGCGCCCCTGCTCGCCCCGCAACCGGGCGAGCGCCTGCTTGACGCCTGCGCCGCCCCCGGTGGCAAAACCACCCATCTCGCCGCCCTGACCGGCAACCGCGCCGCCATCACCGCCCTCGACCTGCACCCCCAGCGCCTGCACCTGGTCGAGCAGGGGGCAAAACGGCTGGGTTGCGCCGGCATCGCCACGCGCTGCTGGGACATGACCCTCACCCCCCCGTTCCTCTCCGTGGAGAGCTTTGACGGTGTGCTGGTCGATGCCCCCTGCAGCGGCCTCGGCGTGCTGCGCCGCAATCCCGAAGCGCGCTGGCGCCTGCAACCGGCCGATGTCATCGTGCTGGCCGAACGGCAGGCGATGATCCTGCATCAGGCAGCGGCACTGGTGAAGCGCGGCGGACGGCTGATCTACGCGGTGTGCACCGTTACCCCCGAGGAAACCGACGGCCAGGTGGCGGCCTTCCTTGCCCGGCACAGCGATTTCCGCCTGCAACCGCTGGCCGAGGTGGTGCCGGAGAGCTGGCGGGAACTGCTCGACACCCAGGGGTGCCTGCGCAGCTGGCCGCACCGTTTCGGCCTCGACGGCTTCTTCGCCGCCCGCCTGGTCCGCAGCTGACCGGTCGATCTCCCCGCGTTTCTTGAAAAAAACCGGCATTGGGTTTACAAAGGGGGAGCGTGACAACCGCGGCCGTGGCCGCGAGATGGAGCCTGCCATGATCAAGATCGCCCCCTCGATCCTCTCCGCCGACTTCGCCCGCCTGGGCGAGGAGGTTCAGGCCGTCGCCCGCGGCGGCGCCGACTACATCCATGTCGATGTCATGGACGGCCACTTCGTCCCGAACCTCACCATCGGGCCGCTGGTGGTCGCGGCCGTGCGCAAGGTCACCGACCTCCCCCTTGACGTCCACCTGATGATCGAGAACCCGGATCGCTACATCGCCGACTTCGCCAACGCCGGCGCCGATATCATCACCGTCCACCAGGAGGCAGTACCGCACCTGCACCGCACCGTGCAACTGATCAAGAACCTTGGCAAAAAGGCCGGGGTGTCGATCAATCCGGCCACCCCCGCGGCAACGCTTGACGTGATCCTCGACGAGCTCGACCTGGTGCTGGTGATGACCGTCAATCCCGGCTTCGGCGGGCAGGGGTTCATCGCCAGCGGCCTCGCCAAGATCGCCGCCCTGCGCCAAGAGATCGACCGGCGCGGGCTGACCGTGGAACTGGAGGTCGACGGCGGGGTGAAGACCGACAATATCGGCCGGATCGCCGCGGCCGGAGCCAATGTCTTCGTCGCCGGCAGCGCGGTCTTCGGCGCCACCGATTACGCCGCCGCCATCGCTGAACTACGGCGGCGCGCCGGCTGCTGCGGCGCCTGATGCTCGACCGCACCTGGCTGAACCAGCGTCTGCACCGCTTCCCGCAGCGAACCATCCCGACAGCAGCGTTGCGCCCGGCCGCCGTGCTCCTCCCCCTGCTGCTCCGGAACGGCGAGGAGTGCGTACTGTTCACCCGGCGCACCGAGCACCTGCCCCACCATGGCGGCGAAATCTCCTTTCCCGGCGGCGCTCGCCACGACGCTGACCTTGATCTGGCCGCGACCGCCCTGCGCGAAACCGAGGAGGAGATTGGCATCCCCGCCGCCACCATCGAACTGCACGGCCGTCTCGACGACTTCTGGTCGATCCATGGCTACCACGTGGTCCCCTTCGTCGGCACCCTGCCCCCCGCCTGTTCCTACCGGATCGATGACCGGGAGATCGCGGCGCTGATCGAGGTGCCCCTCGACCACTTCCGCAACCCAGGCGTGCACCATATGGAGGACTGGACCCACCGCGGGCGGGTGCACCCGGTTGATTTCTACCGCTACGGCGACCAGGTGATCTGGGGACTGACCGCCGCCATTCTGCGCCAGTTCCTCGAAGTGACCGGCGCCGCCGACGGGGAGGCCCAGCCATGACCGCCCCGGAGCGCCGCCAGCGCCTGCTTGAGCGGCTGCAGCACGGCCCGGTGCTGGTCGGCGATGGCGGCATGGGCACCCAACTTCATCACCACGGCGCTCCGCCGGATGCGGTGTTCGAGTATCTCAACCTGATCGATGCACCCCTGGTCGGCCGGGTCCATGCCGACTACGCAGCGGCCGGCGCCGAGCTGCTGGAGACCAACACCTTTGCCGCCAATGCCCTGCGCCTGGCCACCTACGGCCTGGCGCACAAGGTCGCTGCGATCAACCAGGCCGGGGTCCGGCTCGCCCGGGCAGCCGCCGGCCCGGAACGCTTCGTCGCCGGCTCCGTCGGCCCCCTGCTCCCCCCCGCGGCAGCGATCGGGAGCTCGATCCCGAAGCCCGGCGCGCCCTGTTCCGCGAGCAGATGACCGCCCTCGCCGACGGTGGCATCGACTGCTTTCTGCTCGAAACCTTCCCCGGCGTGGCCGACCTGCAACTGGCCATCGAGGTCGCCCATGAACTCGGCCTGCCGGCCATTGCCCAGTTGGCCTTCATGGAAAGCGGTTTCACCGGCGACGGCCTGAGCGTCGAGGCTGCCGCCCAGCAACTGGCCGCCGCAGCGCCCGCAGCCATCGGCGCCAACTGCGGCGCCGGGCCGCGCGAACTGCTCATGGTCCTGCGGCGCCTGGCAGCGGCCACCGACCGGCCGCTTTCGGCCTTTGCCAATTCGGGCTTCCCCCAGCGGATCGACGGTCGCACCCTGTACCTGGCCACCCCGGACTATTTTGCTGCCCTGGGCCGCGATATGGCTGAGGCCGGCGCAACCCTGGTCGGGGGCTGTTGCGGCACCGGCCCGGCCCACGTGCAGGCTCTGGCCGAGGCCTTGCGTGGACGCCAGCCCGGCGCCCGCCCCCGAACACCGATTGCGGCCGTGGCGCCGCCCCGGCTGCAACCGATCGCCCCCGCCGACCGGCACTTCCTCGCGACCTGGGGAACCCGTCCGGTCATCACCGTCGAGCTCGACGTCCCCAGGGGGCCGGAGATCACCACTATCGTCGCACGGGCCCGCAGCCTGGCGCGAGCCGGCGTCGATGCCTTCAATCTCGCCGAGAACCCGCTGGCACGCATCCGCCTGGGGAATATCGCCCTGGCCAGCCGCCTGCAGGCAGAGACCGGCGTGGAGGTAATCGTCCACATCACCGGCCGCGACCGCAATCTGCTCGGCCTGCACTCTGACCTGATGGGAGCTCATCTGCTCGGCATCCGCAGCATCCTGGCAGTGACCGGCGATCCGGTGGCCGTCGGCGGCGAAGGCGGCGCCAGCAACGTCTTCGATCTCAATTCGATCGGCCTGCTCAAGCTGCTCGACACCCTTAACCAAGGGCGCAACCTTTATGGTGCCGAACTCGGCGGCACGACCCATTTTTTCGCCGGCTGCGCCTTCAACCCGAATGTTGCCGATCTGGACGGCCAGTTGCGCAAGCTGGAGAAAAAGCTGGCGGCCGGCGCCCGCTTCGTCCAGACTCAGCCGGTCTTCACCGCGATGGTTCTGGAGCGGCTGCTGGCGGCCACCCGACGGTTCGACGTACCGGTGCTGGTCGGGCTGATGCCGCTGGTCGGCGAACGTAACGCCGAGTTTCTGCACAACGAGGTGCCGGGGATCGTGCTGCCGGATGAGGTGCGTCAGCGGATGCGCGGCACCGGCGGGGCTGCGGGGGTGCGCACCGGGATGGCGATCTGCCGGGAATTGATTGCAGCAGGGGAAAAACTCGGGGCGGGAGGATACTACCTGATCCCTCCCTTCGGCCGGGTCGAGCTGGCCGAGGAACTGATCGCGGCGATCAGGGGCGAGTGACGATATTTTCGGGTGAGCTCTTAAGCAGGCGATCCAAGGCACCACTTTCGTCGAATTCGAACAGTTCGCGGCAGCCGCCGATCAACCGGCCGGCGATGAAGATGCTGGGGAAGGTCTCTCCAGCGCCGCGGCGGCGCATCTCGGCCTGGCCGGCCGGGTCGTCGTTGACCACGTACTCGGCAAAGGCAATGCCCTTGATCTGCAGCAGTTCCTTGGCCCGCTCGCAATAAGGACAATGCGGTTTGGTGTAGATTTCTACCTTCATATTGGCAACCCGCATCACGAGGAATCCCCCCCATGAAGTGCTCATTCTATCCCGGTAACGGCAAGATGCAAGTTCGCCAAGGAGATTTGGTCATGCATTCACGAATTCCCCGCTATCTGCGCCTGCTGCTGGCCCTGGCCATCACCTTGAGCGTCGCTGCCTGTGGCCCACCCAGTCCCCCTGCGACGACCGGCAAGAATTCCGCTCCCGACGACTTTATGTATGCGCTGCGCTGGCAGCGCTACCCGGAAGCTGCGACCTTCTTCTCCTCCGACGATCACCGCCGCGCTTTCCTCGACCAGCTCGAGGCCCTCAGCAAGGATCTGACCATCACAGATGTCCGCCTTAAGCGCAACCAACCGCGAGACAACGGGCGCAGCACCGACATCCTGCTGGAAATGGACTATCAACTCCTACCGTCAGCGAATCTCAAGACTCTGCGGATTAACCAGACCTGGATCTACTTCGAAACCGGCGCCGCCGAACGCAGCGGCTTCCTGATCACCACCCCGTTCCCGAAATTCCCCGAGGAATTGTCCCGCGGCAGGGCTGTGAACAAGGGGACACTTCCCCCTTGATTGCCGCTTGGCAGTGTGCTAAAAACTGCATACTGTATACAAGTTACCGGAACCCGGATGCCGGCGGGAACCGTGGCGGAATAAGCGCGCAGGCGCTTTCTGCTGCGGTGTCGTGCGTGGCTTAACCCGAGCGGGAGGAACATTTTGGCTGACGTGGTCTTTTCCAGTTGGGGCGGCAAGCTGGTTGACAACCGCCAGGGCGGCGAGCCACAGGCCGCCGTATTCAAACTGCCCGAGAGCTACCTGGACGAGGGGCGCATCGGCGCCTTCATGGGCTGGGACGGAATCATCCTCTACGACCGCGAAGTCGACGTGGTCGCCATGGCCGCCGAGTACATGAAGCGCGTGCAGGAAAAATACTGCTGCGCCAAGTGCACCCCCGGCAAGCGCGGCACGCGGGTCATGATGGATACTCTCGCGCGCATCGTGGGCGGCCAGGGAACGGAGGGCGATCTCGATACCCTGGCCGGCCTGGCCGATCTGCTCGAGAACTGCAAGTGCACCCTGTGCATGACCGCCGCCCGGCCGGTGCTCGACAGCGTCAAGTACTTCCGCGACGACTATCTGGCCTTCCTGCGCGGCGAACGGCAGGCCCGGACGGCCAAGGGCTACCACGACAAACTGACCGCCCCCTGCACCGACCGCTGCCCGGCGCACATCGACATTCCGGCCTACGTCGAGGAGATCAAGGACTACCGCCACGGCGAGGCCCTCGATACCATTCGCCGCAACATGCCGATCCCCGCGGTATGCGGCCGGGTCTGCCCACACCCCTGCGAGAAATCGTGCCGGCGGGCCCTGGTCGATGAACCGGTCAGCATCATGGTGCTGAAACGGGTCGCCGCCGATCACGAGTGGCTGCACCATCACCAGCCGCCGATGCAGCCCAAACCCGCGACCGGCAAGAAGATCATCTGCGTGGGCGCCGGTCCGGCCGGACTGACCTGTGCCTACTATCTGGCCCTCGAAGGGCACCAAGTCAAGATTATCGACATGCTCGCCGAGCCGGGTGGCACGGTGGCCGTCGGCATCCCCGACTACCGCATGCCGCGGCCGCTGCTGCAGCGCGAAGCTGACATCATTGCTGCGCTGGGGGTCGAGATCGAATACGGCGTCAAGCTCGGTCGCGATGTGACGCTGGCGCAACTCAAGGAGCAGTACGACGCGGTGTTCCTCGGCACCGGCGCCTTCAAGTCGAAGCCGATGGGGGTCGAAGGCGAGGATCAGGGTTACGAGGGCTTCTCCACGGGCGGCATCCACTACCTGCGCATGGTGGCCCTCGGCGAACCGATCGTCACCCCCAAGCGGGTGATCGTGGTCGGCGGCGGCAACACCGCCATCGACTGCGTGCGCGTCGCCCTGCGCGAAGGGGCCGAGGAATCGATCCTGCTCTACCGCCGCACCCGCAAGGAGATGCCGGCCGAGCCCTACGAGGTCGACGATGCCGAAGAGGAAGGGGTCAAGTTCATGTTCCTGGCCCTGCCAACCAAGCTGCTCACCGAGAATAACCAGATCGTCGGCGTCGAGGTCCTCAAGATGGAACTTGGTGAGCCCGACGCCTCGGGACGGCGCAGCCCGCAGCCGGTTGCCGGGAGCGAATACGTGATCCCCTGTGATTTGGTGATCCCGGCCATCGGCCAGGATCCCGACCTCGACTACCTCGAGCAGGGCGACTACGGCATCAAGAAGACCCGCTGGAACAGCATCGTCACCAATGGCGGCACCATGATGACCGACAATGAGGGGGTCTTCGCCGGCGGCGACTGCGAATACGGGGCGATGACCGTGGTGGTCGCGGTCGGCCACGGCCGGCGGGCGGCGCGGACGATTCACCGCTACCTCAACGAAGGACGGGTCTACCTCAACGAAGAGGACGCCATGGAGGACATCATCAACAACCTCGGCGCCTTCGACAAGAACGAGAAAGTCGGCATCGCTGGTGGCCTGCATCGCGAACACCAGCCGAAGATTCACGGTGCGGAGCGCACCGGCAACTACGAAGAGATCGAACTGGCCATGCCGGAGAGCCAGGCGGTGCGCGAGGCAGAACGTTGCCTGCGCTGCTACCGCGTCGGCATGCTGGCCGTCAACGGATAACGATTTATTTACGTGCAGCCGACCGAGGGCAGATTTCGATGAGTCAGAGTCATACGCTGATCAACCTGAAAATTGACGGCAAGGATGTCCAGGTCGCCGCCGGCGCCACCATCCTCGAGGCCGCCGAGCAGCTGGGGATCAAGATCCCGACGCTGTGTTATCTCAAGAAAGTCTCGCCGACCGGCGCCTGTCGCATCTGCGTGGTCGAAGTCGCCGGGGCTGACAAGACCATGACCGCCTGCAACACGCGCGCGGTCGACGGCATGGCGGTCACCACTCAGTCGGAGCGGCTGAGCGCCATCCGCCGCCAGGTGGTGGAACTGCTGTTGGTCAACCACCCCCTCGACTGCCCGGTTTGCGATGCCGGCGGCGAATGCGACCTGCAGGACGTCTGCTACAGTCAGGACGTCACCCGCCAGCCCTTCACCGCCGTGGACGTCAACGCCCCGGCCATCGACCACTGGCCGCTGATCCAGCAGGTTCCCAACCGCTGTGTCATGTGCGAGAAGTGCGTCAAGGTCTGCTTTGAAGTGATCGGGGCCAACGCCCTGTTCGTCAACGAAAAGGGCGACCGGGCGTTCATCGACAAGGAACTCGACAAGTGCGAGTTCTGCGGTAACTGCGTGCAGGTCTGCCCGACCGGCACCATGATTTCCAAGCCGTTCAAGTTCAAAGCCCGTCCCTGGGAGCTGCGCAAGACGCCTTCCGTCTGCACCCTCTGCTCGGCCCAGTGCCAGGTCAATTACGAGAGCAAGCAGGGGAAGGTGCTGCGGGTCACCTCGGAGGATGGGGTCACGGTCAACGACGGCAATCTCTGTGTCGGCGGCTTCTTCGGCCACGGCTACCTGAACAGCGACCAACGGCTGACCATACCGCTGGTCGATGGTCAGCCGGCGACCTGGGAGACGGCTCTCGGCAAGGTGAGTGCTGGACTGGCCCGCTTACGGGATACCGCCGGCGGTCAGGCACTGGCCGGGCTCGCCTCTGGGTCCCTGTCCAACGAGGAGGGCTACCTGTTCCAAAAGCTGTTCCGGGTTGCCTTGGGAAGCAACAACCTTGACAGCATGGCCCGCTTTGGCCTGCTGCGCGCCGTCAAGGTGCTGCACGGCCAGCTCGGCCTGACCGCAGCCAGCCATAGCCTTGCCAATATCGGCAACGCCGAAGCCATTCTCGTTTTCGGTTGCGACCCGACGGCCGAGGCCCCCGCCGTCGACTGGCAGGTACAGCTGGCCCACCGCAAGCACGACGCCAAGCTGGTGGTCGCCGACCTGCGCCGCATCAAGCTGGCCGGTCAGGCGGAGACCTTCCTGCAGTACCGCCCCGGCAGCGAGGCCTTGCTGGCCGGCGCCTTGGCCAAGCTGATCGTCACCAAAGGTCAGGCTGACGGCGCCTGGCTCAGCCAGTACGTCGTCAACCAGGTCGAACTGCTTACTTATCTCGATGGTATTGACGTGGCCGCAGCCTGCGCCGCCAGCGGCGTCGACCAGGCGCTGCTCGAGGAGGCCGCCGACCATCTCGGCGCCGCCAAATCGGTGGCCGTGGTCTTCGGTCGTGCCATCACCAATGCCGTCAATGCCGAGAATGCCGTGGCCGCCCTGGCCAATCTGGCCCTGGTCAGCGGCGCCCTGCAGGGCGGCGGCGGGATCTTCCCTGTGGCAGACCAGGGGAACGCCTTCGGTCTGCTGGATGCCGGGGTTTGCCCCGAATTCCTCCCCGGCTTCCAGAACCATGCCACCGGTGGCGCCGATGCCAACAGCATCCTCGCCGGGATCGAGCAGGGGGAGATCAAAGCCCTTTACCTGGCCGGGTGCAACCCGCTGGTCGAATTTCCCGCCAATGGCCGCTGGAAGGCCGCACTGGCCAAACTCGAGCTGCTGGTCGTTCAGGACATCCTCGCCAGCGAGTTGACCGCCATGGCCGGTGTGGTTCTCCCCGGTGCCGCCAGCAGCGAAAAGAGCGGCAGCGTCACGGCCCTTGACGGCCGGATCAGCCTGTTGCGCAAGGCCGTCGATGCCCCGGGCGAGGCCCGCCCCGACCTGACGATCTTTGCTGCCCTGTTCACCACGCTCTCGGGCAAACCGGCGCCGAGCGAAGCTACCTTGCGCAGCCAGCTGGCAGAACAGCAGCGGCCTTTCGTCCCGACCGACGGTAGCCTGAAAGGCGCCGCCCCGGCCCTCGACGCCCAGGCCCCCGCCGAGTTGCATCTGCTGATCGGCAAGTGCCCCTTCCATTTTGGGATGATGACCACCTATTCGGCAGCCAACGTCGAGCTGGCGCCCGCCGGGGTCATTATCATCAACCCGGCCGATGCCGCAAGGCTGGGCGTTGCCGAAGGCGGCCAACTCAAGGTTACTGGTCCGGCCGGCTCGGCAAGTGGCAAGGTGATGATCAAGGAGAAGGTTCCGGCAGGGCTCCTGACCGCGTCGGATAACTTTGCCGCCCTGAACATTCAGCAAATCATGCCGGTCGGCGCTAATTGCGTGCCGGTCGCTGTCGTCAAGGCCTGACAGGAGTTGCCATGTCGATCACTGCCTGCAACTACCACGACCAGGTCGCCTGCAGCGACGTCAAGGCCAACAAGGTCATCATCAGTGAAGCCGCGCATGCCCGCACCACTCTGTTGGTGCCTCAAGCCCGGCCAGCATATCCATGCCCACGTCCATGCCGGTGATCACGTCTGGGTGATCCTCAAGGGGGAAGGGCTCTTCCTCAGCGATGGCCAGCCCGGCCTGCCGGTCAAGGCCGGCAGCATTGTGGTCGCCGCCGCCGGCATCTCTCGCGGTATCGATAACAGCGGTTCGACCGGCCTGGTCTTCGTCAGCGTCTCGGCCGGCTGACCTGTTGCCGCCGCAGTTTATGGGGCCCGGTGCGCCGAAACGCACCGGGCCTTGTTTTTTTCGTAGCCCTCATATATATTGAATTCAAGATATATGGAAGGAGACATCATGGAGACCTTGTTGCTGCTGGCAGGCGTTGTCACTGTTTGGTATGTTATCAATCGCTGGGTGCTCCCACGCTTCGGCGTGCAGACCTGACTGTCCGACAACTGCAGCCTCCCCGGGCGGGAGGCCAAAAAATCTGAAAGCGAAGAGGAGCAGGGTTGATCCCTTCTCCTCTTCGCTTTCCTGTTGGAGGAGTAGAAAATGTCTGGGCTGATCAAAAATGCCCAGGTGCAAGGCGCCTGAAGCTTGAGGAGTGAGGCGTACCCAAAGGTACGCTGCAGCGACGAGAGCGAAGGCAACGCCGCAGATGGGCGTTTTTCAGCAGCCCCATCACCGCAGATTCATTGCACAGCGGGGGCAGGTCAACATGCTGGTCGATGGGACCTTGTGGCCGCAGCTCGGACAGTTGAACCAGTAGCGGCAATGCTTGCACTGGGGGTCGGACAGTCCCTGCTTGCGTTTGCACTTCGGGCACTCCCGGTACATCTTGCTGCTGGCCACATAATCCTCGAAGAGCAGGCCGCAACGGGCGCAAAGCTTGGCATCGCGCCGGTGGTTGGGTGCCTCGCAGCGCGGATTTGGGCAGACGAACACCGTCTGGCACCCTTTGCACCAGTACTTCCCCTTGGTCATCTCCTTGCAGACAGGACACTTCTCCATGATGGCACCTCGGTCACCAACGAAAAAGCCGGACCCCGGGGCCCGGCTTTGGCTGTGTTGCGGCGGGGCGGGGGTCAGTCGACCTTGAAGAACGCAGCGGGCAGGGCCTGACAGACCGCACATGGTCCATGCGGAGCACCCTCGATGGTGTTGCCGCAGACCTTGCAGACGTAATAGTCGACGGCACTGCTCTGGCCGAGATGGTCGATTGCCTTCTGGTAGAGAGCGGCGTGGACCTTTTCCACGGCATTGGCGAAGCGGAAGCTGCGCTGGGCCGTGTCGAACCCTTCGGCGGCGGCAGCCTCGATCATCTGCGGATACATGGTGGTGAATTCGTGGGTCTCGCCGCCCAGCGCTTCGCGGAGGTTGTCCGACGTCGTGCGGATCCCGCCGAGGGCGCGCAGGTGGGCATGGGCATGCACGGTTTCCGCCGCGGCCGCTGCCCGGAACAGCTTGGCCGCCGCCGGATAGCCCTCCTGCTCGGCCTTGTCGGCGAAGGCCAGATACTTGCGATTGGCCTGGGATTCCCCGGCAAAGGCTTCGAGCAGATCGCGCTCGGTTTTACTCCCCTTCAGTTCCGCCATTTTTCCCTCCCTGAAAATGTTTGACAAAGGTAAAATCCCTTCCATATTATCGATTTTATTTAGCATGTCAACTGAGCAATCACCCCGCACAACCCTGGAGAGTCGAACTGATGAGCATCTATCGCGTGGACAAATCGGAGCAGCCGGTGGTGCTGTTCCAGGCCGACGGTTCGGTGATGAAGGGGGTGGTGTTCCTCAGTGCCTGCGCCTACAGCCATATCGGCCAGCAGACGCTGGCCGACCTGCTGCGTGAAAAGGGCGATTTCTTCCCGTTCCGCAGCGAAGCCGGGGCCTTTTGCGTCACCAACAAAACCACTATCACCCACATCCGCTACGAGCAAATTTCGGCCGAACAGGAGTTCGCCCCCCTCGGCAGTCCGGTCGAGGTGCAGGTCAACTTCGTCGGCGGCGAGCAACTGCGCGGCGCTGTCGTCATCGAGATGCCCGAGGGGCGCAACCGCCTGGTCGACTTCGTCAACTCGATGAGCGGCTTCTTCCGCCTGCGCAGCGGCGAAGTCCACTACCTGGTCAACGTCGCCCAGCTCCGCGACATCAGCCCCTGCTGACAAGCTGGTGAAAAACTACTGCGGAGGCTGGTTAAGGAGATACGGTTTGAGATAGCGCCCCGTATGTGACGCCGGACACGCCGCCACCTCCTCTGGCGTGCCACAGGCCACCACCAGTCCGCCGCTACTTCCCCCCTCCGGTCCCAGGTCGATCAGGTAATCGGCGCTCTTGATGACATCAAGGTTGTGCTCGATGATCAGCACGGTGTTGCCGGCATCGACCAGTCGCTGCAACACCTCAAGGAGCTTGCGGATGTCGTCGAAATGCAGGCCGGTGGTCGGCTCGTCGAGAATGTAGATAGTCTTGCCAGTGGCGCGCTTGCTCAGCTCCTTGGCCAGCTTGACCCGCTGCGCCTCGCCGCCGGAAAGGGTGGTGGCGCTCTGGCCGAGAGTGATGTAGCCGAGGCCAACGGCGCACAGTGTCTCCAGCTTGCGGCGGATCACCGGAATGTTGGCCAGAAATTCCAGGGCCTGGCTGGCGGTCATGGCCAGGACCTCGGCGATGTTGCGCCCCCTGTAGCGCACCTCCAGCGTCTCGCGGTTGTAGCGGGCCCCCCGACAGATTTCGCACTGGACATAGACATCGGGGAGAAAGTGCATCTCGATGCGCAGGATGCCGTCCCCCTGGCAGGCCTCGCAGCGCCCCCCTTTGACGTTGAACGAGAAGCGCCCCGGCCCGTAACCGCGCACCCTGGCTTCGGGGAGCCGGGCAAAGAGATCGCGGATGTCGGTGAACACCCCGGTGTAGGTGGCCGGATTGGAGCGCGGGGTACGGCCGATCGGCGCCTGATCGATGTCGATCACCTTGTCGAGCTGGTCGAGGCCATCGATGGCCGTCAGCGCCCCGGGGCGCTCCTTGGCATGGTGCAACTGCTGGGCCAGGGCCCGGTAGAGGGTGTCGATGATCAGGGTCGATTTGCCGGAGCCGGAGACGCCGGTCACGCAGGTCATCACTCCGAGAGGGATGGTGACGTCGATTCCGCGCAGGTTGTTGGCGGCGGCGCCGCGCAGCGTCAGGCAACCTTTCGGTTGGCACCGGCTGCCTGGAAGAGGGATCCTCAGGCGCCCGGCCAAGTAATCGCCGGTCAACGACTCCGGGGCGGCGAGGATGGCGGATGGCGGCCCCTCGGCGACGATCCGCCCGCCGTGCACGCCGGCCCCCGGACCCATGTCGATGACGTGGTCGGCCTCGAGGATGGTCTCCTCGTCGTGCTCGACCACCAGCACGGTGTTACCGAGGTCGCGCAGACGCTTGAGAGTGTCGAGCAGGCGGCGGTTGTCGCGCTGGTGCAGGCCGATGGACGGTTCGTCGAGGATATAGAGTACGCCGACCAGGGAGGAACCGATCTGGGTGGCCAGGCGAATCCGCTGCCCCTCGCCGCCGGAGAGGGTCCCGGCGGTCCGGTCGAGGGTCAGGTAGTCGAGGCCGACCCCGGCCAGGAAGGCCAGCCGCTCGCGGATCTCCTTGAGCACCCGGCGGGCGATCTCCGCCTCGCGCGGCGGCAGTTCGAGAGCGGCGAAGAACGCCTGGGCCGCCGTGACGCTCAAGGCGCAGACCTCGCGGATGTTGCTGCCGCCGATGCGCACCGCCAGGGCAGCCGGCTTCAGGCGCGCCCCGCGGCAGGTCGGGCAGGGCCGGACGCTGACGAACTCCTCGAACCGCTCGCGCTGCTGCTCCGATTCGGTTTCCTTCAGGCGCCGCTCCAGGTTCGGCAGCACCCCCTCGAAGGAACGCCGATAGTAGATGCGCTGCCCCCCCTGATCGTAGTGGAAGCGGAGCTGTTCCTCCCCGGAACCGTGCAGCAGCAGTTGGTGGATCGGATCGGGGAGGGCGGCATAGGGCGTGTCAAGGTCGAAACCGTAGTGCTCGCCGAGGGCCTCGAGGATTGGCAGGTAATAGAAACCGGTGCGCGTGGCCCAGGGGGCGATGGCCCCCCGGCGCAGGGAGAGGGTCGGGTCGGGCACCACCAACTCTGGGTCGAAATAGCGGCGAGTGCCGAGTCCGGTGCACTCGGGACAGGCCCCGTGCGGGTTGTTGAAAGAGAAGGTGCGCGGCGCAATCTCCGGCAGCGACACCCCGCAATCGACGCAGGCGTGACGCGCGGAAAACAGGAGCGGTTCTGGTAGGGGCAATTCATGAATTGCCCCTACATCGTCTACCCTTTCCACCTGCACCAGCCCCTCCGCCAGGCGCAGGGCGGTTTCCAGCGACTCGGCCAGGCGGGTGGCGATCCCGGCCTTGAGGATCAGGCGGTCGACCACCACCTCGATGGTGTGCTGTTTCTGTTTGTCCAGTTCCGGGGTCTCGGCCAGTTCGAAGAGGGTGCCGTCGATGCGCACCCGGGCAAAGCCGTCGGCCTGCAGCTGCTTCAATTCCCTGCGGTACTCCCCCTTGCGGCCGCGCACCAGTGGCGCCAGCACCAGCAAGCGGGTCCCTTCCGGCAGGGCGAGGATGCGGTCGACCATCTGCTCGACGGTCTGGGTGGTAATCGCCCGGTCGCATTCCGGGCAGTGCACCTGGCCGGCGCGCGCGAAGAGCAGGCGCAGGTAGTCGTAGATCTCGGTGACCGTGCCGACCGTGGAGCGGGGGTTCTTCGAGGTGGTCTTCTGCTCGATAGCGATCGCCGGGGAGAGTCCCTCGATGCTCTCGACATCCGGCTTGTCCATCTGTTCGAGGAATTGACGGGCGTAAGCGGAGAGGCTCTCCACGTAGCGGCGCTGTCCCTCGGCATAGATGGTGTCGAAGGCCAGGGTCGACTTCCCCGAGCCCGACACACCGGTGATCACCACCAGCTTTTCGCGCGGGATGACCACGTCAAGGCACTGGAGGTTGTGTTCGCAGGCCCCCTTGATGATGATCTTGTCAGTCATAAAAGCCGGAAACCGTAAGTCGTGGAAAGCTAAAAAGGGAATCTAGAAGGCCGGATGAGGGAGAGGGAACCCCGCTATCGCCACGGTGGAAAATCGATGCTGATCGGCAAAGTGAAAGACATAAGACCGTTGACTAAAAAAAGCCCTTGCGTATCACGATTTACGTTTTACGTTTTACGGCTTTTGCGCCATCTTCAGGGCCATGCGAATGGCCGCGACCAGGCTCTTCTCGCTGGCCGTGCCGGTGCCGGCCAGATCGTAGGCGGTGCCGTGGTCGACGCTGGTGCGCACGACCGGCAGACCGAGGGTGACATTGACGGCGTCCTCGAAGTGCAGCAGCTTGAGCGGCCCCAAGCCCTGATCGTGGTACATGGCTACCACCGCGTCGTAGCGCCCCTGGGCGGCGAAGTAAAAGAGGGTGTCGGCGCTGTGCGGCCCGCTGGCCTCGATGCCGACCGCCCGTGCCTCGGCCACGGCGGGCGCGATCAGGCGCTGTTCTTCGTCGCCGAACAACCCCTCTTCGCCCGCATGGGGATTGAGGGCGAGGACCGCCAGGCGGGGCTGTTCGATGCCGAAATACCGGCGGAATGCGGCTGAGGTGATCCACAGGGTATTGAAGATTTCATCCCGGGAGAGGGCCGTGGGGACATCGCGGAGAGCCAGGTGGGTCGTCACCAGACAGACCTTGAGACGGTCACCGGCGAGCATCATCACCACCTTCTCCACGCCGCAGCGTTCGGCGAGCAGTTCGGTGTGGCCGGGAAAGGGACTGCCTGCCTGATGAATGGCCGTCTTGCTGATCGGCGCCGTCACCATCCCGGCGGCCAACCCCTCAAGGCAGCAGTCGCAAGCCCAGGTCACGTAGTCGAGCATGGCCCGGCCGCAGGCAGCGTGCGGGGCACCATAGCGCAACGCTTCGGCATCCAGCACTGACAGGGGTTGAACGGCGAGGTGGCGAGAGCCGAGAGTGAGTCGGTGGGTGCCGGGCCCCTCGCTGACCAGGGCTTCCAGGCAGGCGGTCACCCCGAACAGCTGCGCCGCCCGGCGCAGAACCCCGGTATCGCCGGCAACGACCAGCGGCCGGGGCAGGTTGTCCAGGGCACCGGCCAGCAAGGCCTTGATGATGAGCTCCGGACCGACCCCAGTCGGGTCGCCCATGGTGATGATCAACGGCCGATGCATCGATGGCCTCCCTGAAGTTGTTTGCGCAACGCCCGCCAACAGTATACCCCATCGTTTGCCACCATCTCAACCGAACGGTTTTCAAATCGCCGGAACAAGGCTATAATGTCCGGCGACCTTGTTGATTGTTGACCGGAGGCTCCATGCTTGACGATCCTTTTGAGCGACGCCATGCCGAGCGGCGTTATGCCATGAATTTTCTCGACTATGAAATCGTCTCCCCGGCGGGGCAGACGATCGGCCGGGGGCTGGCTCGCACCCTGAACGTGAGCGCCACCGGGTTGCTGCTGGAAACCGGGCAGTTCTTCGAACCGGGGCAGCTCCTGCGCGTTACCCTGGGGTTGGAAAATGCCCTGGTGAAGTTGAGCGGTCGGGTGGCCCATTCGCAACCGCTCGATGATGTCCTATGCACAACCGGCATCCAGTTCGTCGAGTTCGACCAGGCCGACCAGCAGACCTACCAGCACTATTTCGAGGCCCTGCGCAAGGTGGTCCAGGGCTGATTAACCAACGTCTGTCTGTCAAAAGCCGAGAGCCCGTGCCTTGACCGGCGCGGGCTCTCGGCCTGTTAAGGGGCAGGTCGTGCTCAGAGACGAATGTCGATGAATGATTTCTGTTTGAGGGTCTGCGTCCACTCCCTGATCCGGCCATCGGTCTTCTGATCCATCAGCGTCTGAGTGATTTCGGGACGCACCGCCTCGAACTGGCGCAAGCCTCCCGGCGAACGATCGTCGACCTTGAGCACGACAATCGCCTTGTCGGTTTCCACCAGGGAGCCGAGCCCGCCTTTTTCTATCCCGGCAACGGCCGTGGCCAGTTCCGGCGACAGTTCTCCTTCGCTGAAGCGCCCAAGCTCACCGCCGGTCGCCCCGAAGCTGTTGCTATAACTTACCGCCACCTGGTCGACGGCCGCGTCCTCGCCCAGGCGGCTCAAAGCCTCACGGGCCGCGGTGCGGATCGATTCGCGTTCGGCGGCCCCGGCCTTCTCCGGCACCGGGAAGGTGATAGCGCTGAGCGTCACCGTCGGGGCCAGCCGGTATTCTTCGAGATGGGCCCGATAGTAATCCCGGATCTCGCGCTCGGAGACGTCGACCTTGCTGCGCACCTCCTGCCCGACCAGTTTGTAGCGCAAGATCTGCTTGCGCAGGTTCTCGCGGTAGGCGGCGAAGGTCAACCCCTGGCCCTGCACCGCCTGTTCGAGCTGCTCGCGGGTCAGCTGGCTCTGCTTCTGCACGTCGAGGATCGCGTTCTCAACCTCTTCGTCGCTGACCTGCAGGCGCAGCGCGTGAATGCGCTGCTGGACCAGTTCTTCCTCGATTAGGCGTGACAACAGCTCCTTGCGCAGGGCGCCGACCTGGGCCGGCGTCGGCTGTTTGGCACTTTTGGCCAGCTGGGCGTTGAGCGCCTGGTCAAGTTGATAGGTGGTGATGATGTTGCCGTTGACAACCGCGGCGACGCGACTGACCGTCTCGGCCGGAGCCGGAGTCGTGGCGGCCAGGCAGAGCATGGCGGCCAGCAGGGCAATTCGTGCTACGTTCATGGTCGGGACCTTTCTCCTCGGTGGATTCTTACTGTTTTGTTTCAAGCTGGTTCCAGTCGACCGTGACGGCAGCTTTGGCGCGCAACTCCTGAAGCCATTCCTGATAAACCGCTTCGCGGTGTTCGGCTTCAAGCAGACGGCGGATCTCTCGGCCAGCTTCCTCGCGGCTGAGCCGCGCCGCCGGGCGCTTGGCTTCAACTAGGAACAGATGGTAGCCGTAGTCGCTCTTGACCAGGGGGCTCAGCTTCCCCACCGGCAGATCGAACACCAGCGCGAACTCAGGCGGCATTTCGTCACGGCCGAAAAAACCGAGATCCCCTCCCCGTTCGGCCTCCGGGGAGAGTGACACCCGCTTCGCCACTTCGGCGAACCCGGCCCCCTTGCGCAACTCGGCGAGGACCCGTTCTCCGGTCGCCTGGTCGGTCACCACGATCTGCCGGGCTCGGACCTGGACCGGCCGATCGAAGTCAGCGCGATGGGCCGCGTAGTAGGCGTCGAGCTCCATCTCGCCGACTCGGCCCCGCTCGCCGACCACCTGATCGGCCAGCTTGCCGAGCAGCAGGCTCTCCGTCAGCTCTGCCCGCCACTCGTCAACCGTCAGGCTGCGCGCCCGGAGCATGGCATCGAAATCGCCGGCCGGGTAATCGCGACGCTGCTCGTCGAGCGCCGCCGCCAGCTCTGCCGGAGCAACGGCCAAGCCGCGCCGGCGGACCTCGGCCAGGGTCAGCTCCCGGTCGATCAGCTGGGTCAGAAAGGCCCGCTCGAGATCCTGACGCTCAGCGGCGGTGAGGGTCTGCCCGGGCTTGAGAGTCCTGGCGAAGGCGGCGGCGAACTCGGTCTTGCTGATCTGGCGGTCGTTGACCTTGAGCAGGGGCCGCGATGCGGCGACGGGTTCGGAGCTGCAGCCACCCAGCAGAAAAGCCGCCAGCAGACACACCAGGTTACGTAGCAAAGCTTTCAGAATCGGCTCCTCGCTCGGCGTTCAATCGGGCACCGGCCACGCTAGCATGCCGCACAAAGGGCGCGCAATTCCCTTTTAGCCGCGGCCAGCACCTCTTCCGCCGCGAGACGGCCGAGACGGATGGCCAACCGGTAGTCGGGGGAGAAGCGGTAGCGGTCGGGGCGCGCAAGCAGCGACATGATCTGCTCCGGGGTGACGCGGGTGGTCGGCGGAAAAGCCAGGATTAGCTGGTGGCCGTCGTACTCGGCTTGCTCGACGCGCAGCTGTTTCATCAGCACGCGCAGCTTCATCACCTCCAGCAATAGCTGGGCCGGCGCCGGCAGTTCGCCGTAACGGTCGCGCAGCTCGTCCCCGGCCGCGTAGAGTTCATCCTCATCGATGGCCGCCGCCATGCGCCGGTAGAGGACCAGGCGCTGGTTCGGGTCGGCCACGTAGCCTTCCGGCAGATAGGCCGACAAACCGAGCCGCACCTCCGGATCGATGCGCGCCTCGTGAACCTGCCCCTGCAGTTCCTTTACGGTTTCTTCGAGCAGTTCGGTGTACAGCTCGAAACCAATCGCGGCGATCTGCCCGGCCTGCCGGGCGCCGAGCAGGTCGCCGGCGCCGCGCAGTTCCAGGTCGTGGCGGGCGATGCGGAAGCCGGCGCCGAGTTCGGTCTGCTCCTGCAAGACCTTCAGCCGCTCACGCGCCTCGTGAGTCAGCGACCCCTCGCCGGGGATCAGCAGATAGGCGTAGGCACGCACATGGGAGCGGCCAACCCGGCCGCGTAACTGGTAGAGCTGGGCAAGGCCGAAGGTGTCGGCGCGGTCGATGATGATGGTGTTGGCGCGAGCGATGTCGAGGCCGTTCTCGATGATCGCGGTGCACAGCAGCAGGTCGGTGCGCCCTTCAATGAAATCGAGCATGGCCGGCTCGAGCTCACCTTCCGCCATCTGCCCGTGGCCAATACCGATCCTCACCGAGGGGAGCAGGGTGCGCAGGAACTCGGCCGTGGCGCCGATGGTCTGCACCCGGTTGTGCACGAAGTAGACCTGGCCGCCGCGCTTGATTTCCCGCAGGATCGCATCCCGCACCAGGTCGTCATCGAAGCGGGTCACATAGGTGCGGATCACCTGGCGATCGACCGGCGGGGTGTCGATGATCGACAGGTCGCGGATGCCGGTCAGGCTCAGGTGCAAGGTGCGCGGAATCGGCGTCGCGGTCAGGGTCAGCAGATCGACCTCGGCGCGCAGCTTCTTCAGACGTTCCTTATGGGCCACCCCGAAACGCTGCTCCTCGTCGATTACCACCAAGCCGAGTTCCCTGAAGCGCACATCCTGCTGGAGCAAGCGGTGGGTGCCGATGAGGATGTCGACCTTGCCTTCGGCGGTGCGCGCCAGGATCGCCTTCTGCTCGGCCGGGGAGCGAAAGCGCGAGAGCATCTCGATGGTCACCGGGAAATCGGCCAGGCGCTGACGGAAGGTCTCCAGGTGCTGGCGGGCCAGCACGGTGGTCGGCACCAACACCGCCACCTGGCGGCCGTCGAGCACCACCTTGAAAGCGGCGCGGATCGCCACTTCGGTCTTGCCGTAGCCAACGTCACCACAGATTAGCCGGTCGACGGGCTTCCCCGACTGCAGGTCGGCCAGCACCGCCTCGATCGCCTCGAGCTGGTCCGGGGTCTCTTCGTAGGGGAAGGCAGCCTCGAATTCGCGGTAGAGCGCATCAGGGGGGGAGTAGCGGAACCCCTCGGCCAGCTGGCGTTTGGCCTGGACATGCAGGAGATCGCGGGCCAGTTCCTCGACGGCGGCGCGGGCCTTGAGTTTGGCCTTCTCCCAGGAACCGCTCCCCATCTTGTCGAGGCGCGGCTCGCCGCCGTCGGCCACGTACTTCTGCACCTTCTCGATCCGCTCCACCGGCAGGTAGAGGCGGTCGTCGCCGGCGAACTCGAGATGCAGGTAGTCCCCCGCCGTGCCGCCGGCTTGCAGATGCAGCAACCCATGGTAGCGCGCAATGCCGTAGTCGGCGTGGACCACATGGTGGCCGGGGCGCAGGTCGGCGAGTGACGATTCGAACACCCGCCGGTCGCGCCGCCGGACCCGGCGGTGGGTGCGCGGACCGAAGATCTCGTCGTCGGTGATGACGGCGAGCCGCTCCTCGGCGTGGCGGAAACCGTTGGCGACCCCGCCAACCGTGACGGTCAGGGCCGGCGGCAGCGGCGTCCCCGCAGAAAGCTCGGGAACCCAGCGCAGGGGGAGGCCGCTCGGTTCGAGCAGATCGCGCAGGCGCTCGGCCTGCCCCTCCTGGTGGCAGACCAGCAGGACCCGCCAGCCGTCGTCGTACCAGTCGCGCAGCCGGTCGACCAGGTAGCCGAGGGTTCCGTCATGAGCCGGGTGATCGGGGCGCAGATCGCTATTCCCCTGCACCGGCACCCGAAAGACCGGGAACCCGGCCTCCAGGCGGTAGACCTGGAGGGTCGCCAGATCGAGGCGCCGGTGTCCCAACCGCGCCTCCAGCTCCTCAGGACTCAGGTAGAAGGCCGCGGCCGGGGCAAACGGCTCATTGCGCTTGTGCTGGCGGAGCTCACCCTCGCGCACCAAGGCGGCCAGCTCATCGGCCGCGTTGGCGACCGCCGGGGGATCGAGCACCAGCCAGCGCACGGCGCCAAGATGATCGAACAGGGTATCGAGGGCCGGATAGTTGAACGGCAGCAGTTGCTCGCGCCCCGGCGCGAGCAGCCCTTCGCGGGCTTCGCTGAGCAGGGCCTCGCGCACGCTGCGTGGCAGTTCCAGTTCGTCGCAACGCTCGCGCACCCGGGCGCAGTAGGTGGCCAGATGCTCACCGGCCAGGATCATTTCCCGGGCCGGCGAGAGTTCCAGCGCCGGCAGGCGCTCGTCAGCCGTGCGCTGGGTGAGAGCCTCGAAGGGGCGCAGTTCCTCCAGTTCGTCGCCGAAGAACACCAGCCGGACCGGGGAGGCAAACGCCGGGGGGAAGAGATCGACCAGATCGCCGCGGACCGCAAAGCTGCCGCGTTCCTCGACCAGCGGAACCCGCTGGTAGCCGAGCGCCGTCAGCCGGGTCAGCAGTTGGTCGCGCGGATACTCGCTGCCGGCCTGCAGAACCAGATGCAAGGAGGCCAGCACCGTCCGGGGAATCAGGCGCTGCTGCAGGGCCCGGACGGTGGTGACCACCGCCCGCAGCCGACCGGCCGCCAGGGCCGCCAGAGTGGCCAGTCGCTGCGCCTCGACGTCGGGGTGAGGGGAGAGCGGCGCATAGGGGTCGAGTTCCCACCCCGGAAAGAGCGCGACCTCAGCGGGGCGGCCATGATAGAAGGCCAGTGCCTCGCAAAACTGTTGGGCCGTGGCCTGGTCGGGTGCCAGCACCGCCAGCCGCGCTTCGCCGGCAACGAGCAGGCCGGCAGCCAGATACGCACTGCTGCTCCCCGCCAGGCCGAGCACTTCGGCCCGCGGCAGCGGCAGCAGCTCGGCGGTCAGCGCCGAGAGGGTGAGATGATCGGTGGCCGGTTCGGCAGGGGTGGTCATCGGGAACCGGTGTGGAGCGCCGGATAGATCAGAAAAACGTCACGCGGAAGGTCGAAGGCAAAACGCACGGAGCGCAACCCCCCTCTTTCCCCCCTTGTCCGGGGGGATGTAAAAACCTCCCCTGACAAGGGGAGGTGCCGAACAACGTGAGGCGGAGGGGTTCGCAACGCCGGCGGCCTGTCAATCGCGCGGCACCGCCAGCATGCGCTCGAGGGCGTGCCGGGCCCGCTCGCGGATGTCGGCGGCGACGGTGATGAGCGGACTCATGGTCAGCAGGGCGGCACGGACGTCTTCGAGGGCGGTCAGCTTCATGTTCGGGCAAACCAGCCGGGTGGTCGGCAGGATGAACTCCTTCTCCGGATTTTCCAGGCGCAACCGGTAGAGAATCCCCATCTCGGTGCCGACGATGAAGCGCCGCGACGGGCTCTTACGGGCATAGTCGTACATGCCACTGGTCGAACAGATGTGGTCGGCGATGTCGAGAATCTCCGGCGGGCACTCGGGGTGGGCCATGAACACGGCGTCCGGGTAGTCGGCCTGGGCCTGGCGGATATCCTCAACGGTCAGCCGCTCGTGGGTGGGGCAGTAGCCGTCCCAGATATGACAGCGTTTGTCGGTATGGCGGGCGATGTACATGGCCAGGTTGCGATCGGGAGTGAGAATCACTTCCGCCGCGGGGAGGGAGTTGACCACTCGCACGGCGTTGGCGCTGGTGCAACAGATGTCGCTCTCGGCCTTGACCTCGGCACTGGAGTTGACGTAGGTGACCACCGGGGCACCGGGGTAGCGCTCGCGCATCTGGCGTACGCCATCGGCGGTGATCATGTCGGCCATTGGGCAGCCGGCATCGGCCCGCGGTATGAGCACGGTCTTCGCCGGGGCAAGGATCGCCGCGCTCTCGGCCATGAAGTGCACGCCACAGAAGACAATCACCTGCTTCTCGGTGCGGGCCGCTTCCTGGGACAAGCCCAGGGAGTCGCCGCAGAGGTCGGCCAGTTCCTGGATTTCGTCGCGCTGGTAGTTGTGGGCCAGGATCAGGGCATCGCGTTCGAGCGCCAGCCTGCGGATTTCCTGAATGAGTTCGGTGTGGGCCATGCGTTGCCTGTCCTAGTCTGGCGTATGACCCAGATTTTATGGTAAAAACCTAGATATGTCAAATGTTTATCACGCAGGACGCTTGACAGGAGAGGGAGCAACCGGTATCCTCTGCACACTCCTGCATGGGGGCCGGTCCCCCTTAGAGGTCATAAGTGCATGTTCGGTATTGGCTTTCCTGAATTGCTGCTGATTGCGGTGATTGCCCTGGTGGTCATCGGCCCGCAACGCCTCCCCGACCTGGCCCGGGCCCTGGGCCGGGGCTTTGCCGAGTTCCGCCGCGCCACCGACGAACTCAAGCAGACCTTCGAGGAGGAAACCCGGGCCGCGCGCTCCCAGGAACTGCGCCAGAAACTCCTGGCCGAGGGGAAGATCCGCCCCCCCGGAGCCGTCGACCCTTACCCACCGGAAGCCAATGCCGACGGCGAGAGCAGCCCCGCGACCGCCACCCCCCTGTCGGAACCGACCCTCGCCGCCACCGGCGACGGTCCCGTGACCGCAGCCACCGCAGCCGGCCACCCAAAGTCGACCCATGGATGACGGCCGCATGTCGCTGATGCAGCACCTCGAAGAGCTGCGCAAGCGCATCGTGCGGGCTGCGGTCGCCTGGTTCGTGGCGTTCATGGCCTGCTACACCTACGCCGAAGAGATGTACCTGATCATCTCCAGGCCGCTGCGCGAGGCGCTCCCGCCGGGGACCAAGCTGGTCTTCCTCACCGCCACCGAGCCGTTCTTCGCCTACCTGAAGATCGGCGCCTTCACCGGCCTGCTGGTCGCCTTGCCCTACATTTTCCTGCAGCTATGGGGGTTCATCGCCCCAGGGCTGTACGCCCATGAAAAACGCTACGTCATCCCCTTCGTGGTCCTCAGTTCGGGGTGCTTTCTCGCCGGCACCGCCTTCGGCTTCATCGTCGCCTTCCCGCTGATGTTCGGCTTCTTGGTCCAGGCCGGCACTGCCGGCGGCGAAGTGGTGCCGATGCTCTCCATGGGCAGCTACCTATCGCTGGCCGGGCAGATGCTGCTGGCCTTCGGCATCACCTTCGAGTTGCCGATCGTGATCTTCTTCCTGGCCCGCATGGGGGTGGTCGGTTATGACTTCCTCTCCCGCAACCGCAAGTACGCACTGCTGATCTGCTTCATCCTCGGCGCGATCTTCTCCCCCCCGACGTGATCTCGCAGACCGTGCTGGCCGTGCCGATGTTCATCCTCTACGAGGTCGGCATCTGGCTGGCGTACTTCTTCGGCAAGAAGAAAGCCCCGGTCGAGGAAGCCCCCGCGGAGACCAGCGCGGCCTGACCTGGCAACAGGTCACGGGGTGCCGCGCCACCCCGGCCCGGCCGCAAACGATCGCAGCACCCCGTCGCTCAAGCGCGTCGTCGTCAGCCAGATCAGATCGCGCGCCGGGTAGGTGCCCTGCTCGGCGGCACGGGCGCGGTTGCGCCAGACTTCCCGCGGCGGTGAGCCCGCGTAGAGAACCGCCACGGCCCCCATGGTCAGGTACTTCGGCCCCTCCCATCCACACAGGCTGTTCTCGAAGTATTCCTCGATCCACACTGACAAAACGCCATCCACGCCGGGTGACGGCACCGGTCCGGCCGATGGCGGGTCGCCGGGCAGGGGGGGCGGCGTTCCGGCCGCGAAGGACCGTGGCACGTTGCCGCCAACCGCAAACGCTTCGTAACCCCGCCGCCGCAGCTCGCGCACCATGGCACTGCGGACGTCATCATCGATGAAGGCGCTGCACTGTTCATACGGCTGGCTGACAGCGTAGACAACCGGCCCGACCGCCACGCTGCGGAGACCGAGCGCGGCAAAGACGGGATCGGGCGGGGGCGGCGGCGGGGCCTTGGCGCAGGCGACAAGGAGCAGGGCCAAGACTGCAAACCATGCACCTAACCTGGTTTTCATGGGCTGCCTCTTTTGATTTTGGCCACCTCGCGGTCGATGATCAATTGCACTCCCGGCTGACTGCGATCCTTAAGCTGCTTGCCGTTGATGAACACGGTCGGCGTCCCCTGCACCCCGGCCTGCTGGCCGAGCCCCTGATCGCGCACCACTTCGTCGCGCAATTTCGGGGCGGCACGATCCTTGTCGAAGCGGGCCAGGTCCAGCCCGGCCTCCTTGGCCAAGGCGACGATCTTCTCCTCGCTCAACTGACTGGAGTTGGCGAAGAGCTTGTCGTGCATCGGCCAGAATTTCCCCTGCTCGCGGGCGGCCAGGCTGGCCAGCGCCGCGGGAAGGGCCATGTTGTGCATGCGCAGCGGGAACTGCTTGAAGACCACGCGCACCTTGCCGGGGTTCTTCGCCAGCACCTCGTCGAGGAATGGCAGCAGCCGCGAACAGTAGGGGCACTGGAAATCGCTGAAGACCGTCATGGTCACCGGGGCGTCGACGGAGCCCTTGACCGGCGAGTTGAGGGCCGGCAGATCGTGCAGCGCGGCGATCTCGACCACGCTCAACTCCTGGCCGATGGTCAGGTAGAGCCGGTCGCCCTCCGGGGAGACGGCCAGTTGCTCGGCGTCGGCCGCGACGCTGAAGCGCTCGAGCAATTCCCCGCTCGGCGCGAGCATCTGCACCTCGCCGCCTTTGAGCAAGACGAAGATTTTGCTGCCGTCAGCGGACGTCGCCACATCGAGGGCCGTTTTCGTCAGGCGCACGGACTGGGTGCCCTCGACCTGCATGGCGGCCGCTACCGGCAGCACCGACAGCAACGTGACCAGTAAAACCGGAACCACGTAAGAACAAAACATGCGCATGGTCGACATCCTCCCTGGGGCCGGCTCGGTTGCCAGCACTGCTTAACCATTTACCATGCGGACCGGCTTCCGTCCAGCGCTTGACAACCACATCGTCACCCCGGCATAAAAGAAAGGTCATGATCACCCCCGCTCTCGCCATCTCCGCTCTGACCAGGGACTACGACGGCCGCCCCGCCGTCAAGGGGATCTCCTTGGCCATCGCCCCCGGCGAGATCTTCGGCCTGCTCGGCCCGAACGGCGCGGGGAAGAGCACCACCATCAACATGATCGCCGGGGTTACCCGCCTCGGCGCCGGCACCATCGAGGTCTTCGGCTACGACAACCAGCGCGATTACCGGATCACCCGCCGGCTGGTCGGGGTCATGCACCAGGAAGTGGTCATCGACAACTTTTTCACCATCGACCAGACCCTCAAGTTTCACGCCGGCTACTACGGGGTACGGGTCGATCCGGCTTGGCGCGAGCTGCTGATCGAGCGGCTCGGCCTCGGCCCGCACCGGCACAAGGTGATGATCAAGCTTTCCGGCGGGCTGAAGCGACGCTTCATGATCGCCAAGGCGATGCTGCACAAGCCGCGCCTGCTGATCCTCGACGAGCCGACCGCCGGGGTCGACGTCGAGCTGCGCCACACCCTGTGGGAGTTCGTGCGCGAGATCAACCGCACCGGCACCACCATCCTGCTGACCACCCACTACCTCGAGGAGGCCGAGCAAATGTGCGGCCGCATCGGCATCATGCACCACGGCGAATTGATCGCCCTGGAGGCCACCGGCGCCCTGGTCGAACGGCTCGGCACGCGCGGGGTGATCATTCACCTGCACCAGCCGCTGGCCGTCCTCCCCGCGGAGTTGGCCACCTGGGGCGCCCGCTTCGACGACACCCGCCGGATCGTCAGCCTGACCCTCCCACCCACCCAGACTGCCGGCGACCTGCTCGGGCTCCTGTGCCGGCTCGGCCTGCCGGTCGCCGACCTGGAAACCCGGCGCGCCGGCCTGGAGGAGGTCTTCCTGCAGATCACCCGGGACATCCCGATTAACGGCGGCAACGATCCATGAGCGAGCGGCTCCCCGAATTCAACCCCTGGCTGCCGTTCCTGGCCCTGCTGGAGAAGGAGGTGCGCCGCTTCCTGCGGGTCGCCTCGCAGACCCTGGTGACGCCGGTGGTCACCGCCGCCCTCTATCTGTTTATCTTCGGCGCCACCCTCGGCACACGCATCAGCGTGCTGGAGGGGCTCAGCTACGCCCAGTTCGTCATCCCCGGGCTGATCCTCATGGCGATCATCAACAACGCCTTCGCCAACACCTCCACGTCGCTGTTCATGTCACGCTACCTCGGCAACATCGTCGACCTGCTGGTGACGCCGATCACCCCGACCCAGTTCATTCTCGCCTACACCCTCGCCGCCATGCTGCGCGGCCTGGCCGTGGGCGCGGTGGTCTGGCTGATCTCGCTCCCCTTCGCTACCCTGCCGTGGACTCACCCGCTGCTGGTCCTGGCCATGGCCCTGCTGGCCAGCTTCCTCTTCGCCCAGTTCGGGCTGATCGTCGCCATCTACGCCGATTCCTTCGACGCCCTGGCGATGTACACCAACTTCGTGTTGCTGCCGCTGATTTACCTCGGCGGGGTCTTCTACCCGATCTCCATTCTCCCCCCGCCCTGGGCCGGCCTGTCGCACCTCAACCCGCTCTTCTATCTGATCGACGGCTTCCGCCACGCCCTCCTCGGCCGGGGCGACCTCTCCTTCGCCACCGCCTTCGCCGTCAGCGCCTTGCTGGCGGTCGCCCTCTTCGCCTGGGCCGCCCTGCTGATCGGCCGCAGTCACCGCCTGCGCAACTGAGCAAAAAAAAACCCGCCTCCACCGGCGGGTTTTTTCATTCAAGAGAACAAACCGATCAGACATCGACCCGCTGCAGCCGGGTCTCGATCTTCCGCCCCTGCTCCTGGGCCAGGTTCTGGATCAGCACCTCGGCGCCGATGGTGGCGGTGCGCCGCACCAGGCTGTCGGCCTGCTCGCCGTCGTGCCTGCGGAACGCCTCGATGATCTTGCGATGTTCCTGCACCGAGATATCCATGCGACCGGGCTGGGCCAGCGACGCCAACCGCAGCCGGTTGAACTTGAGGACCAACTGGTTGATCAACTCGATCAGCTTGTCGTTGCCGGAGGCCTTGATAAACAGCTCGTGGAACTCATTGTGCACCCGGAAGAAGCCCTTGATGTCACCGTCGGCGGCAATCTCTTGGAGCTTGGCATTGATCGTCTCGAGCCGTTCGAGATCCCGTTCCGTCATGCGTTCGGCAGCGATGCGCGCGGCGTGCCCCTCGAGGATGCTCTTGATCGCGTAGAACTCGATCACGTCGCGCTCGGAAAGCGAGGCCACCACCGCGCCCTTGCGCGGGATCACCTCGAGGTACCCCTCCGATTCGAGCTGGCGGAAAGCCTCGCGAATCGGCGTCCGGCTGATACCGAAGCGCTCGGCCAGTTCCGGCTCGGAAACCCGTTCGCCAGGCCTGAGTGAGCCTTTAAGAATCGCGTCGCGGATCGTTTCGAGGATTTTTTCGCGCAAGGTCTGGTGGCGTTCAATTGGCTTGCGGCGCACGGTACAACTCCTTTTTCAAGTTCCGGCAATTGTATACAGTATACAATAGTTGTCAAGTGCTTTCTCTCCCGGACCGGCAACCTAACCCGGCCAACTGCTTGCCTTTTCACGATTTCGTCGTTATCATCCGGAAAGTAGTCCAAAGGACGAGAGATGGATGCGGTTCGCAATTTACGCCTGTCGCTGAGCATTCTGGCCGCGGTGATTGTGGCCGGCACGGCCGGCTATGCCCTGATCGAGGGGTGGTCGCTGTTCGATGCCCTGTACATGACCGTGATCACCCTGGCCACGGTCGGCTTCAAGGAGGTTCACGAACTCTCGCCGCAGGGGAAGGCCTTCACCATCACGCTGATCATCTTCGGGGTCGGCGTGATCACCTACGCCGCCGGTAGCGTCATCCAGTTCATGGTCGAAGGACAGTTGCGCCAGGTCGTCGGGAGAAGAAAGATGGAAAAGCGGATCGCCAAACTGAAGGATCACTACATCATCTGCGGCTTCGGCCGGATCGGCCAGATGATCTGCAAGGAATTCCAGGCGCGCCCGGTGCCCTTCGTGGTGGTCGAGAAGAACACGCACCTGTGCGAGCGCCTGGCCCGCGAAGGGATTCTCTTCGTCCAGGGGAATGCCACCGATGACGACGCCCTGCTGGCTGCCGGGATCGAGCGGGCCCGCGGGCTGATCACCGCGGTCACCTCCGACACCGACAATGTTTACATCACCCTCACCGCCCGCGGCCTCAATCCGCAGTTGTTCATCCTCGCCCGTGCCGGCGAGGAGGGTGCGGAGGTCAAGTTGATGCGCGCCGGGGCCTCGAAGGTCATCTCCCCCTACACCATTGGCGCGACGCGCATGGCCCACGCCATTTTGCGCCCTTCCGTGGTCGACTTCATCGAACTGGCCACCACCCGCGAAAACCTGGCCCTGCAGATCGAGGAGATCGAGGTCAACCAGCAATCCTCCCTGGTCGGGCTAACCCTGGTCAGCGCCGGCATCCGCCAGACCATGGGGATCATCATCGTCGCCATCAAGCAGCCCGATGGGCATATGCTCTTCAACCCACCGCCGGATACGGCGATCAATGCCTGCAGTGTGTTGATCATCCTCGGCGAGCGCCCGGCCATCACCCAGCTCGAACAGATCGCCCAGGGATGGGCCCCTTGAAGCCCGACCGCCGACACGCCCACCTCCCCTGGCTGCGCTGCCATGAATTCCTCCCGCGCATTCTCGATCTGGGACTGACCCCGGAGATCGCCTTCAAGGGGCCGGAACTCGACGACCTGTCGGCCGGATCCCTCGAAACGGTGGCCAAGCTGGTCGCCGCAACCGGTCAGCGGCCGACGGTCCATGCCCCGTTCTTCGACCTGAGCCCGGGGGCCATGGAACCATTGGTCCGCCAGATTACCCGGCAACGGCTGACGCAATCCCTACAGGCCGCGGCGCGCCTTGGCGCGCACCTGATGGTCGTACACCCCGGTTACGACCGCTGGCGCTACCCGAACCTCGCCGCTGCTTGGATCGAGCAGGCGACGGCGACCTTCGCGCCGCTGCTAACCCTGGCCGAGCAGTACGACTGCCGGCTGGCGCTGGAGAATATCTACGAGGACACTCCAGACACCCTGACGGCCCTGGTCGAGCGGCTGGACAGCCCCTGGTTCGGCCACTGCTTCGACATTGGCCACTGGCACCTGTTCGGCAACACGCCCCAGGCCGAGTGGCTGGCCCGCATCGCCCCGCGCCTGCTCCATCTCCACCTGCACGACAACCGTGGCGTGAGTGACGATCACCTCCCGGTCGGCGAGGGGATCATCGACTACACGCCACTTTTCCAGCTATTGCCCGGATTGGCGGAGACGCCCTCGATCACCCTGGAAGCCCATGACCCTGAAGAACTGCAACGCTCGCTGGCCAACCTCAACCGTCTCACCACCAAGGAGCTGATGCAATGACGATCGATCTTGACAAATTCTGGCTTGACCGGGAACAAGCGGTTCTAGCGGTCATCGATGTCCAGGCCAAACTCACCCCAGCCATGCCACCCGCGGTCTACGCGCGGATGCGCGCCACCACCGCCTTGCTGGTCGAGGCCGCCCGGCTTTTCGGTCTCCCGGTAGTGACTACCGAGCAGTATCCCCAGGGGATCGGCCACACCGTGCCGGAGCTGGCCGCGGCCTGCCGGGACGGGGTGGTCGAGAAGACCAGTTTCGGTTGCTGCGGCGAACCGGCCTTCCTGGCCGCCCTGACCAAACTCGGCCGCCGCCAGGTGATCGTCACCGGTATGGAAGCCCACGTCTGCGTCTACCAGACCGTGCTCGGCCTGCTGGGCGCCGGTTATGACGTCCACCTGGTGCGCGATGCCATCTGTTCGCGCTACAAGGAGGATTTTCAAGCCGGCGTCAGCAATGCCGCCCGCGCCGGCGCCCTGGTGGTCACCGCCGAAATAGCCCTGTTCCAACTCCTCAAGGATTCCCGGCACGAACAGTTCCGCGCCGTCTCCCGGCTGGTCAAGGAGCGCGCCCGGGACTGAGCCCCGGCGGTGTGCGCAAACAACTGACAAAACAGGGGCAGAATTGGATTCTGTCCCCATTTTACCTGCCTGCTGAAATCAACAAGGGCGACCCGGCCGGGTCGCCCTTGTTTGCCTTGCCGGAGGAACAGTAGCCTAATGCGACGACTTGCGCGCCGCCACCTGGACACGGATCATGGCCCGCTCCAGGGCGGCTTCCATGACCTTGAACTCCTTGTCTTCGGGGGTCAGTTTCTTTAGCGCCTCCTGGGCGCGGCCCAACGCCGCTCTGGCACGATCCAAGTCGATCTGGTCGGCCAATTCGGCGGTGGTGACCAGCACCGTGACCACATCGTTCTCGACCTCGACGTATCCCCAGTTGACCGCCACGTGGAACAGGTCAGGCCCCTGGCGGTAGGTCAGCTCGCCGATCTTCAGGGTAGTCAGCAGCGGCGTATGGCCGGGAAGCACCCCGAACTCGCCGAGGACCCCGGGAGCCGTCACCTCGTCGACCTCCTGCGAAAGCACCTGCTGGTAGGGGGTGACCAATTCCAGTTTAAGCTTTTCTGCCATTTATAAATCCCTCTGGGATATAAGATTCCTGGTTTTCGCTAAACCTGAACCTTAACCTTGCTCCTGATTTAAGCCGCCAGCTGCTTGGCCTTGTCCAAGGCTTCTTCGATGGTCCCGACCAGGTAGAAGGCCTGCTCGGGGATGTCGTCGTACTTGCCGTCGACGATTTCACGGAAGCCCCGGATGGTGTCCTTGAGCTCCACGTACTTGCCCGGGGTGCCGGTGAAGGTCTCGGCGACGTGGAACGGCTGGGAGAGGAAGCGCTGGATCTTGCGGGCCCGCGACACGACCAGTTTGTCCTCTTCGGAGAGCTCGTCCATGCCGAGGATGGCGATGATGTCCTGCAGGTCCTTGTAGCGCTGCAGCACGAACTGCACGTCGCGGGCGCACTGGTAATGCTCGGCGCCGACCACCTGCGGGTCAAGGATGCGACTGGTGGAGTCAAGGGGGTCGACGGCCGGGTAGATGCCGAGCTCAGCGATCTGGCGCGACAGTACCGTGGTCGCGTCGAGATGGGCAAAGGCGGTGGCCGGGGCCGGGTCGGTCAGGTCGTCGGCCGGGACGTAGATCGCCTGCACCGAGGTGATCGACCCCTTGTTGGTGGTGGTGATGCGCTCCTGCAGTTCGCCCATCTCGGTGGCCAGGGTCGGCTGGTAGCCGACCGCCGACGGGATGCGGCCGAGCAGCGCCGAAACCTCGGAACCGGCTTGGGTGAAACGGAAGATGTTGTCGATGAAGAGAAGCACGTCCTGCCCTTCTTCGTCGCGGAAATACTCGGCCACGGTCAGGGCCGAGAGGGCGACGCGGGCACGGGCTCCCGGCGGCTCGTTCATCTGGCCGTAGATCAGGGCGGCCTTGTCGATGACCCCCGAATCCTTCATTTCGTGCCAGAGGTCGTTCCCCTCGCGGGTGCGCTCGCCGACCCCGGCGAAGACCGAGAAACCGCCATGCTGCTTGGCGATGTTGTTGATCAGCTCCATGATCAGCACGGTCTTGCCGACGCCGGCGCCGCCGAACAGGCCGATCTTGCCGCCGCGGGCATAGGGGGCGAGCAAGTCGACGACCTTGATGCCGGTCTCGAAAGCTTCGACCTTGGTCGACTGGTCGACGAAGGCCGGAGCCGGGCGGTGAATCTCCCATTCCAGCTCGTTACCCACCGGACCCAGTTCGTCGATCGGCTCGCCGACCACGTTGAGGATGCGGCCGAGGGTCTTGGCCCCGACCGGCATGACGATCTGCTTGCCGGTATCGAGGACATCCTGGCCGCGCACCAGACCGTCGGTCGCATCCATGGCGATGGTGCGCACGGTGTTTTCGCCAAGATGCTGGGCGACTTCGAGCACCAGGTTCCACTCCCGGTCATCGACCGCCGGATTGGTCACCTTGAGGGCGTGGTAAATCTCGGGGAGCTTACCGGCTTCGAACTCGACGTCGACGACGGCGCCGATGACCTGGGTGATGCGTCCTTTGTTCATGATGACCCGTTCCTCCATTGTGGTCCACCCGAAATCCGGGGGGATCGCCTTGTTCTGTAGGTTGCAAACGTTACTTGACGGATTCGGCGCCGGAGATGATTTCCATCAGTTCCTTGGTGATGGCCGCCTGCCGGGCGCGGTTGTACTGCAGGGTCAGCTTGCCGATCATCTCCGAGGCATTCTTGCTGGCACTGTCCATGGCACTCATGCGCGCGCCGTGCTCGGAGGCCACCGACTCGAGGAAAGCGCGGAAGATCTGCACCTCGACATACTTGGGGAGCAATTGGCTGAGAACCGCGGAGACGCTGGGTTCATAGATATAATCAGCCAGATACTCGTCGCCGGCTGCCGGGGCCGCGGCGTCGGCAGCAACCGGCAGCAGCGGCACGATCTGCGGCTCCTGGGAGATGGCACTGCGGAAGGCGTTGAACGCCAGAAAAACGGCATCGTACTGCTCTGCGGCGAACAGCTCGACCAGCTCCTGGCCGATCAGGGAAGCCGGCGCGTAGCTGACCTGGCCGGTACCGAGCAGATTCTCGTAGACCTTGAAGATGGTCATTCCCGGGCGGCGCTTGAGGTAGTCGTTGCCCTTGCGGCCGATCAGCAGGAGGTCGAGCTGCTCAAAGCCCTCGGGATTGGCACGGATATACCGCTCGACCGTTTTGGACATGTTGCTGTTGAAGCCGCCGCACAGACCGCGGTCGCTGGTGACCAGGACGATCAAAGCTTTGCCCTTGCCGCGCTGGGCCAGCAGGGGGTGGGCATCCTGGTCCTCGCGCCGGGCCAGGCTGGCGATCACCTGCTGCAGCTTGTTGGAAAAGGGGCGCGCGGCCACCACCGCCGCCTGGGCACGGCGCAGCTTGGCTGCCGAGACCATTTTCATGGCCTTGGTGATCTGGCGCGTGCTTTTGGTCGACGAAATGCGCTTCTTGATCGATTTCAGACTGGGCATGGTCTCTACCTGGCGCTGGCGTGGTTAGGCGGCGAATTGCCCTTTAAACTCGTCGAGGGCGGCCTTGATCCTGGCCTGCAGGTCGTTGTCAATGGCCTTCTTCTCACGCACCTCGGTAAGAATCCCGGCGTGGCTGTTCTCGATGAAGGTCATCATCTCGGCCTCGTAGCGGCGCGCGGCATTGACCGGATAGTCGTCGATATAGCCGTTGTTGGCGGCAAAGATGATCATGACCTGCTTTTCCACCGGCATCGGCTGGTACTGCGGCTGCTTGAGGATCTCGACCAGACGCGCGCCGCGGGCCAACTGGCGCTGGGTGGCGGCATCGAGGTCGGAACCGAACTGGGCGAAGGCCGCCATCTCGCGGTACTGGGCCAGCGCCAGACGCAGGGTGCCAGCCACCTGTTTCATCGCCTTGACCTGGGCGCTGCCGCCGACGCGGGAGACCGACAGGCCGACGTTGATGGCCGGGCGCACCCCCGAGTAAAACAGGTCCGACTCGAG
Organism: uncultured delta proteobacterium; assembly: GCA_963751525.1. GTDB lineage: Bacteria > Desulfobacterota > Desulfuromonadia > Desulfuromonadales > BM103 > VAUL01. Next base: position 227,477 of record CAVVUQ010000002.1, on the reverse strand, counting down.
GAAGATCTGGCCGTCGGTGATGGAGATGACGTTGGTCGGGATGTAGGCCGAGACGTCGCCCGCCTGGGTCTCGATGATTGGCAGGGCGGTCAGCGAGCCGGCGCCCATCTCGTCGTTGAGCTTGCAGGCCCGCTCGAGCAGGCGGCTGTGCAGGTAGAAGACGTCGCCGGGATAGGCTTCACGCCCCGGCGGACGGCGCAGCAGCAGGGAGAGCTGGCGATAGGCGACGGCCTGCTTGGAGAGGTCATCGTAGATGATCAGGGCATGCTTGCCGCTATCACGGAAGAACTCGCCCATGGTCACCCCGGTGTAGGGGGCGATGAACTGCAGTGGGGCCGGCTCGGAGGCCGAGGCCGAGACGACAATGGTATAATCCATGGCGCCCTGCTGCTTGAGTCTGCTGACCACCTGCGCCACCGTCGAGCGTTTCTGCCCGATGGCGACGTAGATGCAGATCATGTTCTGCCCTTTTTGGTTGATGATCGCGTCGACGGCCACCGCGGTCTTGCCGGTCTGGCGATCGCCGATGATCAGTTCGCGCTGGCCGCGGCCGATCGGTACCATGGCGTCGATGGCCTTGAGGCCGGTCTGCATCGGTTCGTGCACCGACTTGCGGGCGACGATGCCGGGGGCCTTGATCTCGACCTGGCTGTAGGTGTCGGTCTTGATCTCGCCCTGGCCGTCGATCGGAATGCCGATGCCATTGACCACCCGGCCGATCAGGGCCTCGCCGACCGGCACCTGGACGATGCGCTCGGTGCGCTTGACCGTGTCGCCTTCCTTGATGTGCTCGGAGTCGCCGAGGATCGCCGCACCGACGTTGTCCTCCTCGAGGTTGAGGACCATGCCCATGGTGTTGCCGGGAAACTCGAGCAGCTCACCGGCCATGGCTTTGTCGAGGCCGTGAATGCGGGCGATACCGTCACCGACCGAAATGATCGTACCGGTCTCGCTGACCTCGACTTCGCGGCCAAAGCTTTCAATCTGCTTCCTGATAATCGCGCTGATCTCTTCCGCTCTGACTTGCATAAGCCCTCACATCAACCTTTCGTTAAGGATTCTTCGATCCGTTTCAACTGGGTCCGCACACTGCCGTCGAACAGGCGCCCGCCAATCTCGGCCTGGACGCCGCCGATCAGCCGCGGGTCGACGTTCACCTTCAGCGCCACTTTCTTGCCGGTCTGCTTTTCGAGGCTGGCGCCGATCGCCTGCTGCTGAGCAGCGTCGAGCGCCACCGCCGAGGTGACCCTGGCCCGCAACACCCCCGACAGCTCGTCGGCCAGGCGCCGGTAGGTCTCCTCGATCTGCGGCAGGTAGCGCAGCCGGTCCTTGTGCAGCAGCAGACCGAGCACTTTGCACATCCCGTCGGAAAGTCCGAGGGCTGCGGCCAGGTCGCTCAGCATGGCGGCTTTCTTATCCATGACCAGGGTCGGACTGTCGAGCAGCAGGCGCAGCAGCGCCTCCCGGTCGAGAACCGCATTGACCATGGCCAACTCCTCGCCATAGCGGTTGATGGCCTGCTCTTCGGTGGCCAGCTCGACCAGCGCCTTGGCATATCGCCGGGTTAGGGCACTCGCGCTCAATGGAGTTCTCCCACTTTCTGCATGTACTCGTCGACCAGCCGCTTCTGGTCAGTGGCGGTCACGCTCTTGGCCAGCAATTCCTCAGCCAGTTCCACGGCCAGGCGGGCAGCTTCGGCACGCAGTTCCACGCGCGCCCGCGCCACCGCAGTGGCAGCCTTGGCGTCGGCCTCCTGCTCGATCTTGACGGCCATCTCCCGGGCGCTGGCGACAATCTTGTCGCGCTCCAGTTCGCCCTCGCGGCGAATGGCGGCGTAGATCGTCTCGATCTCGGCCGCGGCTCTGGCCAGCTTCTCCTGGTATTCTCTGGCCTTGGCCTCGGCGGCATCACGCGCCGCCGCGGCATCGTTAAGTGCTTTTACGATCTCGGCACGGCGGCTTTGCAACCCGTTGCGGATCGGCTTAATGGCAAAGTAGGCGATGGCGCCGGCCATGATGGCGAAGTTGATGCACCGCCAGATAAAATCCTTAAGGATCACGCCGCCGTCAACCTGGTGCCCACCGCCGGCGGCCAGAGCCAGGGCCGGCAGGGCCAGCAGGGCCAGACTGAGCGCGGCCGCCCGCTGGAGCTTACGGGTTTCCATTACACGCTCCTCCCCAGTACCTTGCCGGCAATTTGCCGGGCCAGGACTTCGGTCTCACCGCGCAGGGCCTGGCGGGCGGTCGCGGCCTCGTCGGCCACCTGCTCCTTGAGCTCCTGCAGCCGCCGGGACGCGGCTTCGTTGGCGGCACCGAGCAGGCGGGCTTCCTCCGCCACCGCTGCCTGGCGCAGCGCCGTGCGCTCCTGACCACCGCGCTGGCGGGCTTCCTGCAGCTTCGCCTCATATTCGGCCACTTGGGTCTGGATCTGCGCTTCCGTAGCGCGGGCCCGGGCCAGGTCGCCGTCGATGGTGGCCTTCCGTGCCGCCAGAACCGCGCGCAGCGGCTTGAACAACAGCACGTTGAGCACGATCAGCAGGATCATGAAGTTGGCAAACTGCAGCAGCAGTGTCCAGTCGAGCTTGATCACCGTCTTACCTCGTGGTGGGCACCGCGGCGGGTGCGTGAGAGACTGTGTACAGGGTCACAAAAGGGCGCAAAAAAGGCGCTCCGGACCCGATTCCGGGCCCAAAGCAGGAGATGACTAACACAGCACCCCCCGATTGTCAAGGCTGTTTCCGCACCAGAACGAATCCCCCGCCGGCAAAGCGCCAGGCGCGCCTAGACCGCGCCCTCGGCACCAGCACGCTTCATACTGATGGTGCCGTTGAAGACCACCCCGTCCTCGACCGACAGGGTCGGGGTTTCGATCGTCCCCTCGACCTGGGCCGGCGCCCGCAGTTCGACCCGGGTGACCGCCTTGATGTTCCCCTTGAAACGGCCACTCAAAATCAGCGTGCCGACCGCCACTTCCGCCTGCAGGTCGGCGCTATCGCCGACAATCAGAGTGTCCTTGGAGGTCACCTCACCGCGGAAGGCGCCGTCCAGGCGCACGATCTCGTTGAACACCAGGCGCCCCTCGAACTGGCTGCCCGGGCCTAGGAAGGCTTTGATTTCGCTCTTCTCGAGCAGGGAGTCCCTGCGGCTCATGATATCCTTGTCCTTTTTCCCAAACATTGGCTGTTTCCTCGCCGTGAACGGCCTAACGCTGGGCTGCGAACCACTCCAGCAGCCGCTCGAGTTCCTCGGCCGAATAGTAGGCGATCTCGATCTTCCCCCCCTTGCCGCCACGGGCCTTGGGTAAGATCCGCACCTGGGTGCCGAGCCGGCGCTGCAGGCGTGCCGCCTGTTCGGTCAGTTCCGGGTCGGCCGGCTTGCGGCGGGGAGCCGCCGGCACTGCCGTTTTCAGGCGCCTGACCAGCTCTTCGGTCTGGCGGACCGACAGCTGCTTCTTCACCACCTGGTCGCGCGCTTCCAGCAGCCGGGCGCCACTCTCCAGGGGGAGCAGGGCCCGGGCATGACCCATCGACAGTCGGCCGCTCATGACATCCTGCTGCACCGTGCTCGGCAGGCGCAGCAGGCGCAGGGCGTTGGCCACCGTCGAGCGGTCCTTGCCGACCCGCTTGGCCACCTCGTCCTGGGAAAGGTCGAAGCTGCTCATCAGGTGGCGGTAGGCCTCGGCCTCCTCGATCGGGTTGAGATCCTCGCGCTGGATGTTCTCGATCAGCGCCATCTCCAGGGCCCAGTCCTCGGAAACGTCCTGGATGACTACCGGCAGTTCCTTGAGCCCGGCCCGCTGGGCGGCCCGCCAGCGTCGCTCGCCGGCAATGATCTGGTAATGGTCGCCGGCATTGCGCACCACCAGCGGCTGGATCACGCCCTTCTCGCGGATTGAGGCCACCAACTCCGCCATTTTGGCGTCATCAAAGATTTTGCGCGGCTGCCGGGTGTGGGGGCGGAGCTCCTCGACCGGGCAGAGGAAATACTTGTGACGTCCTTCCTGGGTCGCCGAGGAGATCAGGGCGCCGATCCCCTTGCCAAGGGCGGTTCGTTTGGTCATGACAGCGGTTCCCTGCGGATGATTTCCCGAGCCAGGTCGAGGTAGGCGGTGGCGCCGCGCGAAGAGATGTCGTAGAGCAGCGCGGGCAGGCCATGACTGGGCGCTTCAGAAAGCCGCACGTTGCGCGGGATCATGGTTTCGAACACCTCGCCGTTGAAATGCCTGCGGATTTCCTCGACCACCTGATGGGAGAGGTTGTTGCGGGCATCGAACATGGTCAGCAGGATGCCGAGCAACGCCAGTTTCGGATTGAGTTCGCGCTGGATCAACCGCACCGTGTTGAGCAGCTGGGAGAGTCCCTCCATGGCGTAGTATTCACACTGCAGCGGGACCAGCACCCGGTCGGCGGCCGTCAGGGCATTGATGGTCAGCAGCCCCAGCGAAGGGGGACAGTCGATCAGGATATAGTCGTACTCCGCGCGAATGCCGGCCAGGGCCGACTTGAGCTTGCCCTCGCGGGCCAGGGCGCTGATCAGTTCGACTTCGGCACCGATCAGATCGGGATTGGCCGGCAGCAGGTGCAAGTGGCCAAGCGGGGTATTCTGCCGGACGGCTTGGGCCGGCGCCGTACCGAGGAGGACGTGATAGACGGTTTGCTCCAGGGTGTTCGGATCGACGCCAACGCCGCTGGTGCTGTTGGCCTGGGGGTCGAGGTCGACGATCAGGGTGCGCCGTTCCGCCGCCGCCAGGGAGGCAGCCAGATTGACGGTGGTGGTGGTCTTGCCGACCCCCCCTTTTTGATTGGCAATGGCGATGATTTGGGCCATGAAAACGACAGTCTCCTCCCCGGGCAACGGGTTGGAAAAACTAACATAAACCCCGAAACCAGAAAAGGAAAAAGCCGTCGATCCAGATGTGGTGGGTGGCGGCGGGTTCGAGCGCTAGATGTTGGGGGTGATCACGCTGTTTCTGATCGGCGAGCGCACACCGCAGGCCGGCATAAGCATCGCGTTGCCGGCAGTTTCCCTAAACATAATCCCGGGCTTCCGTGCCAAGAGCGCCGAGTCGTGCGCGGTTCATCCGGGGTTTTCGGGGACGAACTGTTTGAGCGCAGCGAGTTTTCGTCCCCGCCGGATGAACCGTGCGCGGCGAGGGGATGTCGCTCTTGGCAGGGAATCGGAACGAAGCTGATTTTTGCTTACTTTTTGGCAGCCGGCAAAAAGTAAGGCGTCCGGCGGGACGCGACCCGCCGAAGTTGATGTTCGGCGACAGCCCCTTGGGCCGCCATCCGGGCCTGCGCGCCGAAGGGCGCTTCTGCCCGCAGGCGGGGGCGAACCCCGGGCAGCCTACCCCGCCAACCACCCCCACGCCCACTCCACCAGCGAAATCCCCATGAAACAGGCCAGCCGGTCAGCGATCGGCAACCATCCGCTCGACCTCGGCCAGCGAACACTCCTGAGGATCGATAACATCGAACCCCTCCTTGCGAGCCGCCGTCAGCAACTCCCGGTCGGCAGCGACCAACACCAGGTCGGCAAGTGCCTGCTTGCGCAGCCAAAGCGCCGTTGCCAGATGGATGCCGTCGGCACCACGGAGACGGTGGCTTTCGATCACGCGATCGACCTGCCCGAGAACCTCGCCGGACATTTCGACCACGGTGAAATTCTTCCAGTCCTCCCGAAATGCCGCGATTCCGGCGGCGAATTCGGCGTCACTCACCGGCATCCCCATCCGGCGACGATGCAGCGCGGCGAACACCTCGATATGCGCCAGCCGGGATACCGCCCCGACGCGAGTCTTTTCGACCAGGGCATTGACTGTTTTCCGCCCCGTTTCGGCCACATAGCGCTTTACCAGGGCGCTGCTGTCGAAAAAACAGTTCATCGCCGATCCTCGATCAGCGTCTCCGCAACCGACGGCTCCCCGCTGCGCAGCGGCAACGGTTCGATGGCCCGCACCACGCCTTTGCTGACCGGCAACCGCAACAGCCCTTGCGTCGCTAGGGCCGCCAAAAGTTCTTCCGGTTCCGCCCGGGCCTCGTCCCGGTCGAGGCTGTGCAGGACAGCCACTGGCCGCCCCCGGTCGGTGACGACCACCCGCTCCCCTTTTTTAACTGAAGCCAGATAATGCGTCAGGCGATTCTTCAATTCACGGATGCCAACCTGTTGCATGGGCACCTCCCGCTGGCAATTCTATGTAGCTATTGTGGCAACATTCTGTCCGGACGTCAAGTCGGCTCCATTGCTTACGCAAGGAAATTGCTTTTCTCTCAAGCCGCGTGCCCGCCAGTTGCCGTAAGTACCGGCCTCGGCAGGCCGCCTTCCATATTCGCCCGAGAAACGGTTTTTCCGGCCAGGGCAAGGGGTAGGCCTGGGTCCTCTGGCCGGGAGGAGCTAGGCCAGGCTGGGTCGCTCCAGCACCAGCAGGCAACGCTCTGCTCCCGACACCGGCAACCTTAATTCATGCCGTTCCGTACAAACCAGTCCCAGCGCCGTCAGCTCATCCTGTGCCGCCGCCAGCTCCGCCGCTCCCTCCGCCCCCTTCATGGCGATCAGCCGCCCTCCCGGGGCGAGGCACGGCGCAGCCAGCTTTGCCAGCAGCGGCAGGCTGCCGAGAGCGCGGGCCGTGACCACGTCGAAAGCGACTCCATATGCAGCGTTGCCGGCAAGGTCCTCGGCACGCCCATGCACGGCGGTGAAGCCATTGAATTTGAGGGTGCGGGCGATATGGCGCTGGAAGGCGATCTTCTTGCCCACCGCATCGACGGACACGACCTCCAGGGCGGGGCGGGCGATCTTCAGCGGCAGGGCTGGAAAGCCCGGCCCGGAACCGAGGTCGAGCAGGCGCTGCGCCCTCTCAAGCAGCGGCAGCAGGGTCAGGGAGTCGACCAGATGCTTTTCGCGCACCTCAAGCGGGTCGGTAATGGCGGTCAGGTTGTGGGTGCGGTTCCAGCGCAGCAGCTCCTGGCCGAGCCACTCCAGCCGTTCCAGCGCCACGGCATCGAGGTGCACCCCCAAGAGGGCCAGCAGATCGGCGAGGGGCGGGGCGGCCATGGCTTCACCGGCGCAGCAGCACGGCAAGAATGGCCACCGCCGCCGGAGTCACCCCGGGGATACGGCCGGCCTGGCCAAGGGTGCGCGGCCTGACCTTCTGCAGCTTTTCACGCACCTCGGCAGAGAGCCCGACCACCGCCGCGTAGTCGAAGCCAGTCGGGATCGCCTGCTCCTCTGCGCGCCGGGCCCGTTCGACCTGGTCCTGCTGGCGGCGGAGATACCCCTCGTACTTGACCATGGTTTCCAGTTCGTCGCGAACCTCCACCGGCAGCGCCGCCAGCTGCCCGTCCAGGAAGAGCAGCGCCTCGATGCTGATTTCCGGGCGACGCAGCAGCTCTTCCAGCGAGGCCCCGTTGTGCAGACCCGCCAGGCCGAGCCGGGCCATGGCCTCCCGGTTGCCGGGCGCCACCCTGGTCTCGCGCAGCCGCGCCGCCCCGGCGTCGAGGGCCGCCAGCTTGGCGCAGTAGCGCTCCCATCTGGATTCCGGTAGCAGGCCAGCTTCGTGGCCAAGGGCGCTGAGCCGCTGATCGGCGTTGTCTTCGCGCAGCAGCAGGCGGTATTCGGCGCGCGAGGTAAACATCCGGTACGGCTCCTTGGCGCCAAGGTTGACCAGGTCGTCGACCAACACGCCGAGATAGCCCTGATCGCGGCCGATGATGAGCGGTTCGCGCCCGGCCACCTGGAGCGCGGCGTTGATCCCGGCCAGCAACCCCTGGGCCCCAGCTTCCTCATAACCGGAGGTGCCGTTGATCTGGCCGGCATGGAAGAGGCCTTGCCAAGCCTTGGTTTCCAGGGTCGGCTGCAGTTGGATCGGATCGACGTAATCGTATTCGATGGCGTAGCCAGGGCGCATGATCTCGACCGCCTCCAGCCCCGGCAGCGTTCGCAGAAAGGCCAACTGCACATCGAGGGGCAAGGAGGTGGAGACGCCGTTCGGGTAGATCTCGCCGCTGGCATAGCCTTCCGGCTCGAGAAAGATCTGGTGCTGCTCCTTGTCGGGGAAGCGCACCACCTTGTCCTCGATGGAGGGGCAGTAGCGCGGGCCGACCCCCTCGATCACCCCGGAGTAGAGCGGTGAACGGTCGAGGCCGCCGCGGATGATCTCGTGAGTGCGGGCGTTGGTATAGGTGATATGGCAGGGGAGTTGTGGCCGGTCAATGCGCGCGGTGTCGACCGAGAAGGGGCGCGGCTCGGGGTCGCCATGCTGCGCCTCGAGTCGGGAGAAGTCGATGGAGCTCTTGGCCAGCCGCGCCGGGGTGCCGGTTTTCAATCGCCCTACCGCGAAGCCGAGGGTCCGTAGATGGTCGGACAGCCCTTCCGACGGCGGTTCGCCGGCCCGCCCCCCGGGGTGGTGCACCAGCCCGATATGGATCAGGCCGCGCATGAAAGTCCCGGTGGTCAGTACCACAGCCGAAGCCAGGAAATTCAGTCCTTCGCGGGTCTCGACGCCGGTCACCCGGTCACCCGCCGTCAGCAGGCGTACCACCTGGCCCTGCTTGAGGTCGAGCCCGGGCTGTGCTTCGAGCACCTGCTTCATGCGCAGGCGATAGAGATCGCGATCGGCCTGGGCGCGGGAAGCGCGCACGGCCGGCCCCTTCCTGGTGTTGAGCAGTCGGAACTGAATGCCGGTGGCATCGATGTTGCGCGCCATCTCCCCGCCGAGGGCGTCGATCTCCCGCACCAGGTGACCCTTGGCCAAGCCACCGATCGCCGGATTGCACGACATCTGCCCGCACATGTCGAGATGCAGGGTCAGCAGCAGGGTCCGGCAGCCCATGCGCGCCGCGGCCAGCGCCGCCTCGCAGCCGGCATGGCCGGCCCCGACCACGATCACCTGGTAACGGGCGTCCCTGTCACTCATGGTCTGTCCTTCGTGCCTGGTGTTTCACGTGAAACATTGGATCGCCGTGCTCCCGTATTACTCAAGCCCCCGGACCGCCGCAAAGCGTCGCGTGGAAGGCCGACTGCAAGGCGCAAGGGGCGCCGAACCCAAGACCTGTCCGAAAGGATAGGCGAGAGGACCTGCAGCGCGCAACGCTTTGCAGCGATCGTCTATTTGCCGATGCAGAAGCGGCTGAAGATCTGCTCAAGGATCGCGTCGGGCGTGGTTTCGCCAGTGATCTGACCGAGGGCGGCCAGCGCTTCGCGCACTTCAAGGGCCAGGCATTCGAGCGGTTCGCCGGCGGCCTGGGCCGCCAGGCAGCGCTCGAGCGCCGCCAGTGCGCCAACCAGTGCGTCGCGGTGGCGGCGCTCGGTCAACACCACCCCTTCTCCCGCTTCGCGGCCGCCGCCGCAGAAATGCGCGACCACAGCCGCCTGCAGCGCCGCCAGCCCCGCCCCCTGTCGGACCGAAACCGCAACCTGGCGAGGGAAGTGGTCGAGGGGCTCGGCAACGCCGGTCAGCGGCAGATCGCTTTTGTTGCGCACCACAATGGTCCGCTCCGGCGGGGCCAGCTCCATGGCCATGCGGTCCTCGGCGGTCAGCGGCCCGGAGCCGTCGAGCACCAGCAGCACCAGATCGGCGGCCGCGGCCTTCTCCCGGGCGCGGCGCACCCCTTCCTGCTCGATCGGATCGGCGGTTTCACGCACGCCAGCCGTGTCGATGAGGCGCACCGGCAAGCCGCCCAGTAGCAATTGTTCCTCGACGGTGTCGCGCGTGGTGCCGGGGGTCTCGGTAACAATCGCCCGGGCCTCGCCGAGCAGGGCGTTGAGCAGGGAACTTTTGCCGACATTGGGCCGGCCGAGGATCAGCACGCTGACCCCTTCGCGCAGGGCGCGACCGGTATCAAAAGTCTGCAGCAACTCGCGCATCGCACCGTGTACCGCGGACGCCCGAGCCGCAAAAGCCTGATGGTCGATGGCCCCGAGATCGTCGTCGGGAAAATCGATATGCGCCTCGAGCAACAACAAAAGTTCGCGCAACTCTCCGGTATATTGCCGGAGTTGCTGCGACAGCCGCCCTTCGAGCTGGCCAAGGGCCGCCCGCGCCGCCTGCTCGGAACGGGCACCAATCAGGGCGGCCACCGCTTCGGCCTGCGCCAGGTCGAGGCGGCCATTGAGGAAGGCACGCTCGGTGAATTCGCCGGGACGGGCCAGGCGGGCGCCAGCGGCGAGAAACAGGTCGAGGGAGCTGCGCAGGATCTGGCTGCCACCGTGACAGTGCACCTCGACCACATCCTCGCCGGTGTAGGAGCGCGGGGCACGCATGATCACCGCCAACACCTCATCGAGCGGGGTGTTGTCGGGACGGCAAAGTCGACCATGGTAGAGGTGGTGCGATACCATCGCCGCCGGTGCCCTTTGGCCGCGGAAAGCAGTCGCCAGCAAGGCTTCTGCCCGGGGGCCGGAGAGGCGGACAATGCCGACCCCCCCATCGCCCGGCGGGGTCGCCGGGGCGACGATGGTGTCGGCGGCGGGCGGGGCGTTGCGGTTCACGGCACGCGTCAGCTGAGGCGGCGGTTGATATACATCTGCTGGGCGATGGTCAGCAGGTTGTTGACCAGCCAGTAGATGACCAGACCCGACGGGAAGTTGAGGAAAAGAAAGGTGAAAACCACCGGCATGAACATGAAAATCTTCGCCTGGATGGGGTCGGCCGTGGTCGGCGTCATCTTCTGCTGGACAAACATGCTCGCCCCCATCAGCAGCGGGGTGATGTAATAGGGATCCTTGGCGGAAAGATCGGTGATCCACAGCAAGAACGGCGCGTGGCGCAGGGCGATGGCGTCAAGCAGCACCTTGTAGAGGGCGAAGAACACCGGGATCTGCACCAACATCGGCAGGCAGCCGCCGAGCGGGTTGACACGGTGCTTCTTGTACAATTCCATGAGCTCCTTGTTCAGGCGCTCCTTGTCGTTTTTGAACTTGTCGCGCAGCTTCTGCATCTCCGGCTGCAATTTCTGCATGGCCTTCATCGAGGCATAGCTCTTGTGGGTCAGCGGCCAGAAGAGCAGCTTGAGAATCACCGTTAGCAGAATGATCGACCAACCGTAGTTGTTGATAAAGCCGTTGAAGTACGTCAAGACATGGAAAAGCGGCTTGGCGAGCAGGTCGAACCAGCCGAAGTCAATGGCCAGACCAAGACCGTGGCCGGCCGCCTTGAGCTGCTCCGGTTCCTTGGGGCCAAAAAAGAGCAGGTAGTCGAGCTGGCGCTGTTCACCGGCCTGCAGGGTCAGCAGCGGGGTCAGCAGCGAACAGTGCAGCAAGTCACCGACGTGAGAAACCCCGGCCTGTTCGGCAGCCCCGGCCAGGGGCACCGCAGCCATCATGAAATACTTGCTCTGCAAGGAGGTCCAGACCGTCTCCTTGCCGAAGCTCTTGGCACCCTTCTCCAGGTCGCCGACATCCACCTGCTCGAGTTTGTCACCCCCCAGGAGCAGGGCCGGCCCGGCGAAGCTGTAATCATCCTTTTTGCTGGCATCCCAGAGCTCGGTCAGGGTCAGCTCAACGGCCCCGGACAGCGGCGCAGATCCGGCGTTGCGTATCCCGACGCTCGCCTCGATCGCGTAACTATCTCCATGAAAAGTAAAGGTTTTTACGATTTCAACGCCGTTTGAGGTGACGTGGCGAAAAGTCAGTTTTTCCTTGCCGCTGCCGGCAACCTTGAGCTCGACACGGTCGCCATCCACCACAAATGGTGCCTCGCCCGGCAGGGCCAGGCCACCACTGCCGGTGGTACGCAGAGAGGCCTGTCGCACGCTATTGCGGGGGATCAGTTCGACCCGCGGCGCATCCGGGCCGGCCTGCTGACGATAGCCTTTCAGTTCGAACGCCACCAGGCGGGCCCCGGCGCTGGTGAACACCGCCCGGTAATTGGCTGTCTCGATGACGATTTCGCGTGTCAGCGCCGACAGCGTGGCCGAGGGTGGACTCTGCAGCGGAGCGGTCGCAGCCAAAGACGGGGCGGGCGTTACCTGCGGGGCGACCGTCACGGCAGCTGGCGCCGCCACCGGCGGTTGCTGCTGGGCCGGGAACAAAGTGCTGAAACCAAACCAGACCGCGGTCATCAGCACAAGTGCCAGAATCAGATTGCGGTTGTCGTTGTTGTTATGTTCCATGTCAATATGTCTCCAACGGGGTGGTCCCGTTACCTGACCGGGTCGTAACCGCCAGGATGCCAGGGATGGCAGCGGGCCAGCCGCCTCACGGCCAACCAGCAGCCCCGGCCCATTCCGTAGCGCAGAATCGCATCACGAGCGTAGGCGGAGCAGGAAGGGTAAAACCGGCAAGTCGGCGGTTTGAGGGGGGAGAGCAGCGTCCGGTAGAGGGCTATCGCCGCAAGGACCATTTTCTCAAGCATCTTCATAGACCCGCAGGCGTTGCAGAGCCTCCTGAAGCTGTTGGTCGAGGTCGGCGTGGCCAAGCTGCGCAGCCCCGGGCTTGACCACCACCGAAAGCTCCGTCCCGGTACCAAGCTGCGCCCGGTGCTTCCGGAAATACTCTCGCAGCCAGCGCTTGATGCGGTTACGACAAACCGCATTGCCGACCTTGCGGCCGACGCTGATTCCCAGGCGATTCCCGGCGGCACCGGCAGCGGCTATCACTAGAAGCTGTGCGGTATGGCAGCGCCGCCCTTGGCGCCAGAGCTGCGTATACTCGCGGGAAGTCCGCAGTCGACAGTTTGGCGGGAAGCCCTGTTCAGGCCGGGCGTCCATGGGAGAGGATCACTTGGTCGGAATGGTCACCACCAGCCGCTTGCGCCCCTTGGCGCGGCGCCGTCTGAGTACGTTGACGCCGTCCTTGGTGCGCATCCGCGTCCGAAAGCCGTGGGTCCGTTTCCGCCGAATCTTGCTCGGTTGATAAGTGCGTTTCATCGCTATAGTCACTCCTGCTTAAGGGTCTTCCTGATTTTTCGCAAAGGGCATTGTTAAGCACAAGTTTGCGGCCAAGTCAAGCGGAACAAAAACTTTCACGATTTTCACCTCTTACCGATGTCATAGTTTTCCCTTGCAATCGGGCGGTGTCTTTTGTTAGCGTGTAACGGTTGAGTAAGACCCCGTATTCAACATGAAACCCATTGAAAAAACTGGTTTTTTAGTCTTATCCACACCTGTTTGTAAGTTTGTGGATAAGTGGCTTGCCGGGTGCGGGGCAGGACATAAGTCTCTGTGGATACAGGCATGAGTAAACTCTGGCAGGATACGCTCGCCCAGCTCGAGGCGAGTCTCAATCCACAACATTTCAACACCTGGATCAAGTCGTTGCGCCTGGTGCGGATCGATCGCGATCTGGTCGTGCTCGAGGTGCCAAACCGGTTCGTCCTGGACTGGGTCAGGGACAATTACGCCAAACTGATCCAGCAGGTACTTTCAGAACTGTCGGCCGTTTCCTACCGCCTGCAGATCGACGTGGCCGGCCAGGAGAAGGAATCCGCGAAAAACGACCAGCGGGCACGGACGGTCAGCAAGGAAGCGTTGGTGCGCCAGAGCGAGGTGATTCCGCAGAAAGAGGGTCAGGCGGATATCAACCTCAACCGCAAATATACGTTCGATGAATTCGTGGCCGGTTCATCCAACCAGTTTGCTGCTGCCGCTGCCATGGCCGTCGCCAACAACCCGGCAACCACCTACAATCCTTTATTTATCTATGGCGGGGTTGGGTTGGGCAAGACCCATCTCGTCAATGCCATCGGCAACGCCATTCTCAAGAAAAACCCAACCACGAGGGTCTGTTATTACACTTCAGAAAAATTTACCAATGAATTGATCAATTCTATCCGTTACAACCGTATGGACGAATTTCACAAGAAGTTTCGTTCCATGGATGTCTTGTTGATCGATGACATTCAGTTCATCGCCGGCAAGGAACGGACCCAGGAAGAATTTTTTCATACCTTTAACACCTTGTATGAATCCCACAAGCAGATCGTCGTCACCTCTGACAAGTTTCCCAAGGAAATACCGGGACTCGAAGAAAGGCTGCGCTCCCGTTTTGAATGGGGATTGATCGCTGATATCCAACCTCCCGACGTCGAAACCAAGCAGGCCATCCTAAAAATGAAAGCCGAGCAGAACAAGGTCTTCATCCCAGAGGATGTGGCTCTGTTTCTTGCCAACTCCTCCTGCAGCAACGTCAGGGAACTGGAAGGTTACCTGGTCAGACTCGGAGCTTATGCGAGCCTGACGTCAACGCCGTTAAATCTGGAAACCGCCCGCAAGGTTCTCAAGGACATTCTGGTTGAGCGCAGCCGGGAACTCTCCGTCGAAGAAATAATCAAGAAGGTCAGTGCCCATTTCAACATCAAGGTGGTTGATATCAAATCGCCCAAACGACTCAAGGCCGTGGTGCTGCCGCGTCAGGTCGCCATGTACCTTGCCCGCCAACTCACCTCTTCTTCCTATCCGGAAATTGGTGAGCGGTTTGGCGGCAAAGATCACTCTACGATCATCCATGCCATTCGCAAAATAGAAAAATTAATTGAGGAAAACTACCAGTTGAGGCAAACCGTGGAAAGTCTCAGAAACGCGTTGACTTCTTAACTGGAAGGATAATGTCGTGGACAAATTGCTGGCAACCTGTGAACAGCAGCGTGCAAAAGTCAGCACCAGAATTATCAACGGTGCCTCCACAACGAGCCAGCTGTTTTTATAAACGAGCTAACTAACTTAAAAAACTTATTAAAAGGTGCTTTTCCACTAATCCACGGCTTATTACTACTACTACTAAAAGATTTTATAAAAACAATTCTTTATCATAACCTCTCTAAAAATGGAGAAAAGAGCCATGAATTTCACTATCGAGAAGGAAACGTTTCTGAAAGGACTCGGTCGTATTCAGGCAATCGTAGAAAAGCGCAATACCATTCCAGTGTTGGCTAACGTACTTCTAGAGGTCAATGATGGAGAATTGCATGTGACGGCCACTGATCTTGAGGTGGGGATGCGTTCCAGTTACTCGGCGAACGTAGGCAAACCGGGAAAAATCACGGTATCTGCAAAAAAACTGTATGAAATAATCAAGGAACTTCCCGATCGCGAAGTGGCCTTCAACTCCAAAGATAATTGCTGGATTGAAGTACGCTGTGGCAAAACACTGTTCAATATTGTCGGTTTGGCAGCAGATGAATTTCCGAATTTTCCTCAATCGGATAGAATCAACGGGGTCGCCTTGTCGAGTCCTTTATGCAAAGAAATCATAGAAAAAACTTTGTTCGCCATCTCCCAGGATGAAAGCAAATACAATCTCAATGGAATTTATATGCGGGCATTTGAAGAAAAAGGGGAGGTACGTTTGCGACTGGTGGCCACGGACGGTCATCGTTTGTCTCTGATCGACAAAGTGATTAAAGGGATGGCCCCGGAAGAGCTGAAAAAAGGCCTGATTTTGCCACGCAAGGGCGTCATGGAATTGAAAAGACTGGCAGAAGAGGGTGAATCCGACCTTACCCTCAGTTTTCAGGACAATAATGCCGTGGTTCGCAAGGGCCAGACAGTCATAGTCATGCGTCTGGTCGATGGTGATTTTCCGGATTATGAACGGGTCATTCCAAAAAACAACGACCAGGAGGCACATATTGCTGTAGACCCGTTTTTGCATGCTCTGCGCCGCATGCTGATCCTTTCCAGCGAAAAGTCGCGCGGGGTGAAAATGGTTCTCAAGCCGGGACTGCTCGAGGTGTCCTCGTCAAATCCCGAATTGGGTGACGCCCGCGAGGAACTCGATATTGATTATCAAGGACCGGAAATGAGCATCGGCTACAATGCCCGCTACCTGCTGGATATTCTTCAGGCCCAGGATGATCTGCGGGTGAGGATGATTTTCAAGGATCATCTCTCGCCGGGGGTGTTCCGCCCCGAAAAAGGCGACGATTTTTTAGCGGTTGTCATGCCGATGCGGCTCTAGTTACGGAAGTGCGAAAAAGTAGGGGGTTGACCATCTGTCAAAAAAATGCTGACCAGTCATGTTTCTGGAGCAGCTGACCGTCAGGCAGTTTCGCAACCTCTCCGCAGCGACCCTGCACTGGGGCTCGGGCTTCAATGTTCTCTGGGGGAACAACGCCCAGGGCAAGACCAACCTTCTCGAAGCGGTCTACCTCCTCGGGCAGTTGAAAAGTTTTCGCGGCGCCAGAACGGCGGAGTTGATCCAGTCCGGGACGACGACGGCCCGGGTCACCGCGCGATTGGTCAGCGGCGCGGTTCAGCGCCAGCTCGAGGTTACCCTCGAAAGGCATGGTCAGACACCACGGCTCGACGGCAAGCCGGTGCAGCGTCTCAGTCAATTTATCGGCACCCTGCGACTGGTGTTGTTCACCGCCGACGAGCTGATCCTGCTCAAGGGTGCTCCTGCCGGCCGCCGGGCGTTGCTTGACCGGGCGGTGCTGCATGCCGATCCTGGCTATCTCGATCGAGTTCAGAGCTATGGCAGGATCCTGCGTCAGCGCAACCAGCTGCTCAGGGACCGGGCCGGCGCTGAGGAACTCGGGCCGTGGAACGAGGCCCTGATCGACTGCGGTGCGCGGATTCGTTACGACCGGTGTGATTTCCTTGGGCAACTCCAGCCCGTGCTGGCAAGTATCGGCCGGGAAATCGCCGACAGCGACGAACAGTTGGCTCTGCGCTACCTGATGACGGCAGAGATCGGTGCGCTGCGCGACCAGTTGCGAATGGAATTGGAGCGGCTGCTTCCGCGTGAACGGCAACTGCAGCAGACCCTGGCCGGCCCGCATCGCGACGATCCGGAACCGCAGGTTGATGGTCAGCCGCTTAAACTGTTTGGATCACAGGGGCAGCACCGTTCCTTCCTGCTCGCTTTCAAGGCGGCGCAATTGCTCGATCTGGAAGCGCGGCTCGGTGAGCCGCCCCTGCTGTTGCTGGACGACCTGGCCAGTGAACTCGATGCCCAGCGCCAGGCCAGTTTTTTCGCCTTTCTGCGCCGCCGGCGCGGCCAGGTACTGATTACCACGACGCATCCCGCCACCCTGGGAGAAGCGGTCTGTCCGCAGGCCCGCTATTTTCATGTGGAGCGGGGGCGGATCGAAGAACGACAGGCACTCTGAGGAGCATATGACCGATCAGGATAACAGCCAGTACGGCGCAGACAGTATCAAGGTTCTCGAAGGGCTGACCGCGGTGCGCAAGCGGCCGGCCATGTACATCGGCTCCACCTCCAGCGCGGGGCTGCATCACCTCGTCTACGAGGTCGTCGACAACTCCATCGACGAGGCCCTGGCCGGCCATTGCAACGAGGTCAACGTCACCATCCACCTCGACAACTCGGTTACTGTCGTCGACAACGGCCGCGGCATCCCCACCGACATGCACCCGACCGAAGGGCGGCCGGCCGCTGAAGTAGCGCTCACCGTGCTGCATGCCGGCGGCAAGTTCGACAACGACTCCTACAAGGTTTCCGGCGGTCTGCACGGGGTCGGGGTCTCGGTGGTCAACGCCCTGTCGAAAAAACTTGAACTGGAAATCTGCCGTGACGGCAAGGTCTGGCGCCAGAGCTACGTCTGCGGCGACCCACAGACCACCCTGGAGGTGGTCGGCACCACCAAGAAGCGCGGCACCAAGATCACCTTCCATCCCGACGACACCATCTTCGAGACCACCGACTTTTCCTTCGACGTCCTCTCCCAGCGGTTGCGTGAACTGGCCTTTCTCAATGCCGGGGTGCGCATCACCATCAATGACGAGCGCGAGGAAGGGAAGCACCACGAATTCTGCTACGAGGGAGGGATCGCTACCTTCGTCGACTACCTCAACCGCAACCGCAATACCCTGCACCCCAAGCCGATCTACGTGCGCGGCGAGAAGCAGGGGATCGATATCGAGATCGCCCTGCAGTACAACGACTCCTACGACGAGAAGGTCTTTACCTTTGCCAACAACATCAACACCCACGAGGGTGGTACCCACCTGTTCGGCTTTCGCGCCGCGCTGACCCGGACGATGAACAGCTACGCCAGCGCCAACAACCTGCTCAAGAACGAAAAGGTCTCGATTTCCGGCGAGGACTTGCGCGAGGGTTTGACCGCGGTTATTTCAGTGAAAATCCCCCAGCCGCAGTTCGAGGGGCAGACCAAGACCAAGCTCGGCAACTCCGAGGTCAAGGGCTTCGTCGAGTCGCTGATGAACGAGAAACTGGCGGTCTTCCTCGAGGAAAACCCGAGGATCGCCAAGGACATCATCGGCAAATCGATCGAGGCGGCCCGCGCCCGCGAGGCGGCGCGCAAGGCCCGCGAGCTGACCCGGCGCAAGGGGGCGCTGGACATCTCCAATCTGCCGGGGAAACTGGCCGACTGCCAGGAAAAGGACCCTTCCCTGTGCGAGCTTTACCTGGTCGAGGGCGACTCGGCCGGCGGCTCGGCCAAGCAGGGGCGCGACCGCAAGTTCCAGGCGATCTTGCCGCTGAAGGGGAAGATCCTTAACGTCGAGAAGGCGCGCTTCGACAAGATGCTCTCCTCCCAGGAGATCGGCACCCTCATCACGGCCCTGGGGACCGGCATCGGCAAGGACGATTTCGACGTCGCCAAACTGCGCTACCACCGCATCATCATCATGACCGACGCCGACATCGACGGCGCGCACATCCTCACCTTGCTGCTGACCTTCTTCTTCCGGCAGATGACGCAGTTGGTCGAGCGCGGCCACCTGTACATCGCCCAGCCGCCCCTCTACAAAGTCAAGCGCGGCCGCAAGGAGCTTTACCTGCGCAACGAGGCGGCCCTGCAAAATTATCTGCTCGAGGAAGGCACCGAGGAGATGACGCTGTTCCTCGAGAACGGCGCGCGCAGCTACACCGGCAAGCAGATCATTCCGATCCTTCGCCAGTTGGTGGAGTTCAGCACCCTCCTCGAAAAACTGGTGCGCAAGGGGGTCAACGAGGAGGTGGTGCGCCTGATGCTGCGCCTCGGCGTGCGCCCCGGCCTGCTCGATCTCGCCGGGCTGTTGCCGTACCTGGCCCATCTCGGCAGCGCCTACCCGGGGGCCGAGCACAGCGTCCTCGACGATGGCCGGATAATCCTGCGCCTCGGCAACGTTCGCACCGCCCTCGACCAGCACACCCATGCGGTGCTGGCCAGCTACGAGTACGGCCTGCTGGCCGAGAGTCACCGCAAGGTTCGCGAGCTGTTCGGCAGTGGCCGCGGCATCGTCTCCTGCGAGGGGAAGGAGCTGTTCGCCTGCACCCGCGGCGTGGAACTGCTGGCTTTCTTCATGGAGAGCGCCAAGAAGGGCCTTTACATCCAGCGCTACAAGGGGCTGGGGGAGATGAACCCGGAGCAGCTGTGGGAAACCACCATGGAGCCGGTCAACCGCACCTTGCTGCAGGTCAAGATCGAGGACGTGGTGGAGGCCGACAGCGTCTTCACCATCCTCATGGGCGACCAGGTCGAACCGCGCCGCGAGTTCATCGAGACCAACGCCCTGAACGTGGCGAATCTGGACATCTAACGTCAGGTTGAGGTTCAGGTTGAGGTTCAGGGGTTAGCCCTGAGCCTCTAGTCCCCAGCCCCGGGTTTTCAAGAGGATTTTCATGCTCGATACAACAATCAACAAGACCGCCGTCAATATCGAAGACGAGATGAAGCGCTCGTACATGGATTATGCCATGAGCGTGATCATCGGCCGCGCCCTTCCCGACGTGCGCGATGGGCTCAAGCCAGTGCACCGGCGCTGTCTGTTCGCCATGCACGAAATGAGCAATGACTGGAACAAGCCGTACAAGAAGTCGGCCCGCGTGGTCGGCGACGTCATCGGCAAGTACCATCCCCACGGCGATTCGGCGGCCTACGACACCATCGTGCGCATGGCCCAGGACTTTTCCCTGCGCTACCCGCTGGTCGACGGCCAGGGGAACTTCGGCTCGGTCGACGGCGACGCCCCGGCGGCGATGCGCTACACCGAGATCCGCATGGAGCAGCTGGCTCACCAGCTGCTCGACGATCTCGACAAGGAAACCGTGGAGATGGGGCCGAACTACGACGGCTCCATGGTCGAGCCCCTGGTGCTGCCGGCCAAATTCCCGAACCTGCTGGTCAACGGCTCGTCGGGGATTGCTGTCGGCATGGCCACCAACATCCCGCCGCACAATCTCTCCGAGGTGATCAACGGGATCATCGCGGTGATCGAAAACCCGCAGCTGACCTTCGCCGAACTGTTTGCGTTGATCCCCGGGCCGGACTTCCCGACCGGCGGCTTTATCTACGGCCGCGAGGGGATCCTGCAGGGCTACCGCACCGGACGCGGCATCGTGCAGATGCGCGCGCGGGCTTTCGTCGAGACCCAGAAGAAGAGCGAGCGCCAGTCAATCATCGTCACCGAGATCCCCTATCAGGTCAACAAGGCCAACCTGATCACCAAGATCGCCGAACTGGTGCGGGAAAAGAAGCTCGAGGGGATCTCCGACCTGCGTGACGAGTCCGACCGCGACGGCATGCGCATCGTCATTGAGCTGAAGCGCGATGAGGAGCCGCAGATCATCCTCAATCACCTCTACAAGCAGACCCAGATGCAGTGCTCCTTCGGCATCAACATGCTGGCCATCGTCGCCGGCCGGCCGAAGGTGCTGACGCTGCGCGACGCCATCGGTTACTTCATCGACCACCGCCGCGAGATCGTCACCCGCCGTACCATCTTCGAGTTGAAGAAAGCCGAGGCCCGCGCCCATATTTTGGAGGGTCTCAAGACCGCCCTCGACTGGCTCGACGCGGTGATCGAGCTGATCCGCGCCGCGCGCAACCCGGAAGAAGCCAAGCAGGGGCTGATGGCCGGCAACTTCTCCGATCCGGCCTATATCAAGAAGCTCGGGCTGCCGGAGGAAAAGCGCAGCTTCGCACCGAGCGTGCAGCTCTCCGAGAAGCAGGCCCAGGCGATCCTGGAGATGCGCCTGCAGCGCCTGACCGGTTTGGAGCGCGACAAGATCCTTTCCGAATACACCGACATCATGCGCCTGATCATCCGGCTCAAGGAGATTCTCGGTTCGGAGGCGGAGATTCTCAACATCATCATGACCGAGCTGCGTGAGCTCAAGGAGAAGTTCGGCGACGAGCGGCGTACCGAAATCGTCGACCAGACCGGCGAGATCACCCTGGAGGACACCATCGTCGAGGAAGACATGGTGGTGACCATCTCCCACACCGGTTACATCAAGCGCACGGCGGCCTCGCTCTACCGCTCCCAGCGCCGTGGCGGCAAAGGGAAGACCGGCATGAAGACCAAGGAGGAGGATTTCGTCGAACAGCTGTTCGTCGCCTCCAGCAAGGACAACATGCTGTTCTTCACCGATACCGGCCGGGTCTACCAGAAGAAGGTTTACGAGATCCCCGAGGGCGGGCGCGCGACGCGCGGCAAGGCGATTGTCAACCTGCTCAACCTGGCCGACGGCGAGAAAGTCGCGGCGATTCTCTCCATCAAGGGGGCGTTCGACGAAGAGCGCAACCTGCTCATGGGCACCCGCCTCGGCGTGGTTAAAAAGAGCGCCCTGGGCAACTACGCCAACATCCGCTCCGGCGGGATCATCGCCATCAATCTCGATGAGGGCGACTACCTGATCGGCGTAGCCCTTACCGACGGCCGTCACGACGTGCTGCTCGCCTCGAAGAACGGCAAGTCGATCCGCTTCCGCGAATCCGACACCCGCGCTCAGGGGCGTGACACCCGCGGGGTGCGCGGCATGACGCTGGAAGACGACGATGTGGTGATCGGCATGGAGGTGATCAACCCGCAGACGGTCTCCTCGACGATTTTCACTATCACCGAAAACGGCTACGGCAAACGCACCGAGCTCGACGAGTACCGGGTGCAGAGCCGTGGCGGCAAGGGGGTGATCACCATCAAGACCTCCGAGCGCAACGGCTGCGTGGTGGCGATCAAGCAGGTCACCGAGGACAATGATCTGATGCTGATCACCGATCAGGGGAAGATCATCCGCAACCGCATCACCGATACCCGGGTGATCGGCCGCAATACCCAGGGAGTGCGCATGATGGTCACCGAGGAGCACGAGCGGATCGTGGCGGTGGCCAAACTGGCGGAGCGCGATGACGACGAGACAACAGATCGAGAAACTGAAGAAACAGATCCTGCTGGAGGAGTTGCGGCGCCGGGGGAAGAGGCCTAGGCACCAGCGCCTGCTGCTGGGCGGGGCGATCCTGCTGATGGTCCTGCTGGCCGGGTTCTTCTGGTACCGGGTCAATCTGGACGGTATACTGGAAAAACGTTTTCAGAAAGGGCTGGCGCTGCGCGATGCCGGTGAGACTGCCGAAGCCGCGGTACTGTTGCGCGACCTCCAGGCGGAGCATCCGGGTTTCAACCGCGCCGCCGAGGCGCTGTTGCAGGCTGCCAAGTTGCTGAATTTTTCGCTGAACCGCTTCCCGGAGGCCCTGCTCGCCTATCTGAGCCTGGAACGCGACTATGCGGCGACGCCGCAGGCCGCCGAAGCCCGCCGCCAGGTGGCGGAACTTTACAAGTACCGGCTGGACGATCAGCCTCGGGCGATTATCGCCTACCAGCGGCTGATCGACGAGGCCGTGGACGATGCCGACCGGCTGCAGTACGAAGTGGCCGATTGCTACTTTCGGCAGAACAATTTCGAGCAGGCGCGCATCGAATTTGAAAATCTGCTGCACAACTATCCGGTCAGCATTCTGGCGCCAGAGGTACAGTTCCGTATCGCCGTGACCTATGCCCTGGAGGGGGAAGCGGAGCAGGCCATGGCGGCCTATCGCGAGGTCCCATCCCGCTGGCCGCAAAGCCCCTATGCCGTCGAAGCCCAGTTCGGGTTGGCGGCGGTGCTCGAGGAGCGCGAGCGGTTGCGCGATGCGCTGACCATCCTCGAAGGGCTGCAGGTAAGCTACCCCAACCAGGAGGCCCTGGCGCAGCGGATCGCTCACCTGCAAGGCCGGATCGGCAAGAAGCATACCGGGAGATGATGAATGGACGCCATGCGGATCGCAGTCATCGGTGCCGGCAGCTGGGGGACAACCCTGGCCAACCTGTTGGCCAAGAAGGGGCTGGACGTCACCCTCTGGGCCTATGAACGAGAGCTGGTTGAACGGTTGCGGGCCGCCCGGGTGAACGACCTGTTTCTCCCCGACGTCGAACTCGACCCACGCCTCGCCTACAGCAGCGACCTGGCGGAGACGGCCGGCGGCCGCCAACTGGTGGTGCTGGTTTCGCCGTCGCAGGTTATGCGCCGGGTGGTCGAGCAACTTCGCCCCCGGCTGGATGACGACTGCCTGCTGGTATCGGCGGCCAAGGGGATCGAGAACGACACCCTGCTGCTGATGTCGGAAGTGCTCGCCGACGTGCTGGGGGCCGCAGTGGCCGGCCGGTCTGCCTATCTGTCCGGCCCGTCATTCGCCCGCGAGGTGGCCGCTGAGCTTCCCACCGCTGTGGCGGTGGCGGCGGCCGACGGCGAGGTGGCCCGGACTGTCCAGGATCTGTTCCGCACCGACTATTTCCGGGTTTACACCAATCCGGACGTGATCGGTGTCGAAATCGGCGGCGCCCTGAAGAATGTGATTGCCCTGGCGGCGGGGGTGAGCGACGGTCTTGGCTTCGGCCATAACGCCCGGGCCGCGCTGATCAACCGCGGGCTGGTGGAAATGGCCCGCCTCGGCGCCGCCAAGGGGGCCCAGGCCGAAACCTTCGCCGGACTGGCGGGGATGGGCGACCTGGTGCTGACCTGCACCGGCGATCTGTCGCGCAACCGCACCGTTGGCATCGAACTCGGCCGCGGCCGCAAGCTCGGTGAAATCCTGGGCGGGATGCGCATGGTCGCCGAAGGGGTCAAAACCACCCTGTCCGCCTACCAACTGGCCCAGAAGCTCGGCGTGGTCATGCCGATCACCGAGCAAATGTACCAGATACTCTACCAGGACAAGGCCCCCCGCCAGGCCGTCAATGAGTTGATGCAGCGCCAGCAGAAAGCCGAAAGACATTGACAACCAGTGCTGAGTGTCGAGTGCTGAGTACTGAGAGAGAACCTTCTCCAAGGAGTGAAATCATGCGCAAGATCGTTTTGTCCCTGCTGCTGTTCGCTGTGCACGGCTTTTCCCCGGCGCTGGCCGCCGAAACCGTGGTCATGGAGACCAGCCTTGGCAGCATCACCCTCGAGCTCGACAACGCCAAGGCGCCGGCCAGCGTAGCCAACTTCCTGGCCTACGCCGATGCCGGTTTCTACGATGGCACCATCTTCCACCGGGTGATCCCCAACTTCATGACCCAGGGTGGCGGCTATACCGCCGATCTCAAGCAGAAGCCGACCCGGCCGCCGGTGAAGAACGAAGCGGCCAACGGCCTGAAAAACCAGCGCGGCACCATTGCCATGGCCCGCACCCGGGTGGTCGACTCCGCCACCAGTCAGTTCTTCATCAACCACAAGGACAACCCGGCCCTCGATCACCGTGCTCCGACCGACGAGGCCTTCGGCTACGCCGTGTTCGGCAAGGTGGTCAAGGGGCTGGACGTGGTCGACCGGATTGCCGCGGTGCAGACCCGAGCCGTCAACCAATTGTTTCAGGATCTGCCGGTGGAGACCGTTATCATCAAGAGCGTGCGCCGGGTGAAACAGTAGCCGGCCGTCTGCCGGTCCTTGCCAGGGAAAGCGCGGGTGCCGCAACCATGACCACCGCCCGCATCATGACCTATAACGTCCAGCGGTGGCTGGGGGTTGACGGCGAGTTCAACCCCGACCGGGTGCTGAATGTCATCGCCGATGCCGCCCCGGACATCGTCGCCCTGCAGGAGATCGCTCCGGTCCGCTACGCCGATCCGCTCCCCTATCTGGCCCAGCACCTCGGCATGGTGGCTTACCGCGACCCGGCTGGCACCCCGGCGACCTTTCTTTCCCACCTGCCGCTGCGCGGGGTGCAGGCCTTCGAGCTTGGTTACGGCGGCTATTGCCTGCGTGCCGACGTCGACCTCGGCGGCAAGCGCCTGCACCTGCTCAATCTCTGCCTCGAAGCCGCTCCGGGTTTCCGCAACCGGCAGGTGGCCCGCCTGCTCGGGCCGGAGCTGCTGGGGCACCCGTCCCTGGTCTGCCCGGTCATGGTGCTCGGTGATTTTGCCGACTACTTCTGGAGCTCCGGGAATCTGGGGTTGGCCTCGGCCTTGCGCCCGGCCTTGCGGCCGATGTGGCGGGCCACCTACCCGGCCCGTTGCCCGCTCTTCGACCGGGATCGCGCCTACCTGCGCGGCGCCGTCCGGGTGCTCGACGGGGCGATCAACCGCAGCTATCTGGCTCGGCAGGCCTCCAGCCACCTGCCGTTGACGCTGACCGTGCAGGTCACCGATCCCCGCCGCTTCCTCCCTTTTGCCGATTTGGCCGGCCGGCGCATGGAAACGGCTCCGGGGTGAGCGGCCATCTGTGGAAAAGCCTGTGGACAACGTGGATAAACCGCAAACAACCAGGGATTCTGGCCGCCTCTCGCTCTCCCCGGCCCTTACCAGTAGAAACGCGCTGCTCACCCTGACCCAATTGGAACAGGCCTACCCCGCCGCGACCTGTGCCCTGTGTCATGCGTCACCATGGCAGCTGTTGGTGGCGACCATCCTCTCGGCTCAGTGCACCGACCAGCGTGTCAACCAGGTCACCCCCGCGCTGTTTGCCCGCTTTCCTGATCCGGCCAGCCTGGCCGGCGCAATGGCCGCCGAGGTCGAGGGACTGATCCGTTCCACTGGCTTCTTCCGCAGCAAGACGGCCAGCCTGATCGGCTGCGCGCGGGCCGTGACGGATTGTCATCGGGGGCTGGTGCCGCAAACCATGGCCGAACTGGTGGCGCTCCCTGGGGTCGGCCGCAAGACCGCCAATGTGCTGCTGGGCAACGCCTTTGGCGTGCCGGGGATGGTGGTCGATACGCACGTCGGGAGAGTGGCACGGCGGCTGGGCTGGGCGCGGGCCGGCCAGCCGGTGGGGGTGGAGCGGGAACTGTGTCGGCTGTTGCCCCCCGCGCGCTGGACCGGGACCAGCCATGTGCTGATCTGGCACGGGCGGGCCTGTTGCCGGGCGCTGACCGCGCACTGCTCGATTTGTCCGGTGCGGGAACGCTGTCCACGGGTGGGAGTGGTTCGGTCCAGATAGGGCCGGTGCTACTGATTCTCGTCGTCGAGCCGGAAAAAGTCGCGGAGTTTGTCGAGGATGCCGCTGGCCTGTCCCTGCCGTGGCCCGGTTCCGGGGGCAAACGCCTCGATTATCGCCCCGCCGGCGGTTTCCGCCACCGCCCGGCCGCTCGCCGGATCGATCGGCAGGAACTCAATGGTGTCGGGAACCGGGAACGCTGCCACCGGCAGACCGGCGACGGCCTGCTGCATGAACGCCAGCCAGGCCGGCAGAGCGGCCTGCCCGCCGGTTTCCAGGTGGCCGAGGCTGCGCTCCTGGTCGTAGCCGACCCAGGTCAGCGCCAGCAGTTGCGGCACGCCGGCGACGAACCAGGCATCGCGCAGGTCGTTGGTCGTCCCGGTCTTGCCGGCGACCGGCCGCCCCAGCGCCTTGGCCCTGGCCCCGGTGCCGTGCTGGATCACGCTTTCCATCAGGGTGGTCGTCAGATAGGCGGTTTCGGCGCTGATCGCCCGGGTGCGCGGACGCTCTACCAGGCGCTGGCCGGCTTGCACCCCGGTCGGGAAGTCGGTGGGGTCGATCGATTCGAGGATCCGGCCGTCACGGTCGCGCACCTTGACGATGTAGGTCGGGGTGACGCGGATGCCGCCGTTGGCCAGGGTGGCGTAGGCGGTCGCCAGTTCCAGGGGGGTGACCGCAGTCGAGCCGAGGGCCAGGGTCAGGTCCTCCTGAATCGGCGAGGTGATGCCGAGCCGGCGGGCATAGTCGGCGGCGTAGCGCACGCCGATCTCCTGCAGGATGCGGATGGTGACGATGTTGTTCGACTTGGTCAGGGCCTGGCGCACAGTCGTCGGCCCGTTGAACTCCCGCGAGTAGTTTTGCGGCGCCCACTCCTTGAGTTCACCGTTGGGCTGGCGGAAGCGAAAGATCAGTGGCGCGTCGAGAACCACCGTCGCCGGGGTGAACCCCTTGTCGAGGGCGGCCGCGTAGATCAACGGTTTCATCGCCGAACCAGGCTGGCGGCGCGCCTGCAGGACGCGGTTGAACTGGCTGCGGCGGAAGTCATAGCCGCCGACCATCGCCTTGATCAGGCCGCTGCGCGGGTCGAGGGCGAGCAGGGCCCCTTCGGCTACCGGGGCCTGCTCCAAGGCCAGGGGCCACGGCCCCGCCGCCGGCTGGGCGAGGACCCGCGCCAGGATGCGGCTGCCGACCGGCAACCGGCTGCTCCCGGTCCCCTTGGCATTGCCGGCCGGTGTCGCGCCGCGCGGCGGGATCTGCGGGCTCCCGGCCCAGGCGGTTTCCTTGCGGTCGATTCGGCCCCGGTAGCTGCCGAAGCTTACCAGGATCCCGCCGCCGTCGCCCCCGGTGACCACGCCCTCGACGATCTCGTCGACGGCCGGCGGATCCTTGATGAATCCCTCGGTCTGCTCCTGCAGGAATTTGGCCTCCGCCGCCGGGTCGAGGGCGCCGAGCGGGCCGCGGTAGCCGTGGCGCTTGTCGTACTCGCGCAGATTGGCGCGGACCGCCTGTTGGGCGGCCACCTGCATGGCAAGATTCAGGCTGGTGCGGACCTCCAGCCCGCCGCGATAGAGCAAATCGCGGCCGTAGGTCGCCTCCAGGTCACGGCGCACCTGCTCAGTGAAGAAGGCGGCCGCGTCCATGTGCTGGCTGCGGCGCGAGCGGATGGAGAGCGGCGCCTTGGCCGCTGCGTCGGCCTCGGCCTGAGTGATGTATTTTTCCTCGACCATGCGGCCGAGCACGTATTGCTGCCGGTCCTTGGCCGCCTTCAGATTGTGGTACGGCGAGTAGCGGCTGGGGGCGCGCGGTAGTCCCGCGAGCAGGCTGCACTCGGCCAGATTGAGCTGTTCGACGCTCTTGGCGAAGTAGTTTTCGGCTGCGGCCTGCACGCCGTAGGCGCCGTGGCCGAGGAAGATCTGGTTGAGGTAGAGGTAGAGGATCTCTTCCTTGGAAAGCCGGTTTTCGATGCGGTAGGCGAGGATCGCTTCCTTGAATTTGCGCTCGAAGCTGCGTTCAGGAGTCAGCAGCAGGCTTTTGGCCACCTGCTGGGTGATGGTGCTCCCTCCCTGGACGACTCCTCCGGCCAACAGATTCTTGATGGCGGCCCGCAGGATCGAGGCCAGGTCAATGCCGCGATGCTGGAAGAAGTTCGCATCCTCGGCGGCGACGAAGGCCTCGATCAGCCGGCGCGGCATGCGCGTTACCGGCACCACGAAGCGGCGTTCCTCGTAGATTTCGGCGATGACCGAATCGTTGTCGCTGAGAATGCGGGTGACGACTGGCGGGCGGTAATCGGCCAGGGTATCGACCTTGGGCAGGGAGCTGGCGACGTAGAAATACGCGCCCAGCAGCACGGCGGAGGCGAGCAGGATCAGGGCCAGGCCGGCGGAGAACAGGCGGCGGGCCCAAGTCGGGAGACGGGCGAACAGAGTCATTGTCGGGCGCTCGGTAAAGAGCCCCTTCATAGCACAGGCGCTGTGTGCCGGCAACGGCTTTGCCGAGGTTTGCCGGGGGACAAGAGTGTGTTATGTTTTACGCGCACCAGCGCTGCCAGGCTTTGTGCTGTCACGAAAAGGGGCATTTCATGGACTCCAGAGAATTTCGCCGCACCAAGATTGTCGCCACCGTAGGCCCGGCCAGCGCTGACCGCGCTGTGCTGCTGGCTCTGATGGAGGCCGGGGCGGACGTGTTCCGCCTCAACTTCTCCCACGGTAGTCATGTCGAGCTGGCCGAGGTGGTGAAGACCATCCGCGACCTGTCGCGCCATCGCCGGCGGGCCGTGGCAATTCTCGGCGATCTGCAGGGGCCCAAGATCCGCACCGGCCGCATGCAGGGCGGTCAGATGCTGCTCGCGGCCGGGGAAACGGTTACCATCACCACGGCCGATCAGCTTGGCGCCGACGGGGTCATCCCCACGATTTATCGCGAGTTGCCGCAGGATGTGCGTCCCGGTGACCGGATTCTGATGGACGACGGTCTCCTTGAGCTGGCCGTCGAGGCGGTGGCCGGCGAGGACGTTCGCTGCAGTGTGGTGGTCGGTGGAGTCCTCAAGGATCGCAAGGGGATCAACCTCCCCGGGGTTGCGGTCTCCGCTCCGGCGCTCACCGACAAGGATCTCGTCGATCTGGCCTTCTGCATCGAGCAGCGGCTCGATTTCGTGGCGCTCTCCTTCGTCCGTTCCGCCGCCGACGTCGTTGGTCTCAAGGAAATTCTCCATCGCGAGGGGTCCGAGCTCAAGGTCATCGCCAAGATCGAGAAGCCGGAAGCGGTCGACGATTTCGAGGCGATCCTGGTCGTGTCCGACGGGGTCATGGTGGCGCGCGGCGACCTCGGCGTCGAACTCAACCCCGAGCGGGTGCCGCTGATCCAGAAGCGGATCATCCGCCTGTGCAACCGGGCTGGCAAGCCGGTGATCACCGCGACCCAGATGCTCGAGAGCATGATCGGCAGCCCGCGCCCGACCCGCGCCGAAACTTCGGATGTCGCCAATGCCATCCTCGACGGCACCGATGCGGTGATGCTCTCGGCGGAAACCGCCAGCGGGCGCTACCCGTGCGAGGCGGTGGCGATGATGGTGCGCATTGCCTACGACGTTGAGGCCGATCCGGTGCTCAAGGAACAGGTATTCCACCCGATCCCCAGCGAGCGCGGCTACCCGAACCTCACCGAGGCGATCGGCCAGGCGGCCTGCCGGGTGGCGGAATCCGTCGAAGCCGCAGCCATCCTGGTCTTCACCCAGACTGGCAGCAGTGCCGGCATGGTTGCCAAGTACCGGCCGCCGATGCCGGTCTACGCGGTCACCCCATCGCAGCTGGTGCGCCGGCGGATGGCCCTGTATGCCGGGGTGCGCTCGATCCGGGTCGATATCGAGGGGGATACCGAGGCGCAGATCCGCTCGGTGGAGTCGGCGGTGCTCAATGCCAGGGTGTTGAAAAAGGGGGATGTGGTGGTGATCACCATGGGCAGCCCGGTCTCCGATCCGGGGACCACCAATCTGCTGAAGATTCACCGGCTCGGCACCGGCCCCTATTTCGAGGTGCACTGAGGACTGGGGCTGGGGACTAGGGGCTGGAGGTTGGCTAGTGGCAAGTGATAGCCAGAAAAAAGCGGTCATTCTCTACAGTGGCGGGCTCGATTCCACCACTTGCCTGGCCTTGGCCAAGGCCGAAGGGTTTGCCCCCTACGCGCTGAGTTTTGCCTACGGCCAGCGCCACAGCATCGAGTTGGCTAAAGCCCGTGACTATGCGCCGCGAGTCGGGGCGCTTGAGCACCTGGTGGTCGAGTTCGACTACCGGCAGGTCGGTGGCAGCGCCCTGACGGCCGATATCGCCGTCCCCAAAACGGGGGTGGGGAGCGACATCCCGGTGACCTACGTGCCGGCGCGCAATACCGTGTTTCTGAGTTTCGCCCTCGGCTGGGCGGAGACCCTCGGCGCTTTCGACATCTACATCGGGGTTAACGCCCTCGACTATTCCGGCTATCCCGACTGCCGCCCCGAGTACATCGCCGCCTTCGAGGCCATGGCCAACCTGGCGACCAAGGCGGCGGTGGAGGGTGCCGGCCGCTACCGCATCCACACCCCGCTGATCGCCTTGAGCAAGGGCGAGATCATCCGCCGGGGGCTGGCGCTGGGGGTCGACTTTCGCTTGACCCACTCCTGCTACGACCCGACCCCGGCCGGGCTGGCCTGCGGGCTGTGTGACTCCTGCCGGCTGCGGCTCAAGGGGTTTGCCGAGGCGGGGGTGAAGGATCCGGTCGCGTATGTGTGAAAGAGCAGACTTTTTTCCGCCTAGCGGTGGTGCTGGTGGCGGGCGCCGAAGGGAGTGCAGCTTGGCGCTGGAATTCTTCAGCAAAGGTTGTTCGAGAGAAATAAGCCTGAACAGGAGGCTAAATCGATGAAGGGGCGTGCACTCCCGCCCAAGCGCGCCGCCGGCAGCGCCGCTCCCGACTCTTTGCGGAGAAGCAGTGGAGAACGTCAGCGGATCTCGGCTTTCTCTTCTCCCGCCAAGCGGTGATGTCGATGGTGTGCGCCGAAGGGAGTGCAGCCTGCCGCAGCAATTCTTTAGTAAAGGTCGCTCAAGATGAAAAAGCCTGAACAGGATGCAAGGTCGAAAAAGGGGCGTGCACTCCCGCCCAAGCGCGCCGCCGACATCGCCGCCCCCCCCTCCTCCATGCCCGACATGCAAAAAACGAGAGACGAGCGCAACATCGCCATCGACAAGGTCGGGGTCAAGGACATCCGCTACCCGATCGTCGTCCTCGACCGCAGCAAGAGCAAACAGCAGACCGTAGCGCGCATCAATATGTATGTGGATCTCCCCCACCACTTCAAGGGGACCCACATGAGCCGCTTCATCGAGATCCTCAACCAGCATCACGGCGAGGTCAGCGTCGAGCGGATGGACCAAATCGTGCGCGACATGAAGGAGCATCTCGAGGCGAGCTGTGCCCACCTGGAGCTGGAATTCCCCTACTTCATCGAAAAGACTGCTCCGGTCTCCGGTGCGCGCAGCCTGATGGAATACCAGTGCCGGATGGCGGCCAGTCTCGGCGAGGAGTACGATTTCATCCTCGGTGTCACCGTGCCGGTGACCTCTCTTTGTCCCTGCTCGAAGGAGCTCAGCGCCCGCGGCGCCCACAACCAGCGCAGCGCGGTCACCGTCGAAATCCGTTACCGCGAGCATATCTGGCTGGAGGAGTTGATCAGCCTTGTTGAGGCGTGCGGAAGCGCGCCGGTCTTTGCCCTGCTCAAGCGCGAAGACGAAAAAGCGCTCACCGAGCGGGCCTACGACAACCCACGGTTCGTCGAGGACGTGGTCCGCGCCGTTACCGAAGCGCTGACTGCCCTTCCCGCCGTCACCTGGTTCCGGGTCGAGTGCGAGAACTTCGAGTCGATCCACAACCACTCCGCCTACGCCCTGATCGAACGCGACTTGCGTGGATAACTCTGTGGACAGCGTGGATAACCGCCAGTCTGCACAACCGCTTGAGTGCCACGGGCCGGTTCTGGGAATCTTCGCCAAGGAGCCGCGCACCGGTCGGGTCAAGACCCGCCTGACCCCACCCCTGTGTCCGGCTGAGGCCACCGCTCTCTACCGGGTCGCCCTGCGGGAGACCGTGGCCCGGCTCGCTGCCGGTCCGGCCCGGCTGGTCCTCTGCTGCGCCGGGCGCCGCGCCTGGTTCGCCAGCAACTTCCCCGGAATGCCATTGCTCGCCCAGGGGCGAGGGGAACTCGGCGCCCGGCTGGTCCGGGTCACGGCGGCGTTGTTCGCCGCCGGGGGAGGTCCGGTGGCCGTCGCCGGCTCCGACAGCCCCGATCTGCCCCTGCCGCTGGTCACCGCGGCCTTCGCGGCCCTGGAGAGCGGTGATGTCGCCGCCATCCCCAGCCGTGACGGCGGTTACGCCCTGCTCGCCCTGCGCAGGCCGGCTCCGGAGTTGTTTGCCGGTATTCCCTGGAGCACCGCGGAGGTGCTGACCGCCACCCGCGCGCGGGCGCGCGCCCACGGTCTGGGTTTCGCCACCGTCGGCGAATGGGACGATCTGGACGACCTTGCCTCGCTGCACCGGCTGCTGGTGCGTTCGCCGGAGTGCGCCACTGCACGGTACGCACATACACATCTGGGTAGCGTGCTGTGGGGCGGAAGCGGTTGACTCCCCCCCGGCGCTGGTTGATAATCACCAACTGTCGAGGGAAATCCGTCCTGCAAGGAGAACTGGCGTGGAACTGATTACTAATGCCGGGCTGGTGGTTAAACTGGTCCTGCTGATCCTGGCGTACTTTTCGGTGACCTCCTGGGCCATCATCATCTACAAGGCGCTGACCATCCAGCGGGCGACCCGCGATTCCGCAAAGTTTCTCGATTACTTCTGGGCCAAGCGGCGCTTCGACGTCATCAGCCAGGGGCTCGGCGATTTCCGCCGTTCGCCACTGACCGTGCTGTTCCGGGAGGTCAATCACGAACTGCTGCAGAGCCGGCGGGCCGCCGAAGGGGCGTCCGCCGACGCCCTGGATGTTGATCTCGGCGAGCAGGAGCGGGTGGCCCGCGTCCTGCGCCGCGCCACCACCTCGGAGACGCACCGGCTGGAGAAATACCTGTCGTTTCTGGCGACCACCGGGTCGGCGGCGCCGTTCATCGGTCTCTTCGGCACGGTCTGGGGGATCATGGACGCCTTCCATGGCATCGGCAAGTCCGGTTCGGCCTCCCTCGCCGTGGTCGCTCCCGGCATCTCCGAGGCGCTGGTGGCCACCGCCATCGGCCTGGTGGCGGCGATCCCGGCGGTCATCGCCTATAACCACTTCGTCAACAAGGTCAACGTGCTGCTCGGCGAGATGGACAATTTCAGTCAGGAAATGCTCAACGTCGTTCAGCGCATGCCGCGCAGCCGCTAGGGAGCGGGCCATGGAAGTCGGTCAACGCGAGACCAGCCGCCGCTCGATGCTGGCGCAGATCAACGTCACCCCCTTCGTCGACGTCATGCTGGTGCTGCTGATCATCTTCATGGTCACCGCGCCGATGCTGGAGAAGGGGGTGGATGTTGCCCTCCCCGAGGTGACCAATGCCCCCAATCTCACGGCCGCCAAGGAACCGCTGGTGGTGACGGTGACCCGCGAGGGGCTGATCAGGGTCGACCGCCACCAGATCGATACGCCGGCCAAGCTGGTGCCGGTGCTGCAGCAGATCCTCGTTGGTCGCCAGGATCAGGCGGTCTACCTCGAAGCCGACCGGACGGTGCCCTATGGCCGAGTGGTGCAGGTCATGGCCGCGGTGCGCCAGGCCGGCGTCACCAAGCTGGGAATGGTTGCACAAGAACCGGAAAAATGACCGCTGCCCAACTGTTCCGCCCCCGTTCCGGGTTGCACGCCAATTCCCGGGTTGGGCGTTTCCTCGTCGCCTACCTGATTTCGTTGCTGCTGCATGGCCTGTTGTTGCTCGGGCTGACCGGCAACTGGCTGGGCAGCCCCTCGCGCTTGGAACCGCCACCGGTCTACTACGTCGATCTGGTGCACAAACCGGTGCTCAATCCCCAGGCCGGCCGCCCGGCGCCGCGGGCGGCGCCAGCCGCCACTCCCGAACGGCCGCACACGGTGAAGCCGAACCGCCTGCCTCCGCCTGCCAAGCCCACGCCGCAGGCCAAGACCGGGCATGTCCAGGAGGCCCTGCAGACACTGCGCGACGAGCAGTCCCTGCAGCGGAAGCTGGCTACGCTGCGCCAGGGACAGGCCGTGCCCATGGACGCCCCGGTGGGGCTCCCCGATGCCAAGGGGAACGAGGCGGGGGTGACCTCACTGGTCTACGTTCAGGCCACCATCCAGCAGAACTGGGCGCTGTCGCCCTACCTGCTGGCCGATCCGGCGAAAATGGCCAAAATCGAGGCATGGGTGCGGTTGACTTACGGGAAAGACGGCCGCCTGGAAGGCTTCCGCTTG
This sequence comes from uncultured delta proteobacterium, assembly GCA_963751525.1. Taxonomy (GTDB): domain Bacteria; phylum Desulfobacterota; class Desulfuromonadia; order Desulfuromonadales; family BM103; genus VAUL01. Next base: position 192,983 of record CAVVUQ010000002.1, on the reverse strand, counting down.
GAGAGGCCTTCCGGTGATCCGCAATTCGATGAATCGATCAAGCGCGCCCTGGTCAAGTCACAGCAGCTGCCGAATGGCTTGCCGGTACGACTGGAGGATGTCCGAGTGGTCTTCAACTTGAGAACGCTGGCGGAGTTGCAGCGATGAGGCGGCTGTTTTTTCTGTTCCTGTTCCTGCTGCTGGCCGGCGGCTGGCCGCAAGGCCTTCTGGCCGCGGAGATCGAGATTTCCGCGCCGGGCCAGCAGAGCGTCCCGTTGGCACTGACCCGCTTTCTCTCCCAGGAAGGGGCTGCCGCCCCGGCCGTGGCCGACGAACTGCAGGAGGTGCTGGCGGCTGATCTCGACCTGGCCGGCATGTTCCGTTTCATCGATCCGGCGGCGTTCCTCGGCGATGCCGGGCGGCTCGGTCTGTTCAGCACCGAGGTCGATTTCGCGCAGTGGCGGTTGCTCGGTGCCGAGGTTCTGGTCAAGGGGGGCTACCGGGTACAGGGCGAGCAACTGACCGTCGAGGCGCGCCTGTTCGACGTCCCCAACGGCCGGCTCCTGGCCGGGCGGCGCTTTGTCGGCCGGCTTCAGGACGTGCGCCAGATCGCTCACGACTTTGCCGACCAGATCCTTGCGGCGCTGACCGGCGAGTCCGGCCCATTCAAAACGCGCATCGCCTTCATCTCCAGCCGCAGTGGGCACAAGGAGCTGTGGTTGATGGATGTCGACGGCCGCAACCCGATCCGCCTGACCGATCACCGCTCCCTGGTCCTCAACCCCGATTTTTCACCAACCGGCAAGGAACTGCTGTTCACCTCCTACCGGGCGGGGAACCCCGACCTCTATCGCAAGGAGATCTTCACCGGCGCCGAGGCGCGGCTCTCCACCCAGCCGGGGTTGAACATCGCCGGACGCTACGCCCCGGACCATGCCGGCATCGCCCTGACCCTCTCCCGCGATGGCGACCCCGAGCTGTACCTGCTCGGCCGCGACGGAGCGATCCGTAAGCGCCTGACCACCAGCTTCGGCATCGATGTCGACCCGAGTTGGAGCCCCGACGGTCACCACCTGGCATTCGTCTCCAGCCGGCTCGGCTCGCCGCAGCTTTTCGTTCTCGAGGTGGCCAGCGGCGTGACCCGCCGGTTGGCCGCCAACGGCAAGTACGACGCCACCCCGGCGTGGAGCCCGAAAGGCGACCGGATCGCCTTTACCCGCCAGGAGGGAGGGCGTTTCGACATCTACACCGTCCGCCCCGATGGCAGCGACGAGCGGCGCCTGACCTTCGGTCCCGGCAACCTTGAGCACCCGCGCTGGAGCCCGGATGGTCGCTTTCTGGTCTACTCCTCCGATGCCGGCGGCAAGAAAGCCCTGTGGGTCATGCGCGCCGACGGTACCGGCGGCCGCCGGCTGGCGGCGCCGGGTGGAGACGCTAGCCACCCGGCCTGGTCGCCGGCGTGGTAGGCGGGTTGTCTTTTAGGTCCTGAACGCTATAATGGGGCGACGCTGGGTTCCTTTTCCAGACACCGAAAAAAATTTTCCCCGCAGACAAGGAGACCGAACGATGAATTTTCCCCGCCTGATTATTGTTACCTTGATGATGGCAACCTTGCTCGCTGCGGCCGGCTGCGCCAGTAAAACCGCTCCCGCACCGGAACCTTCGGTCCAGGCGCCGGCGCCTACGGCGACGACCGATCTTTCGCAACAACCAGCCCCGCTTGGTGTCGGCAGCCAACCGGTTCAGAGTGGCCCGGTCGCCGATCACCGGGCCGTCGCCGGCCTGGAGCGGGTCCACTTTGCCTACAACCAATTCACCCTCGATGACCAGTCCCGCCTCACCCTCGAACAGAATGCCGTCTACCTGCGCAACAACCCTGCCCTCAAGGTGGTGATCGAAGGGCATTGCGACGATCGCGGTTCCGACGAATATAACCTGGCCCTGGGCGAGCGCCGGGCGGCGGCGGCCAAGAACTATCTGGTCTCCCTGGGGATCGTCGCCGAGCGCCTGTCGATCATCTCCTACGGGGAAGAGCAGCCGCTGGTGCCGGCCGCCAACGAGGAAGGGTGGGCCAAGAACCGCCGTGCCGAATTCAAGGCGATCCGCTGAGCGCCGCCCGAGAGGAACTGCCATGCAATGGAGATGGATAGCGACCCTGCTTCTCGTCCTGCTCACCGGCTGTGTCACTGAACGCGACCTGCAGGTCCAACGCGATATGATGGAAATGACCCGGCGGCTCGACCATGTGGAGCGCAATCTGAAGGCCGTGCAGGAAGAAACCTCCGGTGGTGTCAAGGCCCGCTTCGATGGCCTGACCCGGGCCCAGGCCGAGCAGCAGGCCAGGCTCGACGGTCTGCGAGTCGACATGCAGGGGGTGCAGGGCCGGTTCGACGACCTCGGCCGGTCGGATGCGAACCTGCACCAGGAGTTGACGCTGCTCAAGAACGAACTCGGCCTGCAGGTCGCCGATCTCGGCCAGCGTGTTGCCAAGCTCCAACCGGCGCAGGCCCCGCCGCCCATCGAGAGCGCCGACGCGCTGTACGATAAAGCGCTGCAGACCATTCGCGACAAGCAGGAGCTAGCCGCCGGCCGCGAACTGATGACGACCTTTCTGCAGCGCTATCCGGCCGATCCACGCGCGGTCAATGCGGCCTACTGGATCGGTGAGACCCACTACGCCGAGCAGGCCTATGACAAGGCGGTTCTGCAGTTCGAGGACGTTGTGCAAAAATACGGCGACGATCCCAAGGTCGCCTCGGCGCTGTACAAGCAGGCACTGGCCTTTGACGCCCTCAAGGACCGGAAAAGCGCCCGGCTGGTGATGAGGAAGGTTATCGAGCGGTTCCCGCTGGCCGAGGAAACCAAAAAGGCCAGGGAGAAGCTCAAGGAGTGGGGCGCCTGAAAAGAGCAGAACCACCCTGGAAAGGGCGGCCGTTGGGTCGCCCTTTTCTTGTCGCCAACCCGGCTGGCGATTGTCCGAAAATTAAGTTGCCTTGGTCCGGTCTGCCGGTACTCGGCCCCTGTGAGAATGATACTCGATGCAAACCTTGACCCATTCCGAAGTAACCGCCATGTTTCTCGCCCTCGGGTTGCTGCTCGGCAGTGCCCGGCTGTTCGGCGAGATCGCCAGGCGCTTCAACCAGCCGGCGGTGCTCGGCGAGATCCTCGCCGGGATCCTGTTGGGGCCGACGGTTTTAGGAGCGCTGGCGCCCGCGGCGAGCGCCTTTCTTTTCCCGCGCAGCGGCGGCGGAGCGTTGGCTCTCGACGGCCTGATGACCTTGGCCATCACCCTGTTTCTGCTGGTGGCCGGGTTGGAGGTCGATCTCTCGTCGATCTGGCGGCAGGGAAAGCTGGCCATCAATGTCGGGGTGGCCGGCATCGTGGTGCCCTTTGCGGTTGGCTTTGGCGCCGCCTGGTTCGTCCCGAAGTTGATGGGGATTGAAGCCGGTGCCGATCCGCTGCTGTTTGCGCTGTTCATGGCCACCGCCCTGTCGATCTCGGCCCTGCCGGTGATCGCCAAGACGCTGATGGACCTCAACCTTTACCGCAGCGACCTGGGGATGCTGGTGGTGGCGGCGGCGGTCTTCAACGACCTGGTCGGCTGGATCGTCTTCGCCGTGATCCTCGGCATGCTGGGGACCGGCCCGGCACAGGCCTTGAGCATCGGCCAGACCATCGCCCTGACCTTGTTCTTCGCCCTGTTCATGCTGACCGTGGCGCGCTGGCTGATCAACCGGGCGCTGCCGTGGATCCACGCCCACGCCAGTTGGCCCGGCGGGGTCCTCGGGTTTGCCCTGGCGCTGGCCCTGGTGGCCGCTGCCTTCACCGAGTGGATCGGCATTCACGCCATCTTCGGCGCGTTTCTGGCCGGGGTGGCGCTCGGCGATTCCAGGCATCTGCGCGAGCGCACCCGGGCCACCATCGAGCAGTTCGTTTCCTTCATCTTCGCGCCGCTGTTCTTCGCCGGGATCGGTCTGAAGGTCGACTTCGTTGCCCAGTTCGACCTGCTGCTGGTGCTGATGGTGCTGGTCATCGCCACCCTTGGCAAGGTTCTCGGCTGCGGTCTGGCCGGGCGCTTCAGCGGCCTCGGACGGCGCGAGGCCTGGGCGCTCGGTTTCGGCATGAATGCCCGCGGCGCCATGGAGATCATCCTCGGCCTGTTGGCCCTCAAGTACGGGTTGATCGGCGAGCGACTGTTTGTTGCCCTGGTGGTGATGGCGCTGGTGACCTCCCTGATGAGCGGGCCGTTGATGCAGCGGGTGCTGCATCTGAAAAAGCCGCGCCGCTTTACCGATTTCCTGTCGGCGCGTTCATTCATCAACCATCTCCACGCCCGCACCCGGGCCGAGGTAATCGCCGAACTGGCCAAGACCGCGGCCGAGGTGGCCGGGCTGGAGGCCGCGGAGGTGGTCGACGGAGTGATGCTCCGCGAAGAGATCATGGCCACCGGCATCGGCCACGGCCTGGCCGTGCCGCACGCGCGGCTGCGCGGACTGGAACGGCCGGTGGTGGCGGTCGGGCTGTCGGCGGCGGGGATCGATTTCGACGCCCCCGACGGCCGGCCGGCGCAGCTGATCTTCCTGCTGCTGACCCCGGTGCACGATGACGGTGCCCACCTTGAACTGCTGGCTGACATCGCCACCGTCTTCAAGGGGGAGGAAGTCCGCAACCGGGCGGGGCAAGTGTCCGGTTTTACAGAATTCCTGGCGCTGGTGCGGAGCGGGTAGTTAAACCGCAAGCGGAGACTCAAACAAGAAACGGGGACAGAATTCAATTCTGTCCCCGTTCCGTTTGAAAGGCAGGCAGCTACGGCACCCGTCGATCCAGGCTGCGGTACTGGATCGCCTCGGCCAGGTGAGCGGTCTCGACCGTTTCGCTGCCGGCCAGGTCGGCGATGGTGCGGGCGACCTTCAGGATACGCGTGTAGCTGCGCGCCGACAGGCCGAGCCGGTCGGTGACCTTCTCCAGCAACGCCTGGCCGGCGGCGTCCTGGCGGCAGAAGCGTTGCAGGTGGCGCGGGCGCATCCTGGCGTTGCAGTGCACTCCCTCCTTCTGAAAACGCTCGCGCTGCAGCAGGCGGGCGGCTTCCACCCGGGCCCGCACCGTGCTGCTCGACTCTGCGGGCGCCGGATCGGCCAGCTCGCGGTGGGCCAGGCGCGGCACCTCGACCTGCAGGTCGAGGCGGTCGAGCAACGGTCCGGAGAGCCGTGCCCGGTAGCGCTGGATCGCCAGCGGGGTGCAGCTGCAGGCATGCTGGGGGTCGCCGAGGAAGCCGCAGGGGCAGGGGTTCATCGCCGCCACCAGCATGAACGACGCCGGATAGGTCAGGCTCATGGCCGCCCGGCTGATGCAGACCTGGCCATCCTCCAGCGGCTGGCGCAGCATCTCCAGCACATTCTTCTTGAACTCCGGCATCTCGTCGAGGAACAGTACGCCGTGGTGGGCCAGCGACACCTCGCCGGGGCGCGGGTGGGCGCCGCCGCCGATCAGCCCGGCGTCGGAGATGGTGTGATGCGGGCTGCGGAAGATGCGCCGGGCGATCAGCGCCTGATCGGCGGGAAGCAGTCCGGCGACGGAGTGGACCTTGGTGGTCTCCAGCGCCTCGGCGAAGCTCGGCTCGGGGAGGATGGTCGGCAGGCGGCGGGCGAGCATGGTCTTGCCGCTCCCTGGCGGCCCGACCATCAGCAGATTGTGCCCCCCGGCGGCGGCCACCTCCAGGGCGCGCTTGACATGCTGCTGGCCGCAGACTTCGGCGAAGTCGACTTCGTCGCTGGCGGCGGCGCGCAGCAGTGCCGGCACATCGACCCGGCACGGCTCGATGGGGTGGTGCCCGGAGAGGAACTCGACCACCTCCGCCAGGGTGTTCACCGGGTAGACCGGCAGGCCGTCGACCAGCGCCCCCTCCTCGGCGTTGGCCGCCGGCACCACCATCCCCTCCACCGGCCAGCGCCGGGCGGCGGCAGACACCGGCAGCAGGCCGCGCACCGGTTTGATCCGGCCGTCGAGGGACAGCTCCCCCATGAACAGGTAACGCCCGGACTGCTCGGGTGCAATCAGCCCGGTGGCGGTGAGCAGGCCGATGGCCATCGGCAGATCGTAGGCGGTGCCGTCCTTGCGGATGTCGGCGGGGGCGAGATTGATGGTAATGCGGCGGGTGGGGAAGTCGTAGCCGGAGTTCTTGACGGCCGACTTGATGCGGTCCTTGCTTTCCTTGACCGCCCCTTCGGGGAGGCCGACGGTGGCGAACTGCGGCAGCCCCTGGGCGATGTCGACCTCGACCTCCACCGGATAGGCGTCGATGCCGAGCGGAGCCCCGGCCAGTACCTTGGCGAGCATGGTTCCCTCCTTGTCATAACAGGCCGGCAGGGCGCCGGCACTTAAATAGCAATAAAATAAAACGAGAGCGACAACTTCAAATCTTGGCGCAGAGGCGCTGAGGCGCAGAGCAAATCAAGATATGCAATTATACCGCGGATTTTTCTCCGCGTCTCTGCGTCTCCGCGTCGAAATACCAGTGCTCACCCCTGCTCGTCCAGATACTTCTCGGTGACGATGGCGGCCACGGCGCCGTCGCCGACGGCGGTGGCGATCTGCTTGAGGATCTTCTTGCGCACGTCGCCCGCGGCGAAGACCCCCGGCATCGAGGTGCGGCACTCGCTGTCGGTCAGGATATACCCTTCCGCGTCGAGGTCAAGGAGCCCGGCAAGAAAATGCGCCTTGGGGACGACGCCGATGGCCACGAACAGCCCGGCCACCTCCAGGGTGCGGTGGTTGCCGCCGTCCGGGTCGGTCAGCGCCAGGCCGGTGACGCCGGAGTTGTCGCCCAGCACCTCGGCCACCACGCTGTCCCATACCGGCTCGATCTTCGCGTGGGCCAGGATCCGTTCCTGCAGAACCCTGGTCGCCCGCAGCTGGCCGCGGCGGTGCACCAGGTAGACCTTGCTGGCGAAACGGCTGAGGAACAGGGCCTCTTCCGCGGCGGTGTCACCGCCGCCGGCGATCGCCACCGGCACGTTGCGGAAAAAGGCGCCGTCGCAGGTGGCGCAGTAGGAGACGCCGCGGCCGACGAAGGGGCCCTCGCCGGGGACGCCGAGCTTTTTCGGTTCGGCGCCGGTGGTGATAATCACGCTGCGGGCGCGAAGAACGCGATCCTCGACAGTGATTTCCTTGACTGCGCCGAGATCCTTGAGGCCGGTCACCTCGCCGCTGAGCGTCTCCAGGCCGAACTCCTGGCAGTGCTCCTGGAAGCGCACCATCAGGTCGGGACCGTCGATGCCGCCGGGGAAGCCGGGGTAGTTCTCGACCTTGGTGGTGGTCATCACCTGGCCGCCGAGGATCATCCGCTCGACCAGCAGGGTCTTCAGTTTGGCGCGGGAGGTGTACAGGCCGGCGGTCAGCCCGGCCGGGCCGCCGCCGATGATCAGCACGTCGTAAAGGGAGTCGGTCATTCTGGCGCTTTCGGAGGAAAAGTCCGGGCAGGATAGCACAGCGCAGCGTGCCTGCCAACCGCCGGCGGGGTTGCTGCCGACGGGGTTGCTTTGCCCGGCCGCCGCGCCTAGAATGGCCGGGTGACCGAACCCTGCGCCCACGACCACCCCCATGCCGACGCCGGCGAGGCCCTCGACCAGAGCCTGAGCCGCGGCTTTTACGTGGCCATCGCCCTGACCGCGGTGACGCTGGTCGCCGAGGTGGCCGGCGGTTTCTGGACCAACTCCCTGGCGCTGCTGTCCGATGCCGCCCACGTCTTCATGGACCTGTTTGCCCTGGTCCTGTCGCTGGCGGCGATCCGCCTGGCGCGCTTCCCGGCCGACGACCGCCGCACCTACGGCTGGCACCGCGCCGAGATCCTCGCCTCGTTGGTCAACGGCCTGACGCTGCTGCTGATCGCCGCCGGTATCCTCCACGAGGCCTGGGCCCGCCTGGTGCACCCGGAGGCGGTCAAGAGCAAGGAGATGTTCATCATCGCCGCCGTCGGCCTGGTCATGAACCTGCTGGCCGCGTCGCGCCTGCACCGCCATAGCCACGACGACCTCAACGTGCGCAGCGCCTTTTTGCACGTGCTCGGCGACGCCGTCGCCTCGGTGGGGGTGATCATCGGCGGGGTGGTCATGCTCTTCACCGGCTGGTACGTGCTTGACGCCCTGATCTCCATGGCCATCGTGCTGATCATCAGTTTCGGCGCCCTGCGCCTGCTGCGCGAGGCCGGCCACATCCTCCTCGAAGGGGTGCCGCCGCACCTCGACCTCAACCGGGTGCTGGCGCGGATGCAGGGTGTTGAGGGGGTCAGCGACATCCACCACCTGCACGTCTGGTCGATCTGTTCGCACATCACCGCCCTGTCGGCGCACATCGATGTCGCTCCCGAGCACCGCGGCCGTCAGGGAGAGATCGTCGGCGAACTGGAGGGACTGCTCGAACACGACTTCCACATCACCCACACCACCCTGCAGGCCGATTGTGCCAACTGCCTGGCCGGGCCGGTGATCCAGCAACTCCGCCACCGGCCGCGCCGCGACCACGATCATGGGCATGCCCACTGACCCATGGCCCGCTTTCTCTCCGTTCTTCTGTGGACCGCGGTCTTCCTGCTGCTGCTGACCGGCATCGACCAGCTGCTGGTGAGGGTGCCGGCCTCCCTGCCGGCGCACGTTGCCGTAGCCGACTTCTATGGCGATCTGCGCAGCCGGCTGATCGACCTGGCCGGGGAGACTTTGGTCGCGCAGTCCCCGGCCCGGCCGGCGAACACGATCCCCGCCAAGCCGGGCACGGGGACGCCGCCCGCCAGCGTCGAAAAGGTCATCGAGCGGCGCCAGGCCAGTCCCCTCGCCCCACCCCCCGCAAAGACCGCCGCCTCCGCCAAGCCAACGTCCGCACAGCAACTCCCGGCCTCTTCTCCGCGCTACGTCTACGCCGACGACCGGGGCGAGCTGCACTTTGCCGACACCCTGGCCGAGATCCCCGCGCAGTTTCGGGACAAGGCCAGGCGGCTCGGCGAGTGAGTTGGCAGCAAAGCGGCACCGGCTAGTCCCTATACCCGACTGAAGTGTCGGTCATCTTTACAGTCCAAAAAAGTTTATTAAATATTCTAAAAATATCCAATTATTTAGGATAGTTATAAGTTGGCATTTTAATTGCTTTGGCATAGGCAGTGAGTATTCATTTTGCAAACCAGCTCAACATGAACGCGGACAAAGCAGCGAAGATTGGCACGGCGTGTTACCGGGAGGAAGTTATGAGAAACGGGTTGTGTTCTCTAGTGATTATGATGGTCTTGGGGGCGCTTCCCCTCTGCGGGTCGGCACATGCCACGTTCCAGCACAGCTGGTCCCACTGTCCGCCGGATAACCCCGAGTGCACGGTCGATTTCACCGTGAGCGACATCGGCTTCTCCTCGCTCAACGGGGCAACCGAGCGGTTCAAGTGGTCCGTGACCCCCGTGAGCGGAGATCTTGCCTTCAGCTTGAACGACGGGGAAGCTCTCACCTTCACCTACGGAGCGTTTTCAACCAGCGATTTTCCCTTCGGTTCTGCCGACAAGGCCGATAATGACGATTCTCTTCCAGGCAAATTTCCTGCTGACTCCGCCGGTTCCCGGTGCGCGCGTGTCGGCAAGCGGGGAGCCGGATGCAACCGCGCTCATCGCCTGGTGTTTGCAGTTGGATTACGCGGTTGTCGATTTCAATAACAACTGGCGGGATTATACCTTTGGGGACGGCGGTCTGTTCCGGTTGATGTTCCTTGACCTCGGGCCGATCGTTCATGATGGCAGCTACGACCTGCGGGCCAGGATCAAGTTGATCGACTGCCCCGAGGAAGGTGATGGTAGCGGCAGTGGCGGTCCCACCCCCGTTCCCGAACCCGCCACGGTGGTCCTGCTCGGCTCCGGCCTGATCGGCCTGTTCTACATGGCGGCGGAGAAGCCGCAATTAGTCCTGTTCGTCTGCGGGCAGCAAGCGGACCGGCCAGATGGCCGGTCCTGCTTTTTTCTGTCGCCCGGCTGTTTTTTGAGCCTCCTGCCGGGCCTGCCGGCCCCGACTGGCCGCTGCGGAAAGGCTGACACCCATGTCCGTGGCCAAACCGTCGAGAATCTTTACAGCTTGGCCAGCCAGCCGCGGTGGCTTGAAAAATGACCAGTGATTCCGGATGGTTGAATAAAAGGAATATTAATTGCATGATCTTCTGAGTTCACTAAGAAATCCATCGAGATAAGTATCGGATACAGCGGCGACGCTGCGGCACGAACAGGAGGCGATTATGAAAAGCGCGCTAATGGCGGGTGGTTTGATGCTGGTGCTGATGGCATCGTCGGCTTGGGCTATTCCCACCCTTCAGGTTGGTGCCTTGGCGGGCACTGGTGACACCGGAACCTACGCCGACTATGTTGCAAGCTTGACCAACCCGCCGGAAACGGATACGGCCGTCACCGGCGGCAGTTCTCTGGTCGCCGTGGGCTCTTACGGCACCAGCAATAAGACCCCGCCCGCAATCCCCCTGCTTCTCGGCGGCCAGTACACGAGTGGTCCCGACTGGTGCCAACTGGTCCGACTTCGGGTTCGCTACTGCCTTTGACACTAAGGGCGCCGTCATCATGGCGACGGTCCCGCAAGCCGATTTCCTCGATGGCTATACCCTGACGGTTGGTGGAGCGAGCGCATTTTATACGACCCTGGAGTTTTGAGTCCGGGTTTGTCATGCCGAACCCGCCCAGCCAATCATGACCCGGTGAAAGACAGCGACCCTGATAAAGCCTACCTGTTCTTCGACATCGGCAATTTCGCCTCGAACTTGGGCCCGGTCTACAATCTGGCCGATGAAACCGGGTCCGACACCTACGGCGAAGAAAAACGGCTCGCACTCGTCGTGGATGATTTGGCCTGGGCTCATTTCGACCTGTTTGCGCTGCTGACCGATACCCAGGAGGCAGACCAGCCTCGTAACCAACCTGGAAGGCAACCCCGGTTCGCATGGACCTGACATGGAAAGATGGCGGCGGCGGTGGCGGCGGCGACCCGATCCCCGAACCGAGCACCTTCATTCTGCTGGGCTCCGGCCTGCTCGGCCTGTTCTATGCGGGGAGAAAGAGAAGCAAGAGCTAGCCTGCTCTGACCTGTCGATAATCCAAAGCGGAAGCGGGACCGGCCATTGGCCGGTCCCGCTTTTTTTCCCCTCGGCAGGGAATTCTGCCGAGCCCTCGGATGGCGGTTACTTGTAGACGGTGATCGTGTCCGCCATCGCATTGCCGGCGGCATCGTAGGCTTTCGCGGTAATGGTGTGCGCGCCAACGGTGACCTTGCGGGTGTTCCAGTTCCAGGAAAGGCTGCTGGCTGCCTTGCTGGCCTTGAGCAGACCATCGACATAGATCTCGACTTTCGCCACGCCGACGTTGTCGCTCGCCTGAACGGTGACCGTTGTGCTCGTCGCCAGCCTGGCGCCCGGGGAGGGCGAAGTGATGGCCACCACCGGCGGCACCTTGTCCGGGGCTGCCTGGGGGTTGCTGACGTAAACCGACAGGCTGACGGCGTTGCCGACGTTCCCGGCGGCATCGTAGGCCCTGGCGGTGAGGGTGTACCACTTGTCGGCGTAGTTGACCGTGTTCCAGGCGAAGCTGGACGGGGCCGTGGTGGACGAGCCCGCCAACGCGCCGTCGATGAACAGTTCGACCTTGGTCACCTTGACGTTGTCGGTCGCGGCGACGCCGACATTCACCTGGCCGGTAACGGTGGCGCCGCTGGCCGGGGAGGTGATGGCCGCGGTCGGCGCGGTGGCATCGACGGCCGGAGTGTAGGTCTTCGCCAGGGTGAGCGCCTTGGCGGCGTTGATGCGGCCGTGGCCGAAGGTGGCGTCGAAGCCGGCCGCTCCCAGGTCGTCGGCGCTGCGGGTCAGGATGTCGACCACGTCGGCATTGGTCAGGGCCGGATTGGCCGCCCAGATCAGGCCGGCCAGCCCGGCGGTGATCGGCGACGAGAAGGAGGTGCCGTTCCAGGCGCCGTAGCCACCGCCGTTGTTGGTCGTGTAGATCGAAGCCCCGGGCGCCGCCACGTCGATCCACGAACCGTAGTTGGAGAAGCTGGCGAGGGTGTCGCTGGAGGTGGTGGCCGCCACCGCCACCACGTTGCTGCACGCCGCCGGATAGTTGGGGGTGCTGTTGGCGTTGTTCATGGCGCAGGCCACGACCACCGCCCCCTTGCTCCAGGCATAGTTGACGGCGTTCTGCAGGGTGGTCGAACTGCTGGTTCCGCCAATGCTGATGTTGAGGACCTTGGCGCCGTGGTCGACGGCATAGGTGATGGCCGCGGCGATATTGGAATAGGACGCATAATTGCTGGCATCGAGCACCACCAGCGGCATGAGCGGATTGCCCCAGGCGACGCCGGCAACGCCGGTGGAATTGTTGGACTTGCCGCCGCCGAGCCGGCCACCGCCGTGCCGTGCCCCTTGACGTCGTGGGTATCGGTGTTGCTGCCGAGGAAGTTGTAGCCGGGGATCAGCTTGCCGGCCAGGTCGGGGTGCGCCGGGTCGACCCCGGAATCGATGATGGCGATGATCACGTTGCTGGAGCCGGTGGTGATGTCCCACCCCTGCGGCGCGGCGATTTTGGGAAGATGCCACTGCGAACCGTAGCTGGTGTCGTTGGGCACGGCCGCGCCCCGGGCGAGAAAGTTTTCCTCGACGAACTCGATGGCGGGATTTTTCGCCAGCGCCGCCTTGACTTTGGCCAGCGCCTGGGCCGGCACGCGGATCCGCTTGACCTGGAGTTGCGGGATTTCTGCCAGCTCCGTGGCGCCGGCGCCACGCAGGGCCTCATCGACCTTGGCCTTGGCGGCCCCGGCCTTGTGCTTGACCAGCAGTTCGTCGGCGACGAACTGGGCCCCGGCCGGCAGGGCCCAGGCCCGCCCGGCCACGACGGCGCAGAACAGGATGGCAAGGAACAGGGCGAGCCCTGCGGTGTTGGGAACGAGACTTCTGCTTGCGACGACCATGACATCCTCCAGCGCGGTGAGGGTTTTCCGAAAAACAGGGGATCGCGTTGGAGGCGGGCCCGGTTTTCGGCAGCCCGGCTATCCTGGTGCAGTCTCAGGACCCGTGGCTTTGTGCCCCCCGGTTACCCGGGGTTTACCTTTGTCGAGAAACAGGTGGCGGTTGCTGCCGGATTGTGATTGAGCAAAATCTTTGCCAACTGTTGGCCGGAGACTCGAGCTGAAGGGCGAGATCCTCTGCGAAACGTTCGGAATCTAACTCATTCCGGGGAGATAGCCAGCTAAAAAACCAGGGAAAGGGTCGAGGGAAGGTGGAGAGGTCATGCGCCTTGGTGTACGATACGCTTTGTGTAAAATAATCTGTCAAACAATTAGTGTCGACATCCCCGCGCTATTTCACCGGGAAGCTTTGATCCCCGATGGCCACAGCGAGAGATGTCAGTGATTGCCGAAGGCAGGGCCACGGCTCGGGAGGCAAGCGTCACTGCCCATGGTTTGCCGGCGGGGCCGGGATTTGTGCCAACTGGTCGGCGAGCAGCATGACGGTCAGGGCGAAGTAGGTGGAGCGGTTCCACTCCTTGAGGCGGTCGAAGCCGGGGGCAACCAGGTAGCAGCCGGAGCGGCCGTTGTCGGCGCCGACCAGCTTGAACCGCGCCAGGTCATCCGGGTAGCTCTCCGGCAGCAGCCCGGCCTGCTTCCAGTAGGCGGCCGGCCGGTAGCTCGTCGTCTCGCTCTCCCCCGGCAGCAGCTTCGTCCCCTTGCGGGCGTCGACCGTGACGATGCGCCCGTCCCCCGGCCGCCAGCCGAGGCCGTGCAGGTAGTTTCCCGCCGAGGCGAGGGCGTCCGGGTAGGAGCCGCACAGGTCGACGCGGCCGTCGCCGTCGCCATCGAGGCCAAAACGCTGGCAGGTGGTCGGGATAAACTGGTAGTGCCCCATCGCCCCGGCCCACGACCCCACCAGCTTCTCCGACGGCAGCTGCCCGGCCTGGGCGATGCGCAGCGCGGCGATCAGCTCCTTCTCGAAAAAGTCCCGGCGCTTGCCGGCATAGGCCAGCGTCGCCAGCGAGGCGATCAGCGGGTGCTTCCCCATCCCGCGCCCGTAGGAACTCTCGATCCCCCACAGGGCGGCGAGGACCTCGCGCTCGATCCCGTAGCGTGGCGGCGATGGCGCGATCAGCGCCCCCTGTTCGCTGCAGGGCCTGGCGGCCGTCGGCGATGCGCTGGGTCGTGATCAGATTGTTGCGGTAGGCATCGAAACGGAGGATCTTCTCCGGCTGGCGCTGCTGGGCACGGATCGGCACCTCGCGATACTCGGCGGCGTCGAGAAAGTAGCTCACCGTCGCCGCGCTGAACCCCTGGCGCCGCAGCTTGCCGGCGAACTGCTCCTTCCAGAGCGCGAAGCCGGCGGCCGGCGGGGTGGCGGCGGGAGCGGCGGCGGGGAGCAGCAGTGCCAGCAGCAGCAAGGGGAGGAGTAACCGGCGCATCAAGGGAGGGTCCCGTACACGTCAGGCCGGCGGTCTTTGAAGCAGGTGATCTGCGCCCGGTAGTCGGCAAACTCCCGGAAGTCGCAGGTCGCCACCAGTTCGGTGGCGAAATCGTCGGCCTCGGCCAGCAGTTCGCCGCGCGGCGCGATGATCAGGCTCATACCGAAAAAGTCGAACTTCCCCTGGCGGCCGCAGCAATTGGCGGCCACCACAAAACACTGGTTTTCGATGGCGCGGGCGCGCAGCAGGGTGCGCCAGTGCAGCTGGCGCGGCACCGGCCACTCCCCCGGCAGGCAGATGATCTCGGCGCCGTCCAGGGCCAGTTTGCGGAACAGCTCGGGGAAACGCAGATCGTAGCAGACCGCCAGGCCGAGCTTCCCCACCGAGGTCTCGACCACCACGCTGCTGCTCGCCGGCGGCGATATGTTCCTGCTCGTTCATCAGCGAGAACAGGTGCAGCTTGCGGTAGCGGCCGGCCAGCACCCCCCGGTCGGTGACGTAGGCGGTGTTGCACACCTTGCCCTCGACCAGTTCGGGGAGACTGCCGACCACCGTCAGGCCGAGCTCGGCGCTCAAGGCGGCGACGGCCTCCAGGAGCCGCGGCGTTTGTGCCGCCAGCTCCGGGAGCTTCTTGTAGGCGAAGCCGGCGCTCCACATCTCCGGCAGCACGGCCAGCTGCGCGCCTTGTGCGGCGACGCGGCGCAGAGCGGCCTCGACCTTGGCCAGGTTGCGGTCGATCTCGCCGAGGGTGATGTTGAGCTGGATGGCGGCGGCGGTCACAAAGCGTTCCATGCCGGATCCTTTCGTTAGGCGGGGGGGTGTCGGCGGATTATATGCGCAGCGGCGGCGGCGGGCAATCGTCTTGTCGTTGGCCGCGGCTTGACAGCCGTTGGCGGCGGCGCTACACAAGACCATGCTCGGCCTCTATCTGCACATTCCGTTCTGCCGCCGCAAGTGCCCGTACTGCGACTTCTTCTCGGTTCCGGCCGATACTCTGCACCTTCCCGGCTACCCGGAGTTGCTGCGGCAGCATCTGCAATGGGCTGCCGGTCACGGTTGGCTGGGGCCGGTCGACACCGTCTATTTCGGTGGCGGCACCCCGTCGCTGCTCTCCGCCGAGGTTGTCGGCAGTCTGCTGAAGGCCATCAGCCAACGCTTCGGCCTGACTGTTGACGCGGAAATCACCCTGGAAGCCAACCCCGGCACGGTGACGCCGAAGAACCTGGCCGGCTACCTTGCTGCCGGGGTCAACCGCCTCTCTCTTGGCCTGCAGAG
Organism: uncultured delta proteobacterium; assembly: GCA_963751525.1. Classification (GTDB taxonomy): domain Bacteria; phylum Desulfobacterota; class Desulfuromonadia; order Desulfuromonadales; family BM103; genus VAUL01. The sequence continues at coordinate 177,268 of CAVVUQ010000002.1, read as the reverse complement.
CCTCGACCCGCAGCAGTTGTCCACCCTCGGCCGCCTGCACGGCCGCGAGGAAGGCTTGCAGGCCGTGCGCCGGGCCCGCCAGGCCGGCTTCGCCAACCTTTCCCTCGACCTGATCTTCGCCCTGCCGGGACAGACGCGGACCGATCTCGACGAAGAGCTCGACCGCTATCTCGACCTGGCCCCCGAACATCTCTCCTGTTACGGCCTGACTGCTGAACCGGACACCCCTTTCCATCACCGCGTGCAGGCCGGTGAGTTGCGGCTTCCCGACGAGGAGTTCTATGCCGACGCCTTTCTGCGCCTGCACGAGCGGCTGGCGGCGGCGGGTTACGGACATTACGAAATTGCCAGCTATGCCCGCCCGGGGTACGCCTGCCGGCACAATCTCGGCTACTGGCAGCGCCGCCCGTATCTGGGCGTCGGCGCCGGCGCCCATTCCTTTCGGGACACCGGTTGGGGGGAGCGCTGGGCCGTGCCGGCCGACCTTGACCGCTACGGCGAGGTGCTGCGGCACCGGCAGGAACCGGCCGAACCGATCGAGGGGTTCGACCGTGCCGGGGCCATGAGCGAAACGCTCTACCTCGGCCTGCGCACCCGCGCCGGGGTCAATGACGCGGCGTTCCGGAGCGGCTTCGGCTGCGGGGTGGCTGAGGCCTTTCCGCAGGCGGTGATGCAACTGCAGCCATGGCTTGCCCTGGAGGAGGGGAACTGGCGGCTGACGGTGGCCGGCTGGCTGCTCTACGACCGGCTGATTCAACAGTTTCTATAGTGTAAAATCGGCGCCGCCCACCCTTGACAACCGGGGTGCCCGTTGTTATGTTGACCCTGCCTTGGCACTCGCCCCAGCGGAGTGCCAGCCAGAGTGAAGAGATGGCGGGCGGGCCGGTTTCCCCGGCTCATGCTTTTTGCACGGAGTGCATCATGGCGGAACCTTTAGGCGAGCGCAGCCGGCAGATTCTCGAGGCGGTCATCGAGGAGCACATTGTCACCGCCCAGCCGGTCGGCTCGCGCACCCTCACCCGCTTCTCGGCGATCAGCCTCTCGCCGGCCTCGGTGCGCAACGTCATGGCTGAACTCGAGGAACTGGGCTACCTCCGGTCGCCGCACACCTCGGCCGGCCGGGTTCCAACCGAGAAAGCCTACCGGTTTTATATCGACAGCCTGCTGCGGGTGGCCGGCATTGATGGCGCCAGCCGTGACCAGATCGAACTGCACTACCACCGCCGGGGTCTGCAGATGGCGGAGTTGCTGCGCGAGGCCAGCCGGACGCTCTCCGCCGTTGCCCACTACACCGGACTGGTGATGGTGCCGCGCCTGCAGAGCACGGTGTTCCGCCGCATCGAGTTTGTCAGGCTCTCCGCCCGCCAGGTGCTGGCGGTGTTCATCACTCAGTCCGGCCTGATCCAGAACCGGCTGATTGAGACCGCCGAGGAGTATTCCTCCGCGGAACTGGAACAAATTACCAACTATCTGAATCACACCATGAGCGGACACGGCATCTGCGAGGCCAAGGCCCGGATCCTGGCCGACATGGCTCAGGAAAAAGCGCTCTACGATCACCTGCTGCAACGGGCCTTCCGCCTTTCCGAGGAAGCCCTCGCCGAACTCGATGACGGCGAGGTAATTATCGAAGGGGCCAGCCACCTCCTCGACCAGCCCGAGTTTTCCGACCTCGAACGGATGAAGAGGATCTTCCGGGCCTTCGAGCAGAAGAGCCTGCTGCTCAGCCTGCTCGACCGCGGCCTGCCGACCAAGGGGGTGCGGGTGATCATCGGCGGCGAAAGCGAGTGCCCGGAGCTGGCCGGCTGCAGCCTGATCACCGCCAGTTATTCGGGCCGCCGCGGGACCCTCGGCGCGTTGGGGGTGATTGGTCCGAGCCGCATGCCCTACGCAACGCTGATCCCGATCGTCGGTTACACTGCCGGCCTGATCAGCCGCATGCTGAATGCCGAAACCGAACAGGAGTGAAATGTTGAGCAAACACCGTAAAAAAGAACCGGAAACGTCGGTCGAACCGAGCGAGACGGCAGCCGCTGCTCTGGAGCAGGACGCGCCGGCCGCGGTCGACCCGCTGGCCGAGGCACAGGCCGAGGCGGCCAAGAACTGGGATCTCTACCTGCGCGAGCGTGCCGAACTCGAGAATTTTCGCAAGCGCACCCAACGCGACAAGGAGGAGTTCCGCATCTTCACCCGCAAGGAGCTGCTCCTCGAGGTGCTGCCGGTCCTCGACAACCTGGAGCGGGCTCTCAGCCATACCGGCCAGAGCGGCGAAGGGCAGGGGCTGGTGGAGGGGGTGACCATGACCGTCGCCCAGCTCCGCAAGGTGGTCGAGGATTTCGGTGCCCGGCCGATGGTGGCCGTGGGCGCGCCCTTCGATCCCAACCTGCACCAGGCCATGGGTCAGCTGGAAACCGCCGAGCAACCGCCGGGGACGGTGGTCAGCGAATATCAGAAGGGCTACCTGCTGCACGACCGCCTGCTGCGCCCGGCGCTGGTGGTGGTCGCCAAGGCCCCGGCCGGGCCGGTAGCTGAAGAAATCAATCATTAATAGTCCGAAGGAGGATTGTCACAGATGAGTAAAGTTATCGGTATCGACCTGGGGACCACCAACTCCTGCGTCGCCATCATGGAAGGCGGCGAGCCGGTGGTCATCGCCAACGCCGAAGGGTCGCGCACCACCCCGTCGATGGTCGCTTTCACCGAAAGCGGCGAGCGGCTGGTCGGCCAGCAGGCCAAGCGCCAGGCGGTCACCAACCCGGAGAACACCCTGTTCGCCATCAAGCGCCTGATCGGTCGCAAGTACGACAGCGAACCGGTGCGCAAGGACATCTCGCTGGTCTCCTACAAGATCGTCAACGCCGACAACGGCGACGCCTGGGTCGAGGCGCGCGGCAAGCGGTACAGCCCGCCGGAGATCTCGGCGATGATCCTGCAGAAGATGAAGCAGACCGCCGAGGACTACCTCGGCCAGCCGGTCACCGACGCGGTGGTCACGGTGCCGGCCTACTTCAACGACTCCCAGCGCCAGGCCACCAAGGACGCGGCCAAGATCGCCGGCCTCAACCTGCTGCGCATCATCAACGAGCCGACCGCGGCGGCGCTGGCCTACGGCCTCGACAAGAAACACGAGCAGAAGATCGCCGTGTTCGACCTCGGTGGCGGCACCTTTGACGTCTCCATCCTGGAACTGGGCGACGGCGTCTTCGAGGTCAAGTCGACCAATGGCGACACCTTCCTCGGCGGCGAGGACTTCGACCAGCGCATCATCGACTACGTGGCCGACGAGTTCAAAAAGGACCAGGGGATCAACCTGCGCAGTGACAAGATGGCCCTGCAGCGCCTGAAAGAGGCCGCCGAGAAGGCCAAGTGCGAACTCTCCTCGTCGATGGAGACCGACATCAACCTGCCGTTCATCACCGCCGACCAGAGCGGGCCCAAGCACCTGACCCTCAAGCTGACCCGCGCCAAGCTGGAGAGCATCTGCGCCGACCTGCTCACCAAGCTGGTCGAGCCGTGCCGGATCGCCCTCAAGGACGCCGGGCTGTCGCCGGCCGATATCAACGAAGTGATCCTGGTCGGCGGCATGACCCGCATGCCGGCGGTGCAGGCCCGGGTGCAGGAGATTTTCGCCAAAACGCCGAGCAAGGGGGTCAATCCCGACGAGGTGGTGGCCATCGGCGCCGCCATCCAGGGGGGCGTGCTCAAGGGCGAGGTCAAGGATGTCCTGCTGCTCGACGTCACCCCGCTCTCCCTCGGCATCGAGACCCTCGGCAGTGTCATGACCAAGCTGATCGAGAAGAACACCACTATCCCGTGCAAGAAGAGCCAGGTCTTCTCCACCGCCGCCGATAACCAGCCGGCGGTTTCCGTGCACGTCCTGCAGGGGGAGCGCGAGATGGCCGCCGACAACAAGACCCTCGGCCGCTTTGACCTGACCGGGATTCCGCCGGCGCCGCGCGGCGTGCCGCAGATCGAAGTGACCTTCGACATCGACGCCAACGGCATCGTCCATGTTTCGGCCAAGGATCTCGGCACCGGCAAGGAACAGTCGATCCGCCTCACCGCGTCAAGCGGGCTCGCCAAGGAGGAGATCGAGCGGATGGTCAAGGATGCCGAGTCCCACGCCGCCGAGGACAAGAAGAAGCGCGAGGTGATCGAGGCGCGCAACCAGGCCGACGGGCTGGTCTACACCACCGAGAAGGCGGTCAAGGAGCATGGCGACAAGGTCGACGAGGCAACCCGCAAGGCGATTGAAAACGCCCTTGACGATCTGAAGAAGGCCATGGAAGGCGATGACGCCGAGGCTATCCGCCGGAAGACCGAGGCCCTGGCCACGGCCTCGCACAAGCTCGCCGAGGTCATGTACCAGCAGGCCGAGGCCGGTGCTGCCGAGGGCTCCGGCGGTGAGGCGGCCGCCGGCGGGAAGAAGGATGACGTGGTCGATGCCGAATTCGAGGAAGTCGACGACAAAAAGAAGTAAAACAGGTTGAATTTATCAGGCACCCTGTAGGGGCGATTCATGAATCGCCCCTACATGCGTTTGTCCGATCAAAAAGGATTTTCTCTTGGCCAAACGTGATTATTACGAAATCCTCGGCGTCCACCGCAACGCCAGCGAGACCGAGATCAAGAAGGCCTACCGCAAGCTGGCCATCCAGTGTCACCCGGACAAGAACCCGGGGGACAAGGAGGCGGAGGAGCGCTTCAAGGAACTGTCCGAGGCCTACGCGGTCCTCTCCGACGGCCAGAAACGGGCGCTTTACGACCAGTACGGCCACGCCGGTGTCGAGCAGGGGGGTGGCTTCGGTTTCTCCACCGGCGGCTTCGGCGGCACCCCCTTCGAGGATCTGTTCGGCGACATCTTTGGCGACATCTTCGGCGGCGGCCGGCGCGGCGGTCGCGGCCGGCGTGGCGACGACCTGCGCTACAACCTGACCATCAGCTTCGAGGAGGCGGCCTTCGGCCTGGAGACCAAGATCCAGGTGCCGCGCCACCAGAGCTGCAGCCATTGCCAGGGGAGCGGCGCCAAGCCCGGCACCTCGCCGCAGAGCTGCAGCAGCTGCCGCGGCAGCGGCCAGGTGCGCTTCCAGCAGGGGTTCTTCTCGCTGATGCGCCCCTGCCCGGACTGCAAGGGCGAAGGCAAGATCATCAAGGATCCGTGCCCGGAGTGCCGGGGGAGCGGGCTGACCCGCAGCAAGAAGACCCTGTCCCTGAAGATCCCGGCCGGGGTGGAAAGCGGCAACCGCCTCAAGCTGTCCAACGAGGGGGAAGCCGGTGCCCATGGTGCCCCTCCCGGCGACCTCTATGTGGTGATCAGCGTCGGCGAGCACCCGATCTTCCGCCGCGAAGGGCAGGACGTGGTCTGCGAGGTGCCGATCTCCTTCCCGCAGGCCGCCCTCGGCTGCGACATCGAGGTGCCATCCCTTGACGGCAAGGTACGGCTGAAAATTCCCGCCGGCACCCAGGGGGGCAAAGTCTTCAAACTCGCCGGCAAGGGGATACCAGTGTTGCAGGGCCACGGGCGCGGTGATCAGCTGGTGGTGATCCGCGTCGAGACGCCGACCCAGCTGTCGGCGCGCCAGAAAGAGCTGCTCGAGGAATTTTCCCGCGAAGGGGGGACGGAGATCCACCCGATGGGAAAGGGGTTCTTCGACAAGGTCAAGGAGCTGTTCGGCTGATGCGCTGCGCTCTGGCGGGGCTGCTGATCCTGCTGCTCGCGGCCGTGGCCGGGGCAGAGTCCCCGCCGCCGGCCGGCGCCCGCCCCACCCCGCCTACCGGCGAGGTGGAACGTTCCCTCGCCCTGCTGGAGCGGATCGATCCGCAGACCCTGCCGGCCGACCAGCGCCAGGCCCTCTACCTCGGTTTGGCCGATGCCCTGCTCGGTGACGCCCAGCCCGAGCGCGCCCTCGGTTTCCTCGCCCAGGCCCACCAGAGCGCCCCGCCTGATGCCGTCGCCGGTGTCGACGAGCAGATCCGCAAGCGCCTGCAGGGGATCGCCACCCCGGTGCTGGCCGCGGTCCTGCAGGCCGGCACCCCGCTGGCAACCTTGCTGCAGGGCGAATTGGCCCGCCGTGGCTCCGGCCAGGAAGCCGGGCGGACCATCGGCGTACTGCTCCCCTTGAGTGGCCGTCATGCCCCCTTCGGCGAGGAGGTGCGGCAGGGGCTGGAGCTGGCCCGCGCTGCCGGGGAAGCGACTGCCCGGACGCACTTCGTCTACCGCGACACGGCCGTCGCCGGGGCGAGCGCGGCGGCACTGGTGCGGGAGCTGGCGGCCCAGCCGGGAGTGCTGGGGATCATCGGCCCGTTAACCGCCGGGGAAGCCGCACCGGCGGCCCACCAGGCCGAACAGGCCCGGATCCCCCTGTTGCTGCTGGCCGCGCGCGAGGGGACGACCGGCGGTTTTGTTTTTCGCAATGCCCTGACCGTCGCCGCCCAGGTCCGGACTCTGGCCGACTATGCCAGGGACCAGGGGGTACAGCGCTTCATCATCTTTCATCCGGCCTCCCGCCATGGCGAGCTCAGCGCCGGCCTGTTCCAGGCCGCGGTCGAGGGGCAGGGCGGCCAAGTGCTGGCCCGGCAGGGCTATCCTCCCGACACCCTCGACCTGCGCGAGCACTTGCAGACGCTGGCGACGGCGGTTAGCCGCAGCGGCGGGTCGGCCGAGGCCCTGTTTCTGCCCGACGATGCGCGCCAAGTGGCGCAAATCATCCCCCAACTGGCCTTTTCCCGGCTCGACTATTTGCAGCTTCTCGGCACTAGCGGCTGGCATGATCCCGAACTGGGCCGGATGGCCGGCCCGCTGAGCGAGGGGGCGGTGTTCGTCGACGGTTTCTTCGCCGGCAGCCCCTGGCCGGAGGTGCGCGACTTTGTGGCGCGCCACCAGGTCGCCTACGGTGAATTGCCAAGCATCCTGGCCGCCCAGGGGTACGATGCCGCGCGCATCATCCTGACCCTGCTTGCTCGTCCCGAGGCGCGCGACCGCGAGACCCTGCGCCAGGCCCTCGCCACCCTGCGTGACTTCCCCGGCGTCACCGGCCAGACCCGCTTCGGGCCGAACGGTGATGCGGAGAAGACCCTGTTCCTGCTGCAGGTGCAGGACGGCGCCGTGGTGCAGATCAACTGAGCGAGGAGGGACCTTCTCCCCGGTCTTCCTGTCGCCGGTAACCCTGGTTTTGGGACAAATCTGCGAATTATCGGCGCTTTCCTTGACCTGTTGAGATTCTTGTGGTACGCTTAGAGCTTCCCGGTGAAGGTGGGAGGTAAGCATTATGTTCAAGGTAGGCGATCAAGCGGTATATCCGGCCCAGGGGGTCGGCGTGGTCGAGGCGATCGAGACCCGGCAGCTCTGCGGGCAGACCCACGACTACTACATCCTGCGTATCATCGACAACGACATGACCATCATGGTGCCGGTGGCCAACGCCGGCCAGGTCGGCCTGCGCCGGCTGATCAGCCGGGAAAATGTCCCGTCGGTCTACAGCCTGCTCGGCGAGAAGCGCGTCGGCAACCTGACCATCTCGTCATGGAGCCGCCGGCAGCGCGAGTATCATGATAAGATCAAGACCAACAATCCCCTCGAAGTGGCCCATGTCCTGCGCGAGCTCTACCTGATCCGCGAGTCGAAGGAGTTGTCCTACGGCGAGAAGAAGGTCCTCGACCTGGCCCGCCGCCTGCTCGTCAAGGAGTTGGCCCTGGCCGAGGGGGTCGCCGAAGAGACGGTCTGCCATCGACTCGAAAAGACCGTCGTCAATTAAGCCTCTCCGCTCCGCGCCCAAGACCAGGTGGCTGTTGCCCCTGGTCTTTTTTTTCTGCTTTGTTTAATCGTTTCAGGCTCTTATAATCAGGCGATGAATTTGTCCCGGAGGGCTCGCCGCCCATGGCCGTACATGCCCTGATCCCCGCCGCCGGCACCGGCCGCCGCATGGGCGCCGATGGCAACAAACAGTATCTGGAACTCGGCGACCGGCCGATCCTGGCGCATACCCTCACCCGCCTGGCCGCTCTGCCATGCATCGACGCACTGCATGTCATCGTTGCCGACGACGAGCGCTCGTTCTGCCACGACCAGCTCGTCGACCGGTTCGGGCTGACCAAGGTCCGTGCCGTTGTCACCGGCGGAGCGGAACGCCAGGATTCGGTGCGCAACGGCCTGGCCGCCTGCGGAGCGGCCGATGATGACGTGGTCCTGATCCACGACGGCGTGCGGCCGTTTTTCCCGGCGGCGCAGATCGCCCCGCTAATCGCGGCTGCCGTGGCCAACGGTGCGGCACTGCTGGCGATCCCGGCCCAGGACACCATCAAGGAAGTGCTGGACGGCCAGGTGGTGCGCACCCTCGAGCGCGGCCGCCTTTGGCAGGTGCAGACCCCCCAGGCTTTCCACTTTGCCGTCATCCGCAACGCCCACCGTCGGGCGCTGGAAGCCGGCTTCGCCGGCACCGACGATGCCGCCCTGGTCGAGTGGTGCGGTGGTACCGTCGCGGTCGTAACCGGCAGCCCCTGGAATTTCAAGATTACCACACCGGCCGATCTCGCCCTGGCCCGGGCGTTGCTTGCCGCCGGTCTGGTGGAGGACGCCTGATGCGCATCGGCCACGGTTTCGATGTCCACCGCCTGGTCGCCGACCGCCCCCTGGTGATCGGTGGCGTGGCCATCCCCTGGCGTCTCGGCCTGCTCGGCCATTCCGATGCCGACGTGCTGCTGCACGCCATCTGCGATGCCATCCTCGGTGCTCTGGGGCTTGGCGATATCGGCAAGCACTTCCCCGACAGCGATCCGGCCTACCGGGGGATCGACAGCATGCGCCTGCTCGAGCACGTCATCAACCTGGCCGAGGCGCGGGGCTGCGCGGTCGGCAATCTCGACGCCACCGTGGTCGCCCAACAGCCGAAACTGGCGCCGCACATCCCGGCGATGGTCGCGCGCATCGCCGCCGGCTGCCGGGTCGAGGCCGGGCGGATCAATGTCAAGGCCACCACCACTGAACAGCTCGGCTACACCGGCCGCGGCGAGGGGATCGCCGCCTACGCGGTGGTGTTGATGGAGCGTGCCGTGGATCAAAATTGAACGATTTTGGCCGAAAAGCTTTCCATCACCAAGACACCAAGAACACCAAGAAAAATCCGTAACCTTGCCTTTTGACTTCCTTGGTGTTCTTGGTGATGGCTTTCAAAGTCGATTGCGCCGTCCGCAACTCTATCTGTACCAGAAGGTTTCTTACCAATGACCTCGACAATTATTCCGTCAAGTACGAACTTCATCCGTAACCTCATCGACCAGGACCTGGCCAGCGGCAAGCACCAGACCATTGTCACCCGCTTCCCGCCGGAGCCGAACGGCTACCTGCACATTGGCCACGCCAAGTCGATCTGCCTCAACTTCGGTCTCGCCGCCCATTACGGCGGCCGTTGCCATCTGCGTTTCGACGACACCAACCCGGTCAAGGAGGAGCAGGAGTACATCGACGCCATCAAGGCCGACGTGCGCTGGCTCGGCTTCGACTGGGGCGGGCACGAGTACTACGCCTCCGACTACTTCGCAACGTTGTACGGTTACGCCGAGTGCCTGGTCGAACAGGGGCTGGCCTACGTCTGCGACCTGAACGCCGAGGAGATCCGCATGCACCGCGGCACCCTGACCGAACCGGGGTTGGAGAGCCCGTACCGGGCGCGGAGCGTCGCCGAGAACCTCGACCTGCTGCGGCGCATGCGCGCCGGCGAGTTTTCCGGACGGTAGCCGGGTCCTGCGCGCGAAGATCGACATGGCCGCCGCTAACCTCAACCTGCGCGACCCGGTGCTCTACCGGATCCTCCACGCCAGCCATCACCGCACCGGTGACGCCTGGTGCCTCTATCCGATGTATGACTTCGCCCACGGCCAGTCCGATTCCCTCGAAGGGATCACCCATTCGATCTGCACCCTCGAGTTCGAGGACCATCGTCCCCTCTACGACTGGTTCTGTGAGGCGCTGGCGATCTACCATCCGCAGCAGATCGAATTCGCCCGCCTCAACCTGACCTACACGGTGATGAGCAAGCGCCGCCTGCTGGAGCTGGTCAACGAGGGGCGGGTGGCCGGCTGGGACGATCCGCGCATGCCGACCCTCTCGGGGATGCGCCGGCGCGGCTTCCCGGCGGCGGCGATCCGCACCTTCTGCGAGCGGATCGGGGTGGGCAAGAGCGACAGCGTCATCGACATGAGCGTGCTGGAGGACTGCGTCCGCGAGGAGCTCGACGGCATCGCCCCGCGCGCCATGGGGGTGCTGCGTCCCTTGCGGGTGGTCATCACCAACTACCCGGCAGGGCCGGGCGAGCAGTTCACCGTCCCCAATCATCCGAAAAATCCGGCCCTCGGCACGCGGGTTCTCCCCTTCGGCCGCGAGCTTTTCATCGAGCAGGACGACTTCATGGAGGATCCGCCGGGGAAATACTTCCGCCTGGCGCCGGGGCGCGAGGTGCGCCTGCGCTACGGCTACATCATCCGCTGCGACGAGGTGATCAAGGACCCGGCGAGCGGGGAAGTCATCGAGCTGCGCTGCAGCTACGATCCGGCCACCGGCGGCGGCGAAACCCCCGACGGCCGCAAGGTCAAGGGGATCATCCACTGGGTGGCGGCGGCCCAGGCGGTGACGGCGGAGGTGCGCCTCTACGACCGGCTGTTCAGCGTGGCCAACCCCGTTGCCGACAAAACCCGCGACTACCGGGAGTGGCTCAACCCGGACTCCCTGGAGTCCGTGGCGACGGCGCTGCTTGAGCCGGCCCTCTCGGCGGCAGCGCCGGGGATCTGCTTCCAGTTCGAGCGCCTCGGCTACTTCTGCGCCGATCCGGCAACGTCAGCCGGCCGGCCGGTCTTCAACCGCACGGTGACCCTGCGCGACAGCTGGGCCAAGGTGGCCGGCCGGAAAGCTGAAGGTGACCTATGGCCCGGCCGTCGCGATCTTCAGATCATCGATGACGGCCTGGAGCTCTGCCGCGAGCTGTGCGGCTGGCTGGAGCAGGCCGGCCATGCTGTGACCTGCAGCCCGCCGGCCGCACGCTGACCCTGACCGCCCTGGCCGGCAACCCGCCGGCGCTGTTCGTGATCGGCATTGCCCAGCGGTGAGAGCGAGGGGCTGCGCCTTCTACCGGCGGCTGACCAGCCATCGCCAGCTGCGCCAGCTGCCGGTCATCGTGGTCAGCGACGATCCCGATCTCGAATACGAACTCCTCGAAGCCTACGATTTTCAGGCCCGCCCCTTCGATCGCAAGCGCCTGCTCGCCTCGGTCAGCCGCTGGCCGAGGTGGCTGACCAGCGAGCGGCTGCCGCTGCTGGCGCACTTGGCCGGTCGAGCAGCTGGAGCCGTTCCGCGAGTTGCTGCAGGAGCGCAGCGGGCTGCATTTTTCCGCCAGCAACCAGCGCCTGCTCGAGCGCGGCCTGCTCCGTCGCATGCAGGCCCTGCAGATCACGGCGCCGGAAAAATACCTTGCCTACCTGGCGCGGCCCGGTGACAACCAGGATGAACTGAACAAGCTGCTCGGCCTGCTGACTATCGGCGAAACCTGTTTCTTTCGTTACCGGGTGCCATCGCGATGCACTGATCCAGCAGGTCCTGCCCGACCTGCTGGCGCGCATGGCGGCTCAGCGGCGGCTGCGCATCTGGTCGGCCGGCTGCTCGACCGGCGAGGAGCCCTATTCCCTGGCGATCGCCCTGCTCGAACACTTTCCGCAATTGCTTGACTGGGACGTGCAGATCCTGGCCACCGACATCAACAAGCGGTCCCTGCGCCAGGCTCGCGAAGGGATCTACCGGGCCAGAGCCCTGCGCCAGACCGAGGCCGCCATCCGCCAGCGTTACTTCCGCCAGGTCGGTGAGCTTTTCGTCCTCGACCAGCAGGTTCGCAGCCTGGTCCGCTTTGCCTACCTCAACCTGCAGGCCGACCTTTACCCTGACGTGGACAACGGCACGGCGGACCTCGACCTGATCCTGTGCCGCAACGTGCTGATCTATTTCAGAGCGGAAACGATCCGGCAGATTGTCGGCCGCTTCAACGATTGTCTGCGCCCGGACGGCTACCTGTTTCTTGGCCATGCCGAAACGCTGCAGGGCATCTCGGACCGCTTTCCAGCGGCTTCATCAGCATGGGGCCTTTTATTACCAGCGCAAAGGCCGGGATCGGGTGAGGCGGCGAATCCACCCCCGCCGCACGTCTCGGCACCGTCCCCCCCGGTGATCTTTCCTGAGCGCGTCGTTGCCCGTCTCCGGCATGCCCCGGCCACTGGCCGTAGCGCCGGCCATGGCCGCACCACACCCCGCTCTTCCCGATGGGGAGCGGCTCTTTGCCGCCGCCATGGCGGCCTTCGACCGGGAAGAATTTTCCTCTGCGGAGCAGTTGTTCGACCAGTTGCTGGCAACCCAGCCCGAGCATGTGCTGGCGCTGGTCGGCAAGGGGCTGCTCTGTGCCAACCAGGGGCGCTACGACGAGTCCCGCCAGTGGTGCGCCCGGGCCATCCGTTACGATGATCTCTGTCCTGCCGCCTACCTGTTGCGCGGCCTGATCCTGGACATGGAGGAACATCTCGAGCGGGCGCTGGTCGAGTACCAGAAAGTCCTCTGGCTCGATCGCGATTTCGTCATGGCCCATTACCTCTCGGCCCAGGTCCATGGCCGTCTCGCTTCAGACCGATCAGCAGGCGCGGGCCCTGCGCAACGCCGTCCGCGCCCTCGAGAAGACGGGGGGCGCCGGAGTCGATCCCGTTTTCGGGAGGGCTGACCCGGCCGGTTTTCCTGGAAACCTGCCGACGGGAGCTGGTGGCCATCGACCCGCGTGCCTGAGAGATTAAAATTACCGTTTGACTGATTAGTTTCCAGCGGTTTATTGACAAAACTAAAACGTTGTTATATCTTGCTGGCAAGATAAAAGTCAGATCTTCCCCGGATCTCTCCTCTGCCGAAGGCTGAACATGAGCGAACCGCACCGTTACGATATCCCCAAAATTCTCGAGCAGATGCGTGCCGACTACTGGCACAACCTGGAAACCGCGGCCCAGGACGATCTCGCCGACCTAACCGATTACATGGTGGTGGTTTTCGGCACTCAGCGTTTCGGCTTGCCGGCGGCGGCCTGCCGGGAGGTCCTCAAGGTGCCGCGCATCGTGCGGGTGCCGCGCCTGCCGCCCCATCTCCCCGGGATCATCAATCTGCGTGGCGAGATCGTGGCGGTGACCGACCTGCGGCCGCTGCTGCAACTGGTCGCGGCGCCGCCGACCGCCAGCTTTCCGGCTGGTGGTCGTCGCCGCCGGGAGCCTGCGTACGGCGCTGCTGGTCGAGCGGGTCGAGGGGTTGTGCACCATCTCGGCGCGCGCGGTGGAAGCGATGACCGAAGGGGCCACCCACGGCGCTGCCGATCTGTTTCGCGGCAAGCTCGAGGATGCCGGGGGCTTGCTGCTGCTCGATGTCGGGCGGCTGCTGGCGCGGCCCGACATGGTGATCGATCAAAAGCGGGTGGCAAGGGACGCCGACGAGTGACGGGTTGTGCCGGCCGGCCGGTGTTGCCCTCGCTCGCATAGCAGCCTTTTTTCAGGATGGCCGAGGAGAAACCCCATGAACTGGATCACCCGGCACATCAGCGCAAAAATCGTCGTGGCCATGATCGTCGTGCTGACCGTCATCATGGCGATCTCGACCATCCTGATCGTGCAGCGCGGCGGCGAGCTGCTGCGCGAAGAGCTGCTGGTCAAGGCGACCTCCCTGGCCAAGGTCGGCGCCAAGGCCATGGAGGGGACTCTCGAGGAGGCGGTGACCAGCGGGCGCTTCACCGAGGCGCAGCTCTTCGATACCAACTATCAGGAGATCAAGGACGGGCCGCTGGCCGGGGCGGCGATCCCGAAGTATCACACCGCCTACGACGAGTATCTGGACGCGGAGATCAAGGGGTTCCAGGACGAGTTCCTGAAATCCGACGACATGGTGGTCTTTGCCGTGCTGGTCGACCGCAACGGCTACCTGCCGACCCACAACAGCAAATATACCCAGCCGCTGACCAAGGATGCGGACAAGGACAAGGTCGGCAACCGCACCAAGCGGATCTTCAACGACCCGACCGGTCTGGCCGCCGGCAAATACGACGGCAAGGACGGCGTCGGCTATCTGCGCCAGATCTACAAACGCGATACCGGCGAAACCATGTGGGACGTCTCGGCCCCGGTCTACGTCAAAGGCAAGCACTGGGGCGGCTTCCGCATCGGCTTCTCGATCGCCAAGACCGAAGCGACCATCGCCGAGATGCGCGACGGCCTGATCATGACCATGGGAGTGGTGCTGTTGATCGCGGCGATCACCTGCTTCTTCGTGGTCAACCGCATGACCCGGCCGCTTAAGGATTTAACCCTGGTGGCCAACCGCATCGCCGAGGGGAGCCTCGACGAGCGCATCGAAGTAACCAGCGAGGACGAAGTCGGCCAGCTGGCCAAGGCCTTCAACCAGATGACCCAGGTGATCGTGCGCAACCTGCAGGTCGAGATCGACAAGAGCAGTCGCATCGTGGCCAGCGTCAAGGAGGCGATCCAGCAGCTCTCCACCAGTGCCAACGAGCTGATGGCGATCTCGACCCAGCAGGCCTCCGGCGCCGCCGAGCAGGCGGCCGCGGTCCAGCAGGCGACCACCACCTCGGAGGAGATCGCGGCGACCGCCAAGCAGGTATCCGAGAACGCCGGCCGGGTCGAGGCGCTGGCCGGCCACGCCAATGCCGCCAGTTCGGCCGGCCTGCAGGCGGTGTCCACGGCGCTCGGCGGGATGGAACAACTCAAGGGGCAGGTGATGTCGATTGCCGAGGCGATGCTGCAACTGGGCGAGAACTCGCAGAAGATCGGCGGGATCATCGATATCATCGACGAGATTTCCGACCAGACCAACCTGCTCTCCCTGAATGCCGCCATCGAGGCGGCCGGTGCCGGCGAGGCCGGCAAGCGTTTCTCCGTGGTGGCCAACGAGGTGCGCCGGCTGGCGGATCGCACCGCCGAGGCGACCAACCAGGTCAAGGTGCTGATCGCGCAGATCCAGCAGGCCACCAACGGCACCATCATGCTCACCGAGGAGGGCACCAAGGGGGTCGATGCCGCCAACGCCCTGGTGGCCAACATTGCGCGGGCCCTGGAGAACGTCACCATGGCGGTGGCCGAGACCACCGCTGCGGCCAGCGAGATCAAGCTGATGACCCAGCAGCAGACCACCGCCAGCGAACAGATGGCGGAAACCATCGCCGAGGTCCGCGACGTGGCGACCCAGGTCGCCGCCAGTTCCCAGGAAACCACCCAGTCGATTTCCGAACTGACCGGGCTGGCCGAACGTCTGCAGGATCTGGTCGAGGAGAATCTGCTGGTCCAGGCCAAAGGGACGGTGCAGTCCGCCGCCGCCGAGATGGCACGAACTCTGACCGAGGCGATCGATGCCGGCAAGTTCACCGTCGCCGAGATCTTCGACGAGAATTACCAGCTGATCCCCAACACCAGGCCGCAGAAGTATCATACCCGCTATGACCAGTATCTCGACGAGACGATCCAGGGCTTCGAGGACAGCCTGCTGACCGACAGCCATGTGACCTTCGCCGTGCTGGTCGACCGCAACGGCTATCTGCCGACCCACAACAGCCGCTACTGCCAGCCCCTGACCGGCGACTTCGAGAAGGACAAGGTCGGCAACCGCACCAAGCGGCTCTTCAACGACAAGGTCGGGCTGACCGCGGCGCGCTACGAGGGGAAGGACGGCAAAGGCTACCTGCAGCAGGTCTATGAGCGTGATACTGGCGAGAAGATGTGGGACATCAGTGCCCCGGTCATCGTCAAGGGCCGGCACTGGGGCGCCTTCCGCATCGGCTACCTGATGGAGTAAGGGGCTCGGTGTCGCGGTCCGGACGGTCATCCGTCCGGACCGGGCGCGCCCGGCGACGATGAACAAAAACAAGTACGTCGAAATTTTTGCCCGCGAGGCGGAAGAGCACCTGCAGCTGCTGCGTCAGCGCCTGCTGACCATGGAGAAGGAGGGCGCCGGTGCCGAGCAGTTCAACGAGCTGCTGCGCAGTGCGCACACGCTGAAGGGTTCGGCCAAGATGGTCGACCTGCTCGAGCTTTCCACTGTGGCTCATCACATGGAAGACCTCTTCAAGGAGCTCCAGGGTGGCCAGCGTGAGCTGTCCTCGGCGGTCATCGATTTGCTGCTGGTGGCGACCGACGCCATCGAGGCCCTGTTGGCACAGGCCAGTTCCGGCGGGGCTCTTGGCGTCAACGTCGGGCCAATCCTCGAAGCGCTGCGGGCCGGAGCCCTGTCCGAGCAGACCGCAGTGCCGGCGTCCGCCAAGCCGAGGCCTGCTGGCGTCGAGCGGCGCCGCTCGGTGCGCGCCAGCGTCGAGCGCCTCGATGAATTGGCCAACTGCACGGGAGAAATCCTCCTCAGCCGGCAGGCCCTTGCCGAGCGCCAGCGCCAGCTGCTCGCCCTGCTCCCGACGATGGACGCTTTCCTCGGCCGCTTGAAAGTGGCCGAAAACTACCGGCTGATGAAAGAGCTGCGTGGCAGCTTCCTGCGCATCGTCAATGACCTTGAGCAGGATGCCGCCCTGTTGAGCTACAAAGCGGAGGATGTTTTCCAGCGGGCCATGGAGTTGCGCCTGTTGCCGCTGGCGGCGATCACCGAGGATTTCGAGCGCACGCTGCGCGATCTGGCGCGCACCCTCGGCAAGGAGATTGACTTCACGGTCACCGGCAAGGACGTCGAGCTCGACCGCAACGTCCTCGACCTGATCAAGCCGATGCTCCTGCATGTCCTCAACAATGCGGTCGATCACGGCGTCGAACCCCCGGATACCCGTCTGCAAGCCGGCAAGTCGAGCGTTGGCCGGATCAGCCTGCATGCCCAGTACGAGGGGACTTTCGTCCAGCTCGTGGTGCGTGACGACGGCCAGGGGATCGACCCGGCCAGGGTCCGGCTGGCAGCGGTCAAGCGTGGGCTGCTGAGTGCCGAGGAAGCGGCTCGGTTGAGCGACGAGGCGGCCCTCTACCTGGTCCTGCAGCCCGGCTTCTCAACCCGCGATTTCATTACCGATGTCTCCGGCCGCGGCGTCGGTCTGGATGTGGTCAAGGCGAATCTCGACCAGGTCAAGGGGAACTTGACCCTGTCCTCGCAGATTGGCCAGGGTACCGAGCTGCGCCTGCGGGTGCCGAGCAGTCTGGCCATGTTCACCGGCCTGCTGGTCGAGGCTGGCGGCGAGAGCTACGTGATCCCTCAGCAATTCATCGTCGAGATCCTGCGGCTTGCCCCCGAGGAGGTGCGCTCCGAGCTCGACCGCGAAGTGGTCCGTCTGCGCGAGCGCACCATCCCGCTGGTCAGCCTGGCCAGCCTGCTCAGCGGTGCGGCCCGTAGTGCCGAGGAGGAGTTGCCGGAAGGGCGGGTCAGCGTGGTGGTGCTCACCTTCCGGGATCAGCTGCTCGGCTGCCTGGTCGATCGCGTGCTCGGTTTGCAGGAAGTCATGGTCAAGGAACTCGGCAGCCAGCTCAGAAGCCTCGACTACATTTCCGGAGCGACGCTGCTCGGCGCCGGCACCCCGGCCCTGATCGTCTCGGTCGCCGACCTGTACGGTGTGCGCCTGACGACCGGGGGGACTCACTTGCGCGAAGCGCATGCCGCCCGCAAGGCTAAGGCCCGGCGCGGGCGGGTGCTGGTGGTCGACGATTCGATCACCACCCGCACCATGGAGAAGAACATCCTGGAGACCCAGGGCTTTGAGGTGACCATCGCGGTCTCCGGCTTCGACGCCCTGGAGAAGCTGGCGGCGGACCGCTTCGACCTGATGGTCAGCGACGTCGAAATGCCGGGCATGACCGGCTTTGAACTGACCAAGAAAGTGCGGGAGAAGGAAGAAACCCGCAGCATGCCGGTGATCATCGTGACCTCCCTGGCCTCCGCGGACGACCGGCGCCGCGGCATGGAAGCCGGTGCCCAAGCCTACATCGTCAAGGGGACCTTCGATCAGGGCACCCTGCTGGAGACGGTTGAAGCCCTGATCGACTGACGAGTTCCCGATGATCCGCATCGTGCTTGCCGATGATTCCGCCCTGACCCGGGTGGTGCTGCGCGACCTCCTCGCGCGCGACCCAGAAATCCAGATTGTCGCCGAAGTGGGCGATGGCCGGGCCGCCGTCGACCAGACCGCCCGGCTCAAGCCCGACCTGGTCATCATGGACGTGATGATGCCGGTCATGGACGGCATCGAAGCGGTGGCCGAGATCATGGCCACGTCGCCCACCCCGATCCTGATGCTCTCGGCCAATACCGACCCGACCGACAGCCGCAGCGCCTTTTCGGCGATCCGCCTCGGCGCCCTGGATGTCATGGCCAAGCCGGCCGGGGTGACCACCGATGCCTTCGCCGCGCTGGCCGACCAGCTGATTGCCCGGGTCCGGTCGCTGAGCCGCATCCGGGTCATGCACCATTTCCGGCCGACGCGGCGGGTGCTCCCCCAGGCGCCGATCATGGCAGCCGGGCGGCGGCGCATCCTGGCCATCGGGGCCTCGACCGGCGGGCCGAAGGCGGTCATGCAGCTGCTCAAGGAACTGCCGGCGTCGCTGGAGGCGGCCGTACTGATCGTGCAGCACATTGCCGACGGTTTTGCCGCCGGTTTTGCCGACTGGCTCGACCGGGAAGTGCCGCTGCCCGTGGCCCTGGCCCGCGAAGGGGAGGTGCTGCAGCCGGGGCGGGTGCTGGTGGCGCCGAACCGGGCGCATCTGACCATCAACGGCAGCGGGCGGGTCGCCCTGCGCGAGAGCCCGCCGTTGCACAACTGCCGGCCGGCGGCCGATGCCCTGTTCCTCTCCCTGGCCGAGGCCGGGCAGGGGGCGGAGACCGTGGGGGTGGTGCTGACCGGGATGGGGACCGACGGTGCCGCTGGGCTCAAGGCTCTGCGTGACCAGGGGGCCTTCACACTTGCCCAGGATGAAGCCAGCTGCGCGGTGTTCGGCATGCCCAAGGCCGCCATCGACCGCGGGGCGGTCGACCAGGTGTTGCCGCTGGCCGAGATCGCCGGGGTGCCATCCGGCCGCTGTTTAGCCGTCTGATTTCAACGTCGTTGCAGGTTGGGGCGAGGTGTGCTATGAAAAGCCGGCGTGGCCGGATTTGCCGCTGCGACTTTTCACCCTGACCGAGGTCTGCATGCCCTTGCGCGTTTACAATACCCTCTCCGGGCAGAAGGAAGAGTTCCGGCCGCTGGTTCCCGGTCAGGTCGGCATGTACGTCTGCGGTGTGACCGTCTACGACTACTGCCATCTCGGCCATGCCCGGGCCAACATCGTCTTCGACGTGGTCTACCGCTACCTGCAGTATGCCGGCTACCGGGTCACCTACGTGCGCAACTACACCGACGTCGACGACAAGATCATCAACCGCGCCAACGAGCGCGGCATCTCCAGTCATGAGCTGGCCGAGACCTTCATCCGCGCCTTCGACGAGGACATGGCGGCCCTGGGGCTGGCCACCCCGACCCACCAGCCGAAGGCCACCGAGTTCATCCCGCAGATCGTCGCCCTGGTGGAAAAGCTGATCGGGCGCGGCCTGGCCTACGAGTCGGCCGGCGACGTCTACTACAGCGTCGACAAGTTCGACGGCTACCTCAAGCTTTCCAAGCGGACCATGGAGGAGATGCAGGCCGGGGCGCGCATCGCTCCCGGTGAGCAGAAGCGCAACCCGATGGACTTCGCCCTGTGGAAAGCGGCCAAACCGGGCGAGCCAAGCTGGCCTTCGCCGTGGGGGGCGGGGCGGCCGGGGTGGCACATCGAATGCTCGGCCATGAGTTCAACCCTGCTTGGCGACAGCTTCGACATCCACGGCGGCGGCCGCGACCTGATCTTCCCCCACCATGAGAACGAAATTGCCCAGTCGGAAGGGGCGAGCGGCCAGCCGTTCGTGCGCTACTGGCTGCACAACGGCTTCGTCAACGTCAACCAGGAGAAGATGAGCAAGTCGCTGGGGAACTTCTTCACCATCCGCGACATCCTGGCCAGGTACGACGCCGAGGTGGTGCGCTTCTTCATCCTCACCGCCCACTACCGCTCGCCGATCGATTTCGCCGACCAGCAGCTCGACGAGGCCGGGCAGGCCCTGGCGCGCTGCTACGAGGCTCTCGACCAGGCCGGGCGGGTGGCGCCGGCAGTGGCCGGCGGTGCGGTTCCCGCCGATTTGGTCGAAGCGGTGGCGAAGCTCGCCGAGCTGGACGAGCGCTTCCGCGAGGCGATGGACGATGACTTCAACACCGCCCAGGCGATCGGCCACCTGTTCGATGGGGTGCGTGCCATGAACCGCCTGTTGGCGGCCGACAGCCCGGCGCTGTCCGGGGCGGTTGCCGCCGGGCGCGCCACCCTGCTGCGTCTTGGCGGCGTGCTCGGCCTGTTCGCTTCGGTTCCCGCCGACTGGCTGGCCTGCCAGGCCCGGCGGCGGCTGGCCGAGAGCGGTCTCGACGAGGCGGTCATCGCGGCGCGGATTGCCGAGCGCCTGGCCGCCCGCAAGGAACGCAATTTCGCCCGGGCCGACCAGATTCGCGACGAACTGGCGGCGCAGGGGATTCGAACTGCTCGACGGCCCGGAGGGGACCAGCTGGAAGCTGAAATAGTCTTTCTAGTGATAATGAACGGGTAAGGGAGACACGGCATGAGCAAGCAGATCCTGATTGTCGACGATTCGCCGGTGGTACTGGCGATGCTCGAGGACGCCCTGGTCGGCATGGGCTACGGCGTGACCGCCGCGGCCAACGGCGAGGAGGGGCTGAAGCAGGTCGAAGCCCGCAAGTTCGACCTGATCATCACCGACCTGTCGATGCCGGTGATGGACGGCATCAGCTTCGTCAAGGCGGTCAAACTGGCTGCCCAGCTGCAAGTTCGTGCCGATCGTCTTCCTCTCCTCCGAGGAGGACGAAGCCAAGATCGCCGAGGCCAAGCGGGCCGGCGCCTCGACCTTCCTGCGCAAGCCGTTCAAGGATAACCAGCTGCGCACATCCTCCAGGTGGTGCTCGGCGCCTGACGCGCAGCCGATGCCGGCGGATGGCCAGTTTCAGCCTGCAGACCGACTACCGGCCGCGCGGTGACCAGCCGCAGGCGATCAGTGAGCTGATCGCCGGGATCGGGCGCGGCGACCGCCATCAGGTGCTGCTCGGCGTCACCGGTTCGGGAAAAACCTTCACTGCGGCCAACGTGGTCGCGGCGGTCGACCGGCCGACCCTGGTGCTGGCCCCCAACAAGACCCTGGCCGCCCAGCTCTATGGGGAATTCCGGGAACTCTTCCCCGCCAATGCCGTCGAGTACTTCGTCTCCTACTACGACTACTACCAGCCCGAAGCCTACCTGCCCTCCACCGACACCTTCATCGAGAAGGACTCCTCGATCAACGAAGAGATCGACAAGCTGCGCCACAGCGCCACCCGCAGCCTGCTGTCGCGCCGCGATGTGCTGATCGTCGCCTCGGTCTCCTGCATCTACGGCCTCGGCTCGCCGGAGGCCTACTTCGGACTGTTGGTGCGTTTGAGTGAGGGGATGACCATCGAGCGTAACGCCCTGCTCCGGCAGCTGGTCGACATCCAGTACCAGCGCAACGATGTCGATTTCCATCGCGGTACCTTCCGGGTGCGCGGCGACACGGTCGAGATCTTTCCCGCTCACGAAAACGAGCGCGCCCTGCGCATCAGCTTCTTCGGCGACGAAATCGAGGCGATCATCGAGGTCGATCCGTTGCGCAACCGGATCCTCGGCCGCCTGCCGGCCACCGCGATCTTTCCGGCCAGCCATTACGTGGCCACCCGGCCGACTCTCGACCGGGCCATTCGCGCCATCCAGGACGAGCTCTGCGAGCGGCTCCAGCAACTGCGCGCCGGCAACCGCCTGGTCGAGGCCCAGCGCCTGGAGCAGCGCACGCTGTTCGACATCGAGATGCTCGAGGAAATGGGCTACTGCCAGGGGATCGAGAACTACTCGCGGCATCTCGACGGCCGCGCTGCGGGGACGCCGCCGGCCACCCTGTTCGACTATTTTCCCGATGACGCCCTGCTGTTCATCGACGAGAGCCACGTCACCGTGCCGCAACTCGGCGCCATGTACCGCGGCGACCGCAGTCGCAAGGAGACCCTGGTCGACTTCGGCTTCCGGCTCCCCTCGGCGCTGGACAACCGGCCGCTGACCTTTGCCGAGTTCGCGGCCAAGGGGATCCAGACCGTCTACGTTTCGGCGACCCCCGGTGACTTCGAGCTGGAGCAGGCCCAAGGGGTGGTGATCGAACAGATCGTCCGCCCGACCGGGCTGGTCGATCCGCCCATCGAGGTGCGCCCGGCCACTCACCAGGTCGACGATCTGCTCGGCGAGATCCGTGCCGCCGTGGCCAAGCAGCAGCGGGTGCTGGTCACCACCCTGACCAAGCGCATGGCCGAGGAGCTGACCGGCTACTTCGAGGAGCTTGGCGTCCGCGTGCGCTACCTGCACTCGGACATCGACACGCTGGAACGGATGCGCCTGCTCCACGACCTGCGCCAGGGGGTGTTCGACGTGCTGGTCGGTATCAACCTGCTGCGCGAGGGGCTTGATCTTCCCGAGGTGGCCCTGGTGGCGATCCTCGATGCCGATAAGGAGGGCTTTCTGCGCAGCACCCGTTCACTGATCCAGACCTGCGGGCGGGCGGCGCGCAACGTCGACGGCCGGGTGATCATGTACGCCGACGCCGAGACCGGCTCGATCCGTGCCACTTTGGCCGAAACCGCCCGGCGCCGCGCCGCGCAGCTCGCCTACAACGTCGAGCACGGCATCACCCCGGAAACGGTACGCAAGTCGCAGCGCAGCATCCTCGACGATATCGCCGAGAAGGACTACCCTGAACTGCCGCTGGCCGCCGAGGCCCTGACCGACTATGGCACCCCGGCCGAACTGCAGGCCGAGATCGGGCGGCTGCGTACCGAGATGCTGGCAGCAGCGGCGGCCCTCGAGTTCGAACGGGCGGCGGCGGTGCGAGACCGGATCATCCTGCTCGAAAAGCAGGAGCTGCTGCTTCGCGACACGGCGCTTGCCACGTGACCAAACTTCCCGCCCCTGTTATGCTATAAATGTGCATCGTCGAAGGAGACCCGTATGTCCCGCAAGCATAAAGACCAGCAGCGTTCCCTGGAAGTGGCCGAAGCGGCCCGTGAGGCCCATTGGCAGCGGCCGAGCATTGTCGGCCAGATGTTCATGGGGCGGCTCCCCGTCGAACTGCTGTTTCCCTTCCCCGACCAGACTGCGGCCGATCGGGCGGCGGGTGACGTGATTCTCGCCAAGGTGGCCAGCTTCCTGACCGAGCAGGTCGATGCCGACCGGATCGACGCCGACCGCGAAATCCCGGCGGAGGTGATCGCCGGCCTGCGGGCCCTCGGCCTGTTCGGCATCAAGATTCCGGTCGGGTATGGCGGCCTGGGACTCTCTCAAGTCAACTACAACCGCATCATCCAGATGGTGGCCAGCCACTGCGCCTCGACGGCCGTGCTCCTCTCGGCCCACCAGAGCATCGGCGTGCCGCAGCCGCTGAAGATGTTCGGCACCCCCGAACAGCAGGCCAAATACCTGCCGCGCCTGGCGGCCGGGGCGATCAGCGCCTTCGCCCTGACCGAACCGGGGGCCGGTTCCGATCCGTCGCAAATGACGACTCTTGCCACGCCGACCGAGGATGGCAGCGCCTGGCTGCTCAACGGCGAGAAGCTGTGGATCAGCAACGGCCCGGTCGCCGAGCTGCTGATCGTCATGGCCCGCACCAATGCCGCAGATGCCGAGCGCCCGGAGATCACCGCCTTCATCGTCGAGGGCGACAGTCCGGGGCTCTCCGTGGCCCACCGCTGCGAGTTCATGGGGCTCAAGGGGCTGCAGAACGGGCTGCTGCGTTTCGAGAATGTCCGGGTCCCGGCCGAGAATATCGTCGAGGGGCGCGGCCGCGGGCTGTCCCTGGCCCTGCGCACCCTCAACACCGGCCGGCTGACCCTGCCGGCAGCCTGTGGCGGGGCCATGAAGCAGGCTCTGGCCATGGCCACGGTCTGGGCCCGTGAGCGTCAGCAGTGGGGGGCACGCATCGGCGAGCACGAAGCTGTGGCCGCCAAGCTCGCCGCCATCGCCGCCGATCTGTACGCGGTGGAAAGCCTGACCTGGCTGACCTCGGCGCTGGCCGATCGCGAAAAGCTGGACATCCGCCTGGAAGCGGCCATGGCCAAGCTGTTCTGCACCGAGGCCCTGTGGCGCAGCGCCGATGCCGCCCTGCAGATCCGTGGCGGCCGCGGCTACGAGACCGCGCCGTCGCTGGGTGGCCGCGGCGAAGCGCCGATGCCGATGGAGCGGCTGCTGCGCGATGCGCGTATCAACCTGATCATCGAGGGGACCAGCGAGATCATGCGGCTGTTCATCGCCCGCGAGGCCCTCGACCCGCATCTCAAAATCGCCGGTGCCGCGGCCACCTCCGACCGGATCGACTACCTCGGCGCCGCCAAGTTTTACGCCAAATGGTACCCGAAGCTCTACTGGCCGAACTTCAAGCTCGACGGCGAAGTGCAACTGCCGGAAGGGCTGCGCCCCCACCTGCATGAACTGGAGCAGGATACCCGGCGGCTGGCCCGCGACCTGTTCCATATGATGTTGCGTCACCGCCAGGGGTTGCAGCGCCGCCAGCTGGTCCTCGGCCGGCTGGTCGACTGCGGTGCCGAGCTGTTCGCCATCGGTGCCGTCCTGGCCCGCGCCGCCTCGCCGTCGGCCCCGGCCGAATCGATCGCCCTGGCCGATCTCTTCTGCCGCCAGGCCCGGCGGCGCTTCGAGGCCCTGCGTCGCGACCTCTACCGGAACGACGATGACGAGAACTATCGCTTTGCCCGGTCGCTGCTCGACGGCCGCTTTGCCTGGCTGACCGACAACATCGTCAGCACCTGGCGGCGGGAAAAACCGCGCGAATGACCATGTCGACCGATCTGGTGATCCTCGGTGCCGGCAGCACGGCATTGGCGGCAGCCCAACGCGCCGTGGAGCTCGGGGCCCGGGTGACCATTGTCGAGCAGGCGCTTCCCGGCGGCACCTGCATCAACTGGGGGTGCATTCCGAGCAAGACGCTGATCCACAAGGCCGCCCTCTATTATGCCGCCCGCCGCGGGGCTGGGGCCGGCCTTAACCTGACCCAGGGCGAAGTCGACTGCACCGCGTTGATGGCGGCCAAGCAGCAGGCCATCGACCGCGTCCGCAGCGCGCGGTGCGACACCCTGTTGACCACCCACCCCTCAATTCGCCTGATTCGCGGCCACGGTCGCTTCCTTGGACCGGGAGAGGTGGAGGTCGGTCCGGAAGTTTTGTGCAGCGAGCGGATTCTCGATCGCCTGTGGCGGGGTGCCCCGGCACCTGGAGCTTCCCGGCCTGCGCGAGGTCGGAGCGCTCAACAGCTATTCAGTGCTCAATTTGACCAAGATCCCGAAATCGCTGCTGATGGTTGGCGGTGGCGTCATTGCCCTGGAAATCGGGCAGATGCTGCAGCGGTTCGGTTGTCAGGTGACGATTCTCGAGCGCGGCGAGCGTCCTCTGGCCGAGTTCGATCCGCGGCTGACCGGCCCTCTGTGCGGGCTATTGGCCAGCGAGGGTTTGCGCCAGCATTTCGGGATCGATATCCAGCGGGTAGAGCCCAGCGAAGAGGGTGTGGCGCTGCACGCCGTGATCCATGACCGGCCCGTGCGTTTGACGGCGGAACGGTTGATGCTGGCAGTCGGCACGGCGCCAGCCACCAAGGATATCGGCCTGGAAACGGTGGGGGTGAAAACCGACCTGCAGGGGTTCGTCGAGATCGACGCCGAATGCCGAACCAGTGTCCCGGGGATCTGGGCGGCCGGCGATGTGACCGGGCCGCCGTTGCTGGCCCCGGCGGGAGAACTCGAAGGGCGCGTGGCGGTGGAGAACATGTTTGCCGGCCGGCACTGTACCGTGGACCACCACGGTACGCCGATGGCGGTCTTCATCGATCCGGAGATCGCCATGGTCGGGCAGAATGCCACGCAGGCGGCAGCCAACGGCCACGACGTGATCGAGGTCTACCTCGATCTGGCGATGGTGGCCAAGGCGCACGTGATCGGCGAGCGGGTGGGCGGTTTGCTGCTCTGGGCCGATCGGGCCGATGGCCGGATTCTCGGTGCCCAGATCCTCTCCCATCGTGCCGCCGACCTGATTCACGAGATGGCGCTGGCGGTGCGGGCCTGCCTGACCGTCACCGATATCGCCGAGATGGTCCATGTCTACCCGACGCTGAGCGACGGCTGGCGCCTCGCTGCCCGGCAGATTCTCCACGACCATCCGGAGCTGACGGGCAAATGAGTTGGGTCAGGCCGGTATC
The DNA here is from genome assembly GCA_963751525.1 of uncultured delta proteobacterium. Classification (GTDB taxonomy): domain Bacteria; phylum Desulfobacterota; class Desulfuromonadia; order Desulfuromonadales; family BM103; genus VAUL01. The sequence goes on along the minus strand of CAVVUQ010000002.1, from coordinate 150,900 downwards.
GGGCGCTTTTCGCTGAGCAGGAGCCAGCCCTTGATGACCCGGTAGATCAGCCACAGGGCGGCTGCGCCGAGGATAAACCAGCCGACCAGGAAGAGCGCGGTCAGTGCGCCGATCACGGTCCACAGCAGGGTGAACCAGAAGGTGCGGATCTGCCAGCGGAAGTGGCTTTCCAGCCAGGTGCCGCGCGCGTCGTCGCGGCGCACGTAGTTGACGATCACCGCGGCGAACAGGGTCAGCCCGACGAAAAAGCAGGCGGCCTGCAGCGCATAAACGATGGTGGCCAGCCGGACCAGAGCGGCTTCGTCGATGACCGTCGCGGCGGGCACGGGACTTGCCTCTTCAAAACGGAATTCGTCCATTGCTTCGCTCCGAATGGCCAACGATTGTCGTCAGCCAATGCCCCGCAAGAGTAGCAGCCCCTGCGCCAGACAGCAAGGGGCCGGATCCGGTCCGTTGGTGAATTCTGGTTTGGTGGCGCCGGCGGCTTTGCGATATATTGAAAGTCCCCGGTGCAATCAGCGGGAGGGGGAATACTGATGGGTTACCGCAATCTACAGGAGACCGTCGCCGACCTCGAGCGTACCGGGCAACTCAGGCGCCTCGAGATCGAACTCGACCCGCATCTGGAGGTCGGCGCGATCCAGCGGCGCGTCTATCGCCAGGGTGGGCCGGCCCTGCTCTTCACCCGCGTCAAGGGGACCCCCTTCCCGCTCCTCGGCAACCTGTTCGGCACCCTGGCGCGGGCCCGCTACCTGTTCCGCGACACGCTGACAGCGATCCAGACCCTGGCTCTCGCCAAGGGCGACCCGGCGGCGCTGCTGAGCCGGCCGGGGGAGGCTCTCGGGCTCGCCCCCCATCTCTGGAATCTGCGCCCGCAGCGGGTGTCCAGGGGACCGCTGCTCCAGCACACCACCCCGTTGGAGGAACTGCCGCAACTGGTTTCCTGGCCGCAGGACGGCGGCGCCTTCATCACCCTGCCGCAGGTTTACAGCGAGCACCCGGGCCGACCGGGCTGGCGCCACTCCAACCTTGGCATGTACCGGGTGCAACTCTCCGGCAACCGCTATGCGCCGGGACGCGAGGCCGGCCTGCACTACCAGCTCCACCGCGGCATCGGCGTCCATCACGCCGCGGCCATCGAGGCCGGCAAGCCGCTGCCGGTCAACGTCTTCGTCGGCGGCCCGCCAAGCCTGACTCTGGCCGCGGTCATGCCGCTCCCCGAAGGGCTGCCGGAACTGGCCTTCGCCGGCCTGCTCGGTGGCCATCGCCTGGCGGTGACCGCCACCGCCAACGGCCTGCTGGCCCCGGCCGAGGCCGATTTCTGCCTGGTCGGCCATATCGACCCGCAGCGCACCCTGCCGGAGGGGCCCTTCGGCGATCATCTTGGCTACTACAGCCTGGCCCACGACTTCCCGGTGATGACCGTCGAGCGGGTTCATCACCGCCCCGGTGCCATCTGGCCCTTCACCACCGTGGGTCGGCCGCCCCAGGAGGACACCACCTTCGGTGCGTTGATCCATGAACTGACCGGGCCGCTGATCCCCGCTCTGGTCCCCGGCGTGCGCGCCATCCACGCCGTCGATGCCGCCGGTGTCCATCCCCTGCTGCTCGCCCTCGGCAGCGAGCGTTATCTCCCCTATGCCGCCGAGCGCGAACCGCGCGAACTGCTGACCCAGGCCAACGCCCTCCTCGGCCAGGGGCAGCTGTCGCTGGCCAAGTACCTGTTGATCGCCGACGGCGCCGAGGCCCCGCAGCTCGATCTCCACAACATCGCCGCCTTCCTGGGCCACCTGCTGGAGCGGGTCGACTGGACCCGTGACCTGCATTTCCAGACGCGCACCACGGTCGATACCCTCGATTACTCTGGGGGCGGTCTCCATCAGGGCTCGAAGGTGGTCATCGCCGCCGCCGGGCCGGCCCGTCGCACCCTGCCGCGCGAACTGCCCGTCAACCTGCGCCTGCCGGCGGGTTTTTCCGCACCCCGGCTGGCCCTCCCCGGCGTGCTGGTAGTGCAGGCTCCGCCGTGGGCCGGGACGCGCGGGCTCCCGGCGGTTGACCTCGAGTTCTTCTGTCGGGAAATCGCCGGGGAAGACCCGCTCAACGACTGCCCGCTGGTGGTGCTGGCCGACGACAGCGCGTTCACCGCCCGCACCCTCGACAACTTCCTGTGGGTGACCTTCACCCGCTCCGACCCGGCCGCCGACCTCGACGGCATCGGCGCCTTTACCCGCGCCAAGCACTGGGGGTGCGCCGGCGCCCTGGTGATCGACGCCCGCCGGAAAACCCATCACCCCGCCCCCCTCGAGGACGATCCGGCCGTCGAGCGCCGGATCGATGAACTGGGGGCGCCCGGAGGACCGTTGCATGGACTTGTGTAAAGCGCTGCCGGTGGAGTGCCGGCAGGATGAGCAATTCTCCCTGCCGGCGGCGATCGGCAACACGCCGCTGGTCGCCCTGCACCAGCTCAACCCCAACCCGGCGGTGCGCCTGCTCGCCAAGCTCGAGGGGAACAATCCCGGCGGCTCGGTCAAGGACCGTACGGCCTGGTGGATGATCCGTGCAGCCGAGGTTTCCGGCCTGCTTACCCGCGACAAGACCATTCTCGAGCCGACCTCGGGGAACACCGGCATCGCCATGGCCATGCTGGCGGCGGCCCGCGGCTACCGCATCCGCCTGGTCATGCCCGAATGCGTCAGCATGGAGCGCCGGGCCGTACTGGAGGCCTACGGCGCCGAACTGGTCCTCTCGCCGGCCCACGAGGGGACCGACGGCGCCATCCGCCTCGCCCACCGCATTCTGGCCGAAGAGCCGGCCCGTTACTTCATGCCCAACCAGTATGATAATCCGGCCAATCCCGCCGTGCACTACGAAACCACCGGTCCCGAGATCTGGCGGCAGACCGCAGGGGAAGTCGATGTCTTCGTCGCCGGGATGGGAACGTCTGGAACGCTGATGGGAGTCGGCCGCTATCTGCGGGAGAAGAAGCCCGGCGTGCGCATCGTCGGCATCGAGCCGCGCCTCGGCCACAAGGTCCAGGGGTTGAAGAACATGCAGGAAGCCATCGTTCCCGGCATCTATCGGGAGATCGAACTCGACCGCAAGCTGACCGTCGATGACGAGGAGGCGTTCGAAACGGCGCGCCAACTGGCGGCGCGCGAGGGGATCTTTGCCGGGATGTCGAGCGGCGCGGCCGTGGCCGGAGCCCTCAGGGTCGCGGCGGAGATGAGCGGCGGCACCCTCGTGGTCCTGCTGCCGGACCGTGGCGACCGCTACCTGAGCACCGCCCTGTTCCGCTCGGTGTGCGCCAACTGCCGGCCATGAACTCCGCGCCGGATATCCGTGCGGCCATCCGCGCCGAACTGGAACGCCTGGTCGCAATCTTGCCGAGAACCGCCACCCGGACTTGGCCGAGCCGATCTTTGCTCGGCCCGCTGGTCGGTTTCGCCGCCGCGGACGATCCGCTGTTCGCCAGATACCGGGAGGTCGTCGGCCCGTTCCACCGCACCCCCTGCGAGTGGTTGCAGGCCGCCGGCCATGAAGCGGCGACGGGCACGGTGATCAGTTGGATCCTGCCGATTGCCGCCGCCACCCGGGCAAGCAACCGCAGCCAGCAAGAGGAGCCGTCGCGGCAATGGGCGATCACCAGGACCTTCGGCGAAGCGTGCAACAACCGGCTGCGCGAGGAGCTGGTGGCCTGGCTGGTCGAGCGCGGGCACGCGGCGGTGGCGCCGGTGCTGCACCCGCAATGGGCGGGTTGCGAAGTGCCGGGGGTCGGTCCGGCCTCCAACTGGTCGGAACGCCACGCCGCCTACGCCGCGGGGCTGGGCACCTTCAGCCTCAACGACGGGTTGATCACCGCGGCCGGGATCGCCCACCGCTGCGGCAGCGTGGTCACCGACCTGCCCCTCCCCGCCGACCCGCGCCCCTATGCGGGGGTGCGCGACTGGTGCCTGTTCCATGCCCGTCAAAGCTGCGGGGTCTGCATGCGCCGCTGCCCGGTCGGGGCGATCAGCGCAGCAGGTCACGACAAGCTGAGCTGCCGCGAATACACCTACGGCGTTCTCCAGCCGCGCCTCAAGGCGGCCTACGGGGTGGCGATTGCCGGCTGCGGCCTGTGCCAGACCGGGGTGCCGTGCGAAGCCGCCAATCCTTGTTAGTTTGCCGCCCCCTGCCTGGAAATGTCGAAGGCCCGCTGCTTGCGCAGCGGGCCTTTTCTCGTTTCTGCCTTTTCCGGTTTATTCCCCGCGCAGCGTCTTGAGGATCGCCGGATTCGCCTCTTCCGTCGCCAGCAGGGTGTGGCAGGTATTGCAGTCGGCCGGAGATGGTCTTGCCGTCGGCGCTCTTGTGGCGGTCGTCGTGGCAGCGGAAGCAGCCGATGTTGAACTCCGGGCCCGTGGCCGACCTGGTTGACGTAGGTTCCCCAACCGATATTCATCTCCGGGAAGACGTTCTGCGCATAGGCCGCCTGGGTCCCGGCGATTGCTTGGGCCAGCAGCTGCGGCTTTGACTTGACCAGTTCCGCCTGGTTGGCCTGGTACCATGTGGTCAGAGTCTCGGCAATCCCGGCCTTGGCAGCCGCGCTGCTCGGGTACTTGGCGGTCACCGCCGCCAGTGCCTGGCGCTTGATGAACGGCAGTTCGCGCGGGATCGCCCCTTCGAGGAGCTTGCGGTCGAGGGCGTCCTCGACCGGCAGGTAGACGTGCGACGGCCGGTTGTGGCAGTCGATGCAGTCCATCTCGCGATCTTCGGCTTTGCCGGCGGCGGCGCCGCCGAGCAGCTGTTCGGCATCGGCGGTGCGGAAGACCACCTCCTTGCCGTCCTTGCCGGTCAGCCGGACCTCGGGGATGACCATGCGGCTGTGGTCGGTGGCGCGGTAGGTGATGCGGTTTTCCGGGGCGATGTGCCAGTGGATGCCGTGGGAGCTCTGTGCCCGGTCCCCGGCGCTGCCGATCTTCATCAGCAGGATGTCGTGCGACACGCTGTTGCTCTCATCGTCGAGAAAGCGGTTGTTCACCACCAGCTTGTCGCCGTGGAACAGCTCCGGGCGGTGGCACTTCTCGCAGGTGTCGCGCGCCGGGCGCAAACCATGGACCGGGGTGGCGATGGGCCGCGGGTAGGTATCGGCGACCACCGCCAGCAGCTGGCGGGCGCCGGAGATCTTCGACTTGACGAACCAGTCGGCGCCGGCGCCGATATGGCACTCCACGCAGGTGACCCGCGAGTGGGGGCCGTTCTGGTAGGCGGTGAACTCCGGGTTCATCACCGTGTGGCAGAACTGCCCGCAGAAGCCGGTCGATTCCATGTAGTGGTAGGCGCGGTAGAGAAACAGACTGAACACCGTGAAGTTGATCGAGGTCAGCAGCACGATCAGGAAGACGTTGCGCCGCAGGCGGCCGAACAGCTGCGGCTCGGTGAAGTACTTGCGCAGGTATTCAAGGGTGAACAGGTGGACGTCGCGCTCACCCCGGAAAAAGAAGGCGCCGACGAAGATCATTGCCAGGCCGCCGAGGAAGACCGGGCCGAGCAGCAGGTAGACCGCGGCACCGAAGTAGGGGTTTTTGACGTGCCAGATCGTATCGACCAGCATGTAGCCGACCAGCAGCGGCGTCACTACGGTGACCAGCATGGCGCCGAGCAGGGAGACCCGGCTGCGGCTCATGCCGAGGAAGAAATCCTTGACCATGTCGAACTGTCCCATGTGCTGCTCCTCTCAGGAAAGATGGGCGAGTCGGCCCGTCTCCTAATATGTAAAGCATCAGCGGGACTCTGTCTACCAAAAGGTCGGGAAAAAGACAAGAAAAAAGAAGGGGTTAGCGGCCCGAAAAAATTATTTAAATTTTTTTAACTTTTTCTGTTGACATAAGAATTCGCTAATGTTATTTATTAGTCAACATTAACTAACGACGGCTAAAGAAGCCGCAACAAGGAGGACGCCATGAAAACCCAATCCAACTCGAAACTGATCGATGTCGTCAAAAGCAGCTACCTGGTTCTGGTCATCGCCCTGCTCGGCGTGTTCGCCTTCATCTCCGCGGTGCTGATCGCCTGGCCGGCCCTGGCCTACATCGGCGCCAGGCTGTTCAACTAGACGCAGGCCCGCCCGGAGCAGCCGCTGGATAACGACAACCTACCCTGAACGATACGAAGGAGATCCGCCATGAGCGCAGCGACCATGATCATCACCTCGGTAAAAGCCAGCTACACCATCGCCGTCATGGCGGTCCTCGGCGTGTTCGCCTTCATCTCGGCCACCCTGATTGCCTGGCCGGCCTTGGCCTACCTCGGCGCCAGGCTGATGAACTGAAGTTTCTCGTGGGGACAGGATTTGATCCTGTCCCCACGGCACAAAAGGACAGCGGCCGCTCCCGAAAAGGGGGCGGCCGCTTCATTTCCAGCAACGTGACTGGTCAGTGCGCGTCCTTGTCCTCCATGAATGCCGGAATGATCATGTTCAGGAAGTAGAAGATCACGAACGGCGTAACGATGACCGACAGCGCCCCCCCAACCCTTCCTTGAAGGTTTCGAGATCGTGGGGGATGATCGGCAGGCGATAGTGCATGAAGCCGTCAAAGGTCAGCGAGAATGCCTGGCCGCCGATGACCACGTTCCAGCGCATCATGAACACGCCAAACAGGACCAGGATCGAGGCCACGGCTGCCCGCCGCACGGTCACCCCGGGAACCAGCAGCATCAGGAAGGGGAGCAGGTTGCCGATCCCGTACTGCATGATGAAAATCTTGACGAAGTCGTGCTCGTAGATGACCTGACGCAGGGCATCCCACGATTTCACCGCGGTGTAGCCGCGGAAGATCATGTCGAGTATCTCCAGAGTGAGCGCCAGAGTCATGAAGATCAGTAGGTACTTGGAGGTCATCGTCACCTCGTGGCTCTGCACGCTGCGCAGGTAATCGTAGTCAACGGCGGCGCTGCCGTGGGCCACGCCGTCTGGGAGAAGCCAGTTCTTGCCGCGCTTGGCCGCCCACTTGCGCATCTCCATGAAGATGTAATAGCTGATGATGCACAGGGCGATCCCGGAAACCACCGCCGAGCAGATGAAGATCACCGGCATCAGCGGCGTCATCCACAGGGCGTTGGCTTTGACCGAGCCGAAGATGAAGCCCGCGTAGCCGTGCAGGAAACAGGCGACCGGGATACCGAGGCCGGCCAGGAACTTGACTGCCTTGTGATCGGCTTCGAGAGCCTCGTGGCTAAGATCGCGGGCGCCGAGGGCGATGACCCGGTAGATCAGCAGCAGCAGGCGCTCGAAGCCGCTGCGGTTGGTCTTTGCCTCCAGGCGGATGAGCGATTCGACGAAAAACTTGCGGTAGACGAACCAGATTTCGGCGACGACGATACAGGCGTAGGTCATGAAGACGATGCCGAATGCCGAAATGGCCGAGGTGAAATGCGGGGTCATCATGACGTGGATGCCGCGCAGCGGCTGCATCAGGTGCAGCATCAGCGGCATCATCGCCACCGGCAGCAGCGCCAGGGAGAGGACCAGGGCATAACGGGCGATTTCCTTGAGCTTCTCCACGCCGAACACATGATAGAGCGAGGAGAGCACGAAGGCGCCGGCGACCAGGCCGGTCATGTACGGGTACATGACGATCTGGATCGACCAGTACACGTATTCGTTGGGGAGGACGAAGAGGTCCTTGACCGTCCAGGCTTCGCCATGAACAATCATCTGGGCAACTTGCTCGACCATAGCTAGCGCACCTCCTCGTTGAGTCCGATGTAGTAGACGTTCGGTTTGGTTCCGTATTCACTGCGCAGCACCCCCACCCGTTGGGTCATGACGGCTTTGCCAACCGGGTCGTTCGGGTCGCGCAGATTGCCGATCTGGCGGGCGCCAAACGGGCAGGCCTGGGCGCAGGCGGTGTTCCCGCCCTTGCTGATGCGGTGGTAGCAGAAGGTGCATTTGTCGGCGACATGCTCGACCGGGTGGAAGAAACGCACCCCGTAGGGGCAGCCCATGATGCAGTAGCCGCAGCCGATGCACCATTTGCGGTCGACCAGAACCACGCCGTCGCCGGTCATGTAGGTGGCGCCGACCGGACAGACCTGCACGCAGGCCGCGGAGGTGCAGTGGTTGCACAGCTTGGGCACGAAAAAGGCCTGGGAAATATCCTTGTCGGGCACCAGCTTCTTTCCTGAGGCATTCTGGTCGAGGAGCTTGCTGGTATAGCCGTTGAGCGCCCCCTGTGGGCAGTCCCTGACGGTCTCGCCTTTATTGGTCATCACGTAGCGCTCGACCCAGGTTCGCGTCACGTTGGCTTCCAGCGGGATGTCATTCTCGATCTTGCAGGCCTTCACGCAGAAACCGCACCCCACGCACTTGTGGGTGTTGACCAGAAAGCCCCAGCGCAGCTTCGGGTTGGAGGCCAGGAGCTCTTGCGGATCGATAAAATCCAGGGCCGACAGGGAGAGCGAAGCCCCGGAAACGAACACTGCCGTATTTTTGAGGAAATCGCGCCGTTTCATGGTCACATATCCTCCAGGCTGGGGTTGTGCGGATTATGGCACTCGACGCACGCGCTTTTCGGATTGTGCTGCTCGGGGTCGATGCCGGGGATGTCGTTGCGGCCGCTCGACGGCATGACCAGCCTGGAGTGGCAGCGGATGCACAGGGCCCGGCTGCGGTCGATGGTCAGCTTCGCCGGACTGTCGGGATGACCGAAAGCCGCGCCGTGGCAGTTCTCGCAGGGGATGCCGGCGTGCGCCGAGGCCTCCCAGCTCTTGACCTTCTCGTCATGGCACTCGTTGCAGTAGCCGCTGTTCTTGTACTTGGCCGGGTAGTCCTTCCATTCCTGCTCATTGCTCAGGCGGTGGAAGCCGAAGGTGTAGCCTTGCTCCTGAGCGCCGAAATCGGCCGGCACGTAGACCAACCGGAACAGCAGGATGCCGGCCACCAGTCCGAGGACCACAAACAGGGGGCGCCAAACGTGATTTTTCACCACAATCCTCCTTGCAAGGGTATCGAAGGGCTTTTCAAATATAAAACGAAGTTTGCAATTTACTATATGCTGGTCGGGTTGTCAATCTTTGTTAAAACGACAACCCAGCGCATCATTGACAATACCGCGAGCCGCGACTGTTTGATAAGGCGTCGAAGTCTTGGATTAAATCCATTGGATTTTAACGATTAAAATCAACCAAACCGGGGTTTGATAGGCTCCGGCTGTTATCTCCGCAAACTGTCGGGGCAGGCCTCACCTGTCCCCGACGCGGGCGATTGACATTTTTTATAAAGTAAAATACTGTTCTAAATAACGTGTTCGCAGGGTTATTAAAATACCTGGATACGGTTGACCGGCGGACTTGGCATCAGCAGCAATCCTGGGGAGGCCGACGTGGCCGCAGAAAACGACAAATTGGAACAAAGGGTGGCCCGGCTGGAAGCCCAGGTCGCCGAGTTGACCACGGCTCTGGCGGAATTGCGCGGCACGGTTCCACTCGAACCCGCCGCGCCGCCGGAAAAGAGCCGGCGGGCTGCCTCTCCGACCGACGGCTCCTCCGACGAACTGCTCTCCTGGGTCGACCGCGCCTACATCCTGCCGCGGATTGCCACCACCAGCTTCATCCTGGTGGTCGCTCTGGCACTGCGCACCCTTGCCGATAGCGGGGCTATTGAAATTCAGCTCGGCACTCTGCTCGGCATGATCTATGCCGTTGCTCTGCTCGGTTTCGGCTGGTTCGCCTACGGCAACCGCAGCGCGCAGGCGCCGGTATTTGCCTTGTGGGGGACGATCGTCTTGTGCTCGGTGGTGGTCGAGACCCACCGGGTCTTCCAGGCGCTGCCCACGGTGGTCGCCTATCTCCTGCTCGCTTCCATCGGCTGGGTGACGGTACTCATGAGCCGCCGCTATCCGGGTGGCCTTGCCGGTGTTTGCGGGAACCCTCGGCATGAGCTTCGGCGCCTTTGCCATCAACTACCCGAGCCCGGTATTCCCGCTGCTCACCGTGATCATGATGCTGGCCAATGCCTTCGCCGCCTATGCGAGCGGATTGCTGCGCGCTTCCTGGCTGCGCTGGCTGCTGCTGGTCGTCACCCTGTTCATGGTGCAGATCTGGGATCTCAAGCTGAGCATCTACCTGGGCAAGCTGTCGGCCGAGGCCCTCGACTTCTCGATTCAGGGCTTCCTCCCCGCCATCGGTGGACTTGGCTTGGGCTTTGCCGCGATTTCCCTGTATGGGGTACTCGGCAAGATTCAGGAAAAGGTGGCGAAATTCGACATCGTGCTGCCGGTGCTCAACGTCCTGTGGGTGTTCGGCGCGGCGGCCTACGCGATCAGGCACAACCTCGCGGAACCCTGGGTCTTCGGAGTGCCGGCGGTCCTGGCCGGCGCCGCCCATCTGTGGGTTGCCTGGTGGCTGGCCCGCCGCGGCGGCACGGCAGCGCACGGTACCACCTCCTTTGCCCTGGCCGGCGGCCTGTTGATCGCCCTGGCACTGCCTGCCGCGCTCGGTCACGCACTGCTCGCCTCGACGGCGGTTGCCGCCTTGGCCGTGGGTCTGGCCCTGGTTTCCCGGAGAACCGAAACCAGCGGCGTGCGCCTGGTTTCCTATCTCTTGCAGTTTTATGCCAGCGCCTCGCTGGTCGTGCTCCTGCATGCCACCGAGACCACCGAACCCTCGCTGGTCGGCGCGACGGCTTCCGGGCTGCTGGCACTGATCGCTGCCTATCACTACTACTGGTCGCGGCGCAATCCGCCGCCGGCCGGGGGGCCGCTGACCGACCGGTTCAACCGCGACGACCGCTGGGCGGCGCTGTTGCTGGTGGCGGCTCTGCTGGGGGGGTTCTTTTCCCTGCGCATGGGGCTCTACCAGGGGCTCCATGCCTTCCACCTGGCCACGCCGCAGGCCTTCGGCAGCGGCCAGTCGCTGCTGATCAACATCACGGCCGCCACCCTGTTGATCATCGGCCTGCGCCAGCGCAGCACCGAGTTGCGCAACGTCGGCATCCTGATCACCGTAGTGGCGGCGGGGAAGGTGTTCTTCGACCTGTTCAGCCTCAAGGGGCTGGCGCTGCTGATCAGCATCTTTTCCTTCGGCATGGTGGCCGCCATTGCCTCCTATGTCCTCGGGCGCTGGGGGAAGGTCGCGGCCACCGGGCAGGAGCTGCCGCCTGGCGCCGCCTGAGCCGGTGGTGCACGCGAACAAAGCAAACGGGCGCCCGCATGGGCGCCCGTTTGCTTTGCTTGTGCAGGAATAGTCTGTTTACCAGACGGTGTCGAGCTGTTTCATGACCTGCTTGAAATCGGTTTCGACGCTGGCCAGCGTTGCCAGGGCGAATTCGTTGTTGTGGATGCCGCCGGTGCCGTCGTCGCGGACGAAATGGAGGTTCTGCAGCGCCCGCTCGTAGGTCTTCCACGCTTCGCCGGTCTTGCGCTGGGCGGCGTCGGCATCGGTGAGGGCGGCTTCCACCTCGACGCGCACGGCTTGGAGTTTCTTCACCTTCTCAGCGGTCGATGCCGACCACTCCTTGTAGAGATTGACGTACTCCTGCCCTTCGTGGCAGGCGGAGCAGGTCGATGCCGACGGGCGGTAGACTCCCTTGGTCACCCCGGTGTGGCAATCGGTGCAGCCGATGTTGGCGGCAAACATCAGCCCCGGTTCGCCCTTCACCCCGACCGCTCCTTTCCCTTCGTTCATGGCCAACTGGGCCTGGTGGCAGGCCTGGCAGTCCTTCATCTGCGGTGCCGAGGAGTCCTTGTTCTCGGCATGGCAGGCGAGGCAGAAGTTCATGCGGTCGGTCTTGGTCGACGGGTTGTGCACGACGCCGAAGTGACAGTCGCGGCAGCTGAAGTCGAACGATGAGATGTGCATCTGATGGTCGAAGTGGGTGCCGCCGACGAAGCTGTCGCGCATGATGTCGGGAAGCCCCTTGCGCTCGCGGAAGCCGGGATTGACCACATCGTCGAGCATGCGCATCTTGACCAGCTTGATCGGCCCCTTGGTCGTTTCGCGCACCTTGCGGTTGCCTTCATCCGAGTGGCAGTACAGGCAGTGCCACATCGGCACCAGTTCCTTGGAGGGGTTGGACAGGATCTCGAGTTTCTCCTCCTTGGAGATGGTCAGCTGCATGTAGGTATCCTTCAACCCGCCGATTTTGGCCTTGACATAGCCGACCACGCCGGGCCGGCCATGACAGTCGAGACAGGACACTCCGGCATCGCCGTGGGCTGAGTGCTCCCAGGAATCGACCTCGGCCAGTGGCCCGAACCCCTGGGAGGGGTGGCAGAGATGGCAGAACTCCGGTTCCGAGGTCATGTGCAGGATCTGGATGTTGACAAAGCCGAACACGACGATGAACACCACCGAAAGGATGGTGAACAGGACGATATGCCGCTTGCACCAATCAAATACGTTTTTCAGCATCGTTCAAACCTCTTCTATCGGTTGATCAGAGTAACGATGGGTCAAGGACCTCATCGGTTGCCGTACAATCGGCCATACGATACACATTTTTTCCCACAATACAACGAATAATCAAGAAATTTCAACATGTTAACGGATTTTAACGGTTTGCCGGCCAGCCAGCTGAAAAAACGGCGGGGCTGCCCAGATGGGCAGCCCCGCCGTTTTTCGCGATGCAGATGCAGCGATCGGATCAGTGACCGCCTCCCGACATGAAAGCGAACACCATCAGGAACAGGCAGGCGATCCCGGTGAACAGGGCAATGTAACCAAAGGCCTTGAGGCAGAAATCGTAAACCGGGCCGCTGACCTTCTGGCAGGCGAACTCCTCGGTAATTCCCGCCTCCTCGTAGCGCTTCCACTGGTCGCCGCGTTCCTCGATGAACTCCTCCTTGGCCATCTGGCCGTTGAAGATGACAAAGTCCATCGGGAACTTCTCCGGCCGACCGTGAGTGTTGTAAAAATGCACGGTGAAAATGAAGCCGGTAGCGAGCAGCGCCTCGTCCGAATGGATGATGGTCGCCACGTTGAACATCCACCCCGGCAGGAAATAGCCGAAGAACTCGGGGAACCAGAGCATCAGCCCCGAGCCGCCGATGGCGAACATCCCCCAGAAGACCGCGAGGAAGTCGAATTTTTCCCAGTAGGTCCAGCGTTCGAAGGTTGGCTTCGGGCCCATGAACAGGAACCAGCGGACCATCCCCACCACGTCACGGATATCGCGCAGGTTCGGGCAGAGCGAATCCGGGCCGAACAGGCGTTGCAGCCACATCCCCTTGACATCCTTGCGGATGAAGAGGAAGTCGAAACTCAGGAGCAGGGCGGAAACGAAGTAGTAGAAGGTGATGATGGCGCAGCCGCGGTGGATCAGGCCGGCATAGTAAGTCCCGCCGAAGAAATCCATCATCACCTGGGCCCAGTGCTGGCTGCTGAACTTCAGCGGCAGGCCGGTCAGGGTCAGGCCGAGGAAGCTGATGATCACCGTCAGGTGCAGGAAAATGTGGCGCGGCTGAAAGCGCCGGTACTGCTTGTGCGGTTCGCTGATGTGGTGTTCCTCGTGGCCGTCATGACGGGCTGCCAGCTTCTGCCGGTTTTCGGCGAATCCGCGCACCATCCACAGCAGGGTGTGGACCCAGAAGACCGCGAAGGTGCCGACCAGCAGGCCGGTCATGCTGATGAAGGTCCAGTAGAGGATCGGGATAGTTGACCCGGTCGGTCATTTCGCCGTGCGAGTAAAACCTGGAAAATAAGGGCGTCGCGTTCGGATGGCACTGGGCGCAGGTGCCCACCAGGTTGGCGGGGTTGACGCTCGATTTGGGGTTGTCCTTCGTCAGCACGGTGTGCGAGGTGTGGCAGTCGGCGCAGCCGGCAACCTTGTCCGGGGAGCCGAGCCGGTAGTTCTTGCCGTGGTAGCTCTCCATGTAGGTGGCGACGGCGACGCTGAATACGCCGTTGCGCGCCATCATCTCCTTGTCGGCATGACACTTCAGGCAGACCTTGGTATGGAATTCGCGGTTGTGGTGGCTCTTGTCGATCGCCGAGCGGCTCGATGCGGTGCAGACCGTGACAGTCGTGGCAGGCAGCCGAATCCCGATTGCCGGCGGCTACCGCCTTGCCGTGCACCGAATCGAGATAGTCCTGGTGGTCATCGTGGCAACCGGTGCACTTGGCGACCGCCTTGTTCTTGTCGCCCTTCCAGGACCGGTGCTTGTGGATGTCGTCGTGGCAGTCGGAACATTTCACTTCGTTGAGCTGGTGGACGCTGGCAAAGTGATCGGCCGATTCCTGCTTGTGGCAGCGCACGCACTTGGGCGCGGTCGGCATGACATTGCCGGCCATGTGCTGCTCCAGCGAGGTGACCTCCATGTGACAGCTGGTACAACCGTTCTGACCGTGGACCGAACCCCCGAATTCAACCGGGGAAACCACGTCCTCATGGCACTTGAGACAGGTTTCCGGGGCAATGGCCATGCCGCTCTGGGCACCGGCCAGTGCTGGTGCCAGCAGCAGCGTGGCCAGCAGGATGAACAAGAACGACGACAATTCATGGGAGCAAACCTCCTGTCAGCAGAATGAAACGACAGAACCTTGAAAAAACTCTTGAAAACAAGATGAGAAAATGAAAAAGCTAGACAAATCAATTAAGTGGACTGTATAAAAAAAATATACAGTCAAAAGATTAAAGGGTGTTTATCACAGGGGAGGTTAAAAGTCAATCGTGAAAAGAATCTTATTCCACTTCAGGCCGGGGGCGGGTAATATGGTCGACCATTCTCAAGCTGCTGCAAAAGCAGGAAGGAGTTCGTTAGGATGACGGAGAGACCCTGGCGCGGCTGGCTGCTCGCCGGAGCGGCCCTGACAGTTTACGTGATTGGCGGGATCGGGGTCATGGCCGGACTGGTGCTGATCGGCATCATCGGGGAACGTGATCTCTGGGGGTGGGGACAGGCCAGTTCCATCGGTTACCTGCTCTTCGGAGCCGGTTTGTGTCTGACCATCCTCGGCGTCCTGGTGATGCGCATCATGCGCAACCGCCACATCGCCTAAGGGCAGCTGCCCGGGAAAAAACAGAAGGGGCGCGGCCAGACGGCCGCGCCCCTTCCTCTGCTCTGCGCCCTGCGGCCGCCGCTGTTACTTGGTGGCCAACTGCATCACTTGGGCGGTGAACGGGTTGGCAAAGAGGATGATCATGGCGACAACGAATACGTAGATCGCCAGGGACTCGATCATCGCCAGACCGATCAGCATGATGGTCATGATTTTGCCGCTGGCGCCGGGATTGCGGGCCACGCCCTCGACGGCACTTTTGACGGCCAGACCCTGACCGATACCGGTTCCGAAAGAACCGAGGCCCATGCCGATGCCGGCAGCGACCATACACCACGCGAAAAACTGCATTGTTCTGCTCCTTTCTACTGCTAGTGGGGTTGTATTGTTCCTATACGGTATAGGACCTAATCGCCCGGGGGCGAATGCTTGGTCAGTGGGCTTCTTCCAGAGCGCCGGCGATGTAGATCATGGCCAGCAGCATGAACACGAAGGCCTGGATAAAGGCGACCATGACCCCCATCACCATCATCGGCAGCGGCACCAGGACCGGAACCAGGGTGAAGAAGATCATCAGTACGATTTCGTGACCGTACATGTTGCCGAACAGACGCAGGGTCAACGACAACGGCCGCGCCAGGTGACCGACCAGTTCGATCGGGATGATCAGCGGGGCGAGCCAGGGAACCGGTCCGCAAAAATGCTTCAGGTAGGCCAGTCCATGTTCCTTGAGGCCGATGGCGTGGGTCATGACAAAGACGGTCAGAGCCATGGCGGCGTTGGTGTTCAGGTTGGCGGTCGGCGGATAGAAACCGGGGATCAGGGCAATCAGGTTGGAGGTCAGGATGAAGAAGGCAATGGTGGCTATCAGCGGGAAGTAGGCCTTGCCGTGGGGCCCCATGGTCTCTTCGATCATCCCCTCGATACCGGCGATGACCGGCTCGAAGAAGTTTTGCAGACCCCCCGGAACCGTCTGGATGCTGCTCTTGACCAGCAGCGCCACGACGATAAGGAGCAGCATGACAAACCAGGTGTACAACACATGCTCGCCCAGGTGCAGTTGCTCGCTGAGCGATTTCAGGAACAGATACGGGTGGATCATGATGAGCCTTGTGCCTCCCTTACATCAGAGCGCGCTGGAGGGTGAACCAGAGCAGATTGACGACCACCACCGAGAGGCCAATGGCCAACCCGACGGGGTGAATTTTCACGAAGACGATCAGCAGCGTCAAAATCCCGGCCATGACCAGCAGGCGTGACAGGGAGCCGAGCTGGTAGCGGCCCCGCGCACCGTGCGGGTTGTCGGCCAGCAGGCGCCTGAGCGAATGCTGCAACCAGGCGAAGGCGGCGATGGCCACCAGCCCGCCGGCGAGGATTCCCGCGGTGACCGGCCAGTTCGCCAACGGCAGGCTCGCCGCCAGCAGAATGCCTAAAACCAGCCAGTTGCGGCGCTGCAGCGTTACCGGCAACCGCTCAAGCTCCATCGCCATCCTTCGGGCCGTTCTCTTCGCGCAGTGCCCGGCGGGTCAGGATGTAGATGTTGCGGAACCCGGCGGCGATACCGATGCCAAGCCAGATGATCGTCATCCACGGCTTGGTGCCCAACCACTCGTCCAGGGTGATCCCGAGGTACAGACCGATGCAGGTGGCCGCCACCATGGAGATGCCGATGCTGGAGAGCAGGCCCAGGGAGCGGAACAACTGGCGCTTGTCTTCACCCATGGGCAGTGCGACGGGTTCGATCCGGACCGAAAAGCGACCTTTGATAGCACATGTCCTGCCGCCTGTCAACCGGAGCTGTCCGGCTAGAGCGCCCGGAACGCCTGACGTGCTGCCTCAATGGTGCGATCGAGGTCGTCCCGGGTATGGGCAATGCTCATGAAGCCCGCTTCGAACTGGCTCGGCGCAAGGTTGACGCCCGTGTCGAGGAGCAGGCGGAAGAACTTGCCGAAGGCGGCGGTATCGCTTTTCGCTGCGTCGGCGAAGCTGAAAACCGGCCCCTCCTGAAAATAGGTACAGAACATGCCGCCAACCCGTTGCCAGCAGGTCGGCAGCGCGCATTCCCTGGCCGCATCGAGCAGTCCCTGTTCCAGATAGGCACTCTTTTCCTCGATCCGCTGGTAGAAGCCTTCCTCCTTAAGCAGGGTCAGGGTCGCGATGCCGGCCGCCATGGCCAGCGGGTTGCCTGAAAGGGTGCCAGCCTGATAGACGCCGCCGACCGGGGAGAGCTGCTCCATGATAGTGCGCTTGCCGCCGAAGGCGCCGACCGGCAGCCCGCCGCCGATGATCTTGCCGAGGCAGACCAGGTCGCCGTAGACCTTGAAGCGTTCCTGGGCGCCGCCATAGGCGACGCGGAAGCCGGTCATGACTTCGTCGACGATCAGGAGGATTCCCTCCTGGTCGCAAAGTTGGCGCAGCCCCTCGAGAAAGCCCGGCCGGGGGGCCACGCATCCCATGTTGCCGGCGACCGGTTCGAGGATAATGCAGGCGACCTCCCCCCGGTTCGCCGCCACCAACCGGCGGACGTCGTCCAGATCATTGTAGGTGGCGGTCAGGGTATGCTTGGCGAAATCGGCGGGAACGCCCGGCGAGGTTGGCACACCGAAGGTGGCTGCACCGCTGCCGGCCCTGACCAGCAGGCTGTCGGCGTGGCCATGGTAGCAGCCGTCGAATTTGAGGATCTTGTCGCGGCCGGTGCAGCCGCGGGCCAGGCGAATGGCACTCATGGTCGCTTCGGTCCCGGACGAGACCATGCGCACCATCTCGACATTCGGATAGGCGTCGCAGACCATTTCGGCCAGGATGATTTCCCGCTCGGTCGGCGCGCCGAAGGAGGCCCCGGTTCCGGCTGCCTCGCGGATTGCCTCGACCACCTTGGGATGGCAATGACCGAGGATCATCGGGCCCCAGGAGCCGACATAGTCGATGAAGGCGTTGCCGTCGACGTCGTAGATTTTCGAGCCGGCGGCACGATTGATGAAGATCGGGTCGCGACCGACCGACTTGAAGGCGCGGACCGGACTGTTGACGCCGCCGGGGATGCGTTCCTTGGCTTTGGCGAAGAGCGCGGCCGATTTGCTGTCGTTCATCACAGTCTCCAGGTTGGTAGATAGAGCACAGTCGCGAGGACCAATTTCGCGCAGCACGCTCACTATAAATAGAGAGGCGGAAGGGGGTGCCCGCCGCCTGTCGTCTGTTAACATAGACGCCCAGGAGTGTCAAGCTGTCGGCACCATCCCGAATCAGCTTTGGCCCCGCGGCAAAAAGGTAAATATGGGGGGTGGCAAGGGGCCCTGCCGGTGGCGGCGTGCGGTCGGGAAATTCCCCGGAGGAACGTCGCCAAAATACCGGGAAAAAAGGATTAAATACTTCCAAGTTCAGCCATTTTCGGGTCTTTTGCCGTCCTTTGCCTGCTCCGAAAAAACCAGCACAAAACCGCATGACAAGGGCGTTTGCTGACTTGTTTTTTGTATACAGTATGCGATATTTTTCGCTTGACAAGACCCCCCGATTGTCCTAACGTGCAGGCGGCCGAGGTGCCGCTAAAGCCATCCCTGTGCCCTCTGTTTTTGCGTTCCGTTCATCGACCAGGAGGACCTTTCGATGCTGGACAGTTACCTTCCGATTCTCACGCTGATCGTTGTTGCCGTTGGTTTCTCCATCGGGTCGATTATCTTTTCAGGCCTGATCGGTGAAAAGAAGCCGTCTGCAGTCAAGCTGGCACCGTACGAGTGCGGCATGCCGCCGGTCGGCTCGGCCCGTGAACGCTTCTCGGTCAAGTTCTATATCATCGCCATGCTCTTCATCGTGTTCGACATCGAGGTGGTCTTCATGTACCCCTGGGCGGTGATGTTCAAGCGTCTCGGCATGTTCGGCTTTATCGAGATGGGTTTATTCATCCTGATCCTGCTGGTCGGCTACGTGTACGTCTGGAAAAAAGGAGCACTGGAATGGGAGTAGAAGAAACCCTCGGCAACAACGTCATCACCACGAGCCTCGACAAGGTTGTCAACTGGTCGCGGTCCCGCTCCCTTTGGCCGATGACCTTCGGTCTTGCCTGTTGCGCCATCGAGATGATGGCGACGGGCGCTGCTCGTTTCGACCTCGACCGTTTTGGCGTGCTGTTTCGTGCGTCGCCGCGCCAGGCCGACCTGATCGTCATCGCCGGCACCGTCACCAAGAAGATGCTGCCGGTCATCCAGACGGTTTATGAGCAGATGCCGGAACCCCGCTACGTGATTGCCATGGGGGCCTGCGCCTGTTCGGGCGGCATCTTCGACACCTACAGCACGGTGCAGGGGATCGATGAGTATCTGCCGGTCGATGTCTATGTTCCCGGCTGTCCCCCGCGCCCGGAGGGTCTGTTGTACGGCATCATGAAACTGCAGGAGAAGATTATGAAGGAGCGCAACTCCTTCGGTGCGGCGATCGGTATCGGCGAGCGGATCACCGAGGTCTAGACCGCGCTTCAGGATCTTCCCTTTTCATTAACCCCAGAGAGACTGTTATGAGCGTACAGGTTGCGGTTGACAGATTGAAGGCCCAGTTCGGTGGCACGGTGTTGTCGGTCAGCGAGTTCCGCGGCGAGACCACCGTGGTTGTCAGGAGTGACGAGATCGTGGCTGTCTGCACGTTTCTCAAGCAGGACCTCGGTTACAACTTCCTGACCGATCTCTGCGCGATTGACTACCTTGGACAGGCCCCCCGCTTCATGGTGGTCTACCAGCTGTACAACATCGGCACTCACCAGCGCCTGCGCATCAAGGCGGCCGTTGGGGAGGACGATGCGCGTATCGACACGGTGAGCGGCGTCTGGGCGACAGCCAACTGGCTGGAGCGCGAGTGCTACGACTTGATGGGGATCGTCTTCAACAACCATCCGGATCCCCGGCGGATCCTCATGCCGGCCGACTGGGTTGGCCACCCTCTGCGCAAGGACTATCCGGTGCAGGGACCCGATCGCGAACCGTATCAGGGCCGGCTGCAGTAGTTCCTGTTAGCAAAACCAGGTTCCTCCAAAGACCAAGAGGCGGACTTATGGCGAATTTTGAAACCATGACCATCAACATGGGCCCGCAGCACCCCTCCACTCACGGGGTTCTGCAGCTGGTTCTGGAACTCGACGGCGAAATCGTGGTCAAGGCCACGCCGCATGTTGGCTTCCTGCACCGCGGCGTGGAAAAGCTCTCCGAGCACCGCACCTATCACCAGGTGCTGCCGCTGACCGACCGGCTCGATTACCTGGCGCCCATGCACAACAATCTCGGCTACGTGCTTGCCGTTGAGAAGTTGCTAGGAATTACCGACGCTATCCCCGAGCGCGCCCAGGTCGTGCGGGTGCTGCTGGCCGAGATGACCCGCATCAAGAGCCATCTGGTCTGGCTGGCCTGCCACGCCCTCGATATCGGCGCCATGACCGTGTTCATCTACTGTTTCCGCGAGCGTGAGCACATCATGAACTTCTACGAGAAGCTCTCCGGTGCGCGCATGACCTCCAACTACTTCCGGGTTGGCGGCCTCTCGGCGGATCTTCCCGATGGCATCGAGCAGGAAATCCGTCAGTTCATCGACGACATGCCCGGACATATCAATACCTATGAAGGGCTGCTGACCGGCAACATAATCTGGCAGAAACGTATCCAGGGGGTCGGCATGATCAGCGCCGAGGACGCCATCGACCTGGGCGTCACCGGCCCGTCGCTGCGTGGTTCCGGGGTCGACTGGGACCTGCGCCGCGACCAGCCGTACAGCGGCTACGAGAATTACGATTTCGAGGTGGCGGTGGGTCAGGGCTGTGATACCTGGTCACGCTATCATTGCCGTCTCAAGGAGATGCGCGAGTCCTGCAAGATCATGCGCCAGGCCCTGGACAAGCTCAAGCCCGGCCCGATCCTGGCCGATGCGCCGAAGATCTGCCTGCCGCCGAAGAAAGACGTGGTCAACAGCATCGAGGGGCTGATCCATCACTTCAAGATCATCACCGAAGGGTTCAAGCCGGAACCCGGCGAGGTCTATGTCGGCGTCGAAAACCCGAAAGGGGAGGTCGGCTTCTACCTGGTTTCCGACGGCTCGCCGCGCCCTTACCGGATGAAGATCCGGCCGGCGTCGTTCATCAACCTGCAGGCCCTGCCGAAGATGTGCGAAGGCTCCCTGATCGCCGACGTGGTCGCGGTCATCGGGACCCTCGACATCGTGCTGGGCGAAATCGACCGTTAGGCATTCCGTGCAGAGCGAGGTGCAAGAGCTATGAGCGAGGCAGTGGAAACCACCGTCGCAGAGCAGGAACCGGAAATCGATCTGGCCGGCGCCAACGAGATCCTCGACCACTACGTGGATATGCCCGGCGCGCTGATGCCGGTGCTGCAGGCGATCCAGGAACATTACGGCTACATTCCCGAGCCGTGCGTGCACCTTACGGCCGAGCGCCTGAACGTCTACTGCAGCCAGATCTACGGCGTGCTGACCTTCTACGCGCAGTTCCATCTCGAGCCGCGCGGCAAGTACATCGTCCGGGTCTGCAAGGGGACGGCCTGCCATGTCAGGGGGGCCAACCGCATCGGTGACACCCTCAAGGAGCGGCTGGGCATCGGCCACGCCGAGACCACCGCGGACCTCAAGTTCACCGCCGAGTATGTCGCCTGCATCGGTGCCTGCGGCATGGCCCCGGTGATCATGGTCAACGATGCCACCTACGGCAGCCTGACCGTGCAGAAGATGAACGAGGTCATCGACAAGTACGTAAGCATGGATTAGCCGTAATCCGGATCGAGGATCGATATGGCCGAAACTGCGGAAAGCATCCAAGTACTGATCTGTACCGGCACCGGCGGCTTTGCCTCCGGTGCCCAGAGCGTCATTGACGCTTTCGAAGCCGAATTCGCCAAACAGGGTGTCGAGGCCAAGGTCGGTAAGCGCTGTGATATCAAGAAGACCGGCTGCCGTGGGCTGTGCGCCAACGACGTGCTGGTCGACATCGTCCTGCCCGGCCAGGAGGGCGTGACCTACGATTTCGTCACCCCGGAGCTGGTGCCGCAGATTGTCGAGGAGCATATCCTCGCCAACCAGGTGGTCGAAAAGAAGAAGGCCGGCAAGTACTACGGCGACTTTCTGGCCAAGCAGCAGCGCATCATCTTCTCGCGCTGCGGCACCATCGATGCCGAGAGCATCGAGGATTTCATCGCCCACAAGGGGTTCACCGGCATCAAAAAAGCGATAACCATGACCCGCGAAGATGTCATCGAAGAAGTCAAACGCTCCGGCCTGCGCGGCCGTGGGGGCGGTGGCTTTCCGACCGGGGTCAAGTGGTCGTTCTGCAAGGCCTCGCCGGGTGACCAGAAGTTCCTGATCTGCAACGCCGACGAGGGCGACCCGGGGGCCTTCATGGACCGTTCGGTCCTCGAGGGCGACCCCTATGGCGTCATCGAGGGGATGATGATCGCCGCCTATGCCATCGGCTGTACTTTTGGCTATGTCTACTGCCGCGCCGAGTACCCGCTGGCGATCAAGCGCCTGCAAAAAGCCATCGATACCTGCTACGAGCGCGGCATCCTCGGCGACAACTGCATGGGATTCGGCTTCAAATTCGACATGAAGATCAAGGCCGGCGCCGGCGCTTTCGTCTGCGGCGAGGAAACCGCCCTGATGGCCTCCATCGAGGGGCAGCGCGGCATGTCCCGCCCCCGTCCGCCTTTCCCGGCGGTGCGCGGCCTGTGGGGGAAGCCGACCAACATCAACAACGTCGAGACCTTCGCCAACGTCTCCTACATCTTCTACAACGGCGCCGACTGGTTCAGCTCGATCGGCACCGAGGGGACCAAGGGAACCAAGATCTTCGCCCTCACCGGCAAGATCAAGCACACTGGCCTGGTCGAGGTTCCCGCCGGCACCACCATGCGCGAGGTCATCTACGACGTCTGCGGCGGCATTCACAAGAACCGCAAGTTCAAGGCGGTGCAGGCCGGCGGCCCGTCGGGCGGTTGTCTCCCCGCCGAGGCGCTGGACGCCCAGGTCGACTACGACTCGCTGATCAAGGCCGGGGCAATGATGGGTTCCGGCGGCCTGGTGGTCATGGACGAGACCACCTGCATGGTCGACGTCGCCCGCTTCTTCCTCAACTTCACCCGCGTCGAGTCGTGCGGCAAGTGCATCCCCTGCCGCATCGGCCTCAAGATCATGCTCGAGATCCTCGAGCGCATCTGTGCCGGCGAAGGCCAGGAAGGGGACATCGAGCTGCTGCAGGACATGTCCTACGACATCAAGAAGAGTTCCCTGTGCGGCCTCGGCCAGACTGCGCCCAACCCGATCCTCTCGACCATCCGCTATTTCCGCGATGAGTACGAGGCGCACATCAAGGACAAGTACTGCCCGTCGCACGTTTGCAAGCCGCTGCTCAAGTTTGCGGTGATCGATGCCGCCTGCAAGAAGTGCGGCATGTGCGTCAAGGCCTGCCCGGTCGATGCCATCCGCTGGGAGAAGGGGCAGCTCGCCTCTATCGAACTCGACAAATGCACTCGCTGCACCTCATGTTACGACGCCTGCCCGTTCATGGCGATCGAGTAGTCGAACAGACCGGCAAAGGGGATAAGTGACTCCATGGTCAACCTGACGATCGACGGCAAACAGATTACGGTCTCCCGGACCGCGACGATTTACGAAGCGGCGCTGGAGGCCGGGATCAAGATTCCGGTGCTCTGCTACGCCAAGAAACTGCTCCCGTTCGGTGCCTGCCGCGTCTGCCTGGTGCAGGTCGAGCAGATGAAGGGGCGCCTGATCCCCTCCTGCACCACCCCGGTCAGCGAGGGGATGGTGGTCACCACCATGTCCGACGAGATCCTCAAGGTGCGCAGGACCGTCCTCGAGTTCCTGCTGGTCAACCATGTCATCGACTGCCCGGTCTGCGACAAGGGCGGTGAGTGCGACCTGCAGGAGTTGACCTACGACCACGAAGTGGTGACCAATCGCTTCCAGGGGGAGAAATTCAACCTGGAGACCGATGAGGTCAACCCGCTGATCGAGCGCAACATGAACCGCTGCGTGCTGTGCGGCCGCTGCGTCCGGGTCTGCGACGAAGTCGTGGGTTACGGTTCCTATTCGTTCATCAACCGTGGCTTCGAGACCAAAATCGCCACGGCCTTCGACCGCGGCCTCAACTGCGAATTCTGCGGCCAGTGCGTGTCAATGTGCCCGGTGGGGGCGATCCTGCCGCGGCCGTTCAAGTTCAAGGCGCGGCCCTGGCAGCTCAAGGAGGTCGATACGGTCTGCGGCTACTGTGGCAACGGCTGCACCGTGACCCTTGGTGTGCTCAACAACAAGGTCGAAACGATCCGCTTCAACGACAAGATTGGTGTCAACGACGGCAATCTCTGTATCCGCGGCCGCTTCGGCTATTCCTACGTCAACAGCGAGGAGCGCCTGACCACCCCGCTGGTGCGCAAGGACGGCCAACTGGTCGAGGCGAGTTGGGACGAGGCGCTGCAGACGGTGGCCGAAGGTTTCAAGCAGGCCGGGGCCGGGTTGGGGATTCTTTCCGGCGCGCGCCTGACCAATGAAGAGCTGTTCCTGCTCAAGAATCTGGCCAAGGTGGCCGGCACCGCCAATCTCGATCACTCCGGCGGCGAGTGCTACCAAGGGGTGAGCGAAGGGGTTGCGGCGGCGCTCGGCGTGGCCGCGTCCACCGGGACCTTCCCGCAAGTCGAGGAGTGCGAGACGATCCTCGCCATCCGCTCCGACTTCTACGAGACCCACCCGGTCTTCGGCATGGTCGTCAACCAGGCGGTCAAGCGCAGCGACGCCCAGCTCTGGCTGGTGGCCGACAAGCGCGGCAAGTTCGCCAAGCTCCCTCGCGCCAAGAACCTGCTGCATCGTCCGGGGATGGAGCTGGATGTCCTCAACGGTCTTGGCCCGCGTGCTCCTCGACGAGGGGCTGGCCCAGACCGAAGGGGTCGAAGGGCTTGCCGAACTGAAGTCGGCGCTCGCCGATTTCGGCGCCGACCAGGTAGCGGCTCGGACCGGCGTCGAGGCCGAGGTGCTGCGCACTGCCGCCCGGCAGCTGGCGGCCGCCAAGAAGAGCGCCATCCTGCTCGCCTACGGTCTTCCCTACACCGCCTACAGCCGGGAACTTGGCATTGCCGCCGCCAACCTGGCGATCCTCCTCGGCATTCCCGGACGCGACGGCAGTGGCCTCTACCTGTGCGGCGAAAAGGCCAACAGCCAGGGGGCAATCGATCTCGGTATCGTGCCGCAGGCCGGCGGGCTCGGCGCCCAGGCGATGCTCGAGGCCGCCGCCAATGGCAAGCTGGGGGCTCTCTATGTCGTCGGCGAGGACCTGCTGACCTCCTATCCCGACCGGGGCAAGGTTGAAAAGGCCCTGGACAAGGTGTCGTTCCTGGTGGTGCAGGATATTTTCCTGTCGCCGACCGCCAGCAAGGCCCACGTGGTCCTGCCGGCCGCCTCCTTCGCCGAGAAGGATGGTACCTTTACCAATGCCGAGCGTCGCATCCAGCGGGTGCGTCCCGGCATCCCCCTGCCGGGACAGGCGAAGACCGACGGGGCGATCATCGCCGCCTTGGTCGAGAAGCTCGGCGGCAACCTGGCCTTTACCGGACCGGCTGCCGTCTTCGCCGAGATCGCCCGTACGGTGCCGGCTTACGCCGGGGTGAATTTCAACGGCATCGGCCCGCAGGGCGTGGTCTGGGGTGGCGAGATCCTCGCGCCGCAGCGCCGCCGTCTGCAGCCGGTCGGGGGGGCGAAGCCGGTGGACGGTGCCTTCCAGTTGCTCACCGGCAGTGCCCTCTACCACAGCGGTACGGTGTCCACCCGCGCCCAGGGGCCGCAGGCCGCCATGACCGAGGCCTATGTCGAATTCGGCCGCGAAGATGCCAAGATCCTGGGCCTCAAGGACGACGATCTGGTCAAGATCACCGGGAACGGCGTCGAGCTGCAGCTCAAGGCCAAGGTCGGCAACCGCCTGCCGCAAGGGGTGCTGTTCGCCCCCTACCATCATGCGGCTGCCGGCATCAACCGGCTCTACAAGGGCGAAGCGGCAGTTGCCGTGACGGTCAGCAAATAAGGCGACACACAGGATCGATCCGATGGAATGCCCCAAGTGCCAGGCGCGGGTGACAGCAAGCGCCAAGTTCTGCGACCAGTGCGGTCTCAATCTGGTCGAGAACGTCGAGTTTCTGCACCGCAAGGCGGTTGATCTCTACCACCGCGGGCAGATCGATGAAGCACTGGTGGCCTGGGACCGGGCGCTGGTTTGCGAACCCGGGTTCAGCAAGGGGCACTACTACCGGGGGCTGGCTCTTTACGACCGCGGTGACTTGGGGGAGGCCGTCGATGCTTTCCAGCAGGCCCTGGTCGGCGAAGCCGAGCCCTTCCGGGTCTGGTTCAAGCTGGGAATGGCCCAGTACGGGCTGGGCAATCTGGAGGCGAGCGTGGAAAGCTTCCAGAAGGCTCACGAGATCAATCCGGGGAGCGCGGAAACCCTGTACCGGCTGGGCCTCTCGTATCTGCGCATGTCGGAACTTGCCGCCGCCCGCAGCGCTCTCGAGCAGGCGGTCGGGATCAATCCCAAGTACACCCGGGCGCTGTACATTCTCGGTATGGTGGTGGCGCAGCAGGGGGATCAGGGCGAAGCCGTCGACCTGTTCCGGCGGGTCGAGGCAGTCAGCCCGACCTATACGGCGGCCCGCTTCGAACTGGGGATGGCGCTGTTCCGGCAAGGCAAGCTGCAGGAGGCCGTCGAACAGTTTGCCGGAGTCGAAACCATCAGCCCGCGCTTTGCCCCGGCGCCGTACATGCTCGGTGAGTGTTATCGGAAAACGGGGGCCTTCGGTGAGGCCGTGGCGGCCTACCGGCGCATGCTGAAGCTCAGCCCGGACGACGTCGAGGCCTGGGTGCGCATCGCCGAATGCCAGTTGCAGACGGATCTGCTCGACGCGGCCAGCGAGGCCCTTGACCAGGCGCTGGCCCTCAGCCCGCAACACACCGAGGCCAATTATCTGAAGAAACATCTGGGCGAGATGGCGACACCACACAAGCCCGGATTTTAGCAACAAAACGTTCACAGTCCAACGGGATCGAGGAAGAGGATTGTCATGACGGAAATGCTGAGCATGTCGAACAACGCCCCCCTGTTCGTGGGAATGATGCTGCTGAAGCTGGTGGTGGTCTTTACCGTGACCATGCTGATTGTTGCTTATGCCACCTGGTGTGAGCGCAAGGTCATCGGCCACATGCAGACCCGTCTGGGGCCGATGCGTACCGGCTGGCACGGCCTGCTGCAGCCGATTGCCGACGGGCTCAAGCTCTTCTTCAAGGAAGACATCATCCCGGCCCAGGCGAGCAAGGTGTCGTTCCTGCTGGCGCCGATGATGATCCTGATCCCGGCGCTGATCACCGTTGCCGTCGTCCCCTTCGGCCCCGACATCACGATCAAGGGCTTTGCGGTGCCGCAGCAGATCACCGACCTGAACATCGGCGTCCTCTACATCCTGGCCTTTGCCGGTCTCGGCGTGTATGGCATCGTCCTCGCCGGCTGGAGTTCGAACAGCAAGTACGCCCTGCTTGGCGGCATCCGCGCCACGGCCCAGATGATCTCCTATGAGCTGGGCGCCGGGTTGGCGATCATCGCCGTGTTCATGCTCAGCGAAACCCTGAGCCTGCGCGAAATCGTGGCTCTGCAGGCGGGTCCACTCTGGGGCGTCTGCACCTTCCTGCCCGACTGGTACGTGTTCAAGCAGCCGCTCGCCTTCGGCCTGTTCATCATCACCGGCCTGGCCGAGATCAACCGCACCCCCTTCGACATGCCGGAAGCCGAGAGTGAACTGGTCTCCGGCTTCTGCACCGAGTACTCCTCGATGAAGTACGCCCTGTTCTTCATGGCCGAGTACGCCAACATGATCGTCATTGCCGCCATTACCGCCACCCTGTTCCTCGGCGGTTGGGGTGCCCCAATCAATATCGGCATATTTAACATGGTGCCCGGATTTGTCTGGTTGCTGGCGAAAGTCTTTGCCATCATGTTTTTCTTCATGTGGCTGCGCGCGACCTTGCCGCGCGTCCGTTACGACCAGTTGATGCAGCTTGGGTGGAAGATTCTCATCCCTCTGGCGCTGGTCAACCTGGTCGTCACTGGCCTGGTGGTTGTTCTGCAGTAGTAAACGCTCCCGAGAATACGAGGTCAGACCCTATGTTTACAGCGATCGCCAAAGGCCTGAGCATCACCTTCAAGCACATACTGCCGGGGCATTCGACCACCGTCCAGTACCCGACCGTCAAGCTGCAGATGTCGAGCCGCTTCCGCGGCCTGCACCGCCTGGTGCCGAGCCAGACTCGCGAGAAGTGCGTGGCCTGCTACCTCTGCCCGACAGTCTGCCCGGCCAAGTGCATCACGGTTGAAGCCGCCGAAAACGACAAGGGTGAAAAGTTCCCGAGAATTTACACCATCGACCTGCTGCGCTGCATCTTCTGCGGCTACTGCGTGGAAGCCTGTCCGGTCGAGGCGATCGAGATGACCGATGCCTACGAGCTGGCCAGCTACCGGCGTGCGGATTTTGAATTCACCAAGGAGCGGCTGCTCAAGTAAGCCGGGAGGAGCGTGTAACCCATGGAGACAATCTTTTTTTATCTAGTCGCGCTGGTCACCATTGTCTCGGGGTATCTGGTGATCCGCTGCCAGAGTCCGGTCAACAGTGGCCTTGCCCTGGTGAACACCTTCTTCTGTCTGGCGATCTTCTACGTCATGCTCTATGCGCCATTCATGGCCGCGATCCAGGTGATCGTCTATGCCGGAGCGATCATGGTGCTGATCCTGTTCGTCATCATGCTGCTCAACCTCGGCACCGAGTCCCGTAAGCGCTACACGCACGGGGTGGTGTGGGCGGCCATCGCCAGCCTGCTGGTGCTGCTCGTCGAGGTGTTCTTCATCAAGCGCGGCCGGGTGACCGGGGCCGAGGGGGACATCACCGAGTACCTGATCAAGAACGAGGGGCACACCGAGTTGATTGGCAAGGCCCTCTATACCGAGTTCCTGCTCCCCTTCGAGATCGCCTCGATCCTGCTGCTGGTGGCGATTGTCGGCGCGGTGGTGCTGGCCAAGAAGGACGTCTAACCCATTAAGGGATAACGGGAGATTCACAGATGAGCGTCTACCACTACCTGACCGTCAGCGCCATACTCTTTGCCCTTGGCACCTATGGCGTGCTGACCCGGCGCAACGCGATCGTCATCTTCATGTGCATCGAGCTGATGCTGAACTCGGTGAACCTGACCTTCATTGCCCTGTCCAGGCACCTCAACAACCTGGACGGGCAGATCTTCGTATTCTTCGTCATGACGGTGGCGGCCGCCGAGGCGGCGGTCGGTCTGGCCCTGATGATCGCCTTCTACCGCAACCGGGAGACGATCGACGTGGACCAGATCAACCTGCTGAAGTGGTAAGGATCACCTTGCGGGTTTCGTGAACGGCTTACTTCGTCCGGAGGACAGATAGATGCACGACAAACTTTGGCTCATCCCCTTCTTCCCGTTGCTCGGCTCGATCATCAACGGGTTGTTCGGCAAGCGCTACATCCGGAACGAGGCGGTGATCGGCGGAATCGGCACCGGCGCGGTGTTCCTCTCGTTCCTGGTCACCTGCATGCACTTCTTCCAACTGGGCGGCGAAACGAAGCGCATTGAGCAGGTTGTGGCGTCCTGGATGTCGGTTGGCAAGTTGCAGATCGACTGGGGGTTTCTGTTCGATCCTCTTTCGGCGCTGATGCTGATGGTCGTCTGCGGAGTCGGCTCCCTCATCCATCTCTACTCGATCGGCTATATGCACGGCGAGGAGGGCTACTATCGGTTCTTCAGCTACCTGAACCTGTTCATCTTCTCCATGATCATGCTGGTGCTGGGGAACAACGCCCTGGTCATGTTCCTCGGCTGGGAGGGCGTCGGCCTCTGCTCCTATCTGCTCATCGGTTACTACTTCGAAAAGAAAAGTGCCGGTGATGCGGCGAAAAAAGCCTTTGTCATGAACCGCGTGGGCGACTTCGGTTTCCTGGTCGGCCTGGGCATCCTCTTCTGGACCCTCGGCTCTCACGGCGTGTGGACCGTCAACTTCGTCGAGATCTCGGAGAATGCCCATCTTCTTGGAGCCGGCGGCACGGTCGTGACCCTGGTGACCCTGTGCTTCTTCCTCGGGGCCACCGGCAAGTCGGCCCAGATCCCGCTCTTCACCTGGCTGCCGGACGCCATGGAAGGCCCGACCCCGGTCTCCGCCCTGATCCATGCGGCCACCATGGTCACCGCCGGCGTCTACATGATCGGCCGCATGAACGTTATGTTCGCCATGAGCCCGACCACCATGGCCGTGGTTGCCCTGGTCGGCGCTTGCACCGCGATCTTCGCGGCGAGCATCGGTTTCGCTCAGAACGACATCAAGCGCGTCCTTGCCTACTCCACGGTCTCCCAGCTCGGCTTCATGTTCATGGCCATGGGCGTCGGCGCCTTCACCGCCGGCATCTTCCACCTGATGACCCATGCCTTCTTCAAGGCCTGCCTGTTCCTCGGTTCCGGCTCGGTCATCCACGCCATGCACCACGCCCTGCACCATGCCCACCTGCATGATGATCCGCAGGACATGCGCAACATGGGGGGGCTGCGCAAATTCATGCCAGTCACCCACGCGACCTTTGGCATCTCCTGTCTGGCGATCGCCGGTATCCCCTTCTTCTCCGGCTTCTTCTCCAAGGACGAGATCCTCTGGTGGTCCTTTGCCTCGACCCGCGGCATGAAAATCGTCTGGGTGATCGGCGCCATCACCGCCTGCATGACCGCCTTCTACATGTTCCGCTGCCTGTACATGACCTTCTACGGGGAGCAGCGTACCCACAAGAAGGCCAAGGACCACATCCACGAGTCGCCCTGGGTCATCACCGTCCCGCTGGTGGTGCTGGCCGGCTTGGCCACAATTGGTGGCTTGGTCGGTATCCCGCCCGCGATTGATATTTTCCATGTCGGCAACAAGTTGGAGCATTTCCTTGCGCCGGTCTTCGAGCATTCCCAGAAACTCTATCAGATCGAAGCCCATGGCAGCGCATGCGACCGAAATCGGCCTGATGGTCTTCTCGGTGATCGTTGCCGCTGTCGGCATCGGCTTCGCCACCCTTTACTACATGAAGAACCCTGATCTGCCGGCAAAGTTCACCAGCCGGTTCAGCGGGCTGCACCGGGCGGTCTTCAACAAGTGGTACATCGACGAGCTATACGATGCCCTGTTCGTCAACCCGACCAAGAAGTTCGGCACCTTCTGCTGGAAAGGTTTCGACCTCAAGGTGGTCGACGGCATCGTCAACGGCACCGGCAAGGTGGTCAATGCCTTGGCTACCGCGCTGCGTTATACCCAGAGCGGCCTGATCCACAACTACGCCCTGACCATGGTCCTCGGCATGGTGGTCATGGTGGCTGTCTTCATCCTGCAATGATGAACCACACCGTTCACGCGATTGAGATAAAAGGAGCGCAGACCCATGAGTAATCTCCTCAGCCTGATGACCTTCTTCCCCCTGGTCGGGATGGTCGTTCTCCTGTTCCTCCCCAGGGAGTCCGACCGCCTGCTCAAGACGGTGACCCTGGTCATCACCCTGATCACCTTCTTGATCAGCCTGCCGCTGGCTTTCGACGAGGCCTTCCGGACCTCGGCGGAGATGCGCTACGTCGAGTTTTTCCAGTGGATCAACGTCGGCGACTACTTCCGCATGAACTACTACGTCGGCATCGACGGCATCAGCCTCTGGCTGGTCCTGCTCACGACGTTCATCATGCCGATCGCGGTGCTCTCCACCTGGCACGCGGTGGAAAAGCAGACCAAGGGGTTCATGGCTCTGCTGCTGCTGCTCGAAACCGGCATGCTCGGTGCCTTCATCGCCCTTGACGTCTTCCTCTTCTACGTCTTCTGGGAGTTGATGCTCGTCCCGATGTACTTCCTGATCGGTATCTGGGGCGGCAAGAACCGCATCTATTCAGCCATCAAGTTCTTCATTTTCACCGCAGTAGGTTCCCTGCTGATGCTGGTGGCCATCATCTACGTCTACTACTACGCGGTGAAGATGGGGCTGCCGTTCCAGAGCGGCTTCAGCCTTGTTCATTTCTACCAGCTTAATCTGCCGGCCCACCTGCAGACCTGGCTGTTCCTGGCCTTTGCCGTCAGTTTCGCCATCAAGGTGCCGATGTTCCCGTTCCACACCTGGTTGCCCGATGCCCATACCGATGCGCCGACTGCCGGCTCGGTGATCCTGGCCGCCATCCTGCTGAAGATGGGAACCTACGGTTACGTGCGTTTCGCCATCCCGCTCTTCCCGGCGGCGACCCTGCAGTTCACCCCGCTGTTCGCCACCCTGGCGGTGATCGGCATCATCTACGGCGCCCTGGTCGCCATGATGCAGGAAGATGTCAAGCGCTTGGTCGCCTATTCGTCGGTGTCGCATCTGGGCTTCGTCATGCTCGGTATCTTTGCCATGAATCTGCAGGGACTGGCCGGCGGCATGCTGCAGATGATCAACCATGGCATCTCCACCGGCGCACTGTTCCTTATCGTCGGTTTTATCTATGAGCGCCGCCACACCCGCCTGATCGCCGATTTCGGCGGACTGTCGAAAACCATGCCGGTGTTCGCGACGATCTTCTTGATCATCACCTTTTCGTCGATCGGTCTCCCCGGCACCAACGGTTTCGTCGGCGAGTTCCTGATCCTGATGGGGGCCTTCGAGAGCGGTCTGCGCTGGTATGCGGTGTTTGCCACCACCGGCGTCATTCTTGCCGCGGTGTACATGCTGTGGATGTTCCAGCGGGTCATGATGGGCAAGATCACCAACCCCGAAAATGAAAAGGTGGAAGACTTGTCGGCCCGCGAGCTGGCAGTCATGGTGCCGCTGCTGGTCTTCGTCTTCTGGATCGGCTTCTACCCGAACACCTTCTTGGAAAAGATGAATCCGTCGCTGGAGAATCTGATCCAGCAGGTCAAGGCGAAACAAGAGATCGCCCTGATGGTCGAAGCGCCGACACCGTCGGTCGTCAAGATCACGGTCAACGAATAAGCCCGGAATTCAACGTCGCTGAGGAGCCCGTTCATGGAAAACCTGGTGCAAATCGCCATGCAGAATGTCAACCTGGCGGCCATCATGCCGTCCCTGGTGCTGGTCTGCTTCGGCATGGGCCTGCTGTTGATCAACGTCTTCCTGCCGCGCGGTACCACCCGCCCGGCGGTGTGGATCAGCCTGGTCGGTATCGCCGTGACGACGGGTGTGGTCATGCAGGGGTGGGGGAACCCGCAGTATGGTTTCTCGGATGCGGTGGCCCTCGACAACTTCGCCACCTTCTTCAACGTGACCTTCCTGGTGGCGGCGGCCATGACCATCCTGATGTCGGATGACTACCTGCGCCGCGAAGGCTACCCGGTCAACGAGTACTATCCGCTGATCCTTTTTGCGACCGCCGGCGCCATGTGGATGGCCTCCGGGACCGACATGATGACCATCTTCCTCGGCCTCGAAGTGATGTCGATCAGCCTCTACGTGCTGGCCGGCTTCTTCCGCGGCCAGGTCGCTTCCAACGAGGCCGGCCTCAAGTACTTCCTGCTCGGCGCCTTCTCCACCGGCTTCCTTCTCTACGGCATGGCCCTGATCTACGGGGTGACCGGTTCCACGCGTCTGGCCGAGATCGGCGTCTATCTCAATTCCCATTCGTCGATCCTGTCCAACCCGATGACCGTGGCCGGCTTGGTGCTGCTCTCCATCGGCTTCCTCTTCAAGCTGGGGGCGGCACCGTTCCATATGTGGGTGCCGGACGTCTATCAGGGTGCCCCGACCCCCATCACCGCCTTCATGAGCGCCGGGCCCAAGGCTGCGGCTTTTGCCGCCTTCCTGCGCACCATGGAGTACTGCTTCTTCAGCATGAAGCCGGAGTGGACCGCGATGTTGTGGGTGCTGGCGGTGCTGACCATGACTATCGGCAACATCATCGCCATCTCCCAGACCAACATCAAGCGGATGCTGGCCTACTCCTCGATCTCCCACGCCGGCTATGCCCTGGTCGGCATGGTGGCCGCCAACGATATCGGCTATTCCGGCGTGCTCTTCTACATGCTCGCCTACACCTTCATGAACATTGGCGCCTTTGCCGTCCTCGTCCTCGTCGGCAAGCAGGGGGAGGAGAACCTGACCCTCGAAGGTTTCTCCGGGCTCGGCTACAAGCGTCCATTACTTGGCGTGGCCATGTCGATTTTCCTCTTTTCGTTGATGGGGCTGCCGCCTACAGCCGGCTTTGCCGGCAAGTTCTACATCTTTGCCGGGGCCATCAAGGCCGACTACATCTGGCTGGCGGTTCTTGGCGTGCTGAACTCGGCCGTCTCCCTCTACTACTACCTGCGGGTCATGGTCTACATGTACTTCCGTGATCCGGTCGAGGACTACGCCTGGGTTGGCCTCCCGGTCAGCGTCCTGGCGACCATCATTCTGGCGGTTATCGGCAGCCTCTATCTCGGCATCTTGCCGAACGACGTGATGGCCATGGCCAAGATGGCGATTTTCTAGCCGCCGCCCCCTTTGCAGACTCAGACCCCCGGCCCGTGCCGGGGGTTTTGTTTTTTCAGGTTTACTGACGAACGGGATGCGCTATGGTTAACGTAAAGGCGAACCATCACGGCTACCACCGGTAATGCGCTATGTTCCCGACTGACCTCTCCTCTTTCCTGCAGCTTCTCGAGCAGGCCGACCAACTGGCGCGTGTGCCGGTGACTGTCGACCCGCACCTGGAGCTGGCCACCATCGTCGATCAGGTCAGCAAAGGCGCAGGCCAAGGGCGGGCCTTGCTTTTCGAACAGGTCAAGGGCTCGGCCCTGCCGGTCGCGACCCACCTGTTCGGTACCCTGGAGCGGGTCGGCTGGGCCCTCGGCACCACCGATCTGACCGGGATGGCGGAGCGTTTCTCCCGCGACCTGCTGGCAGTGGGGGAGCCCTCTGCGGAGCAGGCGCTCAGGGCATTGACACAAGCCCCCGCGTGGCAACCGATCGTTGCTGGTCAGCCGATCTGGAACGAGGTCGACCACAGCGCCGGTGGGCTCGATCTGCTCCCGGCGATCGCGGCCTGGCCGGGGGATGGCGGGCCTTACCTGACGCTGGCTCAGGTTTATTCCCGCCACCCCGATGGCGGGCCGCTCAACTGCGGCATGTACCGCATCCAGCTACACGAGCGTTTCACGGCAACCATCCGCTGCCGGCCCGGGAGCGGGGCCGCCGGCCACCTGGCGGCGTGGCACGGCCGCGGGTTGGCCATGCCGGTTGCCGTGGCGCTGGGCGGGCCGCCGGCCCTGACCTGGGCCGCGACGGCGCCGTTGCCGGTGGGGGTCGAGGAGGCCGCCTTCTGCGGCTACCTGACCGGACAGCGGATGACCATGAGCAACTGCCGAAACAGTGGCCTGCAGGTCCCCGCCAGCGCCGAGGTGGTGATTGAGGGCGTGATCGAGCCTGGTGTGACGCGCCGTGAAGGGCCCTTTGGTAACCACACCGGCAGTTACGATGTCGATGTTGCGGCGCCGGTGCTGCGGGTAGCGAGCGTGCATGCCCGCAAAGGCGCCATCTGCCCGTGGACGTTGGTCGGGCCGCCGCCGCGGGAGAATATACAGCTGGCCCGCGCCACCGCTTGCCTGTTCCTGCCGCTGGTGCGGATGTCTGTGCCAACGGTGCGGGAGCTGCATATGCCGGACGAAGGGATCTTCCACCGGGCCGCGCTGGTGACCGTCGCTCCGGGCGAGGAACGCCCGCTAGCGGAGGTGGCCAGCCTGCTCTGGGGAACGGCGCTGCTGAACGGATCGCGGCTGCTGGTCATCGGTGCGGCCGATCACGATCCGCACGATCCGGCCGCAGTCTTCTGGCGGCTTCTCAACCGCGTTGACTGGGGGCGCGACCTGCTGATCGAACGCGGGCGCCTGGCCATCGACGCCCGGCGGCTATCGGCCGGAGAAGCAGTGCGGAGCGATCCGGCCGTGCTGCAGAAGGTGCTGGCCCGCTGGTGCGAATACCGGCTCGATGGTAGCGGGTAGGCGGGAGGGGCGTCATGGGCAGACTTTGGATGGTATGGCTGATCCTCTGGCCGGTCGTGGCCGGCGCCGCCTCGCCAGTGCCGACCGATCTCTATGTCGAGGTCGACCATGCTCTGCGCCCAACCGTTGTGCTCGCCGATCCGGTGGCTTACTGGGGGCGGACGCTACTGCTGGGCGGCGTGGTGGTGCGCACCGTCAGCGACGCAGCCGGCGTGACCTTCGAGTTTGACGGCTACCAGTTGGATGATGCTGATCGCCCCACGGCTCCCGACCGGGCCCTCGGGAGGATCGCCGCTGCCGGGGCCGGCTTGGACGGAGCTTTGCTGCAGCCGGGGCGGTTGGTGACGCTGGTCGGGCGGGTCACCGGCGCAACCGGCAGCAGCGGCAGCGTGCTCCCCAGGCTGGAGATAAGCTTCATTCACGCGTGGCCGACGGCGGCCGAGGAAGCGGCGGCGCAGACCCCAGCCTATCCGCCAGGGTACTGGTGTGACCCTTGGTGGCACGATCCCTGGTGCGATCCCTGGTACTGGGGGCCCTATCCGCGCTGGCGCTTCGGGGCCGGCTATTATCATCACTGGCATTAAGCGCTCCGGCTTGAACGCCCCGGGCGCGCGGTGTACACTGGCGCTGGCAGCAGATTCCTCCAGGAAAGTGACGTGCAACAGTAATGGGCAGTGCTGTCTGGACGAAGGTCGCCACTCTGCTGGAGATGATCAAGTTCTCTCACACGGTGTTCGCCTTCCCCTTCGCCCTGATGGGGGCGACGCTGGCGGCCCTGGCCAGCGGCCGGCCGCCGAGCGCGGCCCAGGTCGGCTGGATCTGCCTGGCGATGGTCGGCGCGCGCACCGCCGCCATGGGGCTCAACCGCATCATCGACGCGCGCATCGATGCGCAAAACCCGCGCACCGCCACCCGTCCGTTGCCGGCCGGCAAGGTTACCCTGGCGGAATCGTGGCTGCTGGTGGTGGCAGCAACCGTCCTTTTGCTGATGGCAGCGGCGAGGCTCAACCCCTTATGTTTGGTGCTGGCTCCAGTGGCGCTGGGGTTTTTCGTCCTGTACGCTTACTGCAAGCGTTTCACCGCGTTGGCCCACGTAGTGCTCGGCCTCTGTCTGGCGGCTGCGCCGGTCGGTGCCTGGATCGCCCTGCGCGGCGATGTCGGCTGGCCGGTCCTGGTGTTGGGGGGAGCCGTGCTTTGCTGGGTGGCGGGTTTCGACATTTTCTATGCCCTGCAGGACGTCGACTTCGATCGAAGCAGCGGGCTGCACTCGATCCCGGTACGTCTTGGGGTGAAGAACGCCATTCTGCTCGGCAAGCTGTTGCATGGTGCGATGATTGCCCTGCTGCTGTTACTGCCGCTCGGCTTGCCGCTGGGCTGGCTTTACTATGCCGGTGTCGCGGTGATCAGCACCCTGATCGCCCATGAGCACCAACTGGTCAAGGCTGATGACCTGTCGCGGCTGGATGCGGCGTTTTTCAACATGAACGGTTATATCAGCGTAACCCTTTTTGCTTTCACTCTGGTGGATGCCTTGGTCTGACATGAACCATGTCCTGATTGCCATCACCGGTGCGTCCGGTTCGATCTACGGCCTGCGCCTGACGGCGGAGTTGCTGCGTGTCGGCCGCCGGGTCAGTCTGCTCCTCTCCGAACCGGGGCGGCAGGTGCTCAACTTTGAGAACGGACTTGCCTGGAGCGCCGATCCCGCCGAGCGGCAGCGGCAGGTGCGCGCGTATTTCGCTTCTGAACGGATCGATTGCCTGGACAATGCCGATCTGTTCGCTGCCGTGGCCAGTGGCTCCAGCGCGCCGGATGCCATGGTCGTCTGCCCATGCTCGATGGGGACGGCCGGCAGGATTGCTGCGGGGCTGAGCGGAACGCTCCTGGAGCGGTCGGCCGATGTCATGCTCAAGGAACGCCGGCCGCTGTTGTTGGTGCCGCGCGAAACTCCCTTGAGCATTATCCATCTGGAAAACCTGCTGCGTTTGGCGCGGGCCGGGGCGGTGGTGATCCCGGCCATGCCGGCCTTCTACCACGCCCCGCAGACGCTCGACGACCTGGTCGCCTTCGTCGTCGGCAAGGTGCTCGATCAACTCGGCGTTGCGCATGAGTTGTTTCGGCGTTGGGGCGGGAAAGAAGAGTGCTGAGCGATGAGTGCTGAGTGCTGAGTGAAAACCGCAAAGTCCGAAAAGCTATGACATGGATAATTTATTGAACAGCATCCACGCCAAGGTTAAGTATGGCGTGCGGATCAACGATGCCGAAGCGCTCGGGCTGTTTGCCAGCAACGACCTGTTGGCGATCGGCGAGCAGGCGGCCCTGGCCAATGACCGCTTGAACGGCGACACGGTCTATTACAACGTCAACCGCCACCTCAATTACACCAATCTCTGCGTCAACCGCTGCACCTTCTGCGCCTTCAGCCGTGAGGCCGACGACGAGGGCAGTTACACCCTGGCACTCAACGACATCCTTGCCAAGGCCGCCGAGGCGGTTGCCGCCGGGGCCACCGAGCTGCACATGGTCGGCGGACTGCACCCCCACCTGCCCTTCGACTTCTACCTGGAAATGCTGGCGGCGCTCAAGGCTGACGCCCCGCAGCTGCACCTCAAGGCTTTCACCGCTGTCGAGCTCGACTACTTCGCCCAACTGACCGGGCAACCGGTCGAGGTGGTGATCGATGAATTGAAGGGTGCCGGGCTCGGCTCGCTCCCCGGCGGCGGTGCGGAGATCTTCGCTCCAGCGGTGCGGGACAGGATCTGTCCGGAGAAGATCAGTGGCGCGCGCTGGTTGGAGATCCATGAGGCGGTCCACCGGGCAGGGCTGAAAAGTAATGCCACCATGCTGTTTGGCCACCTGGAAAGCCCTGCCGACCGCATCGATCACCTCGCCCGGTTGCGCCAGCTGCAGGACCGTACTGGCGGCTTCCAGGCCTTTATTCCGCTGGCCTTCCAGCCCGACAACACCCGGGTGCCGGGGGCGAAGGGGGTGGGCGGGGTCGATGCCCTGAAGACCCTGGCGATCAGCCGGCTTTACCTCGACAACTTCCGCCACATCAAGGCCTATTGGGTGATGCTCGGCCTGAAGATCGCCCAGGTGGCCCTGTGCTTCGGGGTTAACGACCTCGACGGCACGGTGGTCGAGGAGCAGATCGGTCACGATGCCGGCGCCGACTCGCCACAGCAACTGAGCAAGGAACAGCTGGCCGACCTGATTCGCAAGGCCGGCAAGGTGCCGATCGAGCGCGATACGCTCTATCGCGAGGTGAGACGGCCGGCATGATGTCGAAGCCACTCACCCGCAACGAGGCGCTGCAGCTGCTGACCGGAGGTGATCTGCTCACTGTCGGCAAGCTGGCCGACGCCGTTCGCCGGAGCAAGCACCCGGAGGGCCGGGTGACCTTCGTCGTCGACCGCAACGTCAACTACACCAACATCTGCACCACGCAGTGCCGTTTCTGCGCCTTTTACCGCGATGTCGGCCATCCCGACGCCTATCTGCTCGGCTACCACGATATTCTCGCCAAGGTGCGCGAACTGGCGGAATATGGCGGGACCCAATTGCTGATGCAGGGGGGGCTGCACCCCGATCTGAAGATCGATTGGTTCGAGGACCTGTTTCGCCAGATCCGCGGGCGCTTCCCGACGGTACGCATCCACTCGCTGTCGCCGGCGGAGGTGGTACATATCGCCAAACTCTCCGAGCTGACCATGGAGGAGTGCCTGACGCGCCTGCAAACGGCCGGGCTGCAGTCCCTTCCCGGCGGCGGTGCGGAGATCCTGGTCGACGAGATCCGCCGCGAAGTCTCGCCGAACAAGATCGGCTGGCAGCAGTGGGCGGCGGTGATGCGCACCGCCCATACCCTGGGAATGCCGACCACGGCGACCATGATGTTCGGCGCGACCGAACGGCCCGAGGACATTGTCGAGCATCTCTTCCGCATCCGCGAACTGCAAAGCGAAACCGGTGGCTTCACCGCCTTTATCCCTTGGACTTACCAGCCGGGAAACACGGAACTCGGCGGCGAGACGGCCAGCGGCGTCGAGTACCTCAAGGTGCTGGCGCTGGCGCGCATCGTCCTTGACAACATCCCCAATCTCCAGGCCAGCTGGGTGACGCAGGGGGCGATGCTCGCCCAGGTGGCGCTGTTCTTCGGCGCCAACGATCTCGGCGGCACCATGCTCGAGGAGAACGTGGTGGCTGCCGCCGGTTGCACCTTCCGCCTGTCGAGCGACGAGATCATCGAGCTGGCCCGTGGCGCCGGCTTCACCCCGGCACGGCGGACGACGACGTATGAGGTGTTGGAAACCTATTGAAGTGAATTGACGCAGAGACGCAGAGGCGCGGAGTAAGTCAATCGATTTTGGACAAGCCTTTTTGTGGGTTTCTCTCCGTCTCCGCGCCTCCGCGTCAAAATAGCTTTTGGAGAGCAAACGAATGAATCTTCTCCGCCCCGACATTGCCGCCATGGCCGGCTACGTCCCCGGCTTCCAGCCCCCCGACAGCGAGCGCTGGATCAAGCTCAACACCAATGAGAACCCCTACCCGCCGTCACCGCGGGTGCGGGAGGCGTTGCTGGTCGAGGTTGGCGCTGACGGCGATGCCTTGCGCAAGTACCCCGATCCCGGCAGCCGCTTGCTGCGTGCGGCGGCGGCCGAGCTTTATGGATTCCCGGTCGAGTGGGTGATCACCGCCAACGGCTCGGATGAGCTGCTCAACAACCTGATCCGCGCCTGTGTCGACGCAGGGGAGGAGGTCGGCTACGTCCACCCCTCCTACTCCTATTACGCCACCCTCGCCGAGATTCAGGGGGCGAGGGTCCGCACCTTCGGCCTGACCGACGACTTTCGCATCCGGGATTTTCCCCCGCGCTACACGGGGCGGCTGTTTTTCCTGACCACCCCCAACGCGCCGCTCGGTTTTGCCTTCCCGCTGGAGTACATCGAGGAGTTGGCGCAGCGCTGCACCGGGGTGCTGGTGGTCGATGAGGCCTACGTCGATTTTGCCGAGTTCACGGCCCTGGAACTGGTGAAGAAGTACGCGAACGTGGTGGT
The DNA here is from genome assembly GCA_963751525.1 of uncultured delta proteobacterium. Classification (GTDB taxonomy): domain Bacteria; phylum Desulfobacterota; class Desulfuromonadia; order Desulfuromonadales; family BM103; genus VAUL01. Next base: position 109,794 of record CAVVUQ010000002.1, on the reverse strand, counting down.
GACGCGGACTTTTTCCAAGAGCTATTCCCTGGCGGGGATGCGCCTCGGGTTGGCGGTGGCCCGCCCGGAGATCGTCGCCGCCCTCGACAAGATCCGCGACCACTACCACCTCGACCGTCTGGCGCTGGTTGCGGCGACCGCGGCCCTGCGGGACCAGGCGCACCTGCGGGCGACTGTGGCCAAAATCCGCGCCACCCGCGCCCGCTTCGTCGCCGGTCTTGCGGAGTTGGGCTATGCCGTCATCCCCTCGCAGGCCAACTTCGTCTTCGCCGCGCCGCCGGACCGCAACGGCCAGCGGATCTACGAAGCCCTCTACGCCCGCAAGATCCTGGTGCGCTACTTCGCCGACCCGCTGCTGGCCCACGGCATGCGCATCACCATCGGCACCGACGCGGAGATGGACGCCACCTTGGCGGCGCTGAAGGAAATCGGTTGATGACATGTCGTTGTAGGGGCAATTCATGAATTGCCCCTACCCCTTCGACCCTCTCGAGGTTGCCCCGCGCCTGCTCACCTGGTACGGCTCTTGCGGCCGTGACCTCCCCTGGCGCCACACCCGCGACCCCTACCGCATCTGGCTCTCCGAAATCATGCTGCAGCAGACCACGGTGACGGCGGTCATCCCCTATTATCAACGCTTCTTGGCCGCCTTCCCCGAGGTGGCTGCCCTGGCCTCGGCACCGCCGGAGCGGGTCATCGAACTGTGGGCGGGGCTGGGCTACTACTCGCGGGCGCGCAACCTCCATCGGGCCGCGCAGATGGTGGTCGGCGAACATGGCGGCCGCTTTCCGGCGACGGTCGAGGTGCTGGAGACCCTTCCCGGAATCGGCCGTTCCACGGCTGGCGCTATCGTAGCGATCGCCTTCGACCGCCCGGCGCCGATCCTCGACGGCAACGTGCGCCGGGTGCTGGTGCGCCTCTTTGCCTATGCGGGCGACCCGCGCGCCGCAACTGCCGAGCGCCGGCTCTGGGCGTGGGCCGAGATGCTGACCTCCCAGGCGCGACCACACGACTACGCCCAGGCGATCATGGACCTGGGCGCCACGGTCTGCACGCCACGGGATCCGGCCTGCCCCGCCTGCCCGCTGGCATCGCTCTGCCAGGCCCGCCGGCAGGGGCTGGAACGGCAGCTGCCGGCGGCTAGGCCGCGTCAGCGTGTGCCCGTGCGCCGCCAGGTGGCCCTGCTGATCGAACAGGGGGGGTGCTACCTGGTACGCCCCCGCCCGGCCGAGGGTTTTCTCGGTGGTCTTTGGGAGTTTCCCGTTGTCGACCTGTGCGCCGGCGAATTGCCGCTGGCCGCGGCCGGCCGCCTGGCCGCGGAATTGGGACTGGGTGGCCGGCGAACAGAGATCGGGAGACTGAAGCACGCCTACAGCCACTTCAACCTTGAACTTGAGCTGGTACGAATCTGCGTTGGCGTGAATGGCCGGGTGGCCGAAGGAGTCTGGCACTGGCAGACGCCGGTGCAACTAGCGGCAACGCCTCTGCACGGCGCCCATCGCAAGGCGTTGGAACGCCTGGGTCCGCCGGTGGTCCCGGGAGGCCAGGATGAGTGAGCCGTCGCGGCTGCTGATCGTCCGCCAGCGTCCGGTGCCCCACCCGGAACTGGAGGGCCTGGTCAGCGAACTCCATGGCAGCTTCGGGCTTGACCCTTACACTACCCGTCAGCGCCTGCTCGGCTCTGGTCTTGGCCAGTTGGCCCAAGGGGAGCAACAGAACCTCGACAGTCCCGCCGCCACCCTGCGCCGGCACGGCTACGCTTGTTGGGTGGTCGCCCCGGCCCGCCCGGCTTTCGCCCCGCCGCGCTTGCGCAGCCTGACGATCAGCGCTGAGGTGGTGGACTTCCTCTGCGAAGGGGAGTGCCGGGTGCGCCTGGAGCGGGGAACGGCGGTTGTCGGCGTGCTGGCCGACCTCTCCGGCGAACTGGCCGGCCGCCAGGTCAAACGCATGCTGGCCCGCAATGCCTACCTTGGGCGCGAGCAGGCCAGCGTCTTCGCCGCCGAGGAAACGCGCCAGGCGATCCTCAAGGAACAGCCGGTCTTCGATTGCTATCTGCTTGACGGGGCCGGTGCGGTCGCGGCGGCCCTCCGCGTCCTTCCCGGCCGTTTCAGCCCGGACGGGCTCGGCGGCCGCGCCAGTCTCGGTGCGGCGCGCAACCTCGAGGCGGTCATCGCTCTGGTCGGCGAGTATGCCGGCAACTTTCGCCTGCATACCGATTTTGGCCTCAGCCAGCTTCCCGGCTGTGTGCCGCAACCTGCCCGAGAAAATCCGGCGGCCCTGACGGATAACCTCGATGCGCTGACCCGTTACGGCTGGCTGGTGGCCGGCCTCAGGGCACCGCCGCCCACCGCGGACGTCGCCGGTGCGGTTTCGCCCGGTAAGGTGTTGTCCGCTGTCTTGGCGGGAACCGTCGCCGGCACCGGCATCGCCCCGGTGGAGTTGGGCGAAGTCGCCGCGACCGTCGATGCCGCGATTGGCGACGAGGCGCCGGCTCCCCCGGCGCCGGCCCGGCCGGTTCCCCTGCCGCCTCCACCCGATCGCCCCGAGCAGACGTTCTCCTTCCGGCGGGCCCTGCCGTTTGTGCTCTCCTGCTTGGGAGGGGGGGTGATGATGATCGCTGGCAAGAGCAAGCTCTTGCATCCCTTTTTTGACCGGGCGCTGCATAGCGGCGCCCTGCCGGGAGTCGCCGCCCTTGCCCTCTGCTGGGGCGCGTTCGCCTGCCTGCGCCTGAAACGGCGCATCGAGGACACCCCGACCAGCCGCATCCGTTCCCTGGCCATGGGGTTGGTCGAGGTGAGTGGCCGGGCGACCCGCCGCTACGCACTGGTGGCACCGATGACTCAGGGCGCCTGCGTCTGGTATCGGCTGAGCAAATACCGCCGCGACCGCAACCATAGCTGGAAGTTGACCAGCCAGAGTGACAGCTCGCACGTCCCCTTTGCCCTCGATGATGGCAGCGGCCAGGTGGTGGTCGACCCGGCCGGCGCCACGATCAAGGTCAAGACCGAGCAGACCGGCTATCCCGGAGAGAGCACGCTGCTTGGCGCCGTCGTCGATGGCGGGCCGGACGAGAAGTGGGTCGAGGAGCTGATCTACGAGGGGACCACCCTCTACGTCCTCGCCTACGCCCGCCCGGTGCGCGGGGTGCGTCCGAGCCTGCGCGAGCGCACCGTCGCAGCGGTTCGTCGTCTCAAACTTGACCCTCGGGCGCTGCATCGCTACGATGCTAACGGGGACGGCCGTCTCGATGCCGACGAATGGCAGGCGGCCCGTGACGATGCCGAGCGGTTGGCGGCCGCCGAACAGCTCAGCGAGCGGAGCCTGCCGGTGATCGACCACGCTCTGCTCGGCAAGCCGCCCCGCGGGCTGCCGTTTCTGATCGCCGAGGGACAGACCGGAACGGAACTGGCGGGCAGGTACGGCTGGATCGGTGCGGTGCTGCTGCTGTTGGGGATGGCGGCGGCCGGCCTGGCGTTGAAATTGTTGCTCGAATTGTTGCGACTGACCTAGGAGGTAACAGAGATGATCCCCTTGATCGTGCTGGGCGTAATCGGGTTCATGTTGGCCCTGGTCGTGCTCTACGTGATTACCGTCTACAACGGCCTGGTGCAACTGAAGAACAATATCGAGCGCAACTGGAGCAACATCGACGTGCTGCTCAAGCAGCGCTTCGACGAACTGCCCAAGCTGATCAAGGTCTGCGAGGGATACATGCAGCATGAGCAGCAGACCCTGGAAGCGGTGATCAAGGCGCGCTCGCTGGTCAGCCAGGCCAGCGGCGACGAGGAGAAGATGCGTGCCCAGAACGCCCTGACCGAGACGCTGCGCTCCCTGTTCATGGTGGTCGAGCGCTATCCCGATCTCAAGGCCGACGTGGCCTTCCGCCAACTCGGCGCGCGCATCTCCGAACTGGAAGACCAGATCGCCGACCGCCGCGAGTTTCTCAACGAGTCGGTCAACCTCTACAACATCCGCATCGAGCAGTTCCCCGACCTGCTGGTGGCCCGTCCCTGCAACTTCACGGCGCGCCCTCTATGGCAGATCGATCCGGCGCACCGCGCCGATGTCGCGGTGGAGTTCAAGCACACCTGACCCGCGCTTTCCCCATTTGGGGAATATCCGGGGTTTGAAGGCTCCCGATATGGGGAAGTGGTCGCGGGGCAAGGAGAAAAAAGACAACAAGTACGGTATGTTACTATTTGGCACGTGGGTTGCTAGTAGGTTGGGTACATCTTTCAGTTTCGCCATAGCGGCGAACACCCACACCAAAGGAGACTAAATACGATGAAGAAGCTTCTTGTTGTTCTGGCGAGCCTGGCCCTGGTGGCCTCCCTGACGGCTTGCGCCAAGGCCCCGACCGAAGAGATCAATGCCACCAAAGCTGCCGTTGACGCGGCGGTCGCCGAAGGCGCCCAGCAGTACACCCCGGAAGACTACAAGATGGTCGCCGACGGCCTGGCCGCTGCCAACGCCGAAATCAAGGTGCAGGAAGAGAAATTCTTCAAGAACTTCGACAAAGCCTCGCAGATTCTGGCCAAGACCAAAGCTGACGCCGTTGCCCTCAAAGGCAAGGTTGCCGCCCGCAAGGAAGAGCTGAAGCAGGCCGCCATCGCCACCATGGCGCAGGCCAACACCGAGCTGGTTGCTGCCAAGGAACTGCTTGCCAAGGCCCCGAAAGGCAAAGGCTCCAAGGCCGAAATCGAAGCGATGACCACCGACCTGGCCGGCGTCGAGGCGATGATCCCGGAAGTTGAGCCGCTGATCGCCAAGGGCGACTTCATCGGCGCCAACGAGAAGGCCAATGCGATTTTGGCCCGCATCACCGCCGTGAAGACCGAAGTGCAGGCTGCCATCGACGCCAAGGCCGGCAAGAAGAAGTAATTGTCGCTGGTTAGTTAATTGAACCCTTTAAGTATCGTGGCAAAAATCGGGCCCGCCCTGAGGTTTCTCAGGGCGGGCCCGATTATCGTGGCCGCCCTCATCTTCTCCTGCCTCCTGCCGCTGGCCGGGTGCAGTGAGCCGCCGATCCCGGTGCAGGTCGACCTGGCGGTCAAGCAGGACCAGGACCTGTGGAAGGTCGGCGTCCCCAAGTTCGCTCCCTACGCGTACGAGGAGTACGCCGCGACCCTGCGGGCCGGCCAGGAGATGGTGACGACCGAGCGGTCGAAGTTTATCTGGTTCCAGGACTACGACACGGTTGCCAAATTCTTCGGCGACGTCATTGCCCAGGGGGAGCAGGTCCGTACCGCGGCCCTGACCGCCCGGTCACGCGAATCGTCCGATATCTCCCTGCAGATCCTCAAGGTGGCCGAGAGCCTGCGGATTCTGCGCGACCTAGCCGAGAATGTCAGGGACAAGAAGATGACGACGCGTGGCCTGACCCGGGCCGAGGTGCTTCTCGACGAAGCCAGGGGCCACGCCAGGAACGACGACTGGGAAAAGGCCCGGCGCGCCATCCGGGAAGCCAGCCTCAATCTCGACAGCGCCGTCAAGTCGACGCGGCAGATGATGGCCCGCTTTGCGGACGGCCAGCAGATAGCCCGCTGGCGCGCGCAGGTGGCGAGCTCCATCCAGCGGTCCCGCACCAGCGGCGGTTACCTGATCGTAGTCAACAAACTCGACCGCGAACTGACCCTGTACAAGGCCGGCCTGCAGGTCAAGACCTATCCGGCCGGAATGGGGATCAACTACCTGACCGACAAGCTCTACGCGGGCGACCGGGCAACCCCCGAAGGGGAGTACCGGGTCAGCCGCAAGCTGCCGGCCAGCAAATTCTACAAGGCCCTGCTGATCAACTACCCGAACGAGGAGGACCAGGCGCGCTTCGCCCTGGCCAAGCGTCGCGGGGAACTCTCAAAGAGAGCCCAGATCGGCGGCCTGATCGAAATTCACGGCGGCGGCACCGACGGCCTGACCAACGGCTGCGTTGCCCTCGACGACCGCAACATCCTGGAACTGTACAACACGGTCGACGTCGGCACCCCGGTGGTGATCGTCGGTGCCCTCTCGGCCAACAACTCCATCTGCTCGACGCTCGACAGTCTCTGCAATGTCGCCAATTGACGACCAGAAGCATTGGACCGGCAGCCGCATCGTCGGCCTGGAAGGGCAGATCCTGCCCCCGGAGCGGACGCCGCGCCGCCGCTGGTGGCTGTGGGTACTCAGCGGCGTGTTGCTCTTGGCCTTGGTTGCCGTTGCCGGGGTCTTGGCTTATGGCTGGCACCTTGGGAACCGTTCCGGCAATGAGACGGCCGCCGTGGCCGGCAAGGATGATAAGGGGAAGCCGATCGCCCCGGACAAGCTGGCGGCGGCCAACGACAAGCTGCGGACCAAGCTGGCGGCCCTGGCCCCCAAGGGGCAGTACGTCGTGATCGACACGGCCAACAACCGCGTCTACCTGCGCGAAGAGGGGCGGACCCTGCGCGAGATGGTCGCCTCCTGCGGCAGCGGCAACGTGCTGGTCGACCCGGTGGGCGGTCGTACCTGGACCTTCGATACGCCGCGCGGCCAGTTCAAGGTGCAATCCAAGGTCAACAACCCGGTCTGGATCAAGCCGGACTGGGCTTTTATTGAGGAAGGCGAGCCGATCCCGCCGAAAGGGGCCGACCGTGCCGAGCCGAACATGATGGGCGATTACGCCCTGGGGATCGGCCGCGGCTATTTCATCCACGGCACGCTTTACAAGCGCCTGCTCGGCCGCAACGTGTCGCACGGCTGCGTGCGCCTGGGTGACAAGGATCTCGAGTTTCTCTTCAAGACCGCCACCCTCGGCACCAAGGTGATCATTTACTGATGCGCCTGATCCTCACGATCATCCTTTCGCTGCTGCTCTGGCTGCCGGCAGCGGCGGCGGACGAGCTTGCCGAACTGGTTCAGACCAACCGTCTGCTGCAGGCCGAGTTCGAACTGGCCAAATCACAGCAGCTCTACTTCATTTTCGACCTCCAGTCCTCGCGAATTCTGTACAAGGTCAGCGGAGTCACCGTGGCGGAGCTGCCGATCCTCTCCCTGCGCAGTTGGGGACGGCCAGCCGATGGCCTCGCCTATACGCTGTCCAAGCGGACCGCCAGGAAGGAGCCGACGCGCGAAAAGATCGTCATCCCCGATGGCAAGGAGGAAGTGAAGCCGGCCCCGCCGCCGCCAAAGCCCGGGGAGGTCCCGAAGGCCCCGGAACTGCAGGCGCTGGAAATCGCCGACATGCCGACTGAGTATACCCTGCAGTTGGATGACGGCACGTTGCTCACCGTCCGTTCGGCGCTTGGGGAGAATGCCAATACCAAGGAAAAATTTCAATACAACCTTGACAAATATTCCTGGTTCATTACCCGCCCCCTGATTTCCGTCTGGCAACATCGGCACGGAACCACGTATAATGAAACGCTCCTGACCCTCCCTGCACGGGAGGCGCGCATGCTCTACTGGTCGTTCCAGGAAGGGGCGCGCTGCCTGGTTCACTGGCCCTAGCCATCCCTCACGGCCACGGTTCAGGTCCCCCGCGACGGCGGGCCATCACCAACATGGAGAAACTTGCCGGGTGAAGCGTTTGCTGCGCCGAATACGGCTCGCCTTGTGGCGACATTCCCTGCGCATTCGCCTCGTCGGGATCATGCTGTTCATTGCCGCCTGCATGGTGGCAATTCTCGTCGCCTTCTACTATCAGACCGAAAAAGGTTTTTACAACGAGTTCGCCCGTCAGAACGAAGCGCTCTCCAAGGCGGTGCAGGTGGCCCTGGAGAAAACCGCCGGACGGAATCCGGACGACTTAAAAAATCTCGACAACTATTTGCGGCAGCTCGACCTCAAGGGCGTCCAGGAAATCTCGGTCATCAGTAGTGGCGGCCGCATTGTCGCCAGCACCAATGACGACAACGTCGGCAAATGGATCACCGAGTGGCGCAAGCAACTGATCACCAAGGCCCGACGCGGCGAAACCGTGACCGAGGAGGAACAGTTCTACAACGTGATTCTTCCGGTCGGTTCCGACGTCAAGCCGCTCGGCTACATCCATCTCACCATGAGCACCGAGAAATTTTCGATCTTCCTGCGTCTGAGCCTGATCCGCCGAGTGCTGGCAGCGTTGGCCGTTCTGGGAATCGGCACGGTGGTCGCCGTGGTGCTGGCGGGGCGCTATTCACGGCCGATCGAACAGATGGCGGAAGCCGCCGGCAAGGTTGCCGCCGGCGACTTGGACCAGTCTCTGCCGGTGGCGAGGCGCGACGAGATCGGCGAACTGGCGCGCAGCTTCGATCACATGATCGCCCGGTTGCGTGAGGACCGGGAGTTGCGCCAACGGGTGCGCACCGCCGAGCACATGGCCACCGTCGGTCAGTTTTCCCGCAGCATCGCCCATGAGATCAAAAATCCGCTGAATTTCATCAGCCTCTCTGTCGACCACATGCGTGATGCCTACCGGCCCGCCGATGAGGAGAAGGCGGCCCGCTACGAATCGCTGATCGACAACATCAAGGGGGAAGTGACGCGGATCAGCCGTTTTGCCGAAAGCTTCCTCGAGTACGGCCGGCCCTTTGAACTGCACTGCCGGCGTTGTTCGCTCAATACCCTGCTCGACGAGGTTTTGGAACTGGTCGCTGCCCGCGCCGCTGCCGGTTACGTGGAGATCCGCCGTGACATTGGCGTGCTGCCCGAGTTGATGGTCGATCCCGAATTCATCAAGACCTGTCTGTACAACATCATCATCAACGCTTTTGAAGCGATGCCGGGCGGGGGGACGCTGACCGTGCGGGGCCTGGCCGAGGAAGGCCTGGTGACGCTGGCGTTTGCCGATACCGGAGAGGGCTTGAGCGTCTTGGATCTCGACAAGGTATTCACCCCGCTCTTTTCCACCAAACAGGGGGGGCTGGGGCTGGGGCTGGCGCTGACCCGGCGGATCATTGAAGAGCATGGCGGCAAGGTCGGGTTCACCAGCACCCGCGGGCTGGGGAGCGAAGTCAGCCTGTACCTGCCGATCGAGGAGGAACGGGGATGAAGCCGGTAATCCTGGTAGTTGACGACGAGCCGCTGCAGCGCGGCATCCTGCAGACGATCCTCGACGGCGAAGGGTACGAGACGCTGATCGCCGCGTCCGGTAGTGAGGCGCTGGCGACAATCCGCAAGGTGCCGCCGGACGTGGTGGTCTCCGACCTGAAGATGGCGGGGATGGACGGCATCGAGCTGCTCAATGCCTTGCCGCAGACGCCCAATCCGCCACCGATGATCATCGTGACCGCCCACGGCACCATCGATTCGGCGGTCGAAGCCGTCAAACTGGGGGCCTTCGACTACCTGACCAAGCCCCTCGACAAGCAGAAGATCCTGATGGCGGTGCGCAAGGCATGCGAGCGTTCTGAGATCCTCAAGGAAAATGTTCGGCTCAAGAAGGAGCTGTTCGACCGCTTCCGCATGGAGGGAATCATTGCCCGTTCCCCGCGGATGCGCGAGACCGTCGAACTGCTGAAGCGGGTGGCGGATTCGCCGGCAACAGTGATGGTCCTTGGCGAAAGCGGTACCGGCAAGGAGTTGGTGGCGCGGGCGATCCACTACAACAGCCCGCGGCGCACCAAGCCGTTCACGGCGATCAACTGTGCAGCGATTCCGGAGACCCTGTTCGAAAGTGAACTTTTTGGCCACGAGCCGGGGGCCTTTACCGGGGCCACCAGCCGGCGGGCCGGGCTGTTCGAAATCAGCAACGGCGGCACCCTGTTCCTCGACGAGATCGGCGAGTTGCCGCTGCCGATGCAGTCGAAGCTGCTGCGGGTACTGCAGGATCGCGAAGTGCGCCGGGTCGGTGGCAAGGAGACGATCCATGTTGATGTGCGCATCGTTTCAGCCACCAACAAGGATCTCGAAACCGAAATGGAAAAAGGGGGGTTCCGCGAAGACCTCTTCTATCGGCTGAGCGTGGTCAATATCGAGCTCCCCCCCCTGCGCGAGCGCACTGAGGACATCCCGGCGCTGGTCGAGCATTTCGTGCAGAAGTTCAGCGCCGAATTCCACCGCGACATCCGCGAGGTTGACGACGAGGCCATGGCGGTGTTGCGGGCTCATCCCTGGCCGGGGAACGTCCGCCAGCTCTCCTCGGTGATCGAGCGCGCCGTCCTGCTCAGCGACGGCCGGGTGCTGACCGGTGCCATCATCCACCGCCAGTTGCACGCCCGCAAGTCCTCGACCCGCTCACCCTTCGATCTTCCCGAGGAGGGGCTCGATTTCGAGCAGCTTGAGCGCGACCTGATCCAGAAGGCCCTCAACCGGACCGGCGGGACGGCCACCAAGGCCGCCAAGCTGCTGCGCATGAACTACAAGGCGTTCCTTTACCGGATGGAGAAGTTCGGTCTGCGCGAGACGCCGGAGGGGGGCGGAGAAAGCGCCTGATCACACAGAAATGCCACCAGGCAAAGCCAAAGGGGTTACGTCAATCGACGCAACCCCTTGTTTTTACTGGTGCCCAGGGACGGAGTTGAACCGCCGACACGTGGATTTTCAGTCCACTGCTCTACCGACTGAGCTACCTGGGCAGGAAGACACTTTTGATAGCGGAAAGGGCGGGCCGTTGTCAAGTGAAAAGGGAGGGCCAGGGCGCTTATGTGCTTGCCTTGGCGCCGGCTTTTTGCTAAGAGAGAGAAATCCGAATTTGGAGCGACCACCGTCATGATCCTCGGCAACTGCTATTTTGCGGGTTTTTTCTTTGGGTTTACCGGCTATTTTGGCCGGCCTGCCCGGGGACTGGTCTGCTGACGGTTGCGTTAGCGTTTTTACCAGGCAAACCACGGGCAGGCTTGAAGCTCCCGTGGTTTTTTCGTTTCGGAGGATGCTGAACGAAAGGGCCGTCGGGAAGACCGGGCGGCCTTCAATCGTTCACGGACTGCAGCGACAGTCATCACCCGAAAAGGAGACAGGCAATGATCATCGTCATGAAGCAGGGGGCCGGCCGGGAGGCCTTGGCCGAAGTCAAGAAGCGGATCAAGGAACTGGGCTACAAGCCGCACGTGATCCACGGCGAAACCCGCGATGTGGTCGGCGCGATCGGCGACGAGCGTGGCAAGGCCGTGCTGCAGACCCTCGAATCGCTGCCCGGCGTCGAAAGCGTGGTGCCGATCCTCAAGCCCTACAAGCTGGCCAGCCGCGAGGTCAAGCCGGAACCGACGGCGGTGCAGATCGTTCCCGGCCTGGCCGTCGGCGGCGGTTCCTTCGTGGTCATGGCCGGACCGTGCTCGGTGGAGAGCGAGGCGCAGATCCTGGAGAGCGCGCTGGCGGTCAAGGCCGCCGGCGCCACCGTGCTGCGCGGCGGGGCGTTCAAACCGCGCACCAGCCCCTACTCCTTCCAGGGGATGGAAGAGGACGGCCTCAAGCTCCTCGCCACGGCGCGTGCGGCCACCGGTCTGCCGATCGTCACCGAGGTGGTCAACCCGCGCGACGTCGAGCTGGTGGCCCGCTATGCCGACATCATGCAGGTCGGCGCGCGCAACGTGCAGAACTTCGCCCTCCTCAAGATGCTCGGCCAGCTCGACAAGCCGATCCTGCTCAAGCGCGGCATGGCCACCACCATCCAGGAGTTCCTGATGAGCGCCGAGTACATCCTTGCCGAGGGGAACCGGCGGGTGATCCTGTGCGAGCGCGGCATCCGCACCTTCGAGACCGCCACCCGCAACACCCTCGATATTTCCGCCGTGCCGGTGCTCAAGGAGCAGACCCACCTGCCGGTGATCATCGATCCGTCCCACGCCACCGGCCACGCCAGCCTGGTGCCGAGCATGTGCTACGCCTCGGCGGCCGCCGGCGCCGACGGCCTGATCGTCGAGGTCCACCCCCACCCGGAAACGGCGGCCAGTGACGGCCCGCAATCGCTGCGCCCCGAGCAGTTCGCGCAGATGATGGCGAAACTTAAAGAATTTGTTGCCGTTGCCGGAAAGGTTCTCTAACACGCGTTCCCGCCAAGGGCTCCATGCGGCGGGCTTGAGCAAAAGCCCGCCGCATGTCCGAAGCGCAGCAAGTTTTCGCGGGCGCTGCGAACACGCGCCGCATGGGGCCCACCCGCTCATCCTGCCCTTGGCAGGACCGGCAAAAAAGGGTATGTTGAGCGCCTGATTTTGAACAGAGTTTGTCCGCAAATAGCGTTGCAATAGCTCGCGCCCGGATTTGTGTCAGGTTTGGCTGGGCTGATTGAGCAAAACCACAGGCGTAGCAGAGCTACGTTGAGGATTTTGCGATTGAAGCACGGGCAAAGATGGCGTGAAGCCGGGATGAGAGCTTGAAAGGCTTATCTGCGGACGAGCTCTAACGAGGCTGCCATGGACCTTGCCAAGCTTGCCCTGCACCTGCCGACCATCCTCTTCCCCCGCCCCGGCGTCGACCTGACCCGCTGGGCGGTGATTGCCTGCGACCAGTACACCGCCGAGCCCGAGTACTGGGATGCGGTCGACCGGCTGGTCGGTACCGCTCCCTCGACCCTCTATCTGACTTTCCCCGAGGTCTACCTCGGCAAGGGGGACGCGGCGGCGCGCATCGCGGCGATCAACGCGGCAATGGAGCGCTACCTGGCCGACGGCATCCTGCAGGAACTGGCCCCCGGCTTCGTCCTGCTCGACCGGCAGACCGCCCACGTCCCCTCGCGCAAGGGGCTGGTGGTGGCCCTCGACCTCGAGCATTACGACTACCTCCCCGGCGCGCAGACGCTGATTCGCGCCACCGAGGGGACGATCCTCGACCGCCTGCCGCCGCGCATCCGCGTGCGCGAAAAGGCGCCGATCGAGCTGCCGCACATCATGGTGCTGATCGACGACCCCGAACACACCGTCATCGAGCCGCTGTTCGCCCAGGTGCTGCCACCGCTCTATGATTTTGAGCTGATGCGCAGCGCCGGCCGGCTGCGCGGCTGGCACGTCGCCGCTCCGGCGGTCATCGAACAGGTCGGCCTGGCCCTGGAACGGCTGGCCGACCCGCAGCGTTTCCGGACGCACTACGGCAGCGACCGGGTCATGCTCTACGCCATGGGCGACGGCAACCACAGCTTCGCCACCGCCAAGGCGATCTGGGAGCAGCTCAAGGCCTCCGCTCCCGACCGGGCGGCGATCATGGATCACCCGGCCCGCTATGCCCTGGTCGAACTGGTCAACGTTCACGATCCCGGCCTGGAGTTCGAGGCGATCCACCGCGTGCTCTTCGAGGTCGACACTGACGACCTGCTGGCCTGCGCCCGGGCACACTTCGCCGCCATCGGTACACCGTGCCGCATCGACTGGCTGACCAATGCCGCGGCGCTGCGCACCGCCCAGGCCGTGGCCCCCGCGGGGAGCCACGCCATTCCGTTCATTGCCGGTGGCCGCCACGGTCTGCTCACCGTGACCCGTCCCCACTTGGTGCTGGCCGTGGCCACCCTGCAGGAGTTCCTCGACGCCTACCTGGCCGCCGGCGGCCGCGGCCACATTGACTACATCCATGGCGCAGCCGCAGTCGAGCGACTGGCCACCAGCGCCGATGCCATTGGTTTCCTGCTGCCGGCCCTGTCCAAGCACGAGCTGTTTCGCACCATCGTGCGTGACGGCGCCCTGGCCCGCAAGACCTTCTCCATGGGAGAAGCCGACGAGAAGAGGTTTTACCTCGAATGCCGGCGGATCGCCTAAACTAAAGGCAAAGGCGTATTTAACGCAAAGACGCAAAGGGACAGAAAGCCGCGAAGAAAGCAAATTCTATGTTGAACCAATAGATTCTTCTTTGCGTCTTTGACTTTAATCTCTGCGCCTTTGCGTTGCTGCTTCCGTACACTGATACTTGACTTGCCAATCAGGAGTCAATGATGTCCCACCGGGTCTACAACTTCGGCGCGGGGCCGGCGATGCTGCCGCTGCCGGTCATGGAGCGGATTCGCGACGAGTTCCTCAACTACCGGGGGATGGGCGCTTCGGTCATCGAGATCAGCCACCGCAGCAAGGAGTTTCAGGCGATCCAGGACGAGGCCAAGGCGCTGCTGCGGGAGCTGGCCGGCATCCCCGACGAGTACCGGATCCTTTTCGTCCACGGCGGTGCGCGTATGCAGTTTGCCGCCCTGCCGCTCAACCTGGCCGGGCGCTCGGCCACGAATCGCTGCCTCTACGCCGAGACCGGCAACTTCTCGCAGCTGGCCATCAAGGACGCGCAGCCCCTCGCCGATGTGCGGGTGATCGCCTCCGGCGCCGGCAGCGGCTTCCGCCGCATCCCGGCCATCGACCCTGTGGACATCGATCAATCGGCCGCCTACCTGCACCTGACCAGCAACAACACGGTGTGCGGTACCCGCTGGCACGTCTTCCCGGATACCGGCAGAGTGCCGCTGATCGCCGACCAGACCTCGGAGATCCTCTCGCGAGTCATCGATGTCCGCAAGTTCGGGGTTATCTATGCCGGCCTGCAGAAGAACCTCGGCCCGTCGGGGATGGCGGTGGTGATCATCCGTGCCGACCTGCTCGGCCAGGCCGCGCCGCACACCCCGCTGCTCCTCAACTACACGCAGCTCGACAAGGACGACTCCCTGACCAATACCACCAACACCTTTGCGGTTTACGTGGTCAGGTGCATGCTCGAATGGCTGAAGGAGCAGGGGGGCGTGGCGGCAATGGAGCGGCGCAACCAGGAGAAGGCGGCGGTTCTCTATCAGACGCTCGACGCCTCGTCATTCTACCGCGGCTTTGCCGATCCGTCCTGCCGCTCGATCATGAACGTCACCTTCCACCTGCCGACCCCGGAACTGGAGCAGCGTTTTGCCAGCGAGGCCCTGGTCGCCGGCCTGTACGCCCTGGAGGGACACCGCGCCGTCGGTGGTCTGCGCGCCTCGATCTACAATCCGATGCCGCTGGCCGGGGTCGAGGCGCTTGCCGATTTCATGCGCGAGTTCGAGAGCAAGAACGGATAGTTCGCTGGTTCTGTCATTTCGACCAACGGGAGAAATCTTGGAGTTGTTGATTTGCAGAGATGATTCGCGCTGCTCTCGAAATGACACCTTAAAGGATGAGTTCAATGCCGCTCCCCTGTGTAAAAGAGCTCCCCGAACTGGCCGGCGAGCCGGGCTGGACCCCTTTCGATGCCCCGGCGCTGGTCGGCGATTCCCTGCGCTTTGTCTCCGGCGATCCGACCGGCAAGCGCTTTCGCGTTCGCTACTACCGCGATCATGAGGGGCGGCTGGTGGCGCGGATCTGGTTCGGCCCGGAGACCGAGGGCCCCCCGGAGCATGCCCACGGCGGCAGCATCGCCGCGGTCCTCGACGAGGTGCTCGGCCTGGCAGCCTGGGCCGCTGGCCACGCCATCGTGGTCGGCAAGCTCAATGTGCACTTCCAGAAACTGCTGCCGCTACGCACCGTGGTCGAGGTCCGCAGCCGGATCGCTTCTGTCGAGGGGCGCAAGGTGCTGGTCCATGGTGGCATCCACGGTCCGGACGGGAGCGTCTATGCCGAGGCCGACTGCCTGTGCATCACCCTTCCCGGGCGTTGACAGACGCCGGCATTCATCCTAGACTCTGCGTTTGGCCAGGGTTTTTCTGCCGCCCTGCGCACTTTTCCGGAGGATTCCCAACATGAAAGTCATCGTTACCGACGAAGTCTCGGAAAGCGGCCTGCAGCTGCTCCAGGCCGACCCGCGCTTCGAAGTCGATGTTCGGCTCGGTCTCCCCGTTGAAGAGCTGCACCGGCTGATCGCCGATTACGACGCCATCATCACCCGCAGCGGCACCCAGGTCGACCGGGCCCTGCTGGAACATGCCGGCCAGCTCAAGCTGATTGCCCGGGCCGGGGTCGGCATCGACAACGTCGATGTCGAGGCCGCCAGCCAGCGCGGCATCATCGTGGTCAACGCCCCCTTCGGCAATACCAATTCGGCTGCCGAGCACACCATGGCGCTGCTCCTGGCCCTGTGCCGCAACGTCACCGCCGCCAACAGCAGTCTGAAGGGCGGCGACTGGAAGCGGGCGCCGTTCACCGGATACGAGCTCAAGGGCAAAACCCTCGGTGTGATCGGCCTCGGCAAGGTCGGCGGCCGGGTGGCCCTGCGCGCCCGCGCCTTCGAAATGGAGGTGCTGGCCTACGACCCGTACATCGCCGAAAAGCGCGCCGAGGACCACGGTGTGCGCCTGGTTTCGCTGGACGACCTGCTACGGCTCGCCGACGTGATCACTGTGCACACCCCGCTCAACGAAGAGACCGAGGGGATGGTCGGGGCCCCCCAGTTCGAACGGATGAAGGACGGCGTGTTGATCGTCAACTGTGCGCGCGGCGGGATTTTCGACGAGGCCGCCACCCTGGCGGCCCTGGAGAGCGGCCAGGTGGCCGGCGGCGCTTTCGACGTCTGGAGCGAGGAACCGCCGAAAAGCGAGGCGCTCAAGCGCCTGATCGCCCACCCGCGCATGATCGTCACCCCGCATCTGGGCGCCAATACCTTCGAGGCCCAGAAGAACGTGGCGGTCGATGTCTGTCTCGAACTGCTCAACTACATTGACGGCCGGCCGCTCGGCAACGCAGTCAACATCCCGCGTTTCGACCCCGACCTGATGGAGCAAATGAAACCGTTCATCGGCCTGGTCGGCACCATCGGCGAGTTCGTCTCCAAGCTGGCGCCCCCCAACCCGCGCAAGGTTACCTTCACCTACAATGGCAAGTTGGCCCGCTTCGACTGCACGCCCCTGACCGTCTGCGGCCTGGCCGCGCTGCTGCGCCACTGCACCGATCACGATGTCAACATGGTCAACGCCATGCTGATTGCCGACGAAATGGGGATCGCCGTCGAAGGGGTGCGCAGCACCGAGGCGAATTCGTTCTCCAACCTGATCACCCTGACCCTGGAGACGCCGACCGGCACGCGCACGGTCGCCGGCACCCTCTTCGAAGGGACGCCGAAGATCGTCAAAATGCGCAACTTCACCACCGATTTCCAGCCCGAAGAGCACATGCTGGTGATTACCTACGCCGACCGGCCGGGGCTGATCGGCAAGATCGGTACCATCCTCGGCGAGGAAGGGCTCAACATCGGCAACATGAATCTCGGCCGCCGTGAGAAGGCCGGGGAAGCCATGGTGGTTCTCTCCACCGACTCACCCATCGAGCAGCGGGTCATCGACCGGCTCAACAAAGCCGTCGAACCGATTTTCATCAAGGCCGTGCACCTGTCTCAGTAGCGAGCAACGCGAAGCGAGAAGCGAGAAAAAGCAAAACGAGAAGCGCGAATCGAGAGACGAGGAAAAGCGAAACCAAGTAGCGAGAATTGAGAGACGCGAAAAGGCAACAACGAGCAGGGGCCGCCTCCTTATGGAAGCGGCCCCTGCTGCATTCAATGGTATCTCAGGGGTTTCGCGATTGCGTTTCTCGTCTCTCGTCTCGCGTTTCTCAGTCGAGAAACAGCGGCTCTTCGTTTTTCGGGATGAGGCCGCGGGCCTCGGCGCGAGTCAGCAGGGTCTTGACGGCGCGCACCCCTTCATCACCGAGGTCAAGGGAGAAATCGTTGACGTACAGGTCGATGTGCGCGGCGATCGCCGTCTCGTCGAGTTCCTGGGCATGGCTGCGGATGTAGGCGCGCGCCGCTTGCGGATAGGCGCGGGCGTGCTCCAGGCTGGCATGGATGGCGCGGTCGACCGCATTGATCGTCGCCGTTCCCAGGTCGCGGCGGGCGAGAATTCCCCCCAGGGGGATAGGCAGGCCGGTTTCCTCTTCCCACCAGGCGCCGAGATCCTGCACTGCAAAGCAACCGTGCGCCGCGTAGGTGAAGCGCGACTCGTGGATAATCACCCCGGCCGCCGCCGCGCCGGCGTGCAGCGCCGGCATGATCCGGTCAAAGGGCATCGGCACCACCTCGCCGTAGCCCTCGCCGTAAAGTTGCAGCAGCAGGTTGGCGGTGGTCAGTTTGCCGGGGATGGCGATCTTCCTGCCGCGCAGCTGCGCCATGGTGGCCGGCGCCGCGGCGACGACCAGCGGTCCGCAGCCGTGTCCCAGCGCCCCGCCGCTGCGCAGCAGGGCATAGCGGTCGCGCAGGTGGCCGAAGGCGTGGTACGAAATCTTGGTCAGGTCGAGGGTGCTGGCGAGGGCCAGCCGGTTGAGGGTCTCCACGTCCTCGAGGCGTTCGCGCACGGCAAAGCCCGGGGTGGGCACCAGGCCGTGCACCAGGGCGTGGAAGATGAAGGTGTCGTTGGGACAGGGGGAATAACCGAGGGTAAGGGTGCGGGTCATGCCGGCTCCTGGCGGGCCCCCCAGCCGGCCAGCAGAGCCCGTACCGCCTGTTGCGCCGCCGCCGCCGCCCTGGGAAGGTCCCAGCGGGACAGATCGCGATCCTCGACCAGGTTGGAAATCCCCCGGACCTCGAAGAACGGCACACCGAAACGGGCGCAGAGCTGGGCCACCGCCGCCCCTTCCATGTTCTCGCCCAAACCCTCGGTGCGCCGGGCCAGTTGCCGACCCGCCGCCGCACTCCCCGAACAGGCCGACACGGTGACCAGCGGGCCGCAGGCCACGCGTTGCTGCGCATCCAGCGCCTGCACGATCAACCGCTGGCCGTGGGCGAGCAGTTCGGGGTCGACCGGAAAGCGGTTGAACCAGCGCTCACCGCCGCGTTCGGCCAACGGGAAGCCAAGGCTGCGCATGTCGAGGAAGCCGTCCGGAGTCACGGCCCCCTCGTCGCCGTAGACCTCCTCGCTGGCCAGCACCAGGTCGCCAACCTTGAGCCCGCTCTCCAGATAGGCACCGGCGCAGCCGAAGCAAAGCACCGCTTCCGGGCGCAGGCTGTCCAGGAGCAGCGCCGTGGCTGCCGCGGCATTGGCCTTGCCGACCCCGCTGTGCTGCAGCGCCACGCCCTGCCCGGCCAACGTTCCTTGATAGAGCGCCTGCCCGCCGCAGCGCCGCACCTCGCACGGGGCGAGCTCCCGGCGCAGCAGTTCGGTTTCCAGGGGGACAGCGGCGATCAGGGCAATCATCGAGAGGCCGAAACGAGGGGCGTGAAACGAGAAATGAGAAACGCGAAACGCGAAACGAGAAAGGCAATAATGATGTTATCTTGCATCTCGCTTCTCGTCTCTCGTTTCTTGCTCAAGGCTTGTACCAGCCATGTCTAATTAGGTCTCTACGCAAATCCACTCCCGCATGGCGAATCACGCCGCTGTACCAGAAGTGCTCTTCGGAGGGGGGAGGCTCCGCGGGGTCGTCGAGGCGCTTGCGGCGGTCGGTAAGACTCTGGCGGAAGCGCTCATCCGGATCCTTGAGCGCCTCGCGGATCCTGGTGCGGAGGGGCTCCGGCGCATGGGCGATCACATGCTGAATCATGTCGCGCAGGTGCAGCCCCTGCCGGTATTCCCACAAATCCCCTTCAAACCGGGTGTCGCACTCGGCCACGAAATCGTTCCAGTCGAGGAGCAGGGCGCCGAAATCCTCCTCGGCATAGTCGGTGAACTCCGGGTGGGCAATGAGCAGTTCCTCGATCAGCTGCTGCTCCCGGCGCGAGAAGAAGAACGACAGGCTCTCCTCCACCGGGTACATGCCGAGGGCTTCGAGCAGTTCCCGGCAGAAATGGGCGTAATCGAGGTCGCGGTCGCTGAACCCCCGCAGGGAGGGTGGCAAGCCGGGGCGGTCGAGACAGAGCAGCGACAGGTGATCGTGACCGAGATCGGTGTGCAGCAACAGCTCCTGGCGGTGAGGCACCCCGGCGCGGGAGAGCTGGTCCATGAAGCGGATATGATTGTCGCTGAAACAGGTGAGCAGCTTCTCCTCGGAGTAAAACAGTTCCTGGCTGGCCCGGTTGTTGGCCAGGCCGAAGCCGACGAAACCGTCGTTGAGCAGCCGCTCCCAGTAGGGCTCGATGGCGTCGAGGATCTCGCCGACCGGCAGGTAAGGGGAGTAATGCACGGTCGGCGGCGGAACCTCCTGGTCGTTGCCAGCCGGTTCGCTGGTGTAGAATTCGAGGATGAAGAACGCCTCGTCGGGGAGCGCCCGGGCGAAC
This sequence comes from uncultured delta proteobacterium, assembly GCA_963751525.1. Taxonomy (GTDB): domain Bacteria; phylum Desulfobacterota; class Desulfuromonadia; order Desulfuromonadales; family BM103; genus VAUL01. The sequence continues at coordinate 89,859 of CAVVUQ010000002.1, read as the reverse complement.
TCGGTAAAGACCCGGCGGATGCGCTGCATCCCGGCGAGCACCGAAAAGTGATAGGTGTCGGTGGAGTTTTCGAGAAGCGCGAAGGTGTAGCCTTCGCGCAGCACGCGCGGACGGCGCCGCGCCTGGGGCCAAAGCTGCACGCCGATCGGAAAATCCGGAAACAGCTGGGGCAAGATGGAACCTCAAGGACCGGTCAGGCGACCGGCGGGATCGATAGCTCCCCTCCGGAAACGCCGGACGAAAGCTCCTGCTGCCGAACCGGAATGGGGGAAAAAGAACCCTTTCCGGATGAAGACTAGATGGTTTATCATGCGGCAAATCCCCCGGTGAAGTCAACCGCGCGCCGCTGCCGTGGGCCTTCCGGGAAGCCTGACGCGGCCCCGGCGAACCGGGGTTTGGGGACGGGCGCCCCCCCTTTAATATTAGTAAAGAACTTTTAGCTGCAATGAATTTCCCGTTGACAACTTCCCAGCTCCTGGGCTATATCGTGCGAAGATAAAACCCCATTTTACCGGGCTTCGGATTCCCCCGGACCATGCTCATCAACGACTGGGTAACGCCGGCCCGCGCAGCGGCGTCCGGTGCCCGGGCGCTTATTCCATTCACCGAAAAGGATGGCGAAGATGTCCAAGACAGCGATCAAGCCCTCACTGAAGAACCCCTTCGACACTCAGGAAAAAGTCGACTTCACCATTCCCGGCGAGATCCTCGGCAAGACCGGCGGCTACGAAGAGGTGATGAGGGAAGGCTACGACCTGATCCAGCGGCCGATCAAATCGGTCAAGATCGACCAGATCGAGAAGCAGCACTTCAAAAAGCGCATGACGGTCTGGGAGCGGCTCAACGTCCTCTCCAGCAAGGCGCCAAACGTGCTCTACCAGAACTGGGGAAAGAATCTCGACGGCGCCTCGCTGGTCACCGCCATCCTCAACATCAACGGCCGCGACGTCGGCGTCTACGGCCATGACTTCACCGTCCGCGCCGGTTCCATCGACGCCACCAACGGCAACAAACTGGCCCGGCTCTTCTACATGTGCGGCGAAAAGGGGATCCCCCTGATCGGCATGAACGACTCGGCCGGCGCCTTCGTCCCGGCTGGCGTCGGCGGTCTCGACGGCTACGCCGAGGCCTTCACCGCCCTGCGCCGGATCAGCGGCGTGATCCCGTCGATCATGTGCATGTTCGGCTTCAACGCCGGCGGCGGCTCCTACCTGCCGCGCCAGGGGAGCTTCGTTATCCAGCCGAACGACACCTTCTTCGGCCTGACCGGCCCGGGCGTGGTCAAATCGGTGCTCGGCGAGGACATCACCCCCGAGGAGCTCGGCGGGCCGAAAGTCCACGGCAAGTCCGGTGTCGCCGACCTGACCGTGGCCGACGAGGTCGCCGCCCTGCGCACCGCAACGCGCCTGCTCTCCTACCTGCCGGGGAACAACTTCAGTCTCTCCCCATTCCAGGAGACCAGCGATCCCCTCGACCGCAAGACCTGGGAAATCAACACCCTGCTGAAGAAGGCCTTCAACTCGCCGACCGGCTTCAACACCCCCTTCGACGTCTCGATCGTCATTCAGCAGATCTGCGACCATGGCGACTACTTCGAGCTGCAGCCTGAGCGCGCCCGCGAGGTGATCACCGCCTTTGGCCGCCTCAGTGGCCACGTGGTCGGCTTCGTCGCCAACAACTCGGCGGTCGCCTCCGGCCAGATCGACTGCGACTCGGCGGTGAAGATCGCCCGCTTCGTGCGCTTCTGCAACATCTACAACATCCCGATCATCTTCATGGAGGACACCACCGGTTTCCTCCCCGGCCGCGAGCAGGAAGCCCGCGGCATCGTCCAGGCCGGTCGTACCATGCTCGACTCGATCGTCGACGTGCGTACCCCGCGCATCCTGCTGATCCTGCGCAACGCCTTCGGCGGCGCCTATGCGTCCTTCAACAACTACCCGACCGGCGCCGACCTGGTGCTGGCCCTGCCGACCACCCGCCTGGCGGTCATGGGGCCGGCCGGCAAGGAGTTCGTCTATAAGGACGAACTGCGCAAGCTCCGCGCGGCGACGGCCGGAATGATCAAGAAGGGGATTGAGGACCGGACCGCTGCCGGCATGAGCGGCGAGGAAGCCAAGCGCGACGCCGAGAAGGAAGCGGCCGAGTGGCTCAAGAGCCCAGGAGGCTGCCCTCAACCAGCGTTACGAGAAGGAACTGATGAACCCGAAGGAAGGCCTGGCCCTGGGGTCGATCTCCTCGATTGTCATGCCCACCGACCTGCGCCTGGTGCTGGGCGAGAATCTGAACTTCCTGATGCGCCACTACCAGCCCTCGTCCATGGGCGGGCCGCAGCGGGAATTCCATTAAATAACAAAGCGTTAAGGGATAAATCTAATGACGAATTCGCTATTGGGCGGAGAGCAGGGCGGCAAGGAGGGGTAACCGCAGGCGTAGCAGCGCTACGTCGAGGATTGCCCCGACGATGCCAACACCGCTCCCCGTTCAATAGCGAACTCGAACGAACCGGAGAGACCAATGACCGACCTCTACATGAACAATCCGCTGATCCACCGGGATCGCCGCCTCGCCCAGTCGCCGTCCGCCTGGGTGCGCTCCTTCGCCTGCGAGGATCTCAAGCCGTTGATCGTCTGCCGCGGCCCGATCCGCATGGAGGCGATGACCGTTTACGAAGAGATGGGGGTCAGTCACTATGGCATTCTCCTCTCCGAGAAGGATTCGATCATCTACCCCAACGCCCTGTCGCCGGAACTGCGCAAGCTCACCGACAACAGCCGCGTCCACCGGGTTCCCGACTACACCGGCGCTTCCAAGGAGGAGCGCATCGAGCGTATCGGCCAGATCATTCAGACCGCCAAGGACAACGGCTATGATTCGATCTTCGCCGGCTATGGTTTCATGGCCGAGGACGACGAGTTCGTTGCCGCCATCGAGGCTGCCGGCCTGAAGTTCATCGGCCCCTGCTCCGCCACCCAGCGCGGTGCCGGCAAGAAGGACGAGGCCAAACGCACGGCTCTGACCGTCGACGTCTCGGTCACTCCGGGGATCAACAACGTCACCTCCCGCACCCTGGTCGCCAAGCACCCGAGCCGCGAGGCGCTGCTGGCCGTGGTCAAGGCCGAGGGGTTGAAAGTTGATAAGAAGATCCTCGATGACAAGAAGCTTGCTCTTGAAGAGCTGGCTGATGTGATCCTGTTCGCTTCCTACGAAAAGGGGATTGACCTCTTCTCCATGGATGAGCTTGGGGTCCAGGTCGAGAAAGAATGCGCCGCGATGTTCAAGAAGTATCCTGCTGCCCGCATCCGCCTCAAGGCGATCGGCGGCGGCGGCGGCAAGGGGCAGCGGATCCTCGGCGCATCGCTACTGATGAAAAAGGCTCCGACCGATGCCGACATCAGGAAGGCCGCGGCCGATGCGCCGACGCTGGTGCGCGAGGTTCTGCTCGAGGTCAAGGCCAATGGCGTCGGCGACAACAAGAACGTCCTCATCGAACTGAACATCGAACAGACCCGCCACAACGAGATCCAGCTGCTCGGCAACGGCGAATGGTGCATCGCCCTTGGCGGCCGCGACTGCTCGTTGCAGATGCATGAGCAGAAGTTGCTGGAGATCTCGGTCACCCAGGAAGCCCTGGCCCATGAAATCAGCACGGCCAGGAAAGCCGGTCTCAAGGCCCAGGCCAAGGCGCTGGAGACTGACCTTCTGGTCCTCAAGCGCATGGAGGAGCAGTCCGAGCGTTTCGGCAAGGCCGTCGGCCTCGATTCGGCCTCGACCTTCGAATGCATCGTCGACCGCGACCGCCACTACTTCATGGAGGTGAACACCCGCATCCAGGTCGAGCACCGGGTGACGGAGCTGGTCTACAGCCTCAAGTTCACAAACCCTAAGGACAAAAAGGACTTCTTCATCGTCGAGTCGCTGGTTGAGGCGATGGCGATTCTCGCCCTGCACAAGCAGCGCCTGCCGCGCCCCGAGCGCCTGCCGCGCTTCGGCGCCGGCGCGGAGGCGCGCCTCAATGCCACCGACTGCTCCCTGAGCCCGAGTGCCGGTGGCTACATCCGCTACTGGTCGGCGCCGATTGACGGCGAGATCCGTGATGACCAGGGGATCTGCATCAAGAACCCGGACACCAACCTGTTCATGCGCTATCACCTGGCCGGAGCTTACGATTCCAACATCGCCCTGCTCCTGACCAAGGGGGAGAGCCGCCTCGACAGCTACCAGCATCTCTCCAAGGTGTTGCGCTGCACCACCTTGCGCGGGACCAACCTGGCGACCAACCTCGAATTCCACTACGGCCTGGTCAACTGGTTCATCGGCCAGAACGTCATGGCCAAACCGACCACCCGCTTCGTGGTCCCCTACCTGACCCTGGTCGGCCGGCTCAAGGAAGAGGCCAGCAAGATCGACTACGTCTACGCCTTCCTGGCGACGAAGAAGCACTATGCCACCCTTTATGGCGCTGATCCTGACATCAAGAAATCGATCTCCGAGACCCTCGACCGCAAGGGGACGCTGATCACCCGGCCGATGGAGAAGCTGCTGGCCGATCCGCACCTGCTTGCCGGCTGGCTGAGCCTTAACCGCAAGAATTTCAAGATGGAGGCCGGCAAGCTGGTCTGGCTGCGCAACCCGCTGGTCGTGCTGGAGGAAACCTACGAGTACCTCAACATGACCTGGAGCGAGGAGGCGCCTGCCGCCGAGGTCATCTGGACCCATGACCGCGATCTGCTGCAGAACGCCCTGGCCTTCTATTCGGAACTGCGCGTGAAATTCGGCCTGGGCAAAGGCGATTTTGTCAAGCTCAACGCCATTCTCGGCAAGGATAAGCCGCAGGGCGGTTTCGATACAGCGACCTGGACCAAGATTCAGGAGGCCCATTGCGGTTTCGAGATTGGCAACGAGTTGCTCGGTCTGTTGCTGCTGATCGCCGTAAATACCGATTTCTACGACTTCAAGGTCGAGGATGACCTCGAGGTGACGATCCCCGCCTACCTCAATGACCCGGATCTGCAGGCGGCCATGAAGAAGATGCTGGTGCCGCCGCCGTCCACCAAGGCCGACGAGATCGTCACCCCGGGCGGGGGCATGTACTATGCCCAGGAAGCTCCGGGGATACCGCCCTTCGTCAGGGAAGGGGATCACTTCGAGAAGGGGCAGCCGCTCTTCATCCTCGAGGTCATGAAAATGTTCAACAAGATTCCGGCGCCCTTCGCCGGAACCGTCGACAAGATCCTGATCGACGGCGCCGACGGGATTATCGTCCAGAAGGGGCAGCCGATCTTCAAGATCACCCCTGACGAGAAATTCGTCGAGACCAACCCCGTCGAGATCGAAAAGGGGCGGCGCGAGCGCACCAGCCAGTACCTGAAGGCGGTGCTGTAGGCAGAGGCTTTTGACGCAGAGACGCTGACTCGCAGAGAAAATCTGCGCTTACCAAAAAGCAAAGGCAGCCTCCAGGGGCTGCCTTTGCCATTATCAGGGAATTACTTTCCCCCTGCGTCTCTGCGCCTTTGCGTCGAGGTCTTTCGTAGGGGCGACGCATGCGTCGCCCGGTCCGTCACACCGCCAGGTAGTAGTCGTACCCTTCGACGCATTCGGATACGCCGGCCAGGAACGAATGCTCCTGGGTGTCCTTGACCACCTCGGTCAGCCCGTGATTGACCGACCAGGTGCTGCCACAGACGGTGCAGGCGATCAGGGCCTCGTCAAAACCGTCGGCGTGAAGATCGATCCCCTTGTGCTGGTGATGTTTACATACGGGGCATTGCATGGTGATTCTCCTTTCCCTTTGCTGCTCTCCTTGCTGCCTTATTGCCGCTCGGATCTCGCAAAATAATCGTCATATGTGATTGACTATACCCCCATAGAAACTGGATGCAAGCAGAAAAACGTAAAAAATCTCGTCAAAACAGTATGTTATGACAATATTCTGTTTTACAGGGCAGATCACCATTTTAAAAATTATCATATCTGATTTTAAACCGTTCCGGAATATTCGGCGAAACCTGCTGGAATCCTTGATTTTTCTGAAGCTGTCGATTTTAGACTGGCATTTCCATTGCGCTCTTCAGTGAAGCTAAAGGACTTTTACCCTAAATAAATAATTTTGTTGACATTTCCAGGGGTTTCCGCTAAATCTGGCACTTTGTAAAACCTCTTTTTATTCCTGTTCGGGATGCCTGCGATGGACTTCAATATCGGCAGTAAAATCAAGAAATTACGCAAGGCGCGCAAACTGACGCTACAGGATGTGGCGCGCGAAACCGGCTTCTCGCCGGCGCTGATCTCACAGATTGAGAACAATAACGTCTCGCCCCCCATCGCCACCCTCTCCAAGCTGGCCAATTTTTTCGACGTCAAGATCGGCATCTTCTTCGAAGAAGAGGAAGCCGAGCGTCGCTACGAGGTGGTCCGCAAAGGGGAGCGGCGGGTGGTCAGCCGGGTCATCTCCAAGGCCGGCACCGGCCACGGCTATACCTATGAAGCCCTCTCCTTCCGCAAGCGCAACAAGAAGATGGAGCCGTTCGTGCTGACTGTCACCGAGCGGGCCAAGGAGGAAGAGCTGTACAACCACGATGGCGAGGAGTTCCTGCTGATCCTGCAGGGCCGGGCCGAGGTGATCCTCGAAGAAGAGCGCATCGTCCTCGAGGAGGGCGACGCCGTCTACTTCGATGCCTCCCTCAAGCATCGCCTCCTCGCCTGCGAAGGCACCGCCGTCCAGGTCCTGGCCGTCGTCACCCGCTGAATGGTTTAAACGCAAAGGGGAAAACAAAGAAAAGAAGCAAGGCGCAGAGGAAAATCTGAGAAGTTTTCTGTTGTTTAAGGCAGAATTTTTTTGGTTTTCTTTGCGTCTTGATTTTTCCTTTGCGTCTTCGCGTTAAATTAGATTTTCTGAAAGGAACCTTATTCCATGTCCACTTTCAAGAAACCCACCCTGCCCGAATGGCAAGCGGCGGCGCAGAAGGAGTGCAAGGGCGACAGCCTGGAGCGTCTCAACTGGCAAACCCCCGAGGGGATCACGGTCAAGCCGCTCTACACCGCCGCCGACCTTGAGAACCTTGAAACCCTCGGCACCCTGCCGGGGTTGCCCCCCTTCACCCGCGGGCCGATGGCGACCATGTACGCCGGCCGGCCGTGGACAGTGCGCCAGTATGCCGGCTTCTCCACCGCCGAGGAATCCAACGCCTTCTACAAGCGCAACCTGGCCGCCGGGCAGCAGGGGCTGTCGGTGGCCTTCGACCTGGCCACCCACCGCGGCTACGACTCCGACCACCCGCGCGTGGTTGGTGACGTCGGCAAGGCCGGCGTGGCCATCGACTCGGTCGAGGACATGAAAATCCTTTTTAGCGACATCCCCCTCGACCAGGTCTCGGTGTCGATGACCATGAACGGTGCGGTGCTGCCGATCATGGCCAACTACATCGTCGCCGCCGAGGAGCAGGGGGTGCCGCAGGCGCAGTTGGCCGGGACCATCCAGAACGACATCCTCAAGGAGTTCATGGTCCGCAACACCTACATCTACCCGCCGGCGCCGTCGATGCGCATCATCGCCGACATCATCGAGTACACCAGCCAGTACATGCCGCGCTTCAACTCGATCTCGATCTCCGGCTACCACATCCAGGAAGCCGGGGCCAACAATGCCCTGGAGCTGGCTTTCACCCTGGCCGACGGCCTCGAGTACGTCAAGACCGCCAGCGCCCGCGGCCTCGATGTCGATGCCTTCGCCCCGCGCCTGTCGTTCTTCTTCGGCATCGGCATGAACTTCTTCATGGAGGCCGCCAAGCTGCGTGCCGCGCGCCTGCTCTGGGCGGAGCTGATGCAGCGCTTCAGGCCGAAGAGCGTCAAGTCGCTGGCCCTGCGCACCCACTGCCAGACCTCGGGATGGAGTCTCACCGAGCAGGACCCCTACAACAACGTGATCCGCACCACCATCGAGGCGCTGGCCGCGGTGCTCGGCGGCACCCAGTCGCTGCACACCAACGCGCTGGACGAGGCGATCGCCCTGCCCACCGACCACTCGGCGCGCATCGCCCGCAACACCCAGCTGGTGATCCAGGAGGAGACCGGCATCTGCAAGGTGGTCGATCCGCTGGCCGGCTCCTACTACGTCGAGTCGCTGACCGCCGCCCTGGTGGCCGAAGCGCGCAAGATCATCGATGAGGTCGAGGGGCTCGGCGGCATGACCAAGGCGATCGAGTCGGGGATGCCCAAGCTGCGCATCGAGGAGTCGGCGGCGCGCAAGCAGGCCGCCATCGATTCCGGGCGCGACGTGATCGTCGGCGTCAACAAGTATCGCCTCAAGGAAGAGGCTCCCATCGAAGTCCTTGATGTCGACAATACCGCAGTGCGCAAGGGGCAGATCGCCCGCCTCGAGAAGATGCGCGCCAGCCGCGACGAGGCCGCCTGCCAGCGGGCCCTTGCCGGCATCACCGCGGCGTGCCAGAATGAGGAGCAGAACCTTCTCGGGCTGTGCGTCGCCGCCGCCCGCCTGCGCGCCAGCGTCGGCGAGATCTCCGACGCCATGGAGAAGGTCTTCGGCCGCCACAAGGCGGATATCAAGCTGGTGTCGGGAGCCTACGGGGCCGTGGTCGAAAGCGACAAGGATTTCAGCGAGCTCAAGCAGCGCATCGCCGCCTTCGCCGCCCGCGAAGGGCGCCGGCCGCGCATCCTGGTGGCCAAGATGGGGCAGGACGGCCACGACCGCGGCGCCAAGGTGGTGGCCACCGCCTATGCCGATGCCGGCTTCGACGTCGACGTCGGCCCGCTCTTCCAGACCCCCGAGGAAGCCGCGAAGATGGCGGTGGAAAACGACGTCCACGTGGTCGGCGTCTCCAGCCTCGCCGCCGGGCACAAGACCCTGGTGCCGCAGCTCGCCGCCGAACTCAGGCACCTCGGCGCCGAGGAGATCGTCATCGTCTGCGGCGGCGTCATCCCGCGCCAGGACTACGACGCCCTGCATCAGGCCGGCGCCGCGCGGATTTTCGGCCCCGGCACCCCGATCGTGACCTCCGCCACCCAGACGCTGGATGCCATCGAGGAAAAGCGGCGGTAACGATTTTTATATTGATTGTCCCCTCCTGTTAAACAGGGGGGGTGCCCGAAGGGCGGGGGGCTGCTTGACCCCCCTGGTTCGCTGCGCTCACCATCCCCCCTGCAACTGCAGGGGGGAACGGACAATATAGCAACTCTCCATGATCAAGCTGACCGAACTCGCCGCCGGCGTGCGTGCCGGCAACATCCGCGCCCTGGCCAAGGCGATCACCCTGGTCGAAAGCCGCAACCTCGACCATTCCCTGGCCGCCACCACCCTCCTCGACGAGCTGCTCCCCGACACCGGCAAGGCCATCCGCATCGGCATCTCCGGGGTGCCCGGGGCGGGGAAGAGCACCTTCATCGAGGCTTTCGGCCTGCAGCTGACCGCCCTTGGCCGCAAGGTCGCGGTGCTGGCCGTCGACCCCTCGTCGCAGCGCTCCGGCGGCAGTATCTTGGGTGATAAGACCCGCATGGAGGAGCTCTCCCGCGACGAGCGCGCCTTCATCCGCCCCTCGCCGGCCGGCGACACCCTCGGCGGGGTGGCGCGCAAGACCCGCGAGACCATGCTGATCTGCGAGGCGGCCGGCTTTGAGGTGATCATCGTCGAGACCGTCGGCGTCGGCCAATCGGAGATCACCGTCGCCTCCATGGTCGATTTTTTCCTGCTGCTGCAGCTTCCCAACGCCGGTGACGAACTGCAGGGGATCAAGCGCGGGGTCATGGAGATCGCCGACGCCATCGTGGTCAACAAGGCCGAAGGCGACAACCGCCCGCGCGCCGACCTGGCCCGCCAGCAGTGCGTCAACGCCCTGCACATGCTGGCCCCGAAGAGTCCGCACTGGCAGGTGCCGGTGCTGCTATGCAGCGCCCTGCAGCGCGAAGGGGTGACGGAAGTGTGGGCGACCATCGAGGCGTTTCGTGCCGCCATGCAGCAGAGCGGCGAGTTCGTGCAAAAGCGCGCCCTGCAGAACAGCGACTGGATGTGGACGCTGCTGATGGATGACCTCAAGGTGACCTTCCTGCGCCACCCCAAGGTCGAGGCCCTGCTCCCGCAACTGCAGGAGAGCGTCGCCACCGGGGTCACCACGCCCGGTGCAGCGGCGAGAAGACTTTTGGAGGTGTTCCGGAGAGGGAATTGACCCCCCTGCCGCGCCAGGCGCGACATCCCCCCTGTTGCACAGGGGGGACTAGCCTCCCCTGTGCAACAGGGGAGGTGCCGAGCGGAGTGAGGCGGAGGGGTCATGATCGGCAGGGGCGCAATTCATTGCGCCCGAATGAATACCGGTCAACCGAACCCGGGCGCGATCAATCGCGCCCCTACGCGTACCGGCCTGTTGCATTGATGTAGGGGCGCGGTTACCGTGCCCAGGGCGGGGAAACCCCGCCCCTACGCAGAAATTAACCACATCGTCACACGATGTTAACGAAAGGTGTCTACCCTCATGCCCAAGAAGATCAGCCATATCGGTATCGCCGTGACCAGCATCGACGAGGCCCTGCCGTTCTATACCGACGTCCTCGGCCTCGAGTTCGAGGGGACGGAAGTGGTCGAAGAGCAGAAGGTCAAGGTGGCCTTTCTGGTGATCGGCGAGAGCCGCATCGAATTGCTCGAGCCGACGGCCGCCGATTCGCCGGTGGCGAAGTTCCTGGAGAAGAACGGTCCCGGCATCCACCACCTTGCCTACCAGGTCGACGGCCTGGAGGGGCGGCTGGCGAGCCTGAAGGGGCAGGGAGTGCGGCTGATTGACGAGAGCCCGCGCCTCGGCGCCCACCACAGCCGCATCGCCTTTCTCCACCCCAAGGCCAGCGGAGGGGTGTTGACCGAGTTGTGCGAGGCGGGGGATCCTTGTTCCCGTGATTTGTAGGGGCGCAGTTGCCGCGCCCTGGGCGAGGAGACCCCGCCCCCACATCGCAAGATTTGATGTTTCGTAGGGGCGAGGCGGTGCCTCGCCCGCGGGCGACCCGGCGGGTCGCCCCTACGCGTTCCGGGAATATTGTGGTGGTGTAGGGGCAAGGCATGCCTTGCCCGGATTTGTAGGGGCGCAATTCATTGCGCCCGCGACGACGCAAAAGTTATAAAATCGTTTGAAAATTAATTTTCCCAAAGAAACCAGGTCTTAGTGTGCATTTGCACAGTTTTCCATTGACATTTGAAGCGTCGCCAAATAAATTTAGCACGGTGTTATAAAAATCATGCGCACGTCTTTTCCGCTCTTTTTCATCCTGCTGCTCCTGCTGAGCGTGCCGACGTTCGCCGGGGCGGTGGAGGTCGGCAAGCCGGCCCCCGGATTCACGCTGCAGACGCCGGATGGCAAGAGCGTCAGCCTGGCCGATTTCAAGGGGAAGGTGGTGCTGCTCAAGCTGGCGACCACCTGGTGCCCCTCATGCGCGCAGCTGTCACGGGAACTGGCCGCCATCGGCGAGTTTCTCGGGGAGAAGGACGTGGTCCTGCTCGAGGTGTTCCTGCAGGACACCCCGGAGATGATCGCGCGCTATCTCGAGGGGAAACGCCTGCCGAAGCAGCACTACGCGCTGATCGACGACCTGCAGGCCTACCGGGGATACAGCATCTACCTGATCCCGCGCCTGTTGGTGGTCGACCGGGAGCAGAAGGTGCGCTACGACAACGGTGCCGCGGCGACGATCCTGCCGGCGGCGGAGCTGAAGAAGATCGTCGAAGGGGTATTGTAGGGGCGCGGTTGCCGCGCCCGGGCGGGGAGACCCCGCCCCTACGTAGGTTTGACAGTGTGCATTTGCACAGTCGGGCGTTGCCAATCTGCCACACTGTTGTGGCGCGAATGCAACAAAGATTAAAAAGTCCGGCGGCCCCGATGGGGCGCGCCGGGCGGATGCCGGCCGGAACAGCTTGGAATTACAGGGAGATTCCGCCATGATCGGGCGGGCGGCGGGGGTTGGCACCATTATTGCGAACTAAATAGAACGAAATTTTGATTTTTCCGCACGGCCCGGCGGCCGCGGATTGCTGTTCGGCAGCAAAATATCAGGAAAGGAGGTGCATGGATGAAGAAGCTGGTTTCCTTGCTGATGGTGGGCGTGTTGGCCCTCTCCCTGGCGGCCTGTGCGGCGACCGGGGGCAAGGATAATGTCCGGGTGAAGTGCCCGGCCTGCGGCTACGAGTTCAACGCTCCGAGCCAACCCTAGAGATTATCAGTAAGTCGAGTTGATCGGGTGCCCGGCGCAGTGCCGCGCACCGCAACCCACAACCCATGATATTCAGGAGGCAAACGTGAACAAAGCAACGCGTATTCTCTTGGCGATCGGCCTGATCCTGGCCGTCGCCGCCCCGGCTTTCGCCGAGTTCAAGCTGAACGGTTACTTCCGCTCGATCGGCTACAACGAAGAGAAGAAAGCTCCGGTAGCGCTGGCCACGGATGAAAACGGCATTCCCAGCAGTTCATCGACCAGCGCCTGCGCATGCGCGCCAACTGGACCCTGAACGACAACGTCGGCATGGTCTACTTCGCCGAGGTCGACACCACCTGGGGCGAGAACAACAAGGCCGCGTTGGCCAGGGCGGCCAGTCGTACAGCTTCGACCGGCGGCGCCGACGGCGTCAACGTCGAGACCAAGCAGGCCTTCCTCGACCTGAAGTTCGGCGACACCGCCGCCATTCTCGGGATCATCCCCGTGGCCGACGCCTTCGAGTCGATCATCGCCAACGACGACATGGCCGGCGTCCAGGTCACCCACAAGATGGGCGACACCTCCTTCAAGTTGGTCTACTCGAAGTGGGACGAAGATGATAGCGACGACACCGAGCTAACCGGACGATCTTGCCAATGGGAACAACAACGCGCGTTCCGACTGGGACGACTTCGACTTCTATGTCGCCGAAGTCGGCCACAAGTTCAACGACAACTTCAAAGCCGGCGCCGGCGTCTACTGGATGGACAACAACACCAACGACAGCGCGGCACTGCGACTGCGATCAACGCCCTGACTACGACAAGCGATCTTCTTCTACGGCCTGAATGGCGAAGCCAAGTTCGGCGGCAACTTCACCGTCAACGGTTTCGTGGTGGTGCAGGATGGCGAAGTCGATTACTCCAACCGTATTCCAGTGCGACTGCTGACCGAAAAAAGATCAGGACATCACCGGGATGGCCGCCAGCGTCAAGGGCACCATGAAGCTTGAAAACGGCGACATCGGCCTGCGCGTCATCTACTTCTCCGAAGACGACGACAAGAAGGACGACGGCTACTGGCAGGGCTTCAAAGGCCAGTATGCGTTCGTCAAGGAAAACCAGATGCAGTTCCTGACCGACCCGTACGTCATGAACGACGGCAAGGAGCGCTATGCCGAGGCCGACGCGGCCGAGGCCGGCTTCGGTCTGCTCGCCTTCGTGCTCAGCGGCAACCACAAGCTGCCCGAGGGGATGCACCCTTGGTTGGGGCGCCGGTTACTACATGGCGATGGACGACGAGCGCAACGACACGTCCGACTCTAAGCCGTCCAGCGGCACACTGGTCGATACTAATCTTGCGCAACTATCGCGATGGCAACGACCCTCGGCTACGAACTCTGCGCCCGCATCGGCAAGAAGTTCTTCGAGAAGGTTGATGTCAGCCTGAACGCTTCCTATGCCGACTATGGCGACTTCTACGACAACACCGTCACAGACGAAGGTCCTTGACAATGGTGAGCTGATGATGTTAGGCGACGATCCGGACGCCACCTACAAGACCTACCTGATGGTCAACGTGCCGTTCTAAGCAACGCACGTCACAAGGCAGGACGAAAGGCCGGGTCGCAAGACCCGGCCTTTCTTTTTGCGGGTACGCGCACCCGATGTTGTAGGGGCGATGCAAGGTTCATCTGCATCGCCCGCGGTTTTGCCCGCCATCCCCGTCACCAATCAGGGCAAAGCAGGTGAATCTCATGCTTTGCCCCTACGTATGTTTTGCCCCTACGTATTTGCGCCACGCCAAATCCTTGTTACAATTCCTCCATTGTTGCCATGCATTTTCATTTGTAGGGGCGAAGCAAGGTCCACCTGCTTCGCCCGCACCCCCAGGAGGGCCCCCATGTCCGATCCCATCCCGCCGTTCCATCCGTCTGCCCGGCTTCGACTACACCCGCCCCGGCGCGTATTTCATCACCATCTGCACGGCCGATCGCGCATGTTGGTTCGGCGACGTCGTCGACGGGGGGATGCGGGTGAATGCTTGGGGGAAAATCGTGCAACGAACATGGGACAACCTGCCAAATCATTTCCGGCAGGTCGCATTGGATCAATTCATCGTTATGCCCAACCATGTGCACGGGATCATAATGTTGAATGATGAACGGCGTTGTGGCGTAGGGGCGAAGCAAGGTTCATCTGCTTCGCCCGCTTCTGTCCCGCCCGCCATCCCCGTCACCAATCAGGGCAAAGCAGGTGAATCTCTTGCTTTGCCCCTACATGGGACGGTGGCGGGGTCTTTGTGTGCCGTCGTACAAAATTTCAAATCGGTTACGACCCGCAAAATCAACAAAATTCGCCGCACCCCCGCCCACCCCCTCTGGCAACGCAACTACTACGAACACGTGATCCGCAACGATCGCGACCTGGCGGCGATCCGCGACTACATTGCCGGCAACCCGGCGCGATGGCTGGATGATGACAATCATCCGGAACGTGTAATCGCACAGAGTCGAAACAGTCAAAATCCTCTCGGTTTCTAGGCGCATTTGGGTTAATATCGGCGATAGTTCTGAATCCCCCCCGCGCGAGGTTTCTGCATGATTAATGATCGGTCCGGATGGATGAAAACCGCAGTGCTGGTGCTGACCATGACGGTTCTGTTTACTCTGCCTGCTCTGGCCGGCTTCCAGGAGGACGTGGCGCGCGATCTCGGCGTCAAGACCGCGACGCTGGTGGCGCCGGCCGGGAGCGAATGGCTGCTCGACCTCGATGCCGCGAGCGGCGTGCAGGCCGGCGACCTCTTCGCCGTGATCAGCAAGGGTTCCCCCGTCGTCCACCCGGTGACCAAGAAGGTGATCGGCTCCATCGACGAAACCCGCGCCCTGCTGCGCGTCACCAAGGTCAAGAGCGGCTACTCCTACGCGGCGGTGGTCAGTGCCAAGGGGGAACTCAAGGCCGGCGACGAAGCGCGGCGCTTCGCCGGACTGCCGGCCCTGTTCTGGGACTACAGCGGCGACGGGGCGGGGGTCTTCGCCCAGTTGCAGGGGGCGCTGCCGGAGCTGCACTGGCAGAGCTACGCCGCCGCCCAGGCCGGCAAGCCCGACCAGCCGCGCCCAATCCCCGACATGGAGCCGGGGCTGGTGTTCGTTTTCAACGCCCAGGGGCTCGGGGTCAAGGACCAGGCCTTCCAGCCGCTGCGCTTCTACCGCCCGGAGCAGGTGACGGGAAAAGTCGCGGTCGCGACCGCCGGGACCCCGGCGGCTGTGGCCCTGTCCGGGGGGAGCATCGTCGCCCCCGGCAGCCAGAGTGCAGCGCCTGCCGCCGGCGCGCTTGCCGGGAGCAGTTCCCCGGGGATGTTTTCGGGGATTACCAAAATATTCAGCAGCGGCAGCAGCACGCCGCCCGGCCCGGGCGGCGTGCTGGCCGGCAGCGGCGGCGGCACCCGCGGCGGGTTGATCGTCAGCCAGATGGACAGCAAGGAAGGGGTCTGGTACGGGCCGCGCATGGAGGGGAAGCCGGTGGGCATTGACGTGGCCGACTTCGACGGCGATGGCAAGAACGAGATCGCCCTCGGCTTCAGCGACCGCGTGGTGATGGCGCGGGTGGTGGCCGGCAAGTTCGAGCCGTTGGCCGACTATGCGATGGGGCAGAGCGGCGACGTCGTCAGTCTCGATGCTCTCGACCTGAACGGTGACGGCCGGGCCGAGCTGTACCTCTCGATGGTGCTGATGAACAGCGTCAGGTCGCAGGTTCTGGAACTGCGCAACGGGCAGTTGGAAGCGGTGATCAAGGAGATCCCCTACTTCCTGCGCAAAGTCCAGCTGGCCGGCGAAGGGGCGGTGCTGCTCGGCCAGAACCTGAACCCCGACCTGGCGAATCTCAATCAGGACCTGGCCGGCCCGGTCTTCCGCGTGACCCGCAGCGGCGATACCCTGCAGCACGGTACCGCCTTCGACCTGCCGCCGGTGGTGACCCTGTTCGGCTTCCAGCCCTTTGACCATGGCGGGCGGCCGTTGCTGGCGCGGCTGAACATCAACGACCGGCTGCAGCTCCTCGAAACGTCCGGCGCGACCCTGTGGGAGAGCTCGGATTACTTCGGCGGCTCGGAAGTCTCCTTCGAGCGCCCGGATGGGTCGCAAGGGGCGATGACCCGTTATGCCTTTATTCCGCCACGGATCGAGCCAGGGCCGGATGGCACGGTGCTGGTGCCGGTCAACGAGGGGAACCGCACCTTCAACGCTTTCCGCCAGTTCAACAGCAGCCACCTCAAGGCGGTGACCTACGACGGCTACTCGCTGGTCGAGCGCTGGCGCACCAAGCCGCAGGGGGGGTACCTGGGCGACTTCCGCATGGCCGACGCCGACAACGACGGCGCCGCGGAGATCGTCATGCTGGTCATGTACTCGCGGGGCGCCTGGGGCAAGGTCAACTACGGCAACACCGCGCTGCTGATCTATGAAATGCAGTAGGGGCCGTGAGGAGTGAGGAGTGAGGGGTGAGGCGTAGGGCAACCGGCATGCGCCCGGCAGGATCGAAATGATAAATGAGCGGGGCGCCCGGTGGGGACGCCCCGCTTTCGTAGGGAAACAATCTACCGCTTGTTGACGAGGGATCCATGCGCAGGAAAAAGCCGCCAGCGACCGCTGGCAAGCCATCGGGGCCTCCGCCCGCCTCGCGGCCTGCGCGGTTGCAGGAACGGGTTGCCTCTCCCCGCGGCCGCTGCTACTGGTTGATGGTCGGCCTGTTTACCCTGTCCGGGGCCTGCGGCCTGATCTATCAAGTGGTCTGGGGCCGGCTTGCCGTCCTGGTGTTCGGCAGTACCACGCACGCGATTGCCACCGTGCTCGGGGTGTTTTTCCTCGGGTTGGCCCTGGGTAGTTTTCTGGCCGGGAAATTCGGGGAGCGGATCCGCGCTCCCCTGGTTATTTACGGATGGCTGGAAATTGGCATCGGCGGTTATGCGGCGTTGTTCCATCTGTTCCTGGCCGGTGCCCAGCAACTCCACCAGGTGCTCTTCCCCCTGGTGTATGAATCGCCGGCGCTGTTGAGCGTCGTGCGGATTGCGATTGCCGCCGTGATCCTGTTGCCGCCGACCATTCTGATGGGCGCAACGGTGCCGGTGGTGAGCGAGGTGTTGACCAGGTCTCCCGACCATGTGGGCAAGGATTTTGGTCTGGTTTTCGCCTGCAACACCCTGGGGGCCGCCGCCGGCAGTTTTCTCAGCGCCTTCTTCCTGATACCGGCCGTTGGCCTGCAGATGACCATCTGGGTCGCAGCACTGTTGAATATCGCGGTCGGGGCCTTAAGCCTCTACTGGGGCAGACAGGGCTGGGTAGCAGGTAAAGCCCCGCCCGGAAGTGCGCAGGCAATGGCCGCGCCGCCGCTGGCACAGGTGCCGGTCGCCCAGGCCAAGGCGGCATTCCTGGCCTTTGCCCTGACCGGCTTTCTGGGGCTGGTTTATGAAGTGGCCTGGAGCCGGGCGCTGGTGCTGGTCTTCGGTAGCTCGGTCTTCGCCTTTGCCACCATGCTCACCACCTACCTGGTTGGCCTGGCTGCCGGCAGCGTGGTCATGGGGCGCCGGGTCGACCGGATCAGCAACCTGCTGCGCGCTTTTGTCATCATGCAGGTCATTGTCGGGATTGCCGTGTTTGTCTCGACCATGGCCATCGGCCAGTTGCCGGAGTTTTTCCTCAGCTATTTCCGGACCGACACCCCGTGGCGAACGATCATGCTGCTGGAATTCGCGGTGTGTTTCGGCATCATGTTCATTCCGGCTTTTGGCAGCGGCATGCTTTTCCCCCTGGTTGCCAGGATGTTCATGGGGCAGCGGCAATTCCGCATCGGCAAGACCATCGCCGATGCCTACGCGGTAAATACCGTCGGTTGCATCCTCGGCTCATTCGCCGCCGGTTTTTTCCTGATCCCGCTGGTGGGGATCGAACGGACCTTGTTATTCGGCGCCGGCTTGAATCTGCTGGTGGCCGCCGGACTGGCCGCCTTCCTGTCCCAATGGCCGCAGTGGCGCCGGGTGGCGTTGATGGGGGTGCTGGTGGTCGCGGCGCTGGCCGGGCCCGTCCTGCTCAAGAGCTGGCAGCCGCTGGAGATGAACGCGGGGGTTTATGTTTATGGTGATCCCCTGTCGCGAATGGTCAAAGGGGTCAAAACCTTCGTGGAGGAAAATCAACTGCTTTATTATCGCGAGGGGCCATCGGATACGGTTGCGGTGCTGGAGAGCCCCCGGGGGCGCTTCCTGCGGGTCAACGGCAAAACCGATGGGGGCTACCTGAAGACCGGCCAGAGCGACAATTATACCCAGTCGTTTCTGGGGCTTCTGCCGTTGCTCTACCGGCCCAACGCGGATCAGGCCCTGGTCATCGGTCTTGGTACGGGGATGACTCTCGAGGGGATCCACGCCAGCCCCAAGACCAACATCGACTGTATCGAGATCTCCGCGGCGGTTGCGGAAGCCTCCCGCTATTTTGACGAGGCCAACGGCGGGGTCCTTGCCTCTCCGCGGGTGCAGTTGCGACTCCTGGATGGGCGCACCTGGCTGGCGGCGATGCCGAGGCTCTACGATATCATCATTTCCGAACCTTCCCACCCCTGGCAGACCGGCAACGCCAACCTTTTTACCGAGGATTTTTTCCAGGCCTCGCAGCAGCGGTTGCGCCCCGACGGGGTCTTTTGCCAGTGGCTCCCCTATTACCAGATGGAAAAAGAGCATTTTCAGACCCTGCTCAAAACCGTTCAGGCCAGTTACCGCTATGTCAATGTCTGGGTGGTCTATTCGGACGCGATCGTGATCGCGTCCCGGCAGCCGCTGCAACTTGACTGGCCGTCGGTCGAGACGCTGGTCAAGACCCCGGCCTATGCCAACATTCTGCAAAAGCTGGACATTCGCTCGCTGCCGGAGTTTCTGGGATTTTTCTACCTTGATAGTGCAGCCGTGGAGCGTTTTGTCGCTGCGGACCTGGAGCTCAACAGCGACAACCACCCGATCATCGAGTACGCTGCTCCCAAGTATCTGCTACAGCGCCAGAGTGGCGAGACCTTCTACGAGATGCTCAACCTTTCGTTCCAGGCAAGGTTGCCGGTGCAGCACGCAACTGACCCTGCCACGCTGGAGCGCGAGCGGGTGTCCGAGCGGGCCAAGTACTTCAAGCGCTGGGGGGTTCCCAAAGAGGTGTATATGAAGATGTTGGAGAAATATTGAGTTGAGATAGAAACCGTTGAGGAGAACAAGCGGGGCGCCCTGGTGGGCGCCCCGATTTGTTGAAGCGTTGAATGATTTCTTTGCCGTTAGCGGGACGAGGCGTCGGGGAAGTAGCGACGGTGGAGCTCCTGGCGACGGGCTTCGCGTTCCGCCGGCGGCAGGTCGCGCAGGGCGTGCAATTCCTGCTTCAGGCGCTCCTGCTTTTCCGGCGGCAGATCCTTGAGTTTGCGGTAAGTGCCGCGCAGGCGGTCCCGCTCGCCCGGAGCCATGTCCTGCCAGCGCTGGAACTTGCTGCGCATCTGCTGGCGTTCCTCCGGCGGCAGTTCGCGGTAATTCTGCCAGCGCTGGCGCAGGCGCTCCTGTTTTTCCGGCGGCAGGCTCTGGATGATTTCGTAGCGGTCGCGCAGCATCTGGCGCTCGCCCTGCGGCAGGGTCTGCCACCATTGCTGCAGGTCGCCGTTGCCGGCGGGCGGGGTGCCGCGCCCCTTGCCGGCGAAGGCCGGGCCGGCGACCAGGCAGGCAGTGAGGGCGAAGACGCAGGTCAGTGCAAAGCATTTGCCAGGCATGTCAGCCTCCTTCAAGCTGCTGCAGCAGTTCCAGATTCCTGATCAATTCGAGGTCCTCGAGGAAATCGATGTCAGGCATCTCATCTTCCAGATCCAGCGAAGCGATGAGCAGGGGGCTGGCAGCCAGGGGCTGGGGGCTGGGGGCTGGGGACTGGTTGCCAGGCAGAAAAACCACGATGGCCATGGCCAGGGCGATGGCACTGGCTGTGGCGGCGCCGGCCAGGGGCAGCCAGCGGAACCTTCGGTCGAGGCGTTCGCTCACCCGGGCGGCAATGCGGGTGGCGGCGGCCGGGTCGGCATCGGTGGCCGCCGGGATGCGCGCCAGCTCTGCGGCCAGCTGGGTGCTGCGCAGTCGGCAGCTGCCACAGGCGGCCAGGTGGGCGGCGGCCGCCTCCGGGGTCGTCCCGTCCGGGGCTTCGCCGTAGTGGAGTAGAATCAGATCAGGTTCGTTCAGGCAGTCAGGTTTCATGGCACATCCTCGTAGACGTCGGCAAGTTCCGTGCGCAGGGTGGTGACGGCGCGGTGCAGGTGGACCTTGACCGTCCCGGTCTCCAACCCGAGCAGGGTGGCGATCTCCTGCAGCGGCAAGCCCTCGTGATGGCGCAGGACGAAGACCGCCCGCTGGCGGGCGCTGAGTTTCTCCATCGCCTGGCGCAGGCCGGCCATGGCCTGTTTGGTGTGCAGGTCGCGGCCGGGGTTGCTGCGCGGGTCGGGAACCGTGTCCAGCGGGTCGGGATCCTCTTCGTTCCGGCGAAAAAAGAACAGGTTGCGCTTGATCCGTTCGCGGCGCAGGTGATCGATGGCCAGGCGGGTGGTGGTCCGGTAGAGCCAGGTGCCGATGCTGCTGTCGCCGCGGAAGCCGGGCAGAGCGCGGTGCAGGCGCAGGAACGCCTCCTGGGCGAGGTCCTCGGCTTCGCTGCGGTCGCCGATCAGGCGCGTGGCCAGGCCGACCACCTTCGGGGCATGCTGGCGCATCAGTGTCTCGAACCCGGCCTGATCGCCGGCGCGGATGCGCTCGAGCAGCAACAGTTCCTGCGAGTTGTCCATCCGCCGAGAGTAGCCCCCGGGAATCGGAGTGTCAATCAGTGCAGCGTCGGCTGGGGTCACGGCAATTCCCGTTTCCGATTGGGTTGTGCCTATAGACGGGTGGTGAGCCTGGCGGTTTACAAGGGCAACTTTAATTTGACGCGGAGCCGCGGAGAAAATCGCCAGGCTTTGATGCAAAATCAATTGGCCGCTGATCAAGGCGGATCAAACCGGATCGGGCAAGAACCGAATTATTTCTCTGCGCCTCCGCGGCTCTGCGTCAAATCTGGGTTTTCCCCAGGGTGTTGTGGTATTTTGCTACTTTACCTCGTGTGCAAGGACATTCCCATGATTGAACCAGAGCAACTCCGCTGGGATTTATCCACGCTGTACGCTTCCGTCGAAGATCCGGCGCTGCGGCGCGATCTGGACGCGGCGCAGGCTGAAGCCGAGGCGTTTCGCACGAGGTATCGCGGGCAGATAGCTGTCCCGGATCTGGCCTCGGCTGAACTGGCGGCGGCGCTGGAGCGCTACGCCGCCCTGCAGTTGCTAGCCCTGCGCCCCTCCCTCTACGCCCAGCTGCTCTTTGCCGGCGACGGCAATGATCCGCGGCACCTGCGCCTGCTCGCCGGGGTGCGCGAGGCGTGGCAGGAAATCGCCGAGACGCTCCTGTTCTTCGAGCTGGAGCTGCTGCGCCTGCCGGATGATGTCTTCGCCCGGCTGCGCGTCACCCCGGAGGTGGCCCCCTACGGGCACCACCTGGATATTTTGCGCGCCCATGCCCCCTACACCCTGAGCGAAGAGGTGGAGCAGGCGCTCAAGCGCAAGGATCTGACCGGCAAAGAGGCCTTCGTCCAGTTGTTCGACGAGTTGAGCGCCAGCCTGCGTTTCCGCTTCCGCATGCCGGGGGAAGAGGCCGAGCGCGAGGTGGCCGGCGAGGAATTGCTGGCGCTGCTCTATCACCCGGAACGCGAAGTGCGGGAGCGGTCGTTTGCGACCTACCTCGAGACCCACGGGGAGCAGGCGCTGGTTCTGACCGCCTGCTTCAACAATCTGATCCTTGATCACGGCAAGGAGGTGGAGCTGCGCGGTTATCCGGACCGGATGACGCCGACTTGTCTGAGCAGCGAGACTGCTCCGGAGATGGTCGAGCAGATGCTGGCGGTCAGCGAGGCCCACTACGGGCTGGCCCGCGAATACTTCGCCATCAAGCGCCGGCTGCTCGGTTATACGGTGCTCAGGAACACCGACCTGTATGCGCCGCTTGCCGGTGCGGAGCGCCGGTTCTCTTTTGCCGAGGGGTGGTCCTTGGTGCGAGAGGCCTATGCCGGCTTCCATCCGGAGTTGGCGGCGACGGTGACCGGGCTGCCGCAGGCCGGCCGGATCGACCTGCTGCCACGCCCGGGAAAGAGCGGCGGGGCCTTCTGCATGGGGCTCTATCCGGGGACCGACCCTTACGTGCTGCTCAACTACACCGGCACCCTGCGCGACGTGACCACCCTGGCCCACGAACTTGGCCATGCCGCGCATTACGTGCTGGCCGGCGGGCAGAATCTCTATCACTACCATCCGCCGCTGCCGCTGGCCGAAACGGCGAGCGTCTTCGGCGAGATGCTGGTCACCCGCCACCTGCTCGAGCGGGAGGGGGACCGGCGTGTACGCATCGCCTTGCTCTGCGCCAAGCTCGAGGAGATCATCGCTACCACCTTCCGCCAGACGATGCTGACCCGCTTCGAGCAGGCCGCCCACGCCCGGCGCTTTGATGGGCTGCTCAGCACCGAGGACCTGTGCGGGCTCTGGCTGGAGCAGAACGCCCGGCTGTTCGGCGACGCGGTCGAGATGATTCCGGCCTATCGCTGGGGATGGAGCTACATCAGCCATTTCATCCATGCCCGCTTCTACTGCTTCTCCTACGTCTTCGGCGAACTGCTGGTGCTGGCGCTCTACCGCCGCTACCGGGAAGAGGGGGCGGCTTTCGCGCCGCGCTACCTCGATCTGCTGCGGGCCGGCGGTTCGGCCCCGCCCGAAGAACTGCTGCGCCCCTTGAGAATCGACCTGGCCGACCCGGAGTTCTGGGCGGGGGGGTACGCGGTGGTTGGGGAGATGGTGGCGGAATTAAAAGAGCTGGTGAGGATGAGGCTTAGGGGCACGGCATGCCGCGCCCCTACAATTAGCGCCCTGCGTGGTAGCGGATATCCACAGCTTGTGGGCGGGTGAAAAGGGGTGCAAAAAGGGGTTGGCGAGCGGAGATTTTTGTGAGAAGATGCGCGCTATGTCACGGTTCGTTTCCCTGCTCCTGACAGCGGCCCTGCTGCTGGCCGCCCCTGCCGCCCACGCGGCGGACCCCTTCGCCAATTCGGCCCGCGCCTACCTGACCAGGGTCGGCGGGACCACGGTCTGGTCGCACCAGGCCGACCAGAAACTCCCCCCCGCCAGCCTGACCAAGATCATGACCGCCCTGCTGGTGCTGGAGCGGGCCAACCTCAACGCCACCGTCACCGTCAGCCCCGCCGTGGCCGCCGACACCGGCCACCGGTCTGCGCCTCAAGGCCGGCGACAAGCTGCCGGGTGAGGGACCTGCTGGCGGCGATGCTGATCGAATCGGGCAACGATGCGGCCCGTGCCCTGGCCGAGCACGTCGGCGGACACCGAGGCGCGCTTCGTCGGGATGATGAACGACCGCGCCGCGCAGCTGGGGATGAAGAACACCCATTTCACCAATCGCCGCGGTCACCAGACCATGAAAATCACTACACCACCGCCAACGATCTGGTGATACTCACCGAAGCTGCCCTGGCGCGGCCGATGTTCCGCGAACTGGTCTCCAAGGTCCACTACGAGATCCGCACCGTCGACGGCAAGCGGCGCTTCAAGCTGGAGAACAGCAACAAGCTGCTGCCCAAGTACGACGGGATGCGGGCGTCAAGACCGGCTACACGCCGGAGGCGGGACGCTGCCTGGTCGCCCTGGCCGAGCGCGATGGCGTCGAGGTGCTGATCGTCCTGCTGCGGGCCAAGGAACCGCTGGAATCTGGCGACGAAGATGCTCGACGCGGCCTTCGAGCGCTATGCCTACCTCGGGCGATGGCAAGAAGGCGGTGGTGGCCAAACGGTAAACGCAATGCTTAACGTGGATACGCTTGGATGTCTTGAGAAAAGCAGAATGAATGAAGGCGGCCCGGTCTGGGCCGCCTTTGTGTGGTTAAACCTAATATGGGGCGGACGGCGTCCGCCCCGTGCGCATGCCATGTGCCCCTACATTTTCAACAATTCCCTCACCTGTCTGGCCACATTCTCGGCGGTGAAGCCGAAGTGCTCGAACAGCTTGCCGGCCGGGCCGCTGGCGCCGAAGCCGGTCATGCCGACGATCCGGCCGCAACGGCCGACGTAGCGCTCCCAGCCGAAGGTGGCGGCGGCTTCCACGGCGACCCGCCTGGTGCAGGCCGGAGGCAGCACGTCATCGCGGTAGCTCTGCGACTGCTGCTCGAACAGTTCCCAGCACGGCAGGGAGACGACGCGTACGCCGATCCCGTCCTGTTGCAGCTGCTCGCGCGCGGCCAGGGCCAGGGGCACTTCCGAGCCGCTGGCGATGATCAGGGCCTTGAGCTCGCCTGCCTCTCGAGCCAGCACGTAACCACCCTTTTGCACCCCGTCCGCCGCACCGAAAACCGTGCGGTCGAGGGTCGGCAGGGCCTGGCGGGAGAGGATCAGGGCGGTCGGCCCGCGGCGGTTGGTGATGGCCGCTTTCCACGCCTCGGCGGTCTCAAGCGCGTCGCCGGGGCGGATTACGGTCAGGTTCGGCACGGCGCGCAGATTGGGGAGCTGCTCGATCGGCTGGTGGGTCGGGCCGTCCTCGCCGAGGCCGATGGAGTCGTGAGTCAGCACGTAGATGGTGCCAAGCCCCATCATCGCCGCCAAGCGTATCGGCGGGCGCATGTAGTCGGCGAAGATCATGAAGGTGCCGCCGAAGGGGATCAGTCCCGGCGTATGCGCCAAGCCGTTCATGAAGGCGCCCATGGCGTGCTCGCGCACCCCGAAATGAATGTTGCGGCCGACCGTGCACGCGGTGAAGGAACCCTCGTCCTTGAGGTTGGTGTTATTGGAGGGGCCGAGGTCGGCCGAGCCGCCGAGGAGCAGGGGCAGCTTGTCGGCCAGGGCGTTGAGCACCTTGCCGCTGGCCTGGCGGGTCGCCAGCTTCTCGCCGGGGGCGAACTCCGGGAGGGTGTCCCAGCCGGCGGGGAGCTTGCCGGCGGCGAGCAGCTGCCATTCGGCCAGGGCCTGGTTCTGGGCCAGCTCTTTCCTGCAGGCCGCCTGCCACTCTTGCTCCAGTTTAGCGCCGCCAGCCTTCGCCGCACCCATGTGGGCGGCGACATCATTGGGGATGACGAAGCTGGCTTCGGGATCGCGGCCGAAGGCGCGCTTGGTCGCCTGCAGCTCGGCGGCGCCCAGGGGGGCGCCGTGGGCGTCGTGGCTGTCCTGCTTGGTCGGGGCGCCGAAGCCGATGTGCGAGCGGGCGATGATCAGGGAGGGACGCGGCGAATGCTTGGCCTTGGCGATGGCGCGGTCGATCTCCGCCACGTTCTCCCCCTCGACGCGCAGCACCTGCCAGCCGTAGCTGAGAAAGCGGGTGCCGACATCCTCGGTGAAGGCCAGGTCCGTGTCCCCCTCGATGGTGATCTTGTTGTCGAGGTAGAGGCAGATCAGGTTGCCCAGGCGCAGGTGGCCGGCCAGGGAGGCGGCCTCGGCGGCGACCCCTTCCATCAGGTCGCCGTCGGAACAGAGGGCGTAGACGTTGTAGTCGAACAATTCTTTGCTGACACGCTGCCGCAGGAAGCGGGCGCCCATGGCCATGCCGGCGGCGACGGCGATCCCCTGGCCCAGCGGGCCGGTGGTGGTCTCGATGCCGGGGGCGTGGCCGAATTCCGGGTGGCCCGCAGTCGGGCTGCCGAGCTGGCGGAAGTTCTTGAGGTCGTCCAGCGACAGGCCGTAGCCGGTCAGGTGCAGCATGCTGTAGAGCAGCGCCGAGGCGTGGCCGCAGGAGAGGACAAAGCGGTCGCGGCCGGGCCACTCGGGGTTGGCCGGGCTGTGACGCAGGTGCCGGGTATAGAGCAGGTAGGCGATCGGCGCCGCCTCCATGGGGGTGCCGGGGTGACCGGACTGGGCCTTTTCCACCATGTCGGCGGCGAGCAGGCGGATGGTATCGATGCTGGCACGGGCCAGATCGCGGTCAAAAGCGGGTTGATACATGGGAATCTCTCCTGCGGGTAGGGTGGCGCTACTATACGAAGGGTGACCGGGGGAGGCAAGGGGTAAAAGCGCGAAGAATGGTGGGGGCTGTCGTACGGCGCGACTTGCCTTGGCGGACAGAAACTTGCTGCGCTTCGGACATCTGTCCGCTGGCGGCAATCCGCACCGTACGACAGCTGGTTGGTGCTCGCTATCCAGCTACGACTTCAAATACGCCGTGACGCTGGCGGCAATCGTCTCGAAGATTTTGGTGAACTCGGCCTCGTCGCGCTCCAGCAGGGTGATGCGGAAGCCCTGCTCCGGGGTGCAGAACGAGGAGAGCGGTACGGTGCAGATCCCGGTGGAGGCCAGCAGGTAGTAGACGAAGCGCTTGTCCAGCGAGCAGCCGGGCAAATCGACCAGCCCCTCGACCAACTCCTTGACCTCCTTGTTGGCGATCGGCAGGGTCTGTTTGGTGTTAAGATGCCCCTTGTCGAATGCCACCGCCATGTAGAAGGCGCCATTGGTGCGGTTGACCTTCAGCCCCGGCACCCCCTTGAGGATGTTGTAGGCGATGTTGGAACAGCGCTCGTAACGGCTCTTGCGCTCTTCCAGGTAGTGCGGGTACTCGGGGTGGCTGAGCAGCGCCGGGATCGCCATCTGCGGCAGGGTAGTGGAGCAGACCTCGACCATCTTCGAGTTGAGAATGCTGGCCACGTACTGCTTGAAGATCGGATCCCTGCCGGCGTTGTAGACCTCGATCCAGCCGCAGCGGGCGCCGGGCCACGGCGCCTCCTTGCTGATCCCCTTCATGGCGATGGCCGGGACGTCGCCGATCAGGTCGGAGATCGGCTTGGTCGACTCGCCGTTGTAGATGATATTGTGATAGATCTCGTCGGCGATGATGAACAGGTCGTATTCCCTGGCGATGGCGATGATCTCGCGCAGAATCCGCTCGGGGTAGACGCTGCCGGTCGGGTTGTCGGGATTGATGATCAGGATCCCCGAAATGGTCGGGTTGTACTGCACCGACAGGCGCAGGTCGTCCATGTCGGGGTACCAGTTATTGTCCGGGTCGAGCCGGTAGGAGACCGGTTTTTGGCCCGCGTGGGCAGCCTCGGCCGAGGAATGGGTGGAGTAGGTCGGCGACGGGCCGATGACCCGCGCCTCGCGGCGCAGGAAGCCGTAGACCTTCTGGATGGCGTCGCCCAGGCCGTTGAAGAACAGGATGTCGTCGGGCCCGATCTGCGCCTTGCCGCGCCGGTTGGTCAACTCCGCCAGAAACTGGCGGGTCTCCAGCACGCCGCGGGTCGGGCAGTAGCCGTAAGAGGCGTCCTGCTGAACCAGTTCGGCGACGATCTGCTTCATCCAGCCGGGGATGATCTCCCCTTTGGCCACCGGATCGCCGATATTCTCCATGTTGGTCTTCAGGCCGAGGGCCTTGAGCTTGTCGGCGATGTCGACGATTGCCCGGATCTCGTAGGTCAGCTCGCCCGCCCCGATGTGCACGATGTCGTTGCGCATGTGTTTAGCCTTTCTTCAAATATTGATGGAAAAACCTTCTGACGCAGAGGCGCTGAGACGCAGAGGACCTCTTAAAAAGCAAAAGACAGTTGCCACAGGTCATGGCGGATAAATTCTGATCGGACACACCTTCAATAGACTCAGCTCTCGATTTTTGATTGATCTGCCTTTTCCGCGTTTATCTGTGGTTGAGGAATTGCTTTTCCTCTGCGTCTCCGCGTCTCCGCGTCAAAGTTACTTTGCTGCTGAAATAATGAAAAAGGCCATGAGCAGCTGCCCATGGCCTTGGTTTCGCAATGCGAATGCGCCGTTCAGGCGCCGGAGCCATGGACAGAGGCACGGGTGGCGGCCGCCGCGGCGGCCGCGCTGTTAGCTCGGGCGGCGTTGCTGGCAGGGATGTCGATCGTGAACTGGTCCATGGCGGTTTCGTTTCTAATGCAAGGGTGACAAGTGAGTTAGCACACCGTCGTCACGATTGTCAACAACCTGCTGCGGCCCCTCAGCCCTTTTTCTGGAAAAACTCCTGCATGTGCTTGAGCAGTTCCATGGCCGGCAGGGTCGTTACCGGCACGTCGGGGAGAGAGGCCAGGAACATGCGGCCGTAGCCGCGCCGCACCACGCGGCTGTCGAGGATCAGGACCACGCCGCGGTCGGTGCGGTTGCGGATCAGGCGACCGAACCCCTGGCGAAAACGGATCACCGCCTGCGGCACGGTGTAGTCGATGAACGGGTCGCCGCCGGCCGCCTCGATCGCCTCGGCGCGCGCCTCCAGCACCGGCTCGGTCGGCACCTTGAACGGCAGGCGGGCGATGATCACCTGCTCCAGGGCCCTGCCCGGCACGTCGACCCCCTCCCAGAAGGAATCGGTGGCGAAGAGCACGCTGGTCGGGTCCTGGCAGAACTGCTCGAGCAGGCGGTGACGGGCGGCCTCCCCCTGGCGCAGCACCTGGTAGCCGCGGGCGGCCAGCAGCGGCGCCAGTTCGGCGTGCACGCGCTTGAGCAGAGAGTAGGCGGTAAACAGCACGAAACTGCGGCCGTCGGCACAGAGCACGGCGCGTTCGGTCAGGTCGCGCACGGCTTCGGCGTAGCCGGCCTTGCCCGGTTCGGGAATGTCGGTGGGGACGGCGACCAGCGCCTGGCTGGCGTAGTCGAAGGGCGAGGCGAGCAGCAGTTCGGCCAGCCGGCCGGCTTCGGCATCGAGCAGGCCGATGCGGCTGCGCAGGTAGCGGAAGGTGCCGGCCACGGTCAGGGTGGCGCTGGTCAGGACCACGGTGCGCAGGCGCTCGAACAGGTGGTCGCGCAGCAGCGGGGCCACTGCCAGCGGTGCGGTGCACAGCCGGACGATCACGCCGTCGCCGCGGCCGACCCGGCCACGGACCGCCTCGAACCAGGCGCAGGCACTGTCCTCGGCGGCGACGAAGGCGCGCAGCTGCCCGCCAAGGGCCTGCAGGCGGAACACGATCCCCCCCAGGTCGGTGGCCACCGAACGCACGTTCTCAACGGCCGGCTCGGGAAGGGTCGCCAGGGTGCGCAGCAGCGCTTCGAGCTGTTCGCCGAGCCGTTCGCTGTCGGTGGCCAGGTTGCGCACCCGCTGGGCCAGCTCCGGCCAGCTATCCGCGCCGGTAAAATTCGGCGTGACCCGCTGACGCAACTCCTCATGGCCGGGAGGAAAAGGCTTGCCGTCGATGGCGGCGAGCCCCGCACCGATCTCTTCAAGCTCGGCTGCCGAGCGCTCCAACAGCCCCTGGGCGCTGCCGAGCAGCCCTTCAATCCGGCCGTGCAGGTCGCGGAACAGGCTGTCCTCGCGGTCGGGAAGGTCGCGGGCGAGCACGGCGAGCAGGCGGGGGAGCAGACCGTGCTGCGGCTTGCGCGGGTGGCGCAGGCGGTTGAGGGCCCTGGCGAAGGCAAAGCGCGTCACCTGGGTGCTGAAGTAGCGGGTCGCCACCGCTTCGAGGTGATGGGCCTCGTCGAGGATCAAGCGGTCGAAGGGGGGAAGCACGGCGGCGGCGGTGTAGTTGTCGGTCTGCCGGCGCAGGGCGAGGTCGGCCAGCAGCAGGGCGTGATTGACCACCAGCACGTCGGCCTGGGCGGCCCGGCGCCGCGCCTGGTGAAAGAAGCAGCCGTTGAAGTGCCGGCACTGGGCGCGGGCGCACTGGTCGGCTTCGCAGCAGACCTCGTCCCAAAGCTGGTCGCTGGGCGGGACCGGCAACTCCTCGCGCGAGCCATCCGCGGTCTGCGCCGCCCAGGCGCGCAGGTTGACCAGTTCGCCAGCCTGGCCGGCGTCGAACAGGCCGGGCTCATTGGAGGCCCCTTCCAGGCGCCGGCGGCACAGGTAGTTGCTCCGGCCCTTGACCAGTTCGACGCGGAACTCCAGGCCGCTGGCCCGCTGCAGAAAGGGGAGGTCCTTGCGGATCAGCTGCTCCTGCAGGTTGATGGTGTTGGTCGAGACCACCACCCGCTCCTCGTTGGCCAGCGCCCAGAGCAGGGCCGGTACCAGGTAGGCCAGACTCTTGCCGGTGCCGGTGCCGGCCTCGACCAGGGCGATGCGGTCGCGGTTGAACGCCTCGAGCACGGCAAAGGCCATGCGCAGCTGCTCGGGACGCTCCTCGAAACCGGGGAGCGCGGCACTGACCTGGCCGCCGGGGGCGAGCAGGGCGGCCACTTCGCCGGCCTCGACCGTCCGGCGGGCCGGGGGTGTCAGTGCTTCCACTACCCGGTAGAGCCGGGTCACGGCATTGTCGACGATGTAGCAGCCGGTTCCCATGTTGCCGAGCCGGGAGGCGATCTCCAGGTCGGCGTCGGAGGGGGTGAGGTCGCCGGAGGGGTGGTTGTGAATCACCACGTCCCCCGGGCGGCAGCGCTGGAGGATGGCCGGCACGGCGCTGGCGTGACCGCGTGCCAGGACCTCGACCGCGGCCACGCGCCGGTCGCCATCGGTGCGGCCGAGGCAGAAGACCTCGTTGCCGCCGGCATCAAGAATGGCTTCGCGCAGTTCCGCCTGGGCGGGGGGGAGAGAAAGCGGTCCAACAGATTCCTTCCGGCGTGCAGTTCAGCTTGATGCGGCAAGAGGAGGAGCAAGGCTCCCGAGTTTGGGCGGCAGATATTTCATCGTCTGCTCATACCCCGCCTGGTAGAGGAGATCCTTCTGGGACCGACTGAGATTAAATTCTAGCGGGGTTATTTTGCCGGTCTCGACAATCAGGGTTTTGGCCCAGTAGGCATCCCGCACGTATTCCCGGGAGATCGAGGTCATGAAGGTGCGCATCAGCAGGCGCAGGTAACCGGGGAGCGGGAAGATCCTCCCCTCGAGCGGGGAACTTTCACCCGAGCAGGACCGCATGCGGATGAAAATTGCGGTCGAGCCGTCCTGTGCCCAGTCCCAGCGCAAGGCATCTTCAGCGAGAATGCTGCCATCAACCAGCAGCTTGCCCTCATACGCCTTGAAGGTGAAAATGAGCGGTATCCCCATCGAAAATCTGACCGCGTGGGCGACCTTCATATCCGGAGTGGTGTCGCGATGGAAGACCACCGGTGCCTGAGCGCGGACATCCGTCGCCACGATATGCAGATCTCCCGGCACATCCCTGAAGGTTGCCGCATCGGTTTGCTTCTCGATCCAACGCTCAAAGTCGTTGCCGGAAGAAAGGCCGCCTTCGCGCAGCAACCGGAGGAAAGAGCGCCCCTTGAATTGGGAAAAATCCTCTTCGCTGGCAAGTTTCCGCAGTTCCGCCGGAGTTTTCCCCAAGGCGGAGAGCGCCGCGACAATACTGCCGCCGGAAACGCCAACAATATGCTGATAGCGGAGGTTCAGATCCTGGAGCGCCTGGAGCGCGCCGATATGAGCAGACAACCGCGTGCCGCCGCCGGCCAGCACGGGAACCACTTTTAATGGTGGCGCCGATCCACTCATGGGCTGATCCATAAATCATTGCTCTTCATCGACGGCACGACCCTGTCAACGGTTCTCTCCGCTCCGACCTTGTCTTCGCTAAAAGTTGTTTGCATCATGCCCCCCGCAGTCCGCTCTTACTCGGGATTGCCAGGCTACAACTCGAAATGCTGCTGCAGTTCCGGCATCTTCACCCGGGTATTGGCCAGCAAGCCGCCGAGCACGGCCATGTTCTCCCTTTCGCCATGCACCAGGAAGGTGGTTTCGGGATGACCGGTCTGCCGGTGCCAGGACAGCAGTTCGGCCTGGCCGGCGTGGGCCGAGAAGCCGCCGATGGTGTGGATCTGGGCCTGCACCGGATAATCCTCGCCGAAAATCTTGACGGTCTTCGCCCCGTCGACGATCTGGCGCGCCAGCGTCCCCTGGGCGGCGAAGCCGACGAAGATCACGCCGCACTGCCGCCGGCCGAGATTGTGCTTGAGGTGGTGGCGTACCCGTCCGCCGGTGCACATGCCGGCGCCGGCCAGGATCACCGCCCCGCCGGCAATCTTGTTGATGGCCATCGACTCGGCGGTCTCCCGGGTGAAGTGCAGGCCAGGGAAAAGAAAGGGGTCGCGGCCGGTGCGGAACAGTTCCGCAGTCTCCTGATCGTAGCATTCCGGGTGACGTTTGAAGATCTGCGTGGCCGAGATCGCCATGGGGGAATCGAGAAAAACCTGCAGGGTTTGGGGCAGCACCCCCTGTTCCCGGCCGGCGTGCAGATAATAGAGGATCTCCTGGGCCCGCTCCAGGGCGAAAGTGGGGATGACCACGTTGCCGCCGCGCCGCAAGGTGGCATTGATGGCGGCATGAAACTCCTCGACGGAGGGCTGCAGCTGCTTGTGCTGGCGGTCGCCGTAGGTGCTTTCCATGACCACCACATCGACGGGCGGCGGGGTGGCCGGGTCGCGCAGGATCGGCCGGGCACTCAGGCCGAGGTCGCCGGAGAAGAGGACGCGGCGCTGGCGGTCGCCTTCGCTCAGGTGCAGGACGATGCAGGCCGAGCCGAGAATATGCCCGGCATCGATGAAGGTGGCCTCGATGCCGGGCGCCAACTGCAGCGGCTGATCGTATTGCGCCACCCGACCGAAGCGCTCCAGGGCGTTGAGGGCATCGAGTGTGGTGTACAGCGGCTCGACCTCCGCCCTGACCCGGCCGCGCCGCTGGGCGCGGCGGTTCAGATAGCGCGCCTCTTCCTCCTGCAGTCCGGCAGCGTCGAGCATGACCAGGCGGGCCAGCTCACGGCTGGCCGCCGTAGTGATGATCTCCCCCTTGAAGCCGCGGTCGGCCAGCAGCGGAATGCGCCCGCAGTGGTCGAGGTGGGCGTGAGTCAACAGGAGGAAGTCGATCTCCGCCGGGTTGAAGCCGAAGTCGTCGGCGTTGTCCTCTTCCAGTTCGCGGCTCCCCTGGAAGAAGCCGCAGTCGATCAGGAGTCTGGTCCCGGCGCACTCGACCAGGTAGCAGGAGCCGGTCACGTCTCCGGCGGCGCCATGGAAGGAAAGTTTCATCGTTGCCACTCCTTGACCTGCAAGCGTTGTTGGTCGAGTTTGCCGGGGCTCAGCCGGTATTGCGCAAGCCGTTGGCAATGCCGTTGATGGTTGCCGCCAGAGTGTAGTCGAGCTCCGGCCCGGTTTCCCCCCGCCGGCGACGGCGCAGCAGCTCGATCTGCACCAGGTTGAGCGGATCGATGTAGGGAGCTCGCAGGCGCAGCGAGCGGGCCAGGTCGGGGTTGGTCTCGAGCAGCTCTTGCTGGCCGGTGACAGTCAGGAGCATCCGCCGGGTGCGGGCGAATTCCGTGGTGATCAGAGCCCACACCCGCTCGCGCAGCGGTGCATCGTCGATCAGCTCGGCATAGAGCCGGGCCAGAGGCAGGTCGACCTTGGCCAGGGCCATCTCGACGTTGCGCACCAGGTCGAAGAAGAGCGGAAAGCGCTGCATCATGGTCCGCAGCAAGGCCAGCCGCTGCGTATCGACGGCAAAGCGCTCGAAGGCCCGGCCGACGCCGAACCATGCCGGCAGCAGCAGGCGGCTCTGGATCCAGCCGAACCCCCACGGGATGGCACGCAGATCGTCGAGGCTCAGGGTGGCGCGCCGGCGCGAAGGGCGCGAGCCGATGCGCGCCAGTTCGAACTCGTTGACCGGGGTGGCCTGCTGGAAGTAGCTCAGCACCTCGGGATTGTCGGCGATCTGTGCGCGATAGATCGTGAAGGCCGCTGCCGACAGTTCCTCCAGGGCCGCTTCCCACTCCGGGGCCACCGTGGTCTCGACCAGCCCCGGGCGCACCAGGGCCTCGAGGGCTGCCGCCACCATCATCTCGAGAGTGCGCCTGGCCACGGTCGGGTCGGCATACTTGAAGCTGATGACCTCGCCCTGTTCGGTCAGCTTGATCCGTCCGGTGAAGGCTGGCTGGGCGATCAGCGCCCGATGGGTCGGCCCGCCGCCGCGGCCGACGGTGCCGCCGCGGCCGTGGAACAGGCACAGTTCGACGCGGCACTCGGCCGCCACCCGATGCAGGTCGCGGTGCGCCTTGAACAGCTCCCAGGTGCTGGTCAGCATGCCACCGTCCTTGTTCGAGTCCGAATAGCCGAGCATAATCTCCTGGCGGCGCCCCCAGCTTTCGAGGTAAGGCTGCCAGGCCGGGTCGGACCAGAGCCCCCGGCAGACCTCCGGCGCGCTTCTGAGATCGGCGATCGATTCGAACAGCGGTACCGGCATCAGCCCCGGGTCACGTGGGTCTGCGCGCCCCTGCACTTCGATGCCGGCCTGTTCCATGAGCCAGACCAATTGGTGGATGTCGCCGGCAGTAGCGGCGCCGCTGATGATGTAGCTACGCAGCGCGTCGCCCGGGAACTTGCGCTTCAGGTCGGCCAGCACCTTGAGGGTGCCGAGCAGTTCGCTGGTAGCAGGTCCGGGGGGAGTTCCGGCCGCCGCGCCATCGCCTTGCAGCTCATCGACGGCCTCCTGATGCACCCGGGCGTGCTGGCGGATATCGAGCGCATGCAGATGAAAGCCGAAGGTCCGCACCTGCCGCTGCAGGGGGGTCAACCACTGGTCGGCGATCTCCCCGCCGCGGTTCCGGCGCAGGCTGGTGCGCATCACCTCGAGGTCAGCCAGGAAAGTCCGGGAATCCGGGTAGCCTGCGTCGCCGGCGGGGTCGCGACGCATTGCCGCCAGGCGGTGGAGAAGGAAGCCACTGAAGCGCCGGTAGCTTTCACATTCCGGCAGATGGGTCAACGCCGCGGCCGCCTCCGGGAACAGTTCGGCGTAGCGGCGCAAGGCGGCCTCGAGGCCGAGGTCCGGCGGGATGCGGCAGGCAGACATGGTCAGGGCCCGGCGCAACTCCTCGACTCGCCGGTGGTAGTGGTCGAGGACGAGAGAACGGGCTTCAGCCAGGGCCGTCTGCGTACAGGCCGCGGTGACGAAGGGGTTGCCGTCGCGGTCGCCGCCGATCCAGGAACCGAAACGCACCACGGTCGGTAACTCCTGCGGGTCGATCGCCACGCCGAACACATCCTGCCAGGCATCGGCGAGATCACGGTAGAAGTTGGCCAGCGGTTCGATCAGCGACTCCGGATAGTGATCCAGTCCAGTGACGATTTCATCGCGGACCGAAGGCTGGCTGCGACGCACCTCGTCGCTCTGCCAGATGCCGGTGATCTCGGCCTGGATCGAGCGCTCCAGCAGTTCCGCGACTGCTTCGGTGAGCGGCAGCCGGTCGAACTCGGTCAGCCATCTGGCGATCCGCTGGCGCTTGAAGCGCATGACCCGGCGGGCCACCTCGGTCGGGTGGGCCGTGAAGACCGGGACCACCTCGATCCGGCGCAGAGCCTGCAGGGCGCGGGCACTGTCGAAACCGGCCTGCCGCATGCGCGCCAGGGTGGCGCGCAGGGAGCCAGCCTTGTCCGGCAGGGCGCGGCTCAGTTTCTGGGCCCGCTGCCGGCGTTTGCGGTGGTTGGTTTCGGCCAGGTTGGCCAGCTCGAAGAAGGTGGCGAAGGCCTTGACCATCAGGTATGCATCGGCCAGGGGCAACCCGGCCACCAGGTCGCGGGCTTCGCCGGGCATGGCCGCAGCCGGGTCAGCCTGGGTCGTGGCCAGCTGCTCGCGGTGGCGGATCGCCAGGCGCCGCAGGGTCTCTTCGGTGGTGAAGATTTCTTCGCCGCACTGGGCGCGCAGCACCCGGCCAAGGAGCAAGCCGAGGTTGCGCACGTCGCGACGCAACGGCAGATCGCGGGCCGTCTCGTCCCGCCCGATCAGTTCGCTCAGGCGCTCTGCCTGGTCCGCGGGGAACCACAGCGGGCGATCATCGGGTGCACGGCTCACGTCACCTCCCCCGGTTCCTCACTCTTCAGGAGACTCGAGCCCCAACTCGGGGAGCAGGTTCTTGACGAAATTCTTGGCCCGACCCGCCGGGGCGATCATGCCGTAGGCCATCGCCTCGCGCAGTTCGTCATCGGTGGCCCCTGCCTGCCTCGCGACCGCGAGGTGCTTGTGCAGTCAGTCCGGGCAGCCGACCGCTACGGCACAGCCGACCCGGATCAGTTCGCGGGTTTTGACATCAAGCACTTCCGCGTAGGTGTAGTCGAGGAATTTGCTGCGGGTCTTCATTGGCGCCTCCCATGATAAATGGCAATGATTGTGGACAATTATAACAGATCGACAGAGGAGTGCATCCCCTCTGCCGCAGAGTTACCTTGGTGCCGGCCAGGTGGTGAAAGGGTGGCGGACGAGGGAGGCGTTATAATAGCGGTGATCGGCGGTCACTTCCATTCCGATCCACGGGGGGAGGGTTACCGCCTGGTCGGCGTAGGTCAGTTCCACTTCGGCGATCAC
This sequence comes from uncultured delta proteobacterium, assembly GCA_963751525.1. Lineage (GTDB taxonomy): Bacteria > Desulfobacterota > Desulfuromonadia > Desulfuromonadales > BM103 > VAUL01. The sequence goes on along the minus strand of CAVVUQ010000002.1, from coordinate 53,362 downwards.
CAGTCCGGCGTTGGCGCCGAAGAATTCATCGACCTCCCAGGTCAACCCCGCGAAGGGCACCAGGTAGCGGATCTTTTCCACCAGGGGCTGCAGGCAGAGGCGGTCGAGGAGGGTCATGGCTTCGGCAACTGGGATCGGGTATTCGAATTCGGGGCGGGCCAGGCCGTCGCCGGCGCCCTTGATGGCGAGGATCGCCGTATCACCACCCAGGCGCACGCGCACCGTCCGCCCGGGATCCGTGCAGAGATACCCCTGGCGGTAGCGAATGCCTGGCGCGCCGGCGCGCCAGGCGTCGCCGGTGACCAGGAACTTGCGCTCGATTTCGATCTTCATTGCGGCGGCTTCCCATCGTCTGACTGTGACTGTGCCGGCATGACCGGCTGCGGCTGGCAGACGCGGGCCGGGTCGGCGGTGCGCGCGCCGCATTTGCCGCATTTGTGGCTGGCCTGGGCCAACGGCACCTCGGATTTCCCCTCGCGACACTGTCCCATCAGCGCCACCTCTCGTCTTCAGCCGATGGTTGCAATCTTCCCTCGTTGCAAGGTCAAACGCAAGGGGCATCCTTTTTTTCGAGCGGGGGTTGCGCCAGCCGTCGCGGGTTATTACCTTTCCCCAGGGTTTGGCATCGCTGCGTCAATGCCGGGTTGCCGACGGCCTGTTATACTCCTAGGAATGCTACGAAAGGATTCGCCATGGACATCAACCGGTTCACCCAGAAATCCCAGGAGGCCCTGCAGTCCGCTCAAAGCCTGGCGGTGCGTCATGGCCACGTCGAGGTCGATGGCGAGCATCTGCTGCTGGCCCTGCTCGACCAGGAGGGCGGCTTGGTCCCGCGCCTGGTGGCCCGCCTCGACCTTGAGCTGCCGGCGCTGGCCCAGGCGGTGCGCGAGGAGCTGCAGCGGCGCCCCTCGGTGTCGGGGCCTGGCGCCGAGCCGGGGAAGGTCTACGTCACCCAGCGCTTCAGCGGCCTGCTGGTCAAGGCCGAAGACGAGGCGAAACGGCTCAAGGATGACTACGTCAGCGTCGAGCACCTGTTGCTGGCGCTGGCCGACGAAGGTGGAAAGACCGGTTCCGGCCGGATCCTCAAACAGTTCAACGTTAGTCGGGACCGCCTCCTACAGGTCTTGACCGAGGTGCGCGGCCACCAGCGGGTGACCAGCGCCGATCCCGAGGCGACCTACGAGGCCCTGGAAAAGTACGGCCGCGACCTGGTGAAAGATGCGCAGAAGGGGAAGCTCGACCCGGTGATCGGCCGCGACGCCGAAATCCGCCGGGTGATCCGCATCCTTTCGCGCAAGACCAAGAACAACCCGGTGCTGATCGGTGAGCCCGGCGTCGGCAAGACCGCCATCGTCGAAGGGCTGGCGCAACGCATCGTCCGTGGCGACGTCCCTGAGGGGCTCAAGGACAAGACGGTTTTCGCCCTCGACATGGGGGCGCTGCTGGCCGGCGCCAAGTACCGCGGCGAATTCGAGGAACGCCTGAAAGCGGTGCTCAACGAGATCAAGCAGAGCGAGGGGCGCATCCTGCTGTTCATCGACGAGTTGCACACCATCGTCGGCGCCGGCAAGGCCGAAGGGGCGATGGATGCCGGCAACATGCTCAAACCGATGCTCGCCCGTGGCGAACTGCACTGTATCGGCGCCACCACCCTCGACGAGTACCGCAAGCATCTCGAGAAGGACGCTGCCTTGGAGCGGCGCTTCCAGCCGGTGCTGGTCGATCAGCCCGATGTCGCAGACACCATCAGCATCCTGCGTGGCCTCAAGGAGCGCTTCGAGGTGCATCACGGCGTACGCATCCAGGATACCGCCCTGGTCGCCGCCGCCACCCTGTCGCACCGCTACATCGCGGATCGCTTTCTTCCCGACAAGGCCATCGACCTGGTCGACGAGGCCTGCGCCACCATCCGCACCGAAATCGATTCGCTGCCGGCCGAACTCGACGAGGTGGCCCGGCGGGTCATGCAGCTGGAAATCGAGGAAGCCGCGCTCAAGAAGGAAAAGGACAAGGCCAGCCAGGCCCGGCTGGAAGCGCTGCGCCGGGAGCTGGCCGACCTGAAGACGCAGGCCGATACCCTGCGGGCGCAGTGGGCCAGCGAAAAGGGTGCCATCAGGAAACTGCAGGGGTTGCGGGAACAGATCGAACAGGTGCGCCAGGAGATCGAGGTCGCCGAGCGCAACTATGACCTGAACCAGGCCGCCGAACTCAAGCACGGCCGCCTGCCCCAGTTGGAGCGGGAGCTCAAGGAGCAGGAGGCGAAGACCGCCACCGGCGGGCCGCGGCTGCTGCGCGAGGAGGTCACCGAGGACGAGATCGCCGCCATCGTCGCCCGCTGGACCGGCATCCCGGTGACCCGCCTGGTCGAGGGGGAACGCGAGAAGTTGCTCAAGCTCGACGAACTGCTGCATCAGCGGGTGATTGGCCAGGACGAGGCGGTCCAGTTGGTGGCGGACGCGGTGCTGCGCGCCCGGGCCGGGATCAAGGACCCGAAGCGGCCGATCGGCTCGTTCATCTTCCTGGGGCCCACCGGGGTCGGCAAGACCGAACTGGCGCGTGCCCTGGCCGAGGCCTTGTTCGATTCGGAGCAGAACTTGGTGCGCATCGACATGTCCGAGTACATGGAGAAGCACGCGGTCAGCCGGATGATCGGCGCGCCGCCGGGCTACGTTGGTTTCGAGGAAGGGGGACAGCTGACCGAGGCGGTGCGCCGCCGCCCCTACAGCGTCGTCCTCTTCGACGAGATCGAGAAAGCCCACCCCGACGTGTTCAACGTCCTGCTGCAGATCCTCGATGACGGGCGGATCACCGACAGCCACGGCCGCACCGTCGATTTCAAGAACACGGTGATCATCATGACCTCCAACATCGGCTCGCCGCACCTGCTTGAGGGAGTGACCGCGGACGGGGCGTTGCGCGAGGGGGCGCGCGAGCGGGTGCTCATGGAGCTGCGCGGCGCCTTCCGCCCCGAGTTCCTCAACCGGGTCGACGATATCGTCATCTTCAAGCCGCTGACCCGCGGGGAGATCGAGCGCATTGTCGACCTGCAGGTGGACGAACTGCGCCGGCGGCTGGTGGAACGCGACCTTGGGCTGGAGTTGACCGATGCGGCCCGCACCTTCGTGGCCCATGCCGCTTACGACCCGGTTTACGGGGCGCGGCCGCTCAAGCGCTACCTGCAGCACCAGTTGGAAACCCGCATCGCCCGGGCGCTGATCGCCGACAGCGTCGCTCCCGGTCAGGTGGTCAAGGTCGACGCCTGGCAGGGAGGGCTCAAGGTTACTTTCGAATCGGCGCCCGAGCCGGGAGGATAATTGATTGGAATGCTTGGCTTTTCGTTGAAAAGTTGCTAGGCTGAGCGGGTGTGTGGCAGCGGAGGGGTAATTTCCGGTCCGGCGGAGGCCCATGCAGCAACGTAAACGGTTCGGCGAAATACTGGTAGAAGCCAAGGTGCTCAGCGAGGACGAGCTGGGGCGGGCTCTTGAGCGACAGCGCGGCAACGGCCGGCGGCTCGGCCAGGTCCTCGAGGACATGGGGGCGGTCACCAAGAAGGATACCGCCGCCGCCCTCGCCCGTCAGTTCGGCTTCAAAACTGTGGCGAACATCGCCCGCGCCAGCTTCCCCCCCGAACTGCTCGCCCTGGTGGGTGCCGAAGCGGCTATGAGCAAGCTGATCTTCCCGCTGAAGCTGGAAGGAGGCTCCCTCTACCTGGCGATGGTCAATCCCCTCGACATCGAGGTGATCGACAAACTGTCCTTCCGCGCCGGAGTGCGCATCATTCCCTGCGTCACCACCCCGGCCGAGATCCAGGCCGCCGTCAATCACCACTATTACAAAAAGATCGTCGACCACGCTCAGCAAGCCGATGCCTGGTGGACGATCCTGGTGGTTGACGATCAGGAACTGGTCCGTTCCGCGGTCGTGGCCGCCCTCAAGTGCGAAGGGTACAACCTGCTGGAGGCGGAAAACGGCGCCGACGGCGTGAAAATCGCCATGCAGCAGAAGCCGCACCTGATCATCTCCAATACGGTCATGCCGCGCATGGACGGCTACGAGATGTTCCAGGCGCTCAAGGGCAACCTGCAGACCAGGCACATCCCCATCATTGCCCTCTCCTCGAAGTCGTCCGCCGAGGAGGAGGCCAAGCTCCTCGACATGGGCTACTACGATTTCATCGCCAAGCCGATCAACCCGGTCAGGCTGGTGGCGCGGGTCAAGCATGCCCTGAAGCTGATCTGCGGCGACAGCCCCCCACCCCGTTGAGGCAGAGGCTAAGGCCGGGGCCGGGGACTAGGGACTGGTAAAATCTCTCGCTCCCCAGCTAACAGCCCCCAGCCCCTGTTTTTGCATCTTGCCTCCGGCCTTCCTCGTGACGTTTTCAGGCGTCTGCTGATCTTGTCGTTTTTCTGACTAAATCTGTCGATTTTTTCTTGCGTTTTAAAAATAGGCATTTATAATTGACTTGAAAGGTTGGTTATTCTGCGAAAGGAACTAGCCATGCGCATCGATATCCTGTGCAAACCCGAGAGCGAATCGCGCGGCGACCGGGTTCTCCGCAATGTGCGCGCGGCCCTTGACGAGTTGGGTGTCAAGGCCGAGGTTCACCTCTATCGTGATCGCCGCAAGATGATCGATCACCGGGTCTATGTGGCGCCTGCCCTGGTGGTTGACGATGTCGTGCGGATTGCCGGGCGAGTTCCGGCCGTCAACGAGATCAAGTCGTTCATCGTCGAGCGGCCGCGCTACGTGAACCGCTTCTCAAAGGTTGCCTGAGCGGCGGCGCTTCACTCCCTATAAAACAAGGCAGGGGTTCCGGTTCGTCCGTAACCCCTGCTTTTTTTGCGGCGGCCGGAAATGCCCCGGCGGATTTCTCCCGGCTCAGCCCTTGGGGCGGACCTTGATTTTCGGCTTGCCGCTTTCCACGACGACCACCATGTCGACCTGCCGCTCGCCGAAACGTTCGCGGATCGCTTCGGCCTGGCGCCTGAGAAACTCGGCGACCTGTTCCCGCCGCGGGGCCGGGAGCTGGCAGTTGTCGTGGGCCTCTACCAGTTCCCGGTAAATCCGGTCCAGGGGATCCGCCGGTTCGTGAGGCTTGGCCGGCCCGGCCGGGCTTGTTGACTGGACCTGTTCGGCCCACTTCATATGGCTGATCTGGCGCAGGTAGCGGCCTTCCTCGATCAGGCGCAGGATCCGGTCCCAGTAGGCGGAGTAGCTCTGGAAGCGGCTGTTGACATTCTGCAGGCGAAAACGCAGGTCAGTCTGGGGGGTGTAGGCGTTGATCATGCGCCGCAGGCGCAGGGCGATAATCTGCCGCTCCTTGGACGGCTCGAATCGCTCGATCCCCATGAAGTATTGTTCGTGGGCGATCACGAGGGACTTGAAGTCGGTCTCGATGAGCTGCAACTCCGCCTCGAGGTTGGCGCGCCCGGACAGCGGCTGCTGTGACTGCCTGCGCAGCTGCCGTTCGATCTCGTTGAGTTTCTTGATTTTCTGGCTATGACTGGACATCGGGCAGGTCGCTTTCGAATATTGCCGCACTATACTGAAGGTGCAGCGCGAAGGCAAAGAGAAAGCTCGGATACGGGGCGGAATGCCTTGACCTTCCAAGGACTTTCCGAAATAATAACGCATTGCCAATGGGGGGAAGGATGCCCGCCGCACTCTCTGCCGTGATCCTGGCCGCCGGTCAGGGAACTCGCATGAAATCGGTCCTGCCGAAGGTCCTCCACCCGGTGGCCGGCGTGCCGATGCTCGCTCACGTCATCACCGCCGCCCGCGCGGCTGGCTCCACCCCCGTGGTCGCTGTAATCGGCCACGGCGCGGAGCGGGTCAAGGCGGCTTTTGCCGGGGCCGGGGTGGACTTTGTTCTGCAGGCCGAGCAGCTCGGCACCGGCCATGCGTTGCAGTGCTCAGTAGCGGCCCTGGCCGATTTTGCCGGCGACCTGCTCCTGCTGTGCGGTGATGTGCCGTTGTTGCGGGCTGCAACGCTGCAGGCCCTGGTGGAGCACCACCGCAGCCAGCAGGCAGCGGTTACCGTGCTGACTGCCGAAGTCGCCGACCCGCGTGGCTATGGGCGGGTCATCCGTGGCGCCGGGGGGGTCGAACGGATCGTCGAGGAGAAGGATGCCACTCCGGCCGAGCGGACGGTGCGCGAAATCAATACCGGTATTTACATGTTTACCGCGCCGCGCGTGTTCGAGCTGCTGGCCGGGTTGACCAATGACAACGCGCAGGGCGAGTACTACCTGACCGACGTGATCGCCGCCGCCCGGGCTGCCGGGGACAAGGTCGCGGCATTGCCGGCCGGGCGGGCGGAGGAAGCGATGGGGATCAACGACCGGGTGCAACTGGCCGAGGCCGGCAGAGAGATGCGGATTCGCGTCAACGAGACACACATGCGGGCCGGGGTAACGCTGCTCGACCCGGCCGTGACCTATATCGAGGCGGAGGTGACCATCGGCGCGGACACGGTGATCCACCCCGGCGTGCATCTGCGCGGCCGGACCGTGATCGGCCGGGAGTGTGAAATCGATCCGGGGGTGATCATCAGCGACTGCATCCTGGCCGACCGGGTCCACGTCAAGGCCGGCTCGGTGCTGGCCGGGTCGACGATCGGCGCCGATACCGACATCGGTCCGATGGCCCACCTGCGGCCAGGGACGGTGCTGGCCGGAGAGAACAAGATCGGTAACTTCGTCGAAACCAAGAAGGCAGCCATCGGCCGGGGAAGCAAGGCCAGCCACCTCACCTATCTCGGGGATGCCGAAATCGGCGCCGGGGTCAACGTCGGCTGCGGCACCATCACCTGCAATTACGACGGGGTGAACAAGCACGTCACGGTCATCGAGGACGATGTCTTTGTCGGCTCAGACGTCCAGTTTGTCGCCCCGGTGCGGATCGGCAGGGGCAGTCTGATCGGGGCCGGCTCGACCATTACCAGGGATGTTCCCGCCGAGGCCCTGGCCATCAGCCGCGTCGAGCAGAAGAACATCGAGGGGTGGGTGACGCGGAAACGCAACAAGGCCGTGAAACGTGAAACGTGAAACGTGAAAAGTCAAATCAAAGGGCGCGTTTCTTTTCACTTTTAACGTTTAACGAAGGATTTTGAATATGTGCGGAATAGTCGGTTATATCGGGCCGCGTGACGCGACCCCTATTGTTCTCGACGGTCTGCGTCGCCTGGAGTACCGCGGCTACGATTCGGCCGGTATTGCCTGCCTCCATGGGGGGAACTTCGACATCCGGCGCGCCGAAGGCAAGCTCTCGCGGCTCGAGGAGCTGTTGCGCGAGAAGCCGTTGACCGGCGCCCCCGGCATCGGCCACACCCGCTGGGCCACCCACGGCCGCCCCTCGGAGGCCAATGCCCATCCGCACAAGGCCGGCAGTTTCGTGGTGGTGCACAACGGCATCATCGAGAACTACCTGGGACTCAAGGAGCGCCTGCGTGGTCAGGGCCACCATTTCAAATCGGAGACCGACACCGAGATCATCGCGCATCTGGTCGAGGAGCATGCCAAGCAGGGTGCCGATTTCGAAACCGCCGTGCGCCAGGCGCTGCGCGAGGTGCGCGGTGCCTATGCGGTGGCGATTCTCTGCGCCACGGAACCCGGCAAGCTGATCGCCGCCAAGCAGGGCTCGCCGCTGGTCGTCGGCCAGGGGCAGGGGGAGTATTTCGTCGCCTCCGACATTCCCGCCATGCTCTCCCACACCCGCGAGATGATCTTCCTCGAGGATGGTGAAATGGTGGTCTTCACCACTGCGGCGATGGCGGTGACCACTCTGGCCGGCGAGCCGGTGAGCAAGACCCCCAAGACCATCACCTGGAGTCCGTTGATGGCCGAGAAGGGCGGCTACCGGCATTTCATGCTCAAGGAGATCCACGAGCAGCCGCGGGCGATTGCCGACACCCTGGCCGGGCGCCTGCGCGAGGACCATTCCGAGGCGTGCCTCGATGGTCTGCACATTGGTGAAGACTGGCTGCAGACGATGGAGCGGATTTATATCGTTGCCTGCGGCACCTCCTGGCACGCTGGGCTGGTCGGCAAGTTTTTGCTGGAAAAGCACGCCCGGGTGCCGGTGGAGGTCGATATCGCCAGCGAGTTCCGCTACCGCGACCCACTGGTCAACCCGCGCACCCTGACCCTGGTCATCAGCCAGAGCGGCGAGACCGCCGATACCCTGGCCGCCCTGCGCGAAGCGCATGCCAAGGGAGGGAAAGTGGTGGCGATCTGCAACGTGGTAGAATCGTCGATCGCCCGCGAAAGCGACGGGGTCATCTACACCCATGCCGGCCCGGAGATCGGGGTGGCCTCGACCAAGGCCTTCACCACCCAGTTGGTGGCGCTGGTGCTCTTCGCCCTGCACGTCGGCCGGGTGCGCGGCACCCTCGGCCTCGCCGCCCGCCGGGCGCTGGTCGAAGCGCTGCTCAGCCTGCCGCGTCAGGTGGAAGCCTGCCTGGAGTTGAACGCTGAGATCGAAAAGATCGCCCAGGAGCTGATGCACGCCCGCGACTTCCTCTACCTCGGCCGCGGCAACCAGTACCCGATCGCCCTGGAGGGGGCGCTCAAGCTCAAGGAAATCTCCTATATCCACGCCGAGGGCTATCCGGCCGGGGAGATGAAGCACGGCCCGATCGCCCTGATCGACGAGCAGCTGCCGGTGGTGGTTCTCGCCCCGCACAACGATACCTTCGAGAAGGTGGCCGCTAATCTCGAGGAGGTGCAGGCGCGCGGCGGCCGAGTGGTTGTGGTCACCGACCGGGCCGGGCACGACTTGGCGGCCAAGGCCGAGACCTTGCTCACGGTGCCGTCAACCATCGACGACCTGATGCCGGTGCTGACCTCTATCCCGATGCAGCTGCTGGCCTACCACATCGCCGTGCTCAAGGGGACCGATGTCGACCAGCCGCGCAACCTGGCGAAGAGTGTGACGGTCGAGTAAGTGGCTATGGTAATTTATTCGCGTGGCGAGGGGGAAAAAAGCTGATACGGTCAGCGAACACTCCTTAACGCAGTCGCTGGCGGTCAGGTACGGCCCAGGACAAGCTAGTGCTTGCTTCGAGGCAACCTGTCCGATTTCCGCTGCTGCCTTATCAAAGATCATATTACACAGGTCGATTACCGTTGTATCTCACCGCAGATGGCGAGGTTACTCAACGAACGTTACCGGTGGGCGTATATCGCGCCCGGCCTGAAGCCTCGGACAGCTCCGCGCGAAGCTGGTAGCCTTGTGAACCAACGAAAATTTTCCACACACCGCCTTGACAATTAAAATTTAATCAGTATCAATAGGTGGAAATTATTCCGGGGGCAAGTGACAAGGCCAAACCTTTTGTGAAAAAGGTGTGGAAAACCAGGGGTCTTCACCGCAAGATGGCTGGGTCGCCAAAGGGCTAAACGCTGAGGCTAACCGGTTATTATTCATGGCATGGGGGGGGCCAGCGCCATCTGAACATGGAATTATATCGACAGGAAAAAAGACGGCTGAAAATCGTGGTGGTCGAAACGTCGGAACATCTGCGCCTGATGTTGAGCGTTATGATCAAGCCGATCAAGAAGGAGATTTTCTTTGCCGCCAACGTGGAAGATGGGTTCATGCTGGCCAAAACAGTCAAGCCGGATCTGATCCTTGCTGACTATGGTCTTGACGGCAGCGGCGCGACCCTCTGCCACAGGGTGCGACAGGATGCGGGTTTAGGGAAAACCCCCTTTGTCCTGATGTCTGCTTTTGGATCCCATCTCGGTATGGGTGAGTATATGGCCACCGGCTGCGATCAGGTCGTGTACAAACCCTTCCAGTGCATGGATCTCTTTGTTGCCATCAAGGCGGCGTTGACCGGCGATGAAGCCACGGTTCCCGGAATCGTCCCGGTCATGTATCGAACGGGCGAATGCGATCTGCTCGATACCAGGTTTCTTGATCAGTTGATCAGGGCGGGTGAAATCGAGTGCTTCCGTCGGCGCAATGGTCTGGTTATCGTTGGCCGGGATCCGATTCGCGACGAAGAGCAGGTGACTTACGGCGGTTCGGAGCGCCGCTTCGGCGTGGGCTGAAAAGAACAGGGCTCTGCCCTGCCTGTCCCTTGCATTGTCATTTTGCCGCATGTGCGGCTATTTCACCCCCAGGAGGGAGTCATGAACAAAGTTCCGCAGGTCACTATTTACGCCAAGCAGGCCGGGGTATCGATTGCCCCCCATGAACGCCGCAGCGAGGGGCGGTCCACCGAAGGGCGCGTTGCCTTGCGCTTCTTCAAGCTGGAGAGCGGCAGCAGCTCGATCCGTTTTCTGGCCGAACCGGCCGAAGCCTTCGAACTGCACGGCAAGATGCACAAGGTCTTCCAGTCCGGCGGCAAGGAGAGCCTCAATCACCGCTTCGAAGGACGCGACGGCGAGGTGCAGACGCGCCTGACGGTGGAACGCTGGGAGCGGGGTGGCAAGAGCGGCTTTGCCCTCAACGTGCAGCGCGGCGAAGAGGAAATGAACGTGCCGGTCAGCGCCGACCGCTTCCTGCATGCCGCCGAATTTCTCCGTCATCTGTCGCTGCAGCAGGCCTGGGTCGAGGAACTGGAGCGGCCCCAGGGCTGATTTACATCCCCCCACCGTAGTGCTACTATTGCCACGGGGTGCGGCTTGCCGCCGCACCCCGTGACTTTTTTCAGCTTCGGAGCAGCCTTTGCAGCGTTTCGCCCCCGACTGGCTGCGGCAGTCGGTGACTGCCGTCGTCAGCCGCTTGCAGCTCAGCGAGAACACCGTCCTGGCGATCCTCGCCGTGATCATCGGCGTGCTGGCCGGGCTGGGCAACTACGCTCTGCGCCAGCTGATCGACCTGATCCATCACGGCGTGATCACCAACGGTATCACCCAGTTCGGGATCGATACCGAGGTCTGGGAGTGGAACCGTCTCTACCTGATCCTCTTCCCCCTGGTTGGCGGCATCCTGATGATCCCCCTGGGCGCCTATTACGCCAAGGATCTGCGTTTCGGCTTTTCGCGCTTCCTCGAAGAGGTCAATCTGGGCGGCGGCAAGGTACCCACGCGCACCATCTTCACCCGTGGCCTGGCCAGCGCCATCACCATCGGCACCGGCGGTTCCGCCGGCCAGGAGGGGCCGATCGCCCAGATCGGCGGCGCCATCGGCAGCCGGGTCGGGCAATCGTTCAAGATGGGAGGGGATTACCTCAAGACCCTGGTGGCCTGCGGTGCGGCCAGCGGCGTGGCGGCGACCTTCAACGCGCCGATCGCCGGGGTCTTCTTCGCCCACGAGATCGTGCTGCTCTCCTCCTTCGAGCTCTCCAGCTTCACCTCGATCGTCATCGCCAGCGGCATGAGCACCGTGGTCTCGCGCGCCCTGCTCGGCGACCATCCGGAATTCGCCCCGCCCCCCTATGAACTCGGCAGTCCCTGGGAGCTGCTCTTCTACGTGCTGCTCGGCATCCTGATCGGCCTGCTGGCGGCGGCCTTCATGACCTGGCACTACCGGATCAAGGACTGGTTCGCGGCGCTGAAGCTCCCCCGCCTTGCCAAGCCGGTTTTCGGCGGCTTCCTGGTCGGCGTGTTCGGCGTGCTGATGCCGCAGATCTTCGGCAACGGCTATGACTTTATCGAGCAGGTGCTGCACGGCCATGGCGTCTGGTACCTGCTGGCGGGTCTGGTGCTGGTCAAGGCGGTGGCGACCTCGGTGACCCTCGGCTCCGGTCTGCCGGGGGGGGTGTTCGCCCCGTCGCTGTTTCTCGGCGCGGCTTCCGGCGGCGCCTTCGGCAAGCTGCTGCAGCTGCTGTTTCCCACCCTCGGCATCTCCTCCGGGGCCTTCGCCATGGTCGGCATGGGGGCGTTCCTGGCCGCCGCCACCCACGCGCCGATGACCGGGATCTTCCTGCTCTTCGAGATTACCTCATCCTACCAGGTCATCGTGCCGATCATGATCACCTGCGTGATTGGCGTGACCATCTGCCGGCGCATCCACCGCTACAGCCTGGAGACCTATGACCTGGCCCGCGCCGGCATCGACCTCGAGGCCGGCAAGGAGCGCAACGTCATGAAGTCGCTGCTGGTCGGCGACGTCATGAACCGCACCCCGGCGGCGGTCGCCGAAAACATGACCCTGCGCGAGTTCACCCAGTTCGTTGCCGGCAGCAAGGAGACCAACTTCCCGCTGGTCAACCAGGCTGGCGAGCTGACCGGGATCCTGTCGGTGCAGGACTTCATGGGGGTGGTCTTCGAGGAGGACCTGCTCGACCTGGTGGTGATCAAGGAGATCGCCACCCACACCGTGATCACCGCCCATGAGGACGAGGACCTCGACCAGACCATGCGCAAGATCGGCTACCGCAACATCGAGCAACTGCCGGTGGTCGACCGTGAAACCCACCGCAAGCTGATCGGTATCATCTCCCGGCGCGACATCGTTTCGGCCTACAACCGGGCCCTGATGGGCCGCTCGCTGAAAGGGACCCACCGTGACTGACCTGCTGGCCGCACTCAACCCCGAGCAGCGTCGGGCGGTGGTTCACGGCGACGGCCCGCTGCTGATCCTGGCCGGGGCCGGCTCCGGCAAGACCCGCACCCTGACCCACCGCCTCGCCTGGCTGATCGGCGAACACGGTGTGGCGCCGTGGGAGATCCTCGCCGTCACCTTCACCAACAAGGCCGCCGGCGAGATGCGCGAGCGCCTGTCCAAACTGCTCGGCAGCGTCGAGGGGCTGTGGGTCAGCACCTTCCACAGCGCCTGCGGGCGCATCCTGCGCCGCGAACTGGAGAAGTTCGGGTTCACCGCCCAGTTCACCATCTACGATGACGGCGACCAGGAACGGCTGCTTAAAACGGTGCTGCAGGAGCTCAACATTGCCGAGCAGACCCTGAAGCCGCGCGCCGCCGCCGCGGCCATCGACAGCGCCAAGAACCGCGGCTGGTGGCCCGAGGACCTCCCCACCGACGACTACGCCGGTGAACTGGTCGCCAGGGTCTATGCCCGTTACCAGGAGAAGCTCAAGCAGGCCAACGCCCTCGATTTCGGCGACCTGCTGCTGTGGACCGTGCGCCTGCTGGAGACCGATGCCGGGGTGCGCCAGCGTTGGCAGGGGCGCTTCCGCCACATCCTGGTCGACGAATTCCAGGACACCAACCAGGTCCAGTACCGCCTGATCCGCCTGCTCGCCGGCGGCCACCGCAACCTCTGCGTGGTCGGCGACGACGACCAGTCGATCTACCGCTGGCGCGGCGCCGAGGTCGGCAACATCCTCAACTTCGAGGTCGACTTCCCCGGCGGCGCGACCATCCGCCTCGAGCAGAACTACCGCTCGACCCAGAACATCCTCGCCGCCGCCGGCGGGGTGGTGGCCAAAAACCTCGGCCGCAAGGGGAAGACCCTGTGGACCGAAAACCCCGCGGGGGAACCGATCAGCTGCGAAACCCTGGCCGATGATCTGGAAGAGGCCCGTTTCGTCACCGGGGAGATCGTCCGCCTGCACCGCTCCGGGCGCAAGCTGCGCGACATCGCCGTCTTCTACCGCACCAACGCCCAGTCGCGGGCCTTCGAGGAAGCGCTGGTGCGCGACCGGCTCCCCTACGTGATGATCGGCGGGCTCAAGTTCTTCTCGCGCATGGAGGTCAAGGACGTCCTCGCCTATCTGCGCCTGCTGGTGAACCCGGCCGACTCGGTGGCGGTGCGGCGGGTCATCAACGTGCCGGCGCGCGGCATCGGCGCGGCCACCGTCGAGAAGATCGCCACCCTGGAAGTCGAGGCGGGGGGGCTGCTGCCGGCCTGCCAACTGGCGGTCGAGCGCGGTCTGCTCGCCGGGGCCGCCGCCAAGCGGGTGGCGGCCTTCGCGGCGCTGATGGCTGGTTTCCGGCGGCGGCTCGATGACGAGATCCCCTATGCCGAACTGGCCGCCGAGGTGATCGAGGCGACCGGCTACGGGCCGATGCTGCGCGAGGAGCGCACCGAGGAGGCCCGCGACCGGCTGCGCAACCTTCAGGAACTGCTCGCCGGCATGGAGGAGCACGCCGCCCAGGAGCCGACCCTGGCCGGTTATCTCGAGCAGATCGCCCTGGTCACCGACCTCGACAGCTACGACCAGAGCCTCGACCGGGTCTCGCTGATGACGCTGCACGCCGCCAAGGGGCTGGAGTTCCCGGTGGTGTTCATGACCGGACTGGAAGAGGGACTGTTCCCTCTGTCCCGCTCCGGCAACGGCGACGAGGAGTTGGAGGAGGAGCGGCGCCTGTGCTACGTCGGCATGACCCGGGCCATGGAGAAACTCACCTTGACCCACGCCCGCCGCCGCCGGGTCTACGGCGACTACCAGTTCAACCCGCCGAGCCGCTTCCTGGGCGAAATCCCCCCCCATCTGCTGGAAGGGGCCACTGCCGTCGCGGTGCACCGCCCCCCCGGCCACAACCTGGCCTCGCTGTTCGACCGGCTCGACCCCGATCTCGGCGACGAAGCGCCGTTTCTCGACGACGAGGTCCGTCAGGTGCCGGACGCCGAGGAAGGGCTGCGCCTCGGCCTGAACGTGCGCCACGCCATGTTCGGTACCGGGACCGTCCGGCGCATCGAGGGCAAGGGCGACCAGCAGAAGGTCATCGTCTATTTCCACCGGGTCGGCCCGAAGAAGCTGCTGGTCAAGTTCGCCGGGCTGGAGCCCGCCTGAAAATCCTGCTGGCAATTGCATTGGAAGCTGGTAAGCATTTGATTGTGCAGAGGCGAACTCATTGCGCCCTGGGCGTGATAAATCACGCCCCTACGAGAGGCAACGCTTTAAGGTTTTTGTAGGGGCGAATGCATGCTTCGCCCCTAGCGATTCACCGGGGCTATCGTTCCGAAGGGAGAACTATCATGTCGAAACGAATCGGTCTGTTCATCCTTGGCAGTTTGCTGCTTCTCGCGGCCATGCCGGTCGCCGCCGCCGAGATCGTCAGCACCCTGGCCGATCAGGAAGAGGTGGCGGTGACCATCTACAACGACGATCTCGCCCTGGTGCGCGACCGCCGCCAGGTGGCGCTGCCCAAGGGGGAGGCCGACCTGGCCCTGCGCGAGGTGAGCGCGCGCATGCGCCCGGAGACCGCCCTGCTGCGCAGCCTCAGCCATCCCGGCGGGCTGGCCATCTTTGAGCAGAACTTCGACTTCGACCTGCTCACCCCCGGCAAGCTGCTGGAAAAGTACGTCGGCCGCGAGGTGCAGGTGGTGCGCACCCACCCGCAGACCGGTGCCGACCAGGCGGAAACCGCCAGGGTGCTGGCGGCCAGCCAGGGGGTGGTACTCAAGGTCGGCGACCGCATCGAGACCGGCCTCCCCGGGCGGCTGGTCTTCCCCGATGTGCCACCGAACCTGCGCGACCGGCCGACCCTGGTGGTCACCCTCGCCAGCGACAGCGCGGCCAAGCAGCAGCTCGAACTCAGCTACCTGACCGGGGGGCTGGGCTGGCAGGCCGACTACGTCGCCGGGCTGAGCACCGACGAGAAGACCCTCGACCTCTCCGGCTGGGTGACGCTGACCAACCAGAGCGGCACCACCTACCGCAACGCCCGCCTGCAGCTGGTGGCCGGCGACGTCAACCGGGTGCGCGACGAGCTGCGCCTGCAGCGCGGCATGGTCATGGAAGACGCCATGGTCAAGGCCGCGGCGCCGGCGATGGCCGAGGAGAGCCTGTTCGAATACCACCTCTACACCCTGCAGCGGCCGACCACCCTCAAGGAGAACCAGACCAAGCAGGTGGCCCTGCTCGACGCCGACGGCGTTCCGCTGCGCAAGGAGTATCGCCTGAGTGGCGGCAGCCACTACTACCAGGGGCGCTACGGCGACCTCGGCGAGAAGCTGAAAGTGGCGGTCTTCGTCGAGTTCGGCAACAATAAGGCGGCGCACCTGGGCATGCCGCTCCCCAAAGGGGTGATACGGGTCTACAAGCAGGACCGCAGCGGCCAGCCGCAGTTCATCGGCGAGGACCGCATCGACCACACCCCGGAGAACGAGACGGTGCGCCTCAAACTCGGCGACGCCTTCGATGTCACCGCCAACCGCAAGCAGACCGACTTCCGCAAGCTCGGCGGCGACAGCCGCTACAACTACCGCTTCGAAACCGCCTTCGAGATCCTGCTCAAGAACGCCAAGGACGAGGCGGTCACTGTCACCGTGGTCGAACCGGTCCCCGGCGACTGGAAGGTGCTCAGCGAGAGCCACAAGCATCGCAAGGGCTCGGCCAACGCCGCCGTCTGGGAAGTGCCGGTGCCGGCCAAGGGGGAGGCGGTGCTGACGTATCGGGTGGAGGTCAATTATTGAGGCGCGAGGGGAGAGGGCGGAGGCTAGAACAGGAAGGGCCGGCGATTGCCGGCCCTTCCTGTTTCTGGTGGATGTTACCTCAGGTTAAACCTCAGATAACATGAACCTGCACTTCGGTTTCGACAAAAAGCTGGGCACCATTGGTTGCTGTAAAGAGCGTAAATGCTTGCCCTTGGGAATCGGCAGGCTGCAATACGCCGGCATCCCAGTTGTCGGCGCTGTCAAGTTGAACCTTGTCACCGGGGCTGCCGAGGATATGAAGGCTGTCGGTTGTCGAATAGTCGAGCACGTCCTGTGCATGGAGTATGATTGTCGTGCCGACATCGTCATTGATATCTATACCCAAGGTCGAGGCTCCTGCCTCTTCGGTAATCAATATGCCCTCGATTCCCTGAATATTCTTGCCAGACAGGTTTAGCACGAAGTTGTCTGCTGGACCAAGGAGGTTGCTGGGAAGCACCGAGCCACTCAGTGACAAGGACAGAGCTCCATCATCGACCCGCAGCAGATCAAACCCGTCCCCACCGCGAATGACATCGTTGTTCCCGGAGTCGTGACCAGGATATCGTTGCCTCCGTTGCCATTCAGAGTGTCTAGCCCACCACCGCCATTGAGAACGTCAGAACCGCTGCTGCCGTTCAGGGTGTCCGAGCCGTCTGCGCCGAACAGATAATGGAGGGTGTCGGGAGTGGTGTCGGTGAGGGTGTTATTTGAGCCGCTACCGTCGACCGATACGGTTTTACCCTGAACAACGGATGTCTCCGTATCAATGATTGCAGTAATCGCCGTAGAGGTGGAACTAGTCGATGACGTGTTATTGATTTCCAGCTGAGCATTGCCGCCCCCCTGGATGGTTTCCCCTTCCAGGCTGAAGTCGGTTATGATCGCTTTGCTCCCGGAGGTGTGTTCCAGCGTCACCTGATAGTCTTTATTCGGATCGATATTGAAGCCGACATCCTGAACAACAGTGCCTTGTTGACCTTGCTGGTACAGGTCATAAAGTTTGGCAGCCGAGTGAAGCGGATTATCCTCTTCTACAAATGTCATGTTGATAGTTTGACCCGGATGCGAACTGGTGTTGGTGACCAGTGTACCGTTGAGGATGCGGGCCTCGTAATCATCGATGGTGGCGGTTGCCAGTGCCTGAGTCGGTTCTACAATGGCCAGCCATTATCAATTGTTGCGCTAGCCAGTTGGACCTTGATGGTTTCACCGCCATCGCTTACGGTGTCGTTGAAGGCTTCCACGGTAAAGCTAAGTGAAGTCAACCCGCCGCTGCTGAAGGACAGGGTGTTAGACCCAGCGTCGTAGCTGATACCATGGCCTGGAGCCAACCCTGCGATGGCAGTAGCAATCGCCGCTTCAATGCCTGGTGTGTAATCAGTGCCATCTGTAGCTGTGCCCGGGAAGGTGAGAACCACGCTGGCGCTGTTGCCGGTGTTGAGTGGTTCACTCATGGAGATGGTGAAGGTCGCCGCGTTGTCGGCAAGATTCTCTTCACTGATACCCACCGCCTGGCCGGCAGTCTCGGTACCCTCGTCGTCCACGGTCACACTGAAGGTCACCGCCTGGTCGATATCGGTGATAGTGATGGTTACATCCTCGGCGTCCGCCGCAGTAGCCGTGCCGTGGGTCGCCGTGGCATCGCTCAAAGTCAGCGTCAGGGTCTCCGGCGAATCGGTCAGATCGTCATTGACGGCCTGGACGCTGAAGTTCAGGGTGGTGCCGACGAAGGTGTCGTCGAAGGTCAGGGTGGTGCCGTCAAAGCTCACGCCGGCAGTAGCATCGGCCGCGGCCTGCAGAGCGGCCTGCGCAGCGGTGACAAAGTCGGCGTTATCGGCGTCGCCCCCAAAAGAAACCTTCTCTGTCACAGTGTTGCCAAGAATGATCTCCTCGTTCATGGAGATGGTGAAGGTGTCGGTCTGTTGTGCCGTGTTGCCTTCCTCGCTGATGTATTCCTGGTGTCTGCGATGGTGATAGTGATGTCCTGCGTATTATCATAAATCGTCGCCGTGCCGGTCGCGCTGATGCTTGCCCCTCCCGGACCGGTCAGTGTGCCCGTGATGAAGAAGGTTTCGTCACCTTCGAATACCTTATCTGCAACGGTGTCGGTCTTCACCAGCAGAAGGCTGTCCCCGGCAGGGATGGCAAATGGGCCGGCTACATCCATCCACGTAGCGCCGCCATCCAAGCTGTACTGCGAAGTTGTCAAGAGTGTAGTCGTTGTCACTCAATGTTGCCGTGCCGTCCGACAGGGTCAGAGACAGCGTGGCGCCTCCGGGGCGTCGGTAATCTTGACAGCCCAGAGTGCTACCGTCCCCTCGGGAAGCCGGATGTTGCCCAACGCGGCATCGGGATTTTCGGAGTCGACGATGCTCGATTCTCCGGTGACGCCAGCGGCTGATCATCCAGCAGCGCCGGCTCGACGGTCTTGGCGAACGGGTCGGGATCCTGGGTGCCGAGGCGATCGACGGTGTCGATCAGGTTGCCCATGTCGTCGCGGTACTCGCCCGCGCCGCCGCTGCCGCCCCCGGTCCGGCCGCGGTCTCGGGAAGTTCGGCGGTCAGGGCGGTGAGCAGGACGTCGCCGGCGACCACGCTGCCGTCGGCGAACATCATCAGGGGCGAGGCCCCCTGTTCGACCATGGCGGCGAAGTCGTTGAGGATCAGGACGGCATTCCCCGGGAACTCGATGCGCAGGTCGTCGCCCACCAGGGTGACGTTGGCCTCGGTGATGTCGAAGGGGACTTCGATCACCTGGTTCGGCAGCACGTTCACGACCACGGTTTGCCCTGCGGGCGGAACCTTCAGAACGATTGCCTGGTTTGCCGCGCCGGTCGGTTTGTTGGTTTCGGTTGCCATGGCCGTGTACCTCCTTTGATAATTAGATGACCTTGTTTACTCTGGTTGCTGTCGCTATCGTCAATGAGCCCATTGCTCTCTCGTCGCTTGATGATTTAGTGGACGCACCAGAATTCGCTGATGCTGGCCGCCACGCCGAGCTTCTCGCCCGCCGCTTCCACGCGCAGCACCTGCCCCTGGCAGTCGAGCCGGACCGGTTTGCCGGGGCGGACATGGTCGAGCTTCACGGAAAACTTCACGGACTCCGCCCGGAGTCAGGGGTTGATCGGTCACGAAATAGATGCCGGAGCCGCTGATGTCCCTTGACAGCCCCATGCCGCTTTCCAGCATGACCGGCACCTCGAGGAGGAACCGTTCTTCGTGACGTTGTTCCTGGTGGGTTTCCATGATTTTCCTCTCTTGGCCCTAAGTTTCTATCAGGTTCACGCAATAGCTCAATTTATCGACAGGTTTAGGTTTCTATATCTTTTGGTAGGCAGTGGCCAGAATTTTTCTCAAATGGCACGGTAACCTGTTGTTTTTCATAGTTTGCGGTATAATCGTATGTCACGAAACTTTTCGAGGGGTGTCTATGTCGATCAATCTGGTGGTTGCCGATCCCCATCCGGTCTTCCTGTTGGGCATGGAGCGTTTGCTGACCGCCGAAGCTGACATGAACGTGCTTGCCTATTGCACCAGTGCCGGCGAGATCCAGGAGAAGATCAGACAGGAGCGGCCGGACCTGCTGATCCTGGACCTCGGTTTTCGTGACCGCAACGGCCTGGATCTGGTTCGCGAACTGCGGCGGGAGAATGTTCCCGTCAAGGTGATTGTTCTCACTGATGGCCTCGACGATGAGCAGACCATCGATACCCTGCGCCTCGGCGTGCAGGGGGTCCTGCTCAAGAACATGCCGGCCCACCTGCTGCCGCAGTGCATCCGCAAGGTGCATGCCGGCGGCCAGTGGATGGAGAAGCAGTCGCTCGGCCATGCCTTCGAGAAGATGCTGCGGCGCGAGGCCGGCGCCCGCCGGATGGCGACCATCCTCACCGACCGCGAGACTGAAATCATGTGCCTGGTGGCCCAGGGGATGAGCAACCGGGCGATCAGCGAGCGCCTTGCGGTCGGCGAGGGGACGGTCAAGGTGCATGTCCACAACATCTACTCCAAGCTGGGGGTCAACAACCGTGTCGACCTGACGCTCTATGCCCAAAGGAAAGGGCTGGTCTAGACTGACGGGAACAGCGACAGAGCGGGCGGTGCATTGTCCCGGCCACCAAACATCAAGGGCCACCCCGCGGGGTGGCCCTTGATGTTCTGCTGTCAGGTCGACTTTACTGCTTTGTTGGCGGCGGTGTAGAGCGCCTTGTCCATCTGCAGGCTTTCGTTGAGCTTGCCGGAGAGGGCCAGCAGCCGCTCGGCGGCGATCACTTCGTTGACCTTCGCCGTGACCAGCAGGCCCGACGACTGGAACAGTTCGTTGCGGGCGTCGAGCACGTCCAGCAGGGTGCGCTGGCCGACGGTGAACTGCTTCATGTAGGAATCGAGGGTCTTCTGGTTCTGGATGGTGGCGTCGCCGAAGTCGACGACCTGCTCCTTGTTGGCCTGCAGTTTGGCCCAGGTTGCCGTGGCTTCCTCGACCACCTGCACCAGTTGGTCGTCCTTGGTGTTCATGGCCTGGAATTTCCGGGCGATGGCGGCCTTGCGGTCGGCCACGTCGGAACCGCCGTTGATCAGGTTCCAGCGCATCCGCACCATGGCCTGGTTGCCGTGTTCGTAGGTTGTCGGCGCTTTCGACCTGGTCCTGGTAGGTGGAGGCTGAGCTCGATATTGATCTTGGGCTGGAAGTTGGCGTTGCTCAGTTCGACGCGCTGTTCGGCTTCCTGCACGTTGTACTGCAGGGCATTGACCTTCGGGTTGTTCGCCTCGACCGCCTGCACCACTTCCTCGAGGCTCTTCGGCGCCACATTGGCCGGCACGGTGAAATATTCGACGTTGCCGGCCAGTTTGCCGACCACGCGCTGGTAGTTGGCCTCGGCGCCCTTCACGCCGCTGCGGGTCTCCGCCAGGGAGGCCTTGGCGCGGGACAGCCGCCCCTGGGTCTGGGTGACGTCGGCGATGCTGCCGGCGCCGGCCTTCTGGCGATCGTCGAGCATGCCGAGGATCTCCTGATGGTCACGGACATTCTGCTCGGCCAGGCCGACGAGGGTCCGCTGGCGGTAGACCTCGAGGTGAGCGATGACGGCATCGAGGGCGATCGCCTCGGCATTGTCGAAGACCCGCAGCTTGGCGGAGTCGAGCTTGGCCTCCTCGACGCCCACGCGGCTGGCGGTTTCCCAGCCGTCGTACAGGAGTTGGGTCAACTCGATGGCCGCTTCGCCGCGGCTCTCGAAGTCATCTTCGTCGTCAATGCCTGCGGGTAATGAAATCACTGTAGCTCTCGGTGCCGTAGCCGGCGGAGATGTCGACGCGCGGGATAGTAGCCACCCTTGGCCCGATCGAGCTCAAAGCCGATGGCTTGGTGATTGTCCTGCATAACCTTGAGCCGAGGGTTGTAGCTGAGGGCCGCCGCCACACTGTCAGCCGATGCCGACCGTCGGGTCCGCCGCCTGCGCACTCTGGCCGCCGGCGAGCGGGACGGCCAGCAGCAACAGCGCCGCCAGCGTTAAGCTGATGGATTTGATAGAAACAGTTATGTTGCCTGTTCATGATTTGTCGCCTCCTCTTTAAGTCTGTGGCAATCTTGATGGGTTGCCGGTTGACACATGCAACAACAACCCGATGGAAAGCCGATGCTCGCTGGCTATCAGCTTAAAAGCCCCCAATTTTAGTGCGCATCTGTTCTCATATATAGCAAACTTCTTTCCTTTGCCAAGTCAATTTTCGCGGAAACACGCTAAATTATGGCCAAAAATGTCAAAAAACCGCCGACTGGATATAGCCATCAAGATATAGATTGAAACTATTGCCGGTGAGTATGCCCATCTGCCATCATTTCAGCAGGCCATGTCCGCCCGCCGTTCTCCAAGGAAAATGATTGCCTTTTTGCGAAGCTGGTTTAGCATGGGGCTGCTTTTTGCATAAAAAGTTTGGCACAAACGGGGAACGACATGTCCAAACCAGTTTCGGAGATACAGTCACCGGCAACGGCAACTGGCGTTGATGCGGCGCCAACCGCTGCTCGCCTCACGGGCTTCATCCCGCCGGGCGTGGTCGATTACGAGCAACCGCTGATCCGCTGTCTCTCCCTGATCTCCGGCCTGCTTGGCCACCCGCTATCGACCATGGCCCTGCGTGCCGGGATGCCGCAAGGCAAGGAGCGGCCGACGCTGGCTGCGATCCTGCGGGCCGCCACCCAGGCCGGACTGCAGGCGAAAACTGTGCATCGGCCGCAGCTCCGCGCGATTTCTCCTCTGACCCTCCCCTGCCTTCTGCTCCTCAAGAACGACAATGCCTGCGTGCTGACCCGGTTGAACGATAAAGCGGCTGAAGTCATCCTGCCTGAAGCCGGGGAAGCCGCTTCCACTCTGTCGCTCGCCCAATTGCAGGAGCAGTATGCCGGGTATGCGGTGCTGGTCCGCCCCGAAGGCCGGCTCGACCGCCGGGCCAGCGAACTCCAGCAGATCGATACCAAGGCCTGGTTCTGGGAAAACATCCTGCGGTTCATTCCGATCTACAAGCATGTCCTGCTGGCCACGGTGATGGTCAATTTCCTGGCCCTGGCCGGGCCGCTGTTCGTACTCAACGTATACGACCGGGTGGTACCGAACAACGCCTTCGACACCCTCTGGGCCCTGGCGATCGGCGTGATGATCGCTTATCTCTTTGACTTTCTGCTGCGCAACCTGCGCGCCTATTTCGCCGATGTGGCGGGGAAGAATGCCGACGTGCTGATCGCCAGCCGGCTGATGCAGCAGTTGACCGGCATGCGCCTCGACCACCGCCCCGATTCGGTCGGCACCCTGGCCAACAACCTGCGCGAATTCGAGACGCTGCGCGAATTCTTCAGTTCCACCACCCTGATGGCGCTGGTCGATCTCCCCTTCATCCTGATCTTCATTGCGGTGATCGGCTACCTCGGCGGCTGGCTCGCCCTGGCGCCGCTGATTGCCGTGCCGCTGGTGATCCTGGTGGGGATGTCGATGCAGCGGCAGTTCCAGCAGGTGGTCAACGAGGCCTACCGGGAGGGCAACCAGAAAAATGCCCTGCTGATCGAGGTGATCAATGGCCTCGAAGCGGTCAAGACCAGCATGGCCGAAGGCCAGGTGCAGAAGCGCTGGGAAGAGGTGGTCGGGCTTAATGCCCGCTCCACCGGCCGGGTCAAGGCCCTGGCCAATTTCTCCATGACCTTTTCCCAGACGGCGGCGCAACTGGTCGGGCTGGTGATCATCGTCGGCGGTGTCTACCTGATTGCCAACGGCAGCCTGACCCTCGGCGGGCTGATCGCCTGCAACATCCTGGTCGGCCGGGCCATGGCGCCGCTCGGTGCGGTGGCCGCCATGCTGACGCGCCTGCAGCAGTCGCGCACCGCGCTGAAGTCGCTGGAGCAGCTGATGGAACTGCCCAACGAGCGGCCGCTCGGCCAGGAGTTCATCCGCGCCAGGGACCTGGTCCCTTCGCTAGAGCTGGAGAAGGTCAATTTCCAGTATCCCAACGCGCAGGTTCCGGCGCTGCAGGGGGTGACCCTGCGGATCCGCGAGGGCGAGCGGGTCGGCATCATCGGCCGGACCGGCTCGGGGAAAAGCACGATCGGCCGGCTCTGCCTCGGGCTTTACCTCCCCCAGGAGGGGAGTGTCCGGCTCGGCGGGATCGACCTGCGGCAGCTGCACGTTGCCGACCTGCGCCACCGCATCGGCTATGTCAGCCAGGATCTGCAGCTGTTCTATGGCAGCATCCGCGACAACATCACCTTCGGCGCCCCCTATGTCGACAGCCAGGCGATCCTGCGGGCGGCCGCCCTGGCCGGGGTGACCGATTTCGTCCGCGGCCATCCGGCCGGTTTCGACTGGCAGGTGGGCGAGCGCGGCGCCAACCTCTCCGGGGGCCAGCGGCAGGCCCTGGCCATTGCCCGCGCCTTGCTGCTCGATCCGGAGATCCTGATTTTCGACGAGCCGACCAGCGCCATGGATAACGCCGCGGAAGCGCTGTTCCGCCAGCGCCTCGGCACGATCCTCGAGGGGAAGACCCTGCTGCTGTTCACGCATCGGACCAGTATGCTGCAACTGGTCGACCGCGTGGTGGTCATGGATGGCGGCAAGGTGGTGGCGGACGGGCCGAAAATCGAGGTTCTCACGGCGCTCCGCGACGGCAAGGTCGCGGCGGCCCGCTAGCGGAGAGTGGTCATGGAGCAAGGCAAACTCAAGACCAAGACCAGGGAAGCCGCCTACAAGGGGTGGCTGCGCTTCTTCCGCGAGGAGGAAGACCTCTTCTACATGAGCGAGGTCGATGCCGCCATCCACCGGCGCGGCCACGCCTTCGCCTACCTGGTCAGCGTGATCATCGGCGTCCTGCTGCTGATCTTCCTGCTCTGGGCGACCTTCACTAAGCTCGACGAAGTGACCCGCGGCATGGGCCAGGTGATCCCGTCGCAGCGGGTGCAGATGATCCAGAACCTGGAGGGGGGGATCCTCGAGGAAATCCTGGTGCAGGAAAACCAGATCGTCGAGAAGGGCGACATCCTGGTGCGGATCGACAACAGCATGGCGGCCAGCCAGTTCCGCGATGTTTCCGGCAAGGCCCGCGAGTACCAGGCCTCCGTCGCCCGGCTCGAGGCGGAAGGAGAGGGGCGGGCGTTCACCCTGCCGGAGGGGCTGCAGCAGAGCGACCCGCAGATTGCCAGCGACCAGACCGCGATCTACCGGGCCCGCCAGCAGCAGATCCAGTCGGAACTCGGCGTGCTGCAATCGCAGCAGCAGCAGAAGCAGCAGGAAATTGCCGAGATGCAGAGCCGCCTGGCGCAGCTCGAACGCAACCTCGAACTGACCCGCCAGCAGCGCGACATCGCCAAGCCGCTGGCCGATCAGGGGGTCTATCCCAAGGTCGATTTTCTCGCCCTCGAGCGCGAGGTTTCCAACCTGCAGGGGGATATCGATGCCCTGCGCCTGGCGATCCCCCGCGCCCGTTCGGCGGCCGAGGAGATCCGCCGCCGCATGTCCCAGCGCCAGGCCGAGTACAAGGCCCAGTCCCTGGACGAACTCAACCGCCGCCGGGTCGAGCTGAAATCGCTGAACGAGATGATGTCCGCCGGCCAGGACCGGGTGACGCGCACCGATGTCCGTTCGCCGGTGCGCGGCACGGTGAAGCAGCTCAATCTCAATACCCTCGGCGGGGTGGTCAAGCCGGGCGAGCCGATCATGGAGATCGTGCCGCTGGATGACACCCTGCTGGTCGAGGCGCGGGTGCGGCCGGCCGATATCGCCTTCCTGCGCCCCGGCCAGAAGGCGATGATCAAGATCACCGCCTACGATTTCTCCATCTTCGGCGGGCTGGAGGGGGTGGTCGAAGCGATCAGCGCCGATACCATCGCAGGACGAGAAAGGCGAGCACTTCTACAAGGTCAAATTGCGCACCCAGACCGGGACCCTCAGCTACCGCGGGGAAAACCTGCCGATCATCCCGGGGATGACGGCGAGCGTCGACATCCTGACCGGCAAGAAATCGGTGCTCAGCTACCTGCTCAAGCCGATTCTGAAGATGAAGCAGAACGCCTTGCGGGAACGTTGACCCGGGGGGAATGATGGTCATGGTGCGGCGGGCGATCCTTCTGCTCGGCCTCGGGCTGCTGCTGCTCGGCGTCTCCGGCTGCTGCGCCAAGGCGGCGACGCACGGCGGCCGGCCGCGGAAGAGAGCGTTCGCGCCGCTGATCCCGCCGGGGACCGGCCTGTTCGGCAGCCATGAGTTTCGCAGTTCGTTGCGGGCGCTCCCCCAGTGGACCCGGGTCATGGCGTCGGCCGAGGCCCAGGTCGAGGCCATGTCAAGCTGCGATCCGGAGCGGGACAGCTGCTCGGCGGCGGCGCTGAGCTGGCAGAAGATCATTCGCGAAGCGCGGCGGGCTGCCAGCCTTCGAGCAGTTGAAAACGGTCAATGCCTATTTCAACCGCTGGCCGTACCGGCTCGATATCGATGTCTACGGGGAGAGCGAATACTGGGCGACCCCCCAGGAGTTCCTGCGGCTGTCGGGGGACTGCGAGGACTACAGCATCACCAAGTATTATGCCCTGAAGCAGCTCGGGGTGCCGGTCGACAGGATGCGGATCGTCATGCTGATCGATACCATCCGCGGCATTGCCCATGCGGTGCTGGCCGTCAAGCAGGGCGACGAGACCTATGTGCTCGACAACCTGTCCGACCTGGTGCTGCCGCATCGAGCGCTATGAGCATTACCAGCCGCAATATTCGGTCAACGAACAGTACCGGTGGGCCCATATCGCGCCCGACCTGATGCGCTAGGGCCACCGTCAAATCCCAAGGAGAGGCCGTCATGCAGCGGAATATCGTCGAAAAACCGACATCGATCCCGGAGGAGCTCCACACCTTCAAGCCGGAGCAGCGCCGCAAGGCGTTCTGGATCGGGCTGGCGATCATCGCCTCGGTCGCGATTGGCGCAATCTTCTGGGTCGCCTGGGGGCTGCAGGCGCGCGAGCGGCAGTATGTGGTCAATCTGCAGAAGCGCATGGAGCTGCTTGCCGCCTCCCAGGTCCAGTTGATGGAGACCATTACCCAGGTGACCCGCCAGCAGGCCGACCGGGTGATCCGCTCGGAACTGTTCCGGCTCTATGCCGCCGAGATCGATCTGGTCGAGGACGATGTCGCGCGGATCGTCGCCGGGCCGCTGCCGGGGCATCCGCTCAATGACGAGTTGTCCCAGCTGTCGGCGCAGCTGCCGATGATGCAGAACCTGCTGATCGAGTTCACCCGGATTTCCGGCCACATCGGCGGCCGGGTGGTAAATCGCAACGGCACCGTGTACATCGCCACCGACGCCACCACCACGCCGTTGCGCCCCGATCAGGCGGAGCTGGTCAAGAAAGGTGCTGGACGGCCGGCAGGAGCAGTTCGGGCCATTGCGCCATACCGCCCACGGCCTGGTGCTGGAGGCCTACATGCCGATCTTTCCGCCCGGAGGGAGCAGCAAGGACACCCGCCCGGTGGCGGTGCTCCTGCTCTCCAAGGCGGTTTCCGACCGGATGAGCGAACTGAGCAGCGGCAACCGGCTGATCGAGAAAGGGGAAAGCATCCGCCTGGTGCAGAAGGCTCGCTGGCGGCTATGAGGAGATCGTCCCCTGGCTCCCCGGCGGCCTGCGCCCCGTTGGTGTCCCGCTGGCTCTTGACGAAGGGCAGCGCCTGGCCTTTGCGGAGCGCACCTCCCTGTCCGGGGATCAGCAGGTCTATGCCGTCGGGCATGCCGATTCCCAATATGAACTGGTGGATCATTGCCGAAGCCGACTACGATGTGGCCCGCGAAGGGCTGCGCAGTGAACGGCGGGTGCTGATCAGCATCGCCGCTTTGGTGATCCTGATTTTCAGCATCACCTTCGGGGCCGTCTGGACGAAAGTGGTCGGCAACCAGGACCGCAAGTTGGCGCAGCACTTCGAAAGCGATGGCGCAGCGGATCGAAAACCAGCGGCAACTGCTCGACCGCATCAACGGCACGATTGCCGATTTCATCGGGCTCAAGGATCTGCAAGGCCGCTACCAGTATGTAAACCCTGCGTTCGCCCGGGCCGTGGGGCGCGCCACGGAAGAGCTGGTCGGGCTCGACGACGAGGCGATCTTCGGCTATGACACGGCGCGCCGCCTTGAGTATTCCGACCACCAGGTGCAGACCGGCAGTGACCTGGTGACCACCAGCGAAACGGTCTACCTGCAGTCCCGCCAGTATCACCTGCAGATTTCCAAGTCGCCGCTCAAGGACGGGGAAGGGCGGATGACCGGGATCGTCTCGGTGATTCGCGATATCACCGAGATGGTCGAGGCCCAGCGCCGCCAGGAGCAGGCGACCCAGAAGACCGTCGAGGCGCTGGTGCGGGCGATCGAGCTGACCGATCCTTACCTGGCCGGCCATTCGCACCTGATGGGGGATCTGGGGCTGGAAGTGGCCAAGGCCCTCGGGGCAAGCAGCCTCGAGGCGGCGACCGTGGAGACGGCCGCCAACCTCTCCCAGATCGGCAAACTGTTCGTTGACCGCGCCCTGCTCTTCAAGACCGAGGCGCTCACGGCCGAAGAGAAGCAGGAGATGGAGCAGCATGTCGTGCATGCGGCGAAGGTTCTGCACGGTATCGACTTCGGCCTGCCGGTCTATGACGCCGTGGTGCAGATGAACGAAAGCCCGGATGGCAGCGGCTATCCCAAGGGGCTCAAGGGGGAGGCCATCGTCCTGACGGCCCGGGTGCTCGGTGCGGTCAACAGCTTCTGCGCCATGGTCGAACCACGGGCCTATCGCGGCGCCCGGCCGGTGGCGGAAGCCTTGCAGATCTTGCGCGAATCCGGTGCCGCCTACGACCAGCGGGTGGTGGCTGCGCTCGAGCAGGTCGTGCATTCGGCTCTCGGGGAGAAACTCCTGGCCCGCTATGTCAAGAATGTTTGAGCCGCAGCGTTTTGATCAGGTTGTCAGCCGGGCGCAGGGTGACGTGCTGCGCGCCGGGGAGGTTGCGGTCATTCAGGCCAATCTCGGTTTGCGCTGCAATCTGCAGTGCGGGCACTGCCATGTCGAGGCGGCTCCCGGGCGTGATGAGTTCATGGCCTGGCCGGTCATGGCGGCGGTCGTGCGCCTTGCCGCGGCGCTCCCCGGTTGTCTGGTCGATCTGACCGGTGGCGCCCCCGAGCTCAATCCGGAGTTCCGGCGTTTCGTCACCACCCTGCGCGCGGCCGGCGGCGCCGTGCAGGTGCGTACCAACCTGACGGTTTTCGACGAGCCCGGCCAGACCGATACCCCGGAATTCCTGGCCGGCCAGCAGGTACGCCTGGTGGCGTCGCTCCCCTGCTATCTGGACGAAAATGTCACGGCCCAGCGCGGCAGCGGGGTCTATCCGCGCAGCATCGCTGCGCTGCGGCGCCTGAATGCTCTCGGTTACGGCCGTCGCGAAGGGTTGCCGCTGAATCTGGTCTACAATCCCGGCGGGCCGTTCCTCCCGCCCGAGCAGGCTGCTCTCGAGGCCGACTACCGGCGGGAAATGCGTGCCCGCCACGGCATCGAATTCAGCCGGCTGCTGACCATCACCAACGTGCCGATGGGGCGGTTCCTGCAGGATTTGCATGCCCAGGGGGAAGGCGGTCCGCTACCTGGACGCTGTTGCACGACAGCTTCAATCCACAGACCCTCGCCGGGCTGATGTGCCGTCACCAGATCTGCGTCGCCTGGGATGGCACCCTTGCCGACTGTGATTTCAATCTGGCGCTCGGCCTGGGTCTTGCCCCAGGGTTGCCACGGCACGATCGATGAGCTGGATCCGGCCATGCTGCGCGGCCGGCGCGATTGTCACCGGCGAGCACTGTTTTGCCTGCACGCGCCGGCAGCGGCTCTTCCTGCGGCGGGGCTCTGGTTGCCTGAAAATTGCCTCCCGCTTCACTTGTCGCTACGGTCGATTGACAGGGGTTTTCCGTAGCTATTACCATGCGGCAACCTGTCATGTTTTCCCGTCTCTTCATCATATTCCTGTTCCTCTGGGGGAGTGCTCCGGCCATCGCCGAAGCCGCCCGCTTGAACTTCGGAGCCGCTCCGGGCGCAACCTGCGGTCGATTCGGAGCAGCAAGCGCGCCAGCTCGCCACCGAACTTGCCGATGCCTTGGATGACGAGGTGAAGCTGCGCCTGTTCGACGACCAGCTGCAGCTCGGCCAATGGCTCAACGATTTCGCCATGATCGATCTCGGCATCATGGATGCCGCCTTTCTGGCGGCTCATCCCGGTGAATTCCTGATCCTCGGCTCAATTGACCAGAGCGACCATCTTGTTCGTGGTGGCCCGCCAGGCGCCACTGGCGACTCTGCCGAAACGGGTTATCGCGATCCTGCGCCAAAGCAGCGAAGCAAAAGTCGCCTCGCGGGTCCCGGATGGCCCGGCTTGCAGTTAGCCGATCGTCAGCCGTCGCTATCCCCTCCCTTGCAATATCCGCGGCTTTACCGCTGACTCTCGGCTTCGTGGCCTGTCCGAGCCGTGGTGCTCAACCCTGTCTGAAGCTGACCGGTTTGCCGCCGTGCTTAGCGAGCGGTTGCGCGTGCCCGTCCGCCCGCGTCTGTTCTACAATGATACCGCTCTCGCCGACTGGTTCCTGCGCTTTCCGCATGCTTGATCTTAGCCGCTGATCGGTGAAGCAGTGCATTTCGGATCCCTCTGGTCGGTGATTATCAACTGCTGCAGCGTCTGGTTAACGCGGGGGGACGCCAGCGTTTCTGGTCGCACGCCGGGATATGCCCGCAGAGCGTCTGCAGGCGCTTACGCGAGTCTGGGCACCGCCGGCTATCGCTTGGCTCTTGCCGCGGCACCGACCCCTCCGGAAGCCGCCGCCAGCGATCGTCGAAGCCCCCGTGCCGATCGTGCCGATCTTCCTCTAACCGCCTCGTATGGCCGGTCGTGCCCGACGTCCCGGTTTGCCCGTCTGCGGCATCACCTTCCCGCCGATTTGCCGCCGCTCCCCGAAATGCCGCTTGCCCCGTTGTGGATTGACGCGCTGTTGCTCGCGCCGGCGCCGGTCGTCCGATTGCGGAGCAGTGCCTCTACCGACCCGGTGCAACTGTTCCGGATGCTCTCGCTAGTCTCGCAGCGACGTTCTTTCCGTGCCTCCGGAAGCTGCCCGTGGCACCCGTGGTGGTCTGCCGGAACCGGTAGCCGTTGCTGAGCCCGCTGCGCCTGAACTTGCCGGTTGCGTTATTGAAGCTCCGGTTGTCCCGCCGCCGGCTCGTTCCTTGCCTCTAGCCCAGGCCGAAGCTTTCCAGATGCCGGCAGTCACCGCGCCAATTCTGGAAGACCCCGCTCTGCTGGCTGACCTGCCGCCGGCTAGCGTGCCCGATCCCCGGTGGGTTATGCCCGTCTTCGTCGCTCCGGTCGAGCCGCCGCCGGCTGCCGAGCGCCTGTCGCTGCCGAGCCCGCTCCCGCAGCGGTTCCCGAATTGCCGTTTATCCCGGTGCCGCCCCGCGAGATTGCCGAGCTGCCGGTACCTTCCGCGCCGGTGGCCGAAATCCGCCCGGTGGAGCCTCTGGTCGCCGCCGCCGGTGCCACCCGGTGCCGACTGCCGGTGGCGTAATGCCCGTCGTGGTTGCCCCGGTCGAACCGCCGCCGGCTGCCGAAGCGGCCGTCGCCGCGGAGCCCGTCCCGTAGCGGTTCCCGAGCTGCCGTTTGTCCGGTTCCGCCGCGAGATTGCCGAGCTGCCGGTACCCTCCGCGCCGGTCGCCGAAATCCGCCCGGTGGAACCTCCTATTGGCCGCGCTCACCGGTGCTCATCCCCGTTCCCGTACCTCCCGGTCGTGACTTGCCCGTCGCGGTTGCCCCGGTGAGCCGCCGGTCTGCCGAGCGGCCGTCGTTGCCGAGCCCGTTCCTGCAGCGTTGCCCGAACTGCCGTTTTATCCCGGTCCCGCCCCCGCGAGATTGCCGAGCTGCCGGTACCTTCCGCGCCGGTCGCCGAAATCCGCCCGGTGGAACCTCTAGTCTGAGCCACCGGTGATCGCTCCTTGTTCCTTAACCCCCGTTCGTGAGCCATCCGGTCGCTGTTGCCTCCGGTCGAGCCGTCGCCTGCCGGCCTGAGCTCGTTCCCGAAACGTATCCCTAACTTGCCATTTGTTCCCGTTCCTCCCCGGACGATAGCAGAAGCCGCACCACCGCCCCGCAACGAGAACTTGGTTGCGAAGCTTTACGCCGCGCCGAGTCCTTCCACGACTTCATCAATGCAGACTATGCCACGGCCATCTGCCGTGGCAGTAGTCTTCTCATTGCCATAATCATCTGCTTCGGCGCCGGAAGACTCTCCCTGGGTCTTGTTGGGGACCGGCGAGGTGCCGGCGGTCATCGCCCAGCCGGATCTCCCTCAGGAGTTGCGCCCTCCAGGGGTGCCTCTGCCGCGGCCGGGCCGCTCGTCACAGTCGCCACCACCCGAAGAGCCTCTGCTACTGGCAAAACTTCAGGATACGTTGATCAGAACGCCGAAGCCGCCGCCGTTGCTCCCCGACCCCGATCCCGAACCGGGAGTGGTTTACGTGCTGCCGTTCATCTGGCTGATGGTGCCGCCCGAGGTGCAGGAACGAGTCTTCGACCAGTTCGTCGATACTCTCAACCAGCGTGGGGTCGCACAGAAGCTCAAGTTCGTGATCTTCAAGCAAGGTCTCGACAAAACCCAGCATGCCTGGCTTGACGCCCGCAAGTACGCCCTCGGCGAAATCTTCGGTTATGTCGAGGATTCCGGCTGCTGTTCCACCGACCTGCGCACCCGCGTCCGTCTGACCTATTACCGTGCCCACCAGGCCGAGCCGGTCTTGAAATACGAATACCCGGTACGCACCTTCTTCGACCATGATCGCTCCACCCTGGCCGTGGAGCGGCAGAAACTCGCCGACCAGATCGCCGCTGTGCTGGTCGAAGAAATGTTCAAAGCGCTCCAACCCTGAACATTCCTGAAAAAAATCCCTCTTTCCCCTTGACATCACGGGCCGCCTGATTATATTTAGGCACGCCATTGGCACTCGATGTCGTTGAGTGCTAACGGCGGTGAGCCCAACCGGAACCGAGCAACTCATCCAGGCGTAAGCCTTCAATCCGCCCACTAACGGCAAGACCACAGGAAAGGAGTAACACATGGACATCAGGCCTCTGCACGACCGGATCATTGTCGAGCGTCTCGAGGAGGAGACCAAGACCGCCGGCGGGATCATCATCCCCGACACCGCCAAGGAAAAGCCCCAGCAAGGGAAAGTGATCGCTGTCGGCAAAGGGAAGAAGACCGAGGACGGCAAGCTGCTGCCGCTGGACGTGAAAGTCGGCGACAAGATCCTGTTCGGCAAATATGCCGGCACCGAGATCAAGCTCGACGGCAAGGAGTTCCTGATGATGCGCGAGGACGATGTCCTGGGCGTCATCGAGGGCGACGCCAAGAAGAAGAAGAAATAAATCCAACGAAACCATTCGCATTAGGAGGAAAACAGATATGGCAGCCAAGGAACTCAAGTTTGGGCAGGATGCGCGCACCCTGATTCTTCGGGGCGTCAACGTGCTGGCCGATGCCGTCAAGGTAACCCTCGGTCCCAAGGGACGCAACGTCGTCATCGAGAAGTCGTATGGTGCACCGCTGATCACCAAGGACGGCGTCACTGTCGCCAAGGAGATCGAACTGGAAAACCGCTTCGAGAACATGGGCGCCCAACTGGTCAAGGAAGTCGCCTCGAAGACCTCGGACATCGCTGGCGACGGCACCACCACCGCCACCGTGCTCGCCCAGGCGATCTACCGTGAAGGGGTCAAGCTGGTGACCGCCGGCCACAACCCGATGGAGATCAAGCGTGGCATCGACAAGGCCGTGGAAGCCGCTGTCGAGTCGCTCAAGAAGCTCTCCAAGCCGGTGAAAAACCACAAGGAAATTGCCCAGGTCGGCACCATCTCGGCCAACTCCGACGAGACCATCGGCAATATCATCGCCGAGGCGATGGAGAAGGTCGGCAAGGAA
Organism: uncultured delta proteobacterium; assembly: GCA_963751525.1. Taxonomy (GTDB): domain Bacteria; phylum Desulfobacterota; class Desulfuromonadia; order Desulfuromonadales; family BM103; genus VAUL01. Next base: position 19,600 of record CAVVUQ010000002.1, on the reverse strand, counting down.
GGGGTCATCACCGTCGAGGAAGCCAAGGCGATGGAGACCACCCTGGAGACCGTCGAGGGAATGCAGTTCGACCGCGGCTACGTTTCCCCCTACTTCGTCACCGATCCGGAACGGATGGAAACGGTGATGGAAAACGCCCTGATCCTGATCCACGACAAGAAGATCAGCAACATGCGCGACCTGCTGGCGGTCCTCGAACCGGTGGCCAAGCAGGGCCGTCCGCTGCTGATCATCGCCGAGGACATCGAGGGCGAGGCGCTGGCCACCCTGGTGGTCAACCGTCTGCGTGGCACCCTCAACGTCGCCGCCGTCAAGGCCCCGGGCTTCGGCGACCGCCGCAAGGCGATGCTCGAAGACCTCGCCATCCTCACCGGCGGCCGGGTGATCTCCGAGGACGTCGGCTTCAAGTTGGAGAACGCCACTCTCGACATGCTCGGCCGCGCCAAACGCGTGGTCATCGACAAGGACAACACCACCATCATCGACGGCGCCGGTGCGGAGAGCGACATCGCCGCCCGCGTCAAGCAGATCCGCGCCCAGGCCGAGGAGACCACCAGCGACTACGACAAAGAGAAGCTGCAGGAGCGCCTGGCCAAGCTGGTCGGCGGCGTGGCGGTGGTCAAGGTCGGCGCGGCCACCGAGACCGAGATGAAAGAGAAGAAGGCCCGCGTCGAGGACGCCCTGCACGCCACCCGCGCGGCGGTTGAAGAGGGCGTGGTCCCTGGCGGCGGTGTCGCCCTGATCCGCGCCATCGAGGCGGTCTCAGCCCTGAAACTGTCTGGCGAGCAGGCGTTTGGCGTCAACATTGTCAAGCGCGCCCTGGAAGAGCCGCTGCGCCAGATCGCCGCCAACGCCGGCCAGGAAGGCTCGATCGTGGTCAACGCGGTGAAACTCCAGAAAGGTGCCTATGGCTTCGACGCGGCCAAGGACGAGTACTGCGACCTGGTCAAGGCCGGCATCATCGACCCGACCAAGGTGGTGCGCAGCGCCCTGCAGAATGCGGCATCGGTCTCCGGGCTGATGCTGACCACCGAGGCGTGCATCGCCGAAGCGCCGAAGAAGGACGCTCCGGCCATGCCGGCCATGCCCGGCGGCATGGGCGGCGGCATGGACATGATGTAAGTTTGGCTCACGGCTGAATGTGAAAAGCCCACCGGCAACGGTGGGCTTTTCAGTTGGTGAGAAGCTCGCGGCGCGGCGATAATGTCAGAGCAGCAGCTTCTCCGATGCCGACCGCGGCGCGGGCGTGACCAGAAAGAGCCGTTCCCGGTCGCCGGCTGCTGCTGCGATTTCTACTTGCGGCAGCTCCTTGCCTCTGCTGTAGGAGGCCAAGATCGCCCCGGCCGCGTGCAGGTCGGCATCGTCGGGTGTGCCGGAGACCACCCCGACCGGACCGGCCAGCCCTGGCGTGCGCAGAATGAAATCATGATCTCTTGCCGCGGCGACCAGGGCGGCACTGTCCTCCTGATTGCGACCGAGGGCCAGTTTGGCATGTGCCGAGAGGCGGAACTGGCGGCCGATCTTGAGTAGTTCAACGTCGCTGATGTTGCAATCCGGCTGATGGGTGAACAGGTCGCGCAGCCGGTCGCAAAAGTGCTTCTCCGTGAGCAGACAGCCGCCGCCCGATGCCGGGTAGTCGGATAGTCCCCACTCTGTTGCCAGAATTCCCTGCCGGCGGCGGGTGCGCCCCTGGATGTCGAGCAGTTGCTCGCGGTCGACCCGCCCCTCGGACTCCATCGTTGTTTCCGGCAGCAGGCGGGCGCTCAACGGCCGCAGGATGCGGGCGGCATGGCCGGAGTGCTTGGCCACCGCCCCCAGGGCCGACAGGTTCTGGCTCATCGGCCGCTGGCCAAGTACCTCGCCGGAGAAGAGGAAATCGAACCCCTGCTCCGTCATGATTTCACCGGCAATGCGAAACATCATGGCGTGGCAGTCGATGCACGGATTCAGGTTCTTGCCATAGCCATAATGAGGCCGCTTGACCATCTCCAGATGGACCTCGCCGATGTCACGCACCAGCAGCGGGATACCGATCTTCTCCGCGGCGCGGCGGGCCTTGCCGGCGCCGAAGAAGGGGGTGACGAAAGCGATCGCCGTCACATCAACCCCCTGGCGCTTGAGGCACATCGCCGCCAGGCTGCTGTCGAGGCCTCCGGAAAGCAGGCCGAGGGCTTTGCTCATAAAAGCTCCGTTGCAAAATGTTTCAGATAATCAGGTGATTACCATAAATTAACCCATCCAGGCAAGTCGCCGGCGGGGTCCTTGGCTGGCTTGACGGGTATACACTGCGCTGCCAGCATAGCCGGCGGTTGGGTGCAGGTGCCGCCCGGAACCAAGCACAGAATGCGGGGGAGTCATGGCCAAGATCGATTCGCTGTTCCGGATGATGAAACAGCAGGGTGCCAGCGACCCGCACATCTCCAGCGGCGCCCCGCCGATCTTCCGTCTGCACGGCGAGATGGAGAAGCTCAACTATCCGCCGCTCTCCGACCAGCAGGCCCGGCCCTCCTGTTCGAGATCCTCACCGAGGAGCAACGGGCTGCGTTCGAGGAGAACGCGACCTCGACTTTGCCTACGCCCTCGACGGACGTGGCCCGTTTCCGCGGCAACATCCTCGATGCAGCACCGGGCATCGCCGCTGTCTTCCGCATCATCCCCAGCCAAGATCCTGACCGCCGACCAGCTCGGTCTGCCCCGAGGGGATTCGCAAGCTGACCATGCTCAAAAAGGGGCTGGTGCTGGTCACCGGGCCGACCGGTTCGGGAAGTCGACCACTCTGCGGCCATGATCGACCTGATCAACACCACCCGCCACGAGCATATCCTCACCCTGGAAGATCCCCTCGAGTTCATCCACGAGAACAAGCAGTCGCCTGATCAACCAGCGCCAGATCGGCGAGCACTCCGACAGTCGTTCACCACTGCCCTGCGCGCGCCCTGCGCGAAGACCCCGATGTCATCCTGGTCGGCGAGATGCGCGACCTGGAAACCATCTCAGCTGGCCATGACCGCCGCCGAGACCGGCCACCTGGTGTTCGGCACCCTGCACACCAACTCTGCGCCCAAAACCATCGACCGGATCATCGACGCCTTCCCCACGGATCCAGCAGGAGCAGGTGCGCACCATGCTCGGCGAAAGCCTGAAAGGGGTCATCTGCCAGCAGTTGCTGAAAAAGGCCGACGGCAAGGGGCGGGTTGCCGCCCTGGAGATCATGATCTGCAACGCCGGCCATCGCCAACCTGATCCGCGAGGGGAAGACCTTCCAGATCGCCGTCGATCATCCAGACCGCCAAGAAGGAAGGGATGCAGCTGATGGACCAGCACCTGATGGATCTGCTCAAGGCCAAGCATATCAGCGCCGAAGAGGCCTACCGCTGCGCCATCGACAAGAAGGCCTTCGAGCAGTTCCTTCCGGCTCAACCCGGTCAGCAGCGCCGTCCGCCCCAGTAGTTTCTCAGCCACCGGTCAGGTTGCCGACGAAGTACTGCTGATGCTATAGATAGGTCAGTCCGAATCCCGTCGTTTACAGGACTTTCGTGCAAGACGCTTACGGTCGTACCATCGAATATCTCCGGCTGTCGATCACCGACCGCTGCAACCTCCGCTGCCGTTACTGCATGCCGGAAGAGGGCGTGCCGCCCCTTGCCCACGCCGATATCCTCAGCTACGAGGAGTTGCTGCGGGTGGCCGGCGGCTGCGTGGCGCTCGGGATCCGCAAGATCCGCGTCACCGGCGGCGAGCCGCTGGTGCGCCGCGGCGTGGTCGACTTCATCGCCCAGTTGGCCGCCTCCCCGGCGCGCCCGAGATCACCCTGACCACCAACGGCCTGCTCCTTGCGCGAACTGGCGGCGCCGCTCAAAGCCGCCGGCCTGCAGCGGGTCAACGTCAGCCTCGACACGCTGCGCCCGGAGCGTTTCGCCGCCCTGACCCGGCGGGAGGGGCTGCGTCAGGTTCTCGCCGGGCTGGCCGCGGCCGAGCCGCCGGGCTCGACCCGGTGAAGTCAACGTGATCCCGCTCAAAGGGGTCAACGACGACGAACTTCTCGACTTCGCCCGCCTGACGCTCAGCACCCCTGGGAGTGCGCTTCATCGAGTTCATGCCGATCAGCCCCGATCTCGAGTACGCAGCAGCCGACGGCGTGCCGATCGGCCGAAGTCGAACGGCAGCTGCAGCCCTCGGCCGGCTCGAGCCTCTGCCGCGCCGGGACTCCGCCGGCCCGGCCCGGCTCTTCCGCCTCCCCGGTGCGCGCGGCTGCCTGGGCTGATCCCCTCGGTCTCCGGGCATTTCTGCCCGGAATGCAACCGCCTGCGGGTGACCGCCGACGGGCGGGTGCGCGGCTGCCTGTTCGGCAACCAGGAGATCGACCTGAAACCGGTCTGCGCGGCGGCGGCGATGCCGCGGCCCTGGTCGACCTGCTGCGGGCTGCCGTCTGCGCCAAGCCCGAGAAGCACGCCATCGGCTCCCCCCAGTTCAAGGCGCCGAACCGCAGAATGCAGAGGATTGGCGGCTAGGGGCAGTGCTGAGCGATGAGTGCTGGGTGAAAAGCACAAGGCCCGCCGGGAAACCGGCGGGCCTTTACCGTATCCGGCAGAAGGTAAACTATTTCTTCGCGGGGGCGTGGCAGCGCTGGCAGTTGCCCTTGGCCTCGAAGGCCTTCTTGCCATTGTGGCAGGCGCCGCACAGCTTGCCGGCGTAGATCTGCTCCATGGTGATCTTCACCGTCCCTTGCTTCATCTTCGGGAACAAGCCGTCGTTATGGCACTCCTTGCAGTTGGCGGCGGCCTTCTTGTGCAATTCGCCGTCGAATTTAACGGCCCCCATCGGGCTGTTATTAAATTCGATGGTTTTGCCGGGGCCGACGGCCAAAGCAAGGCCGGTGCTGACGAAGAGAGCGACGACGATGAGTACGATCATTTTGCGCATGGATCAAACCTCCGCTTGGTTGGGTTGGACAGACTCGGCGAAGTATAGCAGTTAGCAGTCGATTGGCAATGCCGGGTGTGGCGGGGGAATGGAAAAGCCCCCGGGTTTCCCCGGGGGCTGGCGTCGGCAACCTTCCTTGCAGCGGGTAACCGGGCGAAGTTTGTAGGTGCTGGTCCACATGGCGCGACTCCTTTCCGGGGCGACCCCACGTTATTCTTTCCGACAATTCAAATTATGCGCCGCAATACCTTACCTGTCAAGTCATTTATTCGGCAGCGCCGCGGCCAGCAGCTCCAGGATGTGCACCGCCCGTTGCCTGCCGCCGGCCTGGTTGATGCTGTCCTGCAGCTGCATGATGCACCCCGGGCAGTCGGTGGCGACCAGTTCTGCCCCGCTGTCGGCGATGTGCCCGGCCTTTTTCGCCCCGATCTTCTTGCTGTTCTCGTAGTGGTAGACCGAGTAGGTTCCCCCCAGCCCGCAGCAGGTACCGGCATTTTCCATTTCGACGAACTCCACCTGCGGCAGGCTCTGCAGGATCAGACGCGGCTCTTTGGTAATGCCGCGGGTGCGCAGGTGGCACGGGTCGTGGTAGGTGACCTTGGTGCGGATTGCCGGTTTTGACAGGCCGGCGAGCTTCTCCGGCAGGCCGTGCTCGGCGAGAAAGACGAAGATGTCTTTGGTCTTTTTCGCCAGGTCGGCGAACTCCGGCCCCATCTCGGCGTAGATCTTCCCCAGCCCGGCGTTGCACGAAGCGCAGGCGGTGACGACAACATCGACCGGATGCCGGGACAGTGCCGCCAGATTCTGCCCGGCCAACTGCTCGACGGTGCCGCCGGCGCCGGCGCTCACTGCCGGCAGGCCGCAGCAGGCCTGGTCCTTGGGGATGATAATCGTCACGCCCAGGAACTTGAGGGCCTTGACGAAGGCCTCGCCAACGGCCGGGTACATGTAGTTGATGCCACAGCCGGTGAAAAAGGCGACCGTCGGCTGCCCCGGCTGTCCCGGGATGACCTCGGGAACCCGTTCGCGGAACGGCCTGCTGGACAGCGCCGGCAGGGTGCGGCCGGCCTCCAGGTAGGGGACCGGAAAGCGCAGGCGCAACCCGCTGTTGTCGGGGAGCTTTTTAAACAGCACGCCGGAGAGCGCCCCGCCGGTCTTGGCCAGGGCATTCATTAATTTCGGCCGGCCGAGCACCGCCGCCACCCCCTTGCCGAAGCTGGAAAGACCTTGCTCCTCGGCGAGCCGCCGGCGCGCGGCGGCAACAATCTCTTCGGTCGGCACCTTGTTGGGGCACTGGGCGCAGCAACTGCCGCAAAGCAGGCACTGGCTGAGGTCCTCGATTACCTTGGTTTCGAAGCCAACCTCGCCGTCGAGCACCGCCTTGGCCAGCGCGATCTTGCCGCGCGCCACCCGCCCCTCGCGATGCTCGGCGCCGAACACCGGGCAGTGGGCGCGGCAGGCGCCGCACTTGACGCACTGCTCGATCTCCTCGCGGAGCTGTTCTAGGTCTTTGAGTTTGGCCATGGCTTAAATCAGGGGCTAGCGGCTGGGGCCTTGGGGCTGGCTTTTAACCAGTCCCTGGTCCCCATTCCCCCCTAGTCCTCCAAAAAAATCTTTCCTGGATTCAGCACGTTGTTCGGATCCAGAGCCTTCTTCAGCGTTTTCATGTAGCTGGCGGTTTGCGGGGTGATCTCCAGCGGGATGTACGGGGCCTTGGCGATGCCGACGCCGTGCTCGCCGCTCATCGTCCCCCCCAGTTCCAAGGCACCCCGGAACACTTCCTTGATGGCTTGCTCGGCCTTCTCCGCCTCCCCTGGCACCTTCTTGTCGATCATCACATTGACGTGGATGTTGCCGTCGCCGGCATGGCCGAAGTTGACGATCGGGATTCCGTACTTTTCACTGATGGCATCGACCTTGCGGATCATCTCCGGAACTTTGCTGCGCGGCACGCAGATGTCTTCGTTGAACTTGTCCGGATTGACCTTGCGCAAGGACGGCGAAACTGCCCTACGGATGGCCCACAGGGCCTCGCTCTCTGCCGGCGTGTTAGCAATGCGGGTCTCCACCACCCCCAGCGGCGCGATGATTGCGGCGATCTTGGCCGCCTGCTTGTCGAGGAACTCGCGGTCGCCGTCGACCTCGATGATCAGCACCGCCCGCGCCGCGTCCGGCACCTGCAGGCCGGTGGCCTGCTTGACGCAGTCGAGCGTACGCCCGTCCATGAACTCCAGGGTGGTCGGGATGATCTTGGCGCCGACGATGGCCGAGACCGCCCGGGCGGCGCCGTCGATAGAGTCGAACAGCACCAGCATGGTCTTCTTCGCCTCGGGGAGCGGCAACAGCTTGATGACGATCTTGGTGATGATCCCCAACGTCCCTTCCGAGCCGCACAGCAGCTTGGTCAGGTCGTATCCGACCACCCCCTTCATGGTCGGGCCGCCGGTGACGATGATGTCGCCGGTGGGGGTAACCACCTCCAGGCCGAGGATGTAGTCCTTGGTGACGCCGTACTTGACGCAGCGCGGCCCGCCGGCGCACTCGGCGACGTTGCCGCCCAGGGTCGAGAACTTGAGCGAGGCCGGGTCGGGGGGGTAGAAGAGCCCGACCTTCTCCACCGCCTGCTGGAACTGCTCGGTGACCACCCCTGGCTCGACGGTGGCCACCAGATTCTCCTGGTCGATCTCCAAAATCCGGTCCATCCGCTCGGTGGTCAGGACGATCCCCCCCTTGGTCGGCAGGGAGCCGCCGGAGAAGCCGCTGCCGGCACCGCGCGGAAAGACCGGGATGCGCTCAAGATTGGCCAGCTGCATGATGCGGCTGATCTCCAGGGCCGTGGCCGGGTGCACCACCACCTCGGGGAGGAACTGCTGCTGGGTGGCATCGTAGGAGTAGCAGATCAGAGCGGCCTTGTCGGTGAAGACGTTGGCGGCACCGACGATCGCCTGGAGCTGCTTGATGATGCGTGGGTCAAGCATGTTAAACCTCGTGAATCGTGAATGGTGAATCGTGAATCGAGAGGTATGAGCGCCTAAATAACATGTGACTTTGCTGGTCACGTTTCACGGAACACGATTCATGGCTTTTCAATAACCGGCAGCACCGTGCCGCCATCCGGAATCACCACGATCTCCGCGTCGGCCGGCAGTCGTTCATACGCCATCCGCAGGGCCTCGTCAAGGTCCGCGGCCTTCTCCATCCCCATCCGCGCGGTCTGTTCCGCGCTGAAGCCGCTGACCAGGATCAACCGCCAGGTGCGGGCCTTGGCCAGAGTGGCATAGGCGGTCTGGCCGTTGATCTCGTAGCGGGCGCGCAGGGCCGCCTCGAATTCCTCCAGCTCCTGGTAGCGGAACCAGTCGAAGAAGGTCGGGTTGCCGAAGCCGTCCGGGCAGGCCGCCAGCAGGATCACCGTCCCCCCCGGCCTGACCGCCTGCACCCCGTAGTCCAGGGCCTTGTGCGCCTGGACGAAATTGATGTCCTTGGGGTGCCCGCCGCAGGAGACGACCGCCAGGTCGGCGGGCCGCGCCAGCGATACGGTGAAGAGTTGCCGGGCCAGTTCGCAGCCGGCCAGATGCGCCTGCTCGAGGTCGCCGCAGAAGACCGCGGCAATCCGCTTGTCCGTGGTCAGCACGGTGTTGAGCAAAAAATCCGGCTCGACCATTCTGGCTGCCGCCAGGATGGCTGCGTGGACCGGGTTCCCTTCGAGGTTGGCCGGCCGCGCCGCCGGCTGCCGACCGCCGATCTCCGGCGGATTGAAAATGGCGAAGTGGGTGGCCATGCAGGTCCTGCGACTGGCCACGCCGGGCACCAGCCCCTTGCGGCCGCCGCCGAAACCGGCGAAATAATGCAGACTGACGGTGCCGGTAACGATCACCCGGTCGGCCTCGACCACCCGCCGGTTGATCTCCACCGGCAAGCCGCTCACCGTCCGGCCGAGATCGACCAGTTGCGTCGGGTCGTCGCAATCGTGATCGGTCACCGCGACCCGGCCGTAGGCGGCGCCGAGGATCTTGCGGTGCTCGGCGTCAGTCTGCCGGCGGTGAATTCCCAGCCCGATGACAATTTCGATGTTGCTGTCGCCTATTCCGCAGCGGTTCAGTTCGTCAATCAGCAGTGGCAGGTAATATTCGCTGCCGGTGGGGCGGGTGATGTCCGAGGTGACGATGACCACCTGATCGCCGGGGGCCACGATCCCGTCCAGGGTTGGTGTGCCGATGGGGGCGGCCAAGGCTGCACGGATGGCGTCCCGCGGCCCGGGCAGCTGTGCCGGCACGGCCGGGGTCAGCACCGTGGCCCGCAGCAGCGGCGAGGAGACCGCCCGATCGCCGTATTTCAGAAGGGGGGTCGACAAATCCTTCCTCCGCAAGTCACTATCACATTCTAGGCCGGGGTGTTCCCTGGAGGCAAGTCGCGCGCAACGGTCGTTGACACTCCAGCGGCTGCGGCCTAAAATAACAAAATTTCGTAGGAATTCCGAGGTCTTTTTGAAGCAGAAAACCGTCTACACCTGTCAGCAGTGCGGCCTGCAAAGCCCGAAATGGCTGGGGCGCTGCCCTGATTGCAACCAATGGGGCGCCCTCGTCGAGGAGATGGTGACCGTCACCAAGCGTGGCAAGGGCCTTGCCGTGACGGGCGGTGCCCCCCCGCAGCGCCTGCATGAAGTCAGCGTGGTTGGCGAGGAGCGGCGCCAGAGCGGTTACGGGGAATTCGACCGGGTCCTTGGCGGCGGCACCGTCCCCGGTTCCCTGATCCTGATCGGCGGCGACCCCGGCATCGGCAAGAGCACTCTGCTGCTCCAGGCCGCCGAGTACTGGGCGCGTCTGGGCCCGGTCCTCTATGTCACCGCCGAGGAGTCGGCTCGCCAGGTCAAGCTGCGTGCCGAACGGCTCGGGGTCGGTACCGGCGAGCTGTTCCTGCTTGCCGAAAACGCCCTGGAGACGATCCTGGAGCGGGTCCGCGAACTGCGTCCGGCGTTCCTGGTGATCGATTCGATCCAGACGGTCTTCACCAACGCCCTGGAGTCGGCGCCGGGGAGCGTCAGTCAGGTGCGCGAGTGTGCCGGCAAGCTGATGCAACTGGCCAAGGGGGAGGGGGTGGCGACCTTCCTGGTCGGCCATGTCACCAAGGACGGGGCCATCGCCGGGCCGCGCATGCTCGAGCACATGGTCGATACGGTCCTCTACTTCGAAGGGGACGCCGGACACCCCTACCGGATCCTGCGCGCGGTCAAGAACCGTTTCGGCTCGACCAACGAGATCGGCGTCTTCGAGATGAAGGAGATCGGTCTCGCCGAGGTGCCCAACCCCTCGGAGCTGTTCCTTGCCGAGCGCCCGGTCGATGCCCCCGGCAGCGTGGTGGTGGCCAGCATCGAGGGGACCCGGCCGATCCTGGTGGAGCTGCAAGCGCTGGTTTCCGGGACCGCCTTCGGCAACCCGCGGCGCACCGCCATGGGGATCGATACCAACCGGGTGTCGCTGCTGGTCGCGGTCCTCGAAAAAAAGGTGGGCTACTCGCTGCTGGCCCAGGACATCTTTCTGAACGTCGCCGGCGGGGTGAAGATCAACGAGCCGGCGGTCGATCTCGGCGTGGTGGCAGCGCTGGCCTCCAGCCACCTCAACCGGCCGGTGCCGGCGCGCACCGTGCTGTTTGGCGAGATCGGCCTGGCCGGCGAGGTGCGCGCCGTGTCGCGCCCGGAACTGCGGGTCAAGGAAGCGGCCCGGCTCGGCTTTGACCGCTGCCTGCTGCCGGCCGGCAACCTCAAGAACCTCGACCACCCCAAGGGGATGAAGCTGGTCGGGGTGAAGTCGGCGGAGGAGGCGTTGGGGCATTTGTTCGAATAGCGAAGCGAGAGACGAGAAACGAGAGACGAGAAACGAGAAAAGGCTTTTTCGCGCCTCGCGCTTCTCGTTTCACGTTTCTTCCAAAGGAGCTTGAACATGGGAAAAAAACTCACGCATTTCGATGCCGACGGGCAGGCGGTGATGGTCGATGTCGGCGGCAAGGCCGCCACCCGGCGCCGGGCGGTGGCGCGCGGCGCCGTGGCCATGCAGCCGGCGACGCTGCTGCGCATCCTCGACCGCACCGTGGAGAAGGGCGATGTCTTCGCCGTTGCCCGCCTGGCCGGGATCATGGCGGCCAAGCAGACGCCGCAGCTGATTCCGCTCTGTCATCCGCTGCCGCTGAGCAGTGTCACCGTGGAGTTTGCGCCCGAGCCGGCGACGGGCCGGGTGGCCATCGAGGCGGTGGTCGGTGTCGACGGCACGACCGGCGTGGAAATGGAGGCGCTGACCGCCGTGGCCGTGGCCGGACTGACCATCATCGATATGTGCAAAGCCATCGACAAGGTGATGACTATCGAGGCCATCCGCCTGGTCGAGAAGACCGGCGGCAAGAGTGGCCGTTTCGTCCGCCCGGGAGAGCAGGCGCTTGTCTGAAACGCGCCGCTACGTGATCCGCCGCGCCTTTGTGGCGCCGCTCGGCCTGCTCCTGCTGCTGATGGGGGCGTTGCTGGTGGTCAGTCTGGTGCAAGGCCAGCCGGTCGCCAAGGTGGCCTTCCTGCTGGTCTTTGCCCTGCCGGTGGCCGCGCTGTTGATCGCCAGCGCCTGCCGTCGTCTCGAAATTGATTCGACCGGGGTCACCGCGACCCGGCCGTTCCGCTCCCGGCGCATCGATTTCGCGCGGGTCACCACCCTGGAAACGGTGCAGGTGCGCAGCCGGGTTTTCCTGACGCTGGCGGCCGGTGACGACGAATTTCTGATCATTTCCAACGGCTATGCCGACTTCCCCGAACTGGTGCGCACGCTGGTGGCAGCGCTTCCCGATGCCGCGGTGACCGACGAGACCCGCCAACTGGCAGTCGCCCCGCCGGTGCGCCATGCCGACATCGTCATGATCTGGTTTGCCGTGGTGGCGCTGGTCTATGTTCTGGTCGCCCAGTTCCATCCCTGAAATGCCGGAATCGATTGACTTGGGAGGCAGTTTCATTTAATTTAAGCCTGTTCTAAGGTCGGAGGGAAAGTCGATGGAAAAAACCAAAATCGAAGAATTTCGTCAGCTCCTGCACGAGCAGATGGAACAGTTGTTGCGGGATGCCGGGCGGACGGTCTCCGAGATGAATGACGAGAAGACCAACTTCCCGGACCCGACCGACCGGGCCTCGCTGGAATCCGACCGCAACTTCGAACTGCGTATTCGTGATCGTGAGCGCAAGTTGCTCAATAAGATCCGCGAGACGCTCGAGCGGCTCGAAGAGGGGGAGTTCGGCGTCTGCGAAAGTTGCGGCGAGGAGATCGGGGAAGCCCGTCTGCGCGCGCGCCCTGTCACCACCCTCTGCATCGAGTGCAAGACCGAACAGGAACGCCAGGAAAAGATCGGCTGACCTGCTGACCATCTGACGCCGGCAGCCGGGAGGCCCGCATGCCGCGCGACCCTGCACCGTTCCCCCACGAAACAACGTCGGCATTGCCCGCTTCGGTCAACGCCAACACCCTGCCACCCCACCGACCGCTCTGGCTTTGGTTGCTGCTGACTCTGGCCGCCGGCATCCTCCTTTATCTGCTCAGTCGCACCAACTACCTGCTGTTTCATGTCCTGGTCGAACTGCTCAGCGTCGTGCTGGCTGCCGCAGTGTTCACCATTGGCTGGAACGCCAGGCAACTGGTGGTCTCGCCACTCTTTCTGATCCTGGCGACCGGTTTTCTCGCCACCGGCTTCGTCGATCTTTTTCACACCCTGACCTACAAGGGGATGGGGGTGTTTGCCCTTGCCGGCAGCAACCTGTCGATCCAGTTGTGGATTGTGGCGCGCACCCTGGAAGCGGTCACCTTTCTGCTGGCGGCGCTGCACCTGGGCCGGGACCAAAGGTTTTCCGCCTGGCTCTGGCTCTGGTCCTTTGGCGGGGCGGCCCTGCTCCTGTCGGCATCCATCTGGCCGTTGCAGATCTTCCCGACGTGTTTTGTCGAGGGGACGGGGCTGACCCCCTTCAAGATTCTCTGTGAATATCTGATCGCGGTCACGCTGGCCGGTGCCGGACTCCTGTTCTGGCGGCGCCGGGAGCATCTCGGCCCGCGTCTGGGGGGGCTGCTGCTTACGGCCCTGGTCTTCAATATCGCGTCGGAGTTGAGCTTTACCCTCTACGTCGATCCCTACGGTCCGGCCAATTTCGTCGGCCATCTGCTCAAGCTGATCACCGTGGTGCTGGTGTACCACGCGCTGGTTGAGGGGACGCTGCGCACCCCCTACGGCACCCTGTTTCGCGAGCTGACAGCATCACACCGCAACCTTGATGCCGAACTGTTGCGCCGGGAGGAGAGCGAAGCGCAGCTGCGTGCCGCCAACCGGGAGTTCGCCAGCCTTTACCGTTCGTCGCAGGTCCTGCACAGCACCCTGCGGCTCGATGCGCTGACTCACCTGATCCTGTCGATGGTGGCGTCGCGAGAGGGGGGCGGTTTCGAGCGGGCTATGCTGTTTACCCTCAATCCTCGTACCGGCGTGCTACAGGGGATGCTCGGCGTCGACCGGGACAGTGCGGCGTTGGTGCTACCGGCAGAGGCGGCGGCGGAGATGTGGAGTACGCCGCGGCTCGATGCCGCTGCCTGCGCCGCCCAGCGCGAGACCGCGTTCAACCATGCGGTGGTCAAGCAGCGGCTGGATCTGGCTGCCGACGACAATGCCCTGGCGCAGGCCTGTCTGGAACGGCGCCCGATCCTGGTGGAAAATCCCGCTACCGAGCCCGCCGGAGGACGCCGGTTTGCCGAAGAGATGGGCCTCGACGCCTATGCCTGTGCGCCGCTGTCCGGCCGCGAGGAACCTTTCGGCGTGCTGGTCGTCGACCTTGGACGAAACCGATCAGGCTTCGACTTCGGAGCGTTTGCGCTTTCTGGAGCTGTTTGCCCGGCAGGCCACGGCGGCCCTGGAGAATGCCCGGCTGCTGCACCGCCTCGAGGGGGCGCACCGGGAACTGCGCGAAGTTCAGGAGCAACTGATCCAGGGGGAGAAGCTGGCGGTCCTCGGCGAGATGGCGGCCCAGGTCGCCCACGAATTGCGGAATCCGCTGGTTTCGGTGGGCGGCTTTGCCCAGCGGCTGGTCAAGCTGGATCTTGGCAACGAGCGCGCCGCCGAATATGCGGCCATCATTGCCCGTGAGGTCCGGCGTCTCGAGGAAATGCTGGGCAATATCCTGGCGTTCTCCAAGAAGCAGCTGGTCTGCCTGGAGCCATGCGACCTCAATGCCCTGGTGGCGGAGGCGCTCGAACTGGAGGCGGTGGTGCGGCAAAGTGCCGGCATTGCGCTGGCGTTGGAGGTTGTGGCACCGCTTCCCCAGGTCGTCGGCGACTGCCGGCAGCTGCGCGAGGTGCTGCTGAACCTGCTGGCCAACGCCCGCCAGGCGATGCCCAAGGGGGGGACGATCACGCTGCGGGCCGACCACTGCACCTTGCGTGGCGAGGATGCCGTGGCCATCGAGGTCGAGGATACCGGTGGCGGCATTTCCGCGGAAATCATCCGCAACATTTTCAATCCATTTTTCTCGACCCATCCGAAGGGGACCGGCATCGGCCTGTCGATTTCCCACCGGATCGTCGAGCAGCACCATGGCGAGATCGAGGTGCTCAACGGCGTCGCCGGCGCCCGTTTCATCGTGCGCATCCCGCTCCAGCCCGCCCAGTATCGCGATGCGTTGACACGCACCGGGCTTTTGGGTAAAGTGTGCCCCACTTTGGGGCCGTAGCTCAGCTGGGAGAGCGATGCGTTCGCAACGCATAGGCCAGGGGTTCGATCCCCCTCGGCTCCACCAATAAAAACAAAGGGTTAGGCGTGATCGCCTAGCCCTTTTTGTTTGCGTTAATCCTCTGGGGTTTCGTAGGGGTTGCGGCAAGATATGGGGCAAATCGTGCCCACCTTCGCCGAACGATTCGATTCTCCGCTACACTTACCTCCATGTGCGGCCGCTTCGTCATCGAACTCTCCCCCGACCTGGTCACCAAGTTCTTCGGCCTGACCGAGGTCCCCGACCTGCCGCCCCGCTACAACGTCGCCCCGACCCAGCCCGTCCCGGTGATCCGTGAGGCGGCGGACGGCAGCCGGCGGCTCTCGCTGATGCGCTGGGGGCTGGTGCCGGCCTGGGCGAAGGAGCCCGGCGAGGGGCTGATCAACGCCCGCTGCGAGACGGTCAACGAGAAGCCGTCGTTCCGCCAGGCCTTCCGCCAGCGGCGCTGCATCATCCCGGCCTCAGGGTTCTATGAGTGGTCGAAAGTTGATGGCAGGAAGGTGCCGTACTACGTCCGCATGGCTGACGGTGCGCCGATGCCCTTCGCGGGCCTGTGGGAGGCGTGGCGCTCGCCGGAGGGGCAGGTGCTGGAGACCTGCGCCATCCTGACCACGGCGGCCAATGCCACGGTCGCCCCGATCCACGACCGCATGCCGGTCATCCTGCACCCCGACGAGTTCGGTCTGTGGCTCGACCGGCAGGTTCATGATGCCGAGAGGCTGACGGCGCTTGTTTGCCCCGTACCCGGCGGATCGGCTCGAGGCGTACCAGGTGTCGACGCAGGTCAATATTCTGGCTAATGATGGACCGGAGTGCATTGTGCCTGCATAGTTAGAATGCCCTGTCTTGTTGACCAGGGATTATAGAAAGCTAATTTTTTAACTGATTTTGATACACAAATGGATGAAGAGGATAAATAGTAAGGGTCATGACACGTTAAGCGCACGCCAAAGTGTGCTAACCTACTGTCATGACCCAATAGTAATATTGTCTCTTGAAGATTGTCTCAAGCTCAAATCACCATAAAACCATTGTTATTTAATTAATTTTGTTGTAAATCCATTACCCAAGGGGAGAGTGAGATTATCAAAGAAGATGAGGCACATCTTTTATGCTGGTTTTAAAATATCAAATAATTCAGGAGAAGAAAAATATGATTTTCGTCAAAACAAAATGCAATTATGCCATGAAGTCCATAGTTGTAGGAGTCGCCTTAGCAATGATGGGCTTGATGGTAGGATGTGCTACCCATATCAAGGCAACTGCCACAGTCAACGCGGCCCCAAAGGAAAAGTTATCAAATTTCCAGCAATTCGAAATAAAACAAGTGAATATGCCGCCGAAAATTGCTAGAGATAGTGCCAATCGACGGGCTTTGGTAAAAATCCAGGAAAATATTGATAAAAACATTAATGGAACTATTGCTAAATGGAATAGTAACGGAAACTCAACAGGACGAAAACTTGTAATTGAGCCTGTGATTGAGGATATGAAATTCGTCAGCTCCGGTAAACGTGTACTGTTTGGTCCAATGGCCGGAAGTTCTGCGGTTAGGATGAAGTTGCTGCTGATTGACGATGCTTCAAAACAGTTAATTGGAGATCCAGAGTTCTATCAAAGTGCTGGGGCGTGGTCAGGAGCATTCACTTTGGGCGTTCATGACAACATGATGATGGTCCGCTTAGCATCCTTGGTCAGCGACTATATTCACAACAATTATGATAAAGCCGTCGGGGGTCCGACCGGATCTGATGATTTTGTAGTAGAACCGAAAGACCAAAAGGAATAGCCACATTTTCGGTTGAAGCCATGAATAAGATTAGAAATTGTCCGGTAACTACCTTTTACTGTAGTTGGACGACAGTTCCCATAAGGGCGACGTTGGCAATCAATGTGCCGGTCAAGCATGAGTAAGTTTCCGGACTCTCATGTTTCTTATCTTTGGTAATCGAGTATACATCAATTACCGCGTTTCCCCCTTCCTTCTGAGCACGCGCCTGCAAGCCTATCAAAGCAGAGAGAAATGCGATTTCGCATCCACTCTCATCGCTTTTGCCGAAAGCGTTAGTGCGTTTATTTGATTCGAATTCGCCCAGTTTTTTGCCGATGGGGGGATGCTTCTGCCCCTTCATGAAAATCTTAATGCCCGGCAATAATTTTTCCTTACCCAATGTGCTGTCGATGGCTTGTTGCGCTGGGAAATTGTGCCAAGTATCAGTAGCCTGTGTGATTGCTGGCCATAATACCAAGGCAATAGCAATCAATAAAATGCCCGAAAATAATGTTTTCATAGGGCAACTCCTTCTGTCTGAAGTGTTGGATCTTTCATTGCTTGTATATCAAAACGTACGAATTCTACCTTACATCTAGCGAAGTGCAAGGTGGGTCCACTGGTGCCATATTGACTGCCAAACAATGCGAAATTATCCATATGAAAGCAGGGACAAATCATGGTATTTATAATTGATTAAGTTATGAAGTCGTGGTTCGGTGGTTTCTGATTTTCTGTCGATTTTCGATGGGAGGACAAAATGGCAAGGAGAATATATGTTTTAGGTTTTTTAGCCATGTTCGTTGGGGGTTTCTGCATACCAGATTTGGTTCAAGCTGCAGAAAGGAAGGTTTATAATAAATACAACATTCATACACAGATGGATGGTCCAAAGGCCTTCCATGCAAGCTATGCAAATTATACAAGGTGCCGTGAGCATTTTTTAATACCCGCCGGGACGTTGTTAACCGTATTAGAGATCGACCCGAATTTTAATTCTTTTACCTTCAAGCTCGAGGACGGAGGGAAGATTGAATTCGAATACAGCGCAGGGCGCATGGGCATGTCTAATGAAAAATACATCGAGTTGATTACCAGTCCTACGCCAATCTCTTTAGAAGGTTTTTCTGAACTTGATAGAAAAGGGATCAAGGAGGGTAAAGCATTAGTAGGTATGACAAAGGATGGCGTTCTGACAGCTCTTGGCTATCCGGCTTCTCACCGGACACCTTCCCTGATTTCTAATTCCTGGGTGTATTGGACCAACCGCTGGGGTACAATCCGTGTTGATTTTGATGACAATGGCAAAGTTGCTAACATTGTGGATTAATAGTTAAAAAAAAGGGGGGGGGATGAGCCATCAGGAACAAATTAAAATTGCTCTGGTTACAGGTGGAAGCCGCGGGATAGGGGCGGCCATTGCCTGTGAATTGGCAGCTTCGGGCTTCGATATCTGGCTCAACTATCGACAAAATCGTGACGCGGCCGAGACTGTTGCCAGGAAAGTCGAGGCACTAGGGCGCCAATGTCAATTGGTGTCCTTTGATGTCGCCGATCCGGTTGCCGTCGAAACAGCGCTGGCTCCAATGCTGGCCGAGCAAACCCCTTACGCTTTGATCAACAACGCAGGCTCTAATGCTGACACCATCATGGCGTTGATGTCGCGCAATGAGTGGGAAAGTGTTTTGGCAACCAATCTCAATGGTTTCTTTTATGTCACCAAACAGCTCTTGGCGCCGATGCTTACGAAACGCCGAGGGCGAATTGTCAACATTGTTTCTACCTCAGGCCTGACCGGAGTGCCGGGGCAGACCAACTATTCCGCAGCCAAGGCCGGGATCATTGGCGCCTCACGATCCCTTGCCGTCGAAGTTGCAAGGCGCAAGGTTCTGGTCAATTGTGTAGCCCCCGGTTTTATCGACACGGAAATGATCGCTGGTCTACCGATGGAACGGATTCTTCCCTTGATCCCTCTTGGACGTATCGGAACCCCTGAGGAGGTGGCCGGGATCGTCGCGTTCCTCTGCTCGGATCGAGCCAGCTATATTACCGGGCAGGTCTTTGAGGTTAATGGGGGAGCCCATGCCGGATAGGAGCTCCATTCACCGTTTGTACAGGTTGTCTTGGCCTTGATATGTTAGCGCATCGCGTAGCAATAACTGGCGTCGGGATAGTATCGTCCCTCGGCAATAAATGGCGGGAGGTGAGCGAAGCTCTGCGTACGGGCCGATCGGGGATTGCTGTCGATTCCGAGCGGGTGGCACGCGGTTTTCGCAGCCCTCTGACTGGAATGATTCGTAACTTCGACCCCACCGCCTATCTCTCTAAAAAGCAGCTCAAAAGCATGCCGGATTTCGCGGCGTGGGCATACGCCGCGGCAATCGATGCCCTAACTCAGGCTGGCTTGACATCCGGCGATATCAGCAATGACGAGACCGGCTTGGTTTTTGGCTGTGATTTCGAGCGGCCTGACTGCTATTGAGCAGGTTGAACGCCTTAGACAAACCGGCGCGACCCGGTCGATCGGCAGTGGGTACGTGTTCCGTTCGATGACCTCGACAGTCACCATGAACCTCAATGCTTTGCTGCAAACCCGCGGGGCCTGCTGGTCGATCGCCTCGGCCTGTTCCAGTGGTGGTCACGCCGTGGGGCAGGCGGCCGATCTGATCGCTCTTGGTCGGCAGCAGCGGGTTGTCTGTGGCGCCGCACAGGAAATCAACTGGCAGACAATGTGTAGTTTCGATGGGCTGGGAGCATTTTCCACCAGACTGGATGATCCTATCGCGGCCTGCCGGCCGTTTGATGCTGACCGCGACGGATTGGTGCCCAGTGGCGGTGCCGCCGCCCTGGTTCTGGAACGATACGACCTGGCCCAGGCGCGAGGAGCAAGGGTGCTGGGTGAAGTGATGGCCTATGGTTTCAGCTCCGATGGCGAGCATCTTTCGGTGCCGAGCGACGATGGCCTCCAGCGCGCCATGGGTAAGGCGCTGGGGAGTGCTCGGATGCAGCCCGGCGAAGTCGATTATATCTGCGCTCATGTCATCCTCAATGCTGACGGGAGATGCCGCCGAGGCGCGCAGCATCAAGGCAGTCTTTGGCGCACAGACGCCCCCCTCGTCTCCGCGCTGAAGGCCATGTCC
>CAVVUQ010000001.1:0-220009 GCA_963751525.1 uncultured delta proteobacterium | reverse complement strand
GGTTAATTGCTGAAGCGTGGTCGAATGGGATCGACTGTGTCATCCCCTGGCAGACACTGGGCAAGGCACGGTCATGGGAGAATGCCGACGAGCAGGCTTTGATTTATCCGGGTTCACCTATCGGACTGCCCGGCCCCCTACCAAGTATTCGCCTGAAAGCCCTACAGCGCGGTCAGCAAGATTTTGAATACTTATCGCTGATTGCGTCAGAGAACAGAATTAATGGCAAAAACCTGAAGAAACAGTAAATGCAGCAACTCAATCACGAATCAATTACCCCACATGAAACTGCGAGCATTAAGGAAACAATGATGCCTTTGGTATCTGAATCAGAGCAGAAGACTGGCGATTACGCACAACCATGGGACAGTTCCTTAATGACTGAAGTCCTTATAACTAGTAATATTTTAAGTTATTGTTAGTTTCTTGAGAAAAAAAGTGATTAATTAGTAAATGGCAGATGTAGTTTAATGACTTGATTTGTTATTATTTTAGTATGAAGTTCATTAAGTCTCACAGACCAGTGGGGTTCACCAATTTTTAGCCCACTATTTATTGATGACATTGCCAAGTCAGTTCTATGAGAAACAGCATAAACCTCAGCTAAATAATACCAGATTTTAGCTATCTTGTCGCTCTTGTAATCACTTAGCTCATTTTCTCTAAGCATTTCTTTATAATCGTCTACAGCCTTCTGAAACTGACCTAACATAGCATAACATTCGGCCCTGAATTTCCTTGCTGACGGAAATCTTCTTTTTGCGGACATTTCATCGCTGCTTATCACCAGAGACAAATCCTTGATGGCATTTTGATAATAGCCGGCGCGGCCATAGACTGGCGCCCGTTGATAATACAATTCTAAATCGTCCGGCTGCATCCTGATTGCCTGGTCATACATCATCGAGGCCATCGGGTGATTTCCCTGCCGGGTGTAGGTTTCGGCATTTTTGACGAAATACCCTACCTTGCCGCTGTAATTCGCAGACAGACATGATCTGGACGCGTAAATGCAAATTGACACATCACTGTGAAATTATCGACGTTAAGATATTTGCTAAATTTGACACTCATTGGCGGTTCTGAACTCCACTGTTTTTGAATGGCCTATAAAGCGGGTCACCGATCAACACCATCTGCCACGATAGCCAGGGGAGCGATATGATGTAGCTCTCTGCCAATGTGTAAACGACCATCAATCAATAAACCGAAAAAACACTTCCGGTGGCGGAAACGCCTGCAGATATGGCTCACCGACCGGTCCCAGCGTTGCGGCGACACCCTTCTCCAACATCATCTTGCACCAGACCTGGCTTCCTGCCGCTTTGAGGGTGCTGCATTCCGAACTGGCGATGTGGTAGCCGACAGCACCGGGCTGCCATTTGAATGCATCGACATATTTTCGCCAGGCTGTACCAGCCACAATATAGGGCGGCCTCAGGGCATTCGCCGGGCTGGAATAGTTCGTGCTCCTGCTATCGACCTTGACCGGCATCAACTTCGCATTCTCGATGAGCTTCAGCGGCTACGATGTATGGAGAGATCGTACCAGTCTGCTGGCGACTTGCTAGCGTTTTTTTCATCGGGCTTCGAGCATTTGGCATCGAAATAAGCCCTTCCCTTCAATCCTGTTTTCTCGGTATTGATGCTGTCATCGATGATGCGCCTGACCGTCTCGGGATCGGGACCATCCAGGCGGCTGACCATCAGAACCTCATCCTTGGTGACTGACAGTTTCCGCTGCTGGAAGCCAACGAAATACGGATTTTTTACCCACCCATCTAAAGGGTAGCCTTCGACCAGCACCAAGGACAGTTCGGAATCGAATGCGGAGCGCTGGTTGTGTTTGCTTGCATCATCGAGTTGCCGGCCGAGGCTTTCCAATTCGCCGGTTCAATTCGCCCCGTTTGTCCGTCTGCTCCTTTGGTATTTTGAGCAACTCTTCACTGATGATCTTTCGCCTGTCCGTCAATTGCTCGACCAGCTACTTGTCATGCCGGGTCAGTTCCGGGGGGCTGATTTTCAGCGGCAGACCGTAGACCGTCACCAGACAGCGAATTTTCCCCATCAGGTCGTTATTTCTTCAAATACTCCCGAACCTCCGGAACGACATCCTCGTCATAAGTCTTGCGACTGCACGTTTCCTTGTCTGTGATCCTGAGTTTGAGCAACTTCTTTTCCGGGATCCCGCGCTTTTCCATGTAATATTTTGCCAGATCCACGCTATGCCTGGCGCTGCTGTTGGCAAGCACCAGGATTTCTCCCGGTTCGAGGGCGAGTGCCATCACAGGTGCAGCCAGGATTATAACGAACAGCAGGACAAGGATCTTTTCATCGTTGCACCCTTCCGACATCCCACTATCCGCGATATCCCTCTGCGCCGCCCGCAGGTAAAGCCGCCGATAGCGTTCGAGCATCACTTCGAGGCTGTAAGCGGTCCTGACCTGCTGCAAGCCTGCGGCGGCAAAGGCTTTTCTCCGTGTCATCATGCAAGGCCAGGTCGCGGATCGCCACAGCCAGGCCATCCACGTCACCGGGCTCGATGATAATGCCGCAGCGCCCGTTGTCGAGCAGATCCTCCACGCAGCCGACCCGGGTGGCGATCGACGCCACGCCGCAGGCCATGGCCTCGTTGAGGGCGTTGGGATGCTGCTCGCTGTCGCTGGAGAGGACGAAGATGTCGAGACCGTTCAG
This sequence comes from uncultured delta proteobacterium, assembly GCA_963751525.1. GTDB lineage: Bacteria > Desulfobacterota > Desulfuromonadia > Desulfuromonadales > BM103 > VAUL01. The sequence goes on along the minus strand of CAVVUQ010000001.1, from coordinate 217,315 downwards.
AAAACCGGGGATATCGGCAATCTGCCCGGGAAGCGACAGCCGGTCTGATATCCCAAGTGCATCCGCCAACCGCAGCAACGGCTCACGCTGGTCGCCCTCACCGGCGATGCGGATTTCCAGATCCAGCCCTTCCTGTATCAGTCGGGCACAGGCATTGAGGATGAGGGCATGGTTCTTGACGGTGCGCAGATTGCCGACCGAACCGATGACGAGCCGATTGGCGCGAGGCTGAGGAGTCAGGGAAAGAACCGGGTCGTATCGACGCCGTTGGGGATCACCTCGGTGCGCGCTCGCCGGCCATCCCCATTTTGACACCATCAGATCGCGTGACTGGCGGCTGACGGTAAAGAGATACGGAGTGAAATGCACCAGGACCTTCGAAGCAACTCGCCGTCGCCACGGCATGTAGCCGGCCTTGCCCAGGCCGTGGAAACTGAAAATGAACGGCAATGGCGGCCAGGTGGCCAGCAACCGGCCCAGCGCCATGTCCGGCCAGGCGCCCCAGTTCCGGGCGTGGATGACGTCGGGGCGAATTTTTCGTATCAGAGCTTTGCCAGCCGCCAAGGCAACTGCGGCTCGTTGGGTCTGGCATCGAAACAGTGGATTGCGGTTCCGGGCGGAAGCCGGTCGGCGATTTCCGGCTCACCCTTCAGGCAGGCGACCGAATGCCGCATATCCGGCCCGGACAACCCCCTGATAACCTGGGCCATCGCCAGTTCCATCCCGCCGGGTCCAAGACCCGGGACGACATGTAATACATGGATGGGCATGTTTTGATTACCCTGTTCCACCGCTAGCCGGAGTTGGCCGTGGAGGCCGATGCGTCTTCGTGTGTTGTTTCCAGGCTTGTGCGACGGCAGTCCTCGTGGGCATTTTCGTTGGCGCGCTGCAAACAGACCGGCATCAGCAGAAACCACCAGAAGGCTTCGAAATACAGGAAGTGGCCCGTCACGCCACAAGCGGCGTAGCTGATGATGACGGCGCCGATACCGCAAGCAGACCACTGGATTATGGATCGATCCGGCTCCGGCAGCAGATGGGAGGTCATGACGACTTTGCGTATGATCAACAGGCTGTTTGCCAGCAGGAGCAACAGGAGCAACAATCCCATCACACCAAGCTCAGCGAGAGCTTGGATATAAGTGCTGTGCGGGGACATCCCTTCGACGCTCGGGGAATACTGGCCAATATACTGGTTGAAATTGCCCGGCCCGACGCCCAGCGGATGATCCCTGAACATCTTCATGCCGCCTTGCCATGCTTCAATCCGCATCATCGTCGAGCGGTCTTCTGATTCTCACTCCTGCCATCACAGCATCGGCATGCGTTGATATGTTGTTTATGCGATCGATAAACTGTTCATCGGACAGGCAGATCAACCCGACAAGGGCGGCAAGCAACCCGGCAACCAGTTTGATGCGAAGATGCCGCGGCGCCATGACGATGATGGTGATACCCGCGCCGACCAGGGCCAAGATTGCGCCTCGACTGCGGCACAACACAATCGTATTGAGGGAAAAAACTGCCGATATGGCACACAACGTCTTCCCCATCCAAGACGAACGCATGAACACGGTGCCGACAATGGTCGTTGCTGCGACCATGAATGCTGCCAGGGCATTGGCCTCGAGAAAGTCGGACCCGCCGACCCGCGAATCCAGTCGTCCACCGGTAAAGGCGGATCGTGGCAGACCGTAGGCCTGCCATCCCAGGATCAAGGCACCGATGACAAAAAGCCAGGATATCCGGTCAAGGTCCTTAGACCGGGTTGCAACGTGCGTCATCATCAGGCAGAAGATCATGACCTTGGTGATCTTCAATGTCGGATGGTCCGTGTACATGTAGCGGTTCACGGTCTCCGGCCCGACCAGGTAGACAAACCACATCAACAGGAGCATGCCCAGGGCGATAATCTCCTGGCTGACCAACAGCTTGCTGAATCTGAGTTTGCCCTTGTTCAGGAAAATGCCTGCGACGATGACCAAGGAAAAAAACAAGGAATATCGCATGCCGAGAGAGTTCAAGGGCGCATGCCACCACTGCCGCTCGGCACCGACGATATAGTGAGCCATATAGCCGATGATGCCCCAGATCGGGTTGATGAGCGCCCCAACGATGAGAAAGAAGAATATCGAAATGAAGGCGATGAGCTTCAGGGACATGCGGTTACCCGTTCGAAAATTTGTCTATGAGTGCGTATTCTGATACTCGACATATACGAATTTGAATTTTCCGGTTGGTGTCTTTTCGAAGCTGTCGACTTGCTGGATTTTGATCTCGACTCCGTCCGGCAAATATTTTTTGTAAGTGTCCAGAAATTTGCCCTTCAGCTCGTCGCTCAAGTGATCCTTGGCGCTATGCCTGAAAATGATCTCCCTAGGTGACGTCTGCGCGAACTGGTATTCCCGCATGGGGAATTCCTTCATGAGGTGAATGAACATCTCCCCCGCAATTCTGGTCTTGTCGTGAAATACGAAAATTTCCGTCGTCCGGCCAACGATTTTCGCGATCAAGGGCAGACCCCGGCCACAGTCGCATTCCATCAAGCCGCTCGGTACGCCGATATCTCCAATCCGATAGCGGATAAACGGCATGGCATAGTTATTCAGATTGGTAACCAGCAGATTGGCTGCACCTGCGCATCCGGCCAGCGTAATTGGCTCGTACTCGACATAGTTGTTCTCCGAAACCTCATGCAAGCCGTTTTTATGGCTGCATTGCATGGCGATTAGACTTAGTTCACGACCGCCATAAGTATTGTAAGAAGGCGCCTGAAATATGGATTCGATATAATTCTGCATTTCATCGGTTACGGTCTCGGCACACAATATGATCCCCTTTATGCTTGGGAACTTGAGATTGTTATTGTCTAGATATCGTGCGAAATCAGCGATGGCTGTCGTGTACCCCCTGAGCAGCTTTGGCCTGGCCGTCCTGCAGAATTTAAAAAATTCATATTTTCTGTCATCACTCAGATTAAAGGCATTGAGCCAGATTTCGCCGGTTTTCAAATAATCTCGGGCTCTCTCGTACAAAGAGAAGTCTTCTTTAACTTCATGCATAGCCCCCCAGATCACGGCACACGTATCACCATATTGGCAGCCCGCGATATCATACCACCCTCTTCTGCGCGCAGCATCTGCCCAGACCTTATAGGTTTTGTCTTGGTAGAAAGTCAGTGGTTCACCGGTGGATCCGCCAGTCGAATTCCTGTTCATTGCGGCCTTGTCGAAGTTCGCCGCAATCATGTCGTCAAAATTTTCCCTGATGATGTCCTTGGTCAATACGGGCAACGTCGCGAAATCGTCGAAGCTCTCGATATCATTCGGGTGAATATGCAAGTCATCGAAGACTCTCGTGTAGTAAGGAACGTTCTCATAGGCATGGCGCACGAGTTTCTTTGTTTTCGCAAACTGGTAGTCCCTGATCTGCTGCCTGCTCATGAATTGCGTTCTAGCAAGTTCATCGCAAACGCACTTGAAACTCTCATCATCCATGATGCGGCTATACAGTCTTGACGTTATCATCTTTGTCAGCATTCCCGATCGAAGTGTGGTCAATGGGCTGCTACGCCGTGAGTTCCACGTTGCCCTTCCAGCCCGCTGGCGGACCGATACGCACCACGGGCATGATGTCGCACAACGCCAGCCGGTCATACGCGCGCGCGCCTGACACCAGCCTCCCCGCAACGGCATCGGCCGGGAGATGTGCCAACCCGTGGCGGATCGTCGGGATCTTCTCCGGGTCGAAACCGACCAGCCGCGCGGCGAAAGCGTCGACCAGGGCCGACTCCCGCCCCGCCAAGACAAGGCCGGCATTCACCGGATCAGGTCGCAGCGGCCCTTCCCCTCCGCCGACGATGGCCGCATCGACGATATTGAAGATCTGCCTTTGCGGCGATGGCGCAACGGTGCCGTCCTTGCGGGCGAATGTGAGCAGATGGTTCAGATCCAGCACCGTTCGCCAGATCGTATCGTTGCCATGCCAGCTGCCCTCATAGTGTGGATCCGCGTTGTTTAAGCGAGCCAGCCGGCGGCAGGCACGCAGCAACGCGAACCTGACCCGATTGGTGCCTCGCCCCGGATGGGATTCGATGGCGTCGTAGAGCTTGGATCCGAGCTTTTTCCACAGGCAGCGGGAGGGATATTCGTCGCCGCCGTCGACAGGAGCCCCGACCCGATGATGAGGTAGGTAATCCTTGCTGCCGTTGATGCCGACGATATTCTTGAGGCAGCAGGTCAAGCCTGCTTTCCTGTGCGTCTTCAGTTTCGGCAGATTGATGACGACATCGGAATTCAATACGGTGCCGGCGATGAGATATTCATGATGCCCGGCCGCATGATGGGCGTTCATGACCTGAGGATCGTACTTGGTCACGCGGAAATTTTTCGAAAATTCATCGACATCGGCAAGAAAGCTGTCACTGCCGAGCCGTACGCAGTGATAACCGCCGGGGTCTCCAGCCTGCGACAGGTGCCGGTGCATGCCGGCAGTTTCTCCGCCCACGTAGACATTCTCGCGGAAATCGACGACGTTCATGTCCACGCCGGCAACGCGATGGAAATCGATCAGTTCCCGTGTTGTTGGTAATCCGCTGCAGTTCGCGGAAGTCAGCCGACTGTATCGCCGCATCACCGATGACAATGTTCCCTTCGCCCTTCAGGGCAATGACGACATAGTCGAGTACGGCCCTGATCAAGCTGCCGTGAGTGATCACACTGAAGATGTCGCCGCCGCCCCCGTGATAATGTCTCACCCAGTTCGGCTTCAGAAGAACCTGCTGGCCCGGTGCGATGAATTCGCCAAGAGGGTTCCAGTGCCGCGTGCCATAGTTCGCCGCGTCGTAGCCAAGCAGATGAAGGCAGTTCCTCACCGCTCCATAGACGGGATTGTAAGGGCATTTATCGCTCCGCGGAGCTTCCGGATAGCTCTCTGACGGGCCATAAGGAAATTCAGGATACGGATACGCCGTCGCATCGAATTGATCCATTGCCACCGAATAGTGTGCCACAGCGTCTCCCGCCGATTGAATGGTGCTCATTTTGGCCGCTTCAGGGCTTCAAGCTCTTTCACTTCGACCGCCATCCGCTCTGCCCACGTCCAAAGCGACCGGGAATATTCCTCCTGGGCGCGGCTCAATCTCTGCCGGAGTTCCGGAGTGCGGCATAACATGGCCATGTTTTGGCCCATTTTCTCGTTGTCGTCTTTCACACTCAGAAGTGCATTGTCATCATGCTTCAGCAGGTCCCTGGTGGACGGATCGTGGACGGAAATCACGGGGAGGCTGGCACGGATCGCCTCGTAGAGCGGGTTGCACCGGTTTGTCACATCATTGGCAATGATGAACGCATCGACCATTTTCATCATCGACCAGACATCGTCGTGAGAAACCGGGCCAAGCCATACCAGGTCGTTGACTAATGCCGAGTTCGATCGACAGCTTCTCAAGAGGCTCGCGTTCAGGTCCGTCGCCGGCAATCAGTAGCTGACAACTGCAGCCACTCTTTCGACACCAGGCAAGCGCGTTGAAGATCCGGTCGATCCTCTTCCAATTACTCAATCGTGAACATGACAGGAACAGGGTCGCATCGCTCCTGAGATTGTTTGCCGCGAAACGCTGAGTGACATCTGCCCTGGACAAGCCGGCGGTCTCACTTGGAAACTCGACGCCGTTCTGCCAGAACCGGAAGCGGTTCATATCGATTTTGAGTTGGCGTGCGACTTCATCCCCCCGAGTCCCATCGTTGGCACATATGAGTAAATCGTGTGGTATCAAGTAGCCGGCAACTGCAACGGGATATCTCAGCCGCACGAAAGGTCGCCTCATGAGATCAGCGAGGAAGGTTCCATAAAGCCTGGTCACATTGGGCACGCGGCAGACACGACCAAGCAACCAACCGGCGAGAGCCGCATATTGGTTGTGCGCATAGACGAGATCAATCGGTTCACGAAGCTGACTGCGCACGCTCAAGCCTTTCAAAAACAGGCTCATGGTTAACAGAAGAGCAATGGACAGATTTATCACCCAACGCAAAAAATAGGGTATTTCATTGTCGGCACTGAGATTTCGAATGGTTTTGCGTATCCTTCCGACAACCGGGTACCATGAGCATTCAGCAAGATATAGTTTGCACACATTCACATCGCTACAACTGAATACTTCCAACTGATCCGAAAACAGGTTGTATTTCGGCATGATCATTGTGACTTCGTGACCGCTGCGCGAGTGGCCGGCAACTGTCTCATACAATGATGGCATGCCACCCTTGCCATCCATCGCCCATAGCCATAATGCCGATACGTGTAGAATATTCATTTTCCTATACCATGTGACGAGAGCAGTCACGAGACTCCTTCCGGGTGGTCATTAACTTTCTTCCAGGAATGTTGCGGCATTGCCTGCGGTGAGTTTACCCTCCATCACCCACTGCCATACCTGCCAATAGAATAATGTTCTGCGGCCCAATCGTGAAGACCAACTATAGGGAGGTTCATCCTTTTGAAGTTGGATAACGGCGTCGGCGTTGAGGCTCGGATGGTCTGGATGGATTCTCTGAATTACTACTTCAATGACTGGATTGTATTCACTCGGTTTTGACCCAAGCTTGTTGAGCAATGGTCTGAGGCTGGGTTTATTAAGTAAGCGTTTGTAGTGGTAACGAATAGAGCTATTCAGGGAAATGAGCCTCGCCTCAGCATCCAATACAGGGGTAAACGATTTGTGGCTGATCCCTATTCCGCCAGAACAGAATGGGACATTCAGGACTTCGGGGAGGAAGTCAGCATACAGCTTGAAATACAGTTTCATGTTCGATGTTACACTCAGCGGGATACTGCCTGCCAAGTTCCATAGATCCTTGCTTAGAGCAGGAGTAAAGGGTAATACGGTGTGTGCATAGACAGTCGTCGGATTGACGGCCAAAAGGTATCGCATCTGATTGGCCATCTGAAACCTTGCCGTGCCGAAATCATCGTCAGTAAACTTGCCAATCTCGTTAGTTAACAACTTTCTAAAACTCTCGTACATATCCTGCCATACAGACTTTGAAAATACTGCCTGCACAGCTTGCCACTGATGAGTATCTTTGTCCTTGCACCTGTCCTTCAGGTAGGTTGAAAATCCTCCTGTGAGTGGATAACTAGGTGCAAAAGCAAATCCAGGACCAAGCCCCTCCCAAACCGCCCCCATCTCAGGTTTAAGATGTTCGGCAACATAAGTGCTCATGTGGTCAGCCAAGCTTTTAACAGACACTTCCTCTATCGCAAGATGACGAAGATAGGAGGGTGAGGAGTAATAGTCCTTTGTAGGAAGCACCATTTTAAAGGGACAGCCCAACCGCCTTGCGATTTTCTCGGCATACCGTCCATCATTCCCAAATCCTTTGTAGGGAACCTTTAGAATGAGTGCCTCGCAGTCGATATCAAGACGTTTGAGCAGGGTCAAAATCAGACGTGAGTCAAACCCGCCACTTAAGAGGACCGTCCCGTGCTCACGATGAGACGCGTAACATTTCATCTCACGCTGCAGGATATCCAGCATCTCTGCTATATCTACATCTTCTAGGCTCATTTCCGGTCTTGGCGTGGGGAGGGACCAATAGACGGATGATGTGAGCGTTTCCTTCGCCGGATCGTAAACTATCACGGTTGCTGGCTCTACACGTCTCACGCCGGCCAATTGAGTGCGGTCACCAATATTAAAACCCAATGAAATGAAAGCCCCCCAGGCAGCAGGATCTGGTACAATTTCGACCAAACCGCTGGCGGGGAACGACTTTAGTTCTGTTGCCAATAGGAACAAGCCTTTTCGATGGGCTATATGTAATGGTTGAATGCCGAGACAATCAGAAACGACGGCGAGTTTTTGCTCCTGACTATCCCAAAATAAAGCTACATAAGCTCCGTCCAATGATGTCAAAAGACTTATGGCTGTCTTATAATCAGTCGCCACAATTTTCTGCAATATGGAAATCAAGGCTACCATCCAGATAAATTGGTACACCAGAAATCATCAACAGGTTGCCGTTATGATTTTCTATCATCATTGGAAACGTCGAGAAACGATCTGACCCTGTAACACACCCTATCTGACCATGGCTTACCTTAAATGTTCTGTCCTTTTGCTGATCAGATAAGCACTGTGAGTGTGTCATCTTACGAATGACAGTCGCGTGATCCGCTACGTCCGACCCAAAGCATGCGGCGAGTTTCATTTAGATCCTCCCAAATTCAACTGTTGTGACAATAAAAGTCTTTTAACGCCAGTTAATATAAGGCGAACAATGATTATTGGTTAATCTGACTAAGTTCAGAGTAGATTACATACTTATCTTTAAAATGAAAGCGTTACGACTTTGCCGAGCAAACAATTCCATCAACCCCATCAGATACCATTCTCTTTTATATAGTGCCTTTTTAGAAAAGCAGGAACTAAGAAAAATCATTTTTGCTTTATTACTCAGCAAGCGATTGAATTCCAGGATCTTTTTTTGAGCAGCTAATTCTCTTTTCATTTGTTTCAAATCGGCCAACCAATTGATCTTTGTATATTTGATCCCCCTCAACAGGCAATTGTTCAGGGAAATCACGACTGCCACGATATGAATAATACTGTGGCCAGAACCTTTCTAAACATCTTGCCTGAATTGACTTTTTCATTTTGTCGAAAGGGTTATAATTTAATGAAGTTTTTACATAATCCAAGTCGAGATATGGGAAAACGACCAATTTCCCAAATGGTAATAATTGCTGTACGCCGAGCGAAGTGGCCCTTCTCGTTCTCATTAACATAAATGCAAGATCTGGTAAATGCACGGTATCTGGGAGTGTTTCCAAGTAACGCCGAATATCTACACGAACTTCAGAAGAAGTCGGCATTTTATGACTGAAAACACTTTTAAAACTATCATTAATTGCATGGTTAGCAATTTTTTGCGTCCTTTGTGAATAACTTCCTTTGTAGAAATCGGCAATTTCAAATCCTGTTTCACCTAATACTTCTCCAGCCAGTCCATCATAAATAATTGTATTTCCTTCTGGGAGCCCTTTGATTAGAGAAACATACCAAGTGTGGAGAGAAGTTTCCGCATCTAAGATAACTCTTCTTCTAAAATCATTCTCTAGAAATTCCTCCAAATGAGGCAAGTCGATTACTTTATGACTAAAACCAAAATCTTTAGCCATCTGAGTTGAATACCTGCCATCAAGATCACGATAGCCTCTTTGAAAAACTCTTACAGTTGCAGATTCAAAATCCACTTTTAAATCATTGAAAGTGGCAAGCAATCTTCGACTGTCGTAACCACTGCTCAGAGGTAGAAAATTGCGTCCATTCTGTAATTTTAAAGACTTGTTGACTGCGGAACGAAAAGAGTCTTCCAAATCAGCAACGGCCTTTCCATCAAGTACTTTTTCGCCTGAAGGAAGCTCTGATAGGTTGAACCAAGCAAGGGTATTCAAATTCTGGCCTTCATTAACCATGATGCTTCCGAAAGGAAACCTTTTTACCTCATTAGAAAGAGTCCTATCAGAACTCAAGGCTCTGCTCTGGATCAAGCACCTCCATGCTAACAAATCAGCAGAGTCATTTTCCATCCGAAGAAACCTCGGATTTGAAGAGAAAAGAATCATTGATTTATAAATACGGAAATATAATGGCGAGATACCAAAAGCATCTGATCTTATTTCAATTTTTTTTCCACTCTCCTCGATTTTAACTAAAGAAAATATACCATTATAATCAGCAGATTGACTTTTATTGAAATACTTAAAAACCTTCTCAGACGATGAAAACGTGTGCAAACTCGGCTCAAGTAAATAACCAGAGAACAAAATAGCTTTCGAGTATTCCCCTGATTGATTGAGTTCACCATGCAGCGGCCCTATTCCCGCCGGAGAACCATTTAAATAACTGCTTAATATGAACCAATTATCTCCTGAAACCTTTTTGACATCACCTCCTATGACCTTTACATTCAACTTAGCCGAGGGGTGCCAGGCGCCGATAAAAAAGTTTTCTTCAGAAGAAGACCATTTCTCCACCCACCTGAAGGAAATATTGAATTCACTCATCTGATTGATCCTGAATCAGTATTCTCTTTTATCAGCCGGGCTGGAACACCTCCAACAGCTGTATTTTTTTCAACATTCTTCGTTACAACTGCGCCAGCTGCGACGGCTGAATTTTCTCCAATAACAACGTTGTTTAATACGGTGACATTAGCCCCCAGCCAACAACCCTTCCGCAAAACAGTTTCCCCCTTTGTTGCAGGATAAACTTTTGATAGAGGGCGATTTCCGACATCCTGATGAGTCATAATTGTACACCTAGGAGCAAGTGTTACTTCATCTTCAATTAAGATCTTACCTGTCAGATCAAACATACACTCATATCCTATATAACAATTGTTTCCTATTTTAAGATTGGAAAATCCCCCAGACTTCAAATTTATAAATCGTATTCCATGTCGAAATTTAACATCTTCGCCGACTTGTGCTCCGAATCGTCTTAAAACAAGAGGTAGAGTCCACGGAGGCAGCAAAAAGAGGATCGTTGACATTGGACTAACACCAAAAAAACGAACGATCGTATCGAGCGAAAAGAAGAGTATTCTAGACCTTATTCCCATGCTTACCCCGCAGTGTGAAAAGAATGGATTACTTACCCTGCCGAGCCGTCCGGATCGGAGACGGTTGACCGGCACATCGCCAGGCGATCGCCGTATACCTTGAGCAATCTCGGCATTCCCCCAGCGAAACAGCAACTCGGCCGATGAATTCATGGCTTCCTTGCGGCGGCGGCGAACCGACCGGGTCACTGATCGTGGCAAGTTGGCCTCGACAAGATGCAGAATGCGGGCAGCCTGTCTCCTCAACCTGACGTTGCGGCTTTTCGCTGCAGGCAAACCCTGATCCTCCAGAAACCGGCGAAATGCTTCAGCAGAATCCGGCGAGTGCGGCCACAGGAACGCTTCGTCAAGGGACGTGTTCTTTTTACGCTGGCCGAACGCTGACCTAGGGACGCCAGCCTCCTCAACAATCCGCCGCGGTATTGGGCGGTCATAGTCGCCGCCTATCGACCATGGCTCCATGGCCGGGGAAGCGGTGATCGCCCACATTTCGTCCAGGTGGCGCATCCCCCAGAATGGCACGGGACAATGGAATATCCCCTTGAAAAGCCGGAACTCGCCGATCCCGCCGAGAGACAGGTCGGTGAATTCGTACGGGTCGGAATACTGCCAGCGATCGCGACTCCAGAGCTTGTCGCCGTAGGGCGCCGTAAACAACAGGCACAACGGTTCGGGATAATCAAAAAGCGTCCAGTTCAATACGCCGGCGCGGCCGGCCACGGCCCAAATTGTCTCTTCGAAAGGGTATCTTTCTGCTGTTCGGTCATAAGTACGGCAGTTCATACCCAAGTAACGGGCAACATCTTCCCCAGAATCGGACCCTCGCCAGAAACTCGTCGCTTGCTTAATGGTCACCGTATTGCGGCATCCCGCAGCACGGGCCACAACTGCGGCAGCCGAGGAGTCGTATCCCTTCGAGACTGTCGCCAGCGTTGAAATCTTGTGTTTGCGCGCCGGATCGCCCAAGTTTTCTGCCAACCTTTCGGCATTAGACAGCAGGTAGGCAGCGTAGGTCTCGAAACGATCGAACGCTGGAGCCGCATCGGGCTTGCCGATCTCTTCGAGACTTTGGCCATCCCATTGGAGATTGTTGAAATAGACGAGGCCCAATGAACCGCGGCTGCAGGTCAATTGCCGTTTGAAGCCGCGCACCCCTCTGGCTATCGTCTCCAGATCGCTGATCAGCGAACCGCCGATCTCGTTAACACTCATCCCCACAACACCCAGCAAGGCCGGCAGAGAATTGGCAATGTGGATGACATCGCCATAGCTGTGGTGCCACAAGCGGTCGAGGGTGGTTCCGGAGGAGACGAAAACCGTGTGTCCTTCGCGACATCGGATGCCGCTGCCAAAGATCAGATCGGTTCGATCGAAATCGCCGTCAGCGTAACTACCAGCCCAGACCGCCTCTGCACACCAGCCCTCGCCCGCTTCAACATACGGGCCGTGATATACGACAACCCTGTCGGATCGCCGTGACAGGCGAGCCACCCAGGCAAGTTTCGGCCAGTCGGGGACAGTTTGCGGGCTCAGCTTCATCTTCTGCCTTTGCAGAGGCGTGAGCAATCATGCGGCATGTGAAAGCCCGCGCAATTTTGCGAAAATCAGTCGACGGTCATCAATCGGCACAAGGATCAACAGCGCAATCGGAATGTAAATGGCGACCGCTGCACCAACCTGCATGAAAAATTCCGGCCAACCGTCGACCTGAAGAGAATATTGCAAACCATAGCAAGCTGTTGCGAAGATCAAACCGGCTGCTACCCCTCTACCCCCGATCTCGACAAGATAGCGCAGGAAGTCCATCCCAGTCTTCTGGCATGTATACCAGGGGATAACAGCCGTCGAGGTCAGAATCCTGGCAACCAAAGTGCCCAACGCGACTCCGGCGAGGCCGAAATCGAAAATCACGACAAAGGCGATCGAAAGCAGCAAGTTGGCGAGCGACTCACACACCGTCACCTTGGCAGCAAAACCGATGTGTCCCATTGCGGCAAGCATCGTGCTGCAACCGAAACTGAAGAGCAGCAACAGTTTCGAAGCTGCCAGAATCGCCATTACATGGGCGGCAGCCTGCACCGATGTCAACGGAAAACTCACGGGATTGAACATCCACAGGCGGATGAACGTTTCGCAGAAAACCAGGTAGCCGACAAACATGAGGAGCCCCACCCCCATGGTCAAACGGGCCTGTCGTAAAAACATCCAACGGGCTGAGCCCATCTCACCTTGAGCGACGGCACGCTGCAACGGAGGGAAGATGTGGTCTGTATCTGGCCGAGGAGGGTGTCAGAATAATAAAGTAGCATTGCACCGACACTGTAGACCGCAACAGATTCTAAGATTGATCAAGTTTCCGACCAGAACCAAATCGGTTTGGCCGATAATCTTGGCACTGACAGTGATAATAAAAGCACCTATCCCGTATCTGTACAATTCACGTATTCTTTCCCTGTTGAACATCAATGGCCAGACGCGAATACCATGATGGACACGACATGCAAAATGGTAGTTGATCAACAAACCGAGGACGTTGCTGCCGACGACAGCAACAGTCAGACCGACCAGTCCGGCTCCCGAATTCAAGGCGATAACCGTCCCGACCGTCCTCACGGCCAATACCGACAGATCGGCACCGCGAGCCAGGTCGAAGCGATCATAGGCCGCAAGGACACTGGACAGCACGGTCTGAAAGGCTGAAATCCAGAGATTTACTGCAAGGACCGGCAACAACACGGCGACGATCAAACGATATTCAGGTGACATGGTAGGAAAAATCAGCGGGAATAATGCTCCGATGATGCAGCCCGCGACCAGGATCACCCCTCCGAGGACAGTGTACATCCCCAGACCGGTGCGAATGGTTTCATCAACCTTCTCAAGGTCTCCCTTGCCAAGATAAAGGACGATGTAACGCCCCGTGCTGGCCCGCACGCCAAGGTCGAGAACTCCCATGTAGCCGGTCAACACCGTCAACAGCTGCCAGATGCCATACTGGGCCATGCCCAATGTATGGATGATGAATGGGGACAGAAAGAACATGACGATGAGATTGCTGCCATGCCCAATCCAATTTGCCGCCAAATTTCGCGCGAAATGTCTTGCCATCTGGCCAATAATGAAATCTCAACATTTCCACTGCAGCATGTCGGGAGTGCCAGGCCAAGAGTTTTCATTCCGACAGCTTTCGACCCCTGTCTGCGAATTCTCGCCCGCAGCAACTGGCTGAACTTTTTGAATTCGATCTCAGACCTGCACTGGATGTTCGAAAGTGAATGGCTGCATCTCTCTCCGACGTGACACCGCCCTGCGCACCGCCTGATATATCTCCTCTTCCGCCACCGCAGGATGCTTGCTGTAGGCGCAGTTGCGGCCGAAACCCTGCTTGGTGGCGACCGTCTCCATCCATGGCATGAAGTGCAAGGCCTCCTGGCACCCCTTGTCGTCGCTGGCGACGAAGATCAGCGGCACCCCCATCTCCCCCGCCACCGCGGCATCCAGGGCAATTTCACCGACAGTCTGGCCATTGACACGGATGGCCCGATAGGCATCGGGGCTGTAGGTGTGGGCAAGCACCGCGCCCGGCGTCCCCTCCATGGCGTGATAGCCGATCATCAGCACCCCGGCATAGCTTTCGTCCAGCAACGGGAAGCGCCGACCGAAACCGGTGCCGAGCAGCACCTCGCAGCGCCGGTCGAGGCGGTCGAAAACCAGGTTGTTGCCATTGCCGTGATTGTCCCAGACCACGACCTGCGTGGCCCCGGCATCGAACAGCGCCCGCGCCGCGGCATCGGTCTCGCGGGTCGCCTGCTCGCGGGCGAAAACCATGTCGCGCGAGTTGCTGAGCGCCCGCCCCGGATCACCGACCACACAAGCCGGCCCGTCGCAGTCAACGGCAATCATGAATTTCAAGATTTGACCTTTCTTGTGAACCTATCTCACGCCCGCTCCCTCCGGTCGCTAGAGACGCAGAGAACGCGGAGAAAACCACAATCTTCAATCTGGGCGTTTCGCGAAACGCCCCTACATCCTCTTGGATGATTTTTCGTAGGGGCGGTTCGTGAACCCCCGATTTCAAGACAAGATTTAGAATTTCTTTCCTCTGTGTCCTCTGTGTCTCTAGTAAGCGCAGCGAACGGGCGTGAGATAAAGCTTTTAGTGCAAAATCTGTTGTTTTCATGGTGAGAAGTTCCTGTTGGCATACATCTCCTCCGCCACCTTGCTGATCACCGGCCGGTATTTGCCCGACTTGGCCGGTGCGATGTCATCGACGATCTCCACGATGATGTCGTCGTCCCCACCCAGGCGCTGGGCCGCCTTGTCGCGCACCTGCTCGATGCCGTCGGCAGGGAACCGCTCGTCCACCACCAGGCGGATGCGAATCTCGCCGAGCTTCTCCTGGACCACCTGGAACTTGACGATCCCCTTGACCGAGCGGGCGATGTAGATGAAGGAGTAGCCCACCACCCACTTGCCTTCCTTGGTCACCACGAACTCCACGGCCCGCCCGCCGCTGATCCTGATGCTGGACAGGGTGCGGCCGCACGGGCAGGGATCGTGCGATAGGGTGACGATGTCCCCGGTGCGGTAGCGGATCACCGGGAAGGCCGGACCGACCAGGTTGGTCACCACCAGTTCCCCCTCCCCTGCGGTCGGCTGCAGCGTTTCCGGGTCGATCGTCTCCAGCAGCAGTTGCTCGTCCATGCAGTGCATGGTGCCGTGGGCGCACTCGTGGCCGATCAGGCCGGCCTCGCGCAGGCCGTAGGAATCGCGGACCGGCACGCCGAAACCGTCGGCGATCAGCTGCCGGTCGACCTCGGAGAGCATTTCGCTGGTGGTGATGATCACTGCGAGGCCGCGCTCGCGCAGTTTTTTCAAGTCCAGGCCGAGAGTTTCGGCCATGGTCACGGTCAGCACGAAGGTGCTCGGGTAGCCGAACAGGCACTTCGGCCGCCAGGCCAGCCACTGCGCGTAATAGCCCTTGAGCCGCTCCGGGGTGACCTCGAAGCCGTTGCTCAGCCCGTCGTTGATCAGCCCGTCGCGGAACCGCTTGAAGCGGTCCTGCTTGCTCAGTTCGACCGGCGAGCCCCAGTAGTACATCTCCTTCTCGCCGCGGCGGACGCCGACCCACTCGTGGCCGCGCATGCGGGCGGCGTTGATGTGCGCCTCGCGGGTCGACGAGGTGTAGAACTCCAGGGCCTCGTTGGTGGAGCCGCTGGTGCGCACCAGTTGCACCCGCCGCCCCTCCTCCCGCCAGACCATCTCCTCGCGGCGCTCGCGCAGGGTCTGCTTCTCCAGCAGCGGGAAACGCTGAAGATCGTCAAGTGAGCGGATGGCGAGCGGGTTGATGCCGTGCGCATCCATGACTGCGCGCCAGTAGCCGGTATGCGCATAGGCCTGCCACAGCCATGAGCGCGCAGTCGCTCCAGCTGCAGCGCCTGCATCCCTCGGCTGGCCAGCGTTCGCTCTCCCGCAACTCGGCCAGAATCCGGAAACTCGGTCGCCCGAGCAGCGTTTCCTGCAGTCGGAAGATATTGCGCGCGATCAATGGATGCATATTCAATTTCCCAGGGCGTTTCGCGAAACGCCCCTACGACCCCTTCGATGGTTTTTCACGTAGGGGCGAGGCATGCCTCGCCCGGTTCCCTCTTTGGCGACACGTGCGTGCCCCTACCCCAGCCGATTATCTCCGCACCTTGCGTAGGGGCAGTTCGTGAACCGCCCGGAGTTTAAGGGCTTTTCACCATCACGCAAAGGATCCAGCCATTCAAACATTCGAGAGCTTTGATTGACCTGACGAGCCAGTGATAACAACAGCCAAACCGATACAACAACCTATTGAATTTCAACGCATAGGGCGACTGATCGAGATAGTCGAGCCGCTCCGATGCGAATCCCGTCTTTGCCGCTAAGGCCGCAAGCTGCTTGCGGCTGTTGGCCCGATAGAAGGTTGGGAAAGTATCCTCTTCCGCCCTGCCCTCGGTGGCATTGACGACCTCGCCATGGATCCGGTTCGGCAGAACCTTGGCAATGATGGACACATAATCGTACTTGCTCGGCGTCAACAGTATGATTTGACCGCCCGGTTTGAGCGCGCGGTTGAAACTCGCGAAACACTCGTTGCGGCTCTTCCAGATGTTCCAGTACGGCACATGAGACAATCAGGTCGAAGTTCGCGTCCGGGCAGGGGATTTTTTCCGCACCGCCCTTGATAACGATTCCACACCGTCCTGCAGCAGCTTTCGGGGTCGATCACCGGATCCAGCCCGGCGACACTGGCGCCGGTGGCCAACCATTTCCCCGCCATGGGAAAGGTGCGGCCACAGCCGACATCGAGCATAGAGACACCCGGGACTCAAGCAGCTGACGATCAGCCGTTCGTACTCGACATACGGGCCGCGGTAACTCCCGCGGTTTGCGTAGTAGTCCGATGTCTGGGTTGAACTAGTTGCCACCCGTAGGCTCCCGAAAATTCATTGAAACCCAGGGCGTTTCGCGAAACGCCATTACGACCTCGATGATCTTTACGTGGGGCGAATCGCGAAAATCCATGACCTCTTTAAAACTCATGACTTTGCTTTGACTTTAACCTAATAGCCTTTTGTTTTGCTCTTCGTGCACCGCCTCGATGAGACAACGGGCGTGAGATGCCTCAAAACCAGTAAAACCGGTTCACCCCTTGCACCGCCTTGCGCACCATGGCCCGCAGCGGCCGGTTGACTAGGCACGGCTCAACCGCCTTGCGGCCGATAGCCCTCTTCCCGGACCAGCCGCCCCAATTCGCTGAAGGTCCGCGGCGGATATTGGCGGCGGTTGTCATCCAGCCATTCGCAGAACCGCTCGAAGCGCCGCGTCACCACCCGGTTCGGTTTGCCGTCGTGATACTGCTTGTCGCGCACCTTGAAGAGGCTGAAACTGTGCAGGATGACCACGGCATCGCCGCCGGCATCGCAGATCATGCGCACGGCATCGCGACACTCCTCGAAAGACGAACCCATCAGGTCGACCGGCTTGGCCGGATGCATGCCGGGCAGCTGCGGCTGGCGATAGGCCGACAGGGCGACTTCCAGCACCTCGCCGTACCACTTGGCTGCCGTTGTAACGCTCCGTCTCGGCAAATCGGCACTGCCCACCGACATAGGGGAAGGTGTAGCTGCTGTCGATCCACAGGCCGGCCGCCGCCAGAGCCGCCAGCGTCTCCTCCGAGGCACCCATGTTGCCGGCGCGGAAGGCGATCGGCCGGGTGCCGGTCCAAGACTCCAAGCAGATCGGCGCCGTCATCGATGATCTGCTTTTGCCGCTCACGGCTCAGATCGGCCATCTGGTCGGTGCGCTGATACGGTTTGCCAGCCTTGAACAATCCATATTGGACATGGTTGGGGTGGATGTGCAATTGCACGTCGTGCCCCTGCTCCACCAGGAAGCGCACCACCGGCTCGGTCTCGCCGGGATAGCCGAGCTCCTCGTTGAACGGTTCGAGGAAGAAGGTACGCCTTGAGGTCGAAGCGCCGCAAGATATCGCAGATCAGCGGCACACCGAGCCGCTTGCCGCCCGTACTCCCCCATCATCCCCAGGCGCGGCGGAATCGGCCGGAGGTTCGGATCGCTCCATGCCCCGCCCATGCTGCATTCGACATCGAAGGTTATGAAAATGCCGGGTTGAGTCATAAAAACTCTAGTGCTAAGTTCTCAGTGCCAAATGTCTAGTTGTATGGCAGAAGTCGGCGAACAGGGGCAGGTGGTCCGAGCCATAGTCCGGGCCGATCCAGCTGCGAAGCGGCCGAAATTGCGGGGTCGAGAGGATATGGTCGATCCGCGCCGTGTAACGTGAAAACGTTGATCTTCGTATGCTTTGGTATGGCCGTAGCCGAATTCCGACCCATTGTAGGCATTCGGTATTCGACCAGAATTTCACGATAAATGCTGCTATCGACGGTCAGGTTGAAATCGCCGGCGATGATCTTCCTCTCCTCCGGAAAGCTCTCGATCCATCCGGAGAGCTCCGCCGATTCATGCCATCGCTTTGCAATCATTTCCTGGGTTTTGTTCGATCTGTTCCAGGCTCGAAAATCTTCTCCCTGTCCAGATTGTTGTCAGCGCCCGGCGCGGCGTGAGCAGATCCACGCAGGCGAAGCCGAGCGGCCCGCCCGGCGTATCGATCACGCAGTACATGCCATTCACCTCGGCGCCGCGCTTGGATATTTCCGTGCGGACAATGGGAAAGCGCGACACGACCAGCTGTATCCGGCCCTGGCCACAAACCATTCTGGCGGCAGTTGCCAGCTGTTGCGGCGAGGCAACTCCTGAACCGCCGCCAGGTCGGCACCGGTTCGTCGAGCAGCGCCGTGAATTCCTCTCCGGTGACTTCCCAGCGCTGGACGTTGTAGGTCATCACCCGCAAGGCCGTCTGCTCCCTCTCGCCCCAGAAATCGAGCGGCACGTTGAGTCCCATGAGCGGCCAGGCGATGATCAGCGCCGCAAGCCCAAGAGCCACAGCCAGCGGCCGCCGCCACATCAACGCCAGCGGCACCAGGACTACTAACGGCACGGCGTAGATCCAGCGCGGCCCGTACATCAGCACCGTGCCGAACCACCACTTGTCCCCGGTGAACCAGATTACACCCCATACAGCAATCACTGCTGCCAGATAACAGTAGATGCATATGCCAAGAGTCGATTTAATAGCAGTCATTACGCCGATCGTTGTCGCTAGTTCGCAGAGGCCGATGGATAATCCAACTTCATGGTTTCATCTAGGGCGCATGCACGTGCCCCTACGATCATACACTGGTATTCACCTAGGAGCGCGGCATCGCCGCGGACCACCTACCTTATTGCGGATGCCCGATGATGTCGTGCCCCCGTGCCCCCAGCTTCTTGATCATCTGCTTCAGGTCGACGAAAATAGGGCTTTGGGTCCGACCACAGGAACGAGTCGTCCTTGGTCCAGGGGCCACAGTTCCAGAGGAACGTCACGACTGCCGCCAGCTTGCCCAGATGCTTCTGCCCCGGCGGCAGCAGGTCGCCGCGCAGATGCCCGAGCAGCCAGTTGGCGTCGCCGCCGAGGATCCGGGTCCGCAGCCCGACGCGGTAGCTCCCCTTGCGCATCTTTTCCGGCTCGAAATGGCTCTGCCAGAGGAGGAACGAGGCGTCGAAGCCGGCCATGACCACGGTCGGGAAGCCGCCGCTGAAGCGCGGGTTGATCTCCAGGAAGATGTATTTGCCGGTCTGCGGATCATAATGGAACTGCACGCCGGCGATCCCCTGCCAGTTCAGGGCCTGCAGCAGCCTGACCGTGTCGTCGATCACCGCCTGATGGTGGCAGCTGACGCGCTGCACCGTCACCCCGCCGGCCAGGGGCATGTGGTGCTCGCCGATGTAGTCGCCGGTCATGAACATCTGGCCGTCGTGCATCAGGATCTGCACGTGCTCTTCGGCACCGGGGTGGTACTCCTGAACCAGGACGTTGTCGGCGAAGTCCTTGAACTGACCGTACCACTTCAGCAACTGTTCACGATTCTCCGCATAGGCGGCCTTCAGGGGCACCTTGCCTGCCGCGATGTTCTGTTGGCGGGTGCGCAGCACCAGCGGAAACTGCAGGGACTCCTGGTTGCCAGGGGCCATCAGTTCGTCCAGCCGCATCCCCTTGGCCACGGGAATCCCCAACTGCGCGCACAGGTCCGGCAGGTAGTCCTTGTCGGTCGCCTGGTCGAACTGTTCACGAGACGGGGAGAAGAGATGGATCTCCGGTTCGAAGCGGTCACGGATCGAGATCAGAGTGTTGTGATAGGTTTCGGAAACCGGCATGATCGAGCCGACTTCGAGCTGGCGGGCAAGTTGCTCGATCTCGTCGGCAAAACCGGCGTCCTTCGGATGGTGATCGAGGGTCCAGGCGCTCGCCGTATAGCGGCTGTGGGCCGACTGCCCCTCCGGAGAGTTGACGATGGCGTGGACGGTCAGGCCGTTGCGAGCCATGCTGCGCACCACCCACAGACCCACCTGGGTATCGCCAACAATCGCCAGCACCCGCCGCCGGCGGTCCGGGTCGATCAGTTTCGGGTTGATGGGCTTGACGTTTTTCATGTTTAAAAACCTATCTCACGCACGCTCCCTCCGGTCGCTAGAGACGCAGAGATCACGGAGAAAATCAAAATCTGATTATGATTTAACCAATGACCATTCCCTTTTCTTGATGTTGATCTTAAACACTCCGAATTTGATCATTTTGTTTGCTTTCTCTGTGTTCTCTGCGCCTCGAGTGAGCGCAGCGAACGGGCGTGAAATAAGATCCTTGCTAATCCAGACAATTCACACGCATCCCATAAAAACCCTTTGCACCTCCCCTGCCACCTCATCCCAACTCCGCACCCCGCTCTGGGCCACGACCTCTTCGGCATTCCAGTTGGTATCGAGCACCTCGGCCAGCGCCGCCCGCAACGGCTCCACCTGCTCGGCGGGAACGATCCGCCCGGCAGCGGGCACCGGCAGGATGTCCGGCACCGCGCCGACATCGGTGGCGACCACCGGCGTGCCGCAGGCCAGGCTCTCCAGCACCGCGTTCGGGCAGCCTTCCCGGTAGGAGGCCAGCACGCTGGCGTCGGCGGCGGCGAAATAGAGCGGAACCTTCTCGTAAGGCTGCGGTCCCGGCAGGATCAGGCGCTGTTCCACTCCAGCTTGCCGGGCTACTTCACGCAACTGTTCCGCCGTTCCCCCTTGGGCGGGGCCGCCGACGATGACCAGCCGGATATCCGCCGGCAGGCCGGCCAGGGCGCGGATCGCCTCATGATGCCCCTTGCGATGGCCAAGGTGCGCAACCGTGACCAGCAGTCGCACCATCCTCCGGCAGGCCGAGCAGACGGCGGCACTCACCCTTATTTCGGGGACGGAACAGCTCACGATCAACACCGTTGGGTATGACGTGCACCCGTTCGGCAGCGACCCCCAGCTTGCGGGCCTCCTCCGCCATGCGCGACGACACGCTGATAACTGCCGCCGCCCCTTGCAGCGCTTCCGCGCACTGGCGGGTCTGCGCCGGCACCTTCAGACATTCGTAGATCTTCCCGCGCAGGGTGATGACATAGGGAATCCCCATTTCGGCGAGCCAGTAATGCCACGCCGACACCGTCGGGCCAGACGAAGTGGGCATCGAGCAGGTCGGGGCGCCAGGAGCGGCAGAGGTTTTCCAGCCAGCGCCACAGTCCCAACGCATAGAAACGCGCATCCGTGTTCTTCAGAAAACGCGGCACATAGAAGAAGCGTGGCCGGTAGACTGGCAGATCCTGCCAGCGTTCCGGCACCACACCATTGTCATGATTCCCGCCCGCCAACACAGGGAACCAGGGGACCGGCGAGCAGACCCGCAGTTCTTCCCGTTTACCGAGTGCTGCCAACCGCTGGTAGACGAACATTCCCCAGGTCGGGTTGGCCGGATTCGGAAAACAGTAGGAGAAGGACAAGATTCTCATAATGCAGCCGTGATCATCTCCAGCTTGGCTTCCCAGGTTTCCATTGCCATGGCGGTAACCCGCGCCGAGCGGTCGACGCCGTTGTTGTGCAGGCAGGCTTCGATCGCCCGCTCGAACTCCTCGGCAGTCTCGGCGATGGCGACCAGCAGATTGTAGAGCTTGACCTCCGGCATGGGGGTCGAGACCACCGGCAGGCCGGCGGAGAGATATTCGCGCAGTTTGATCGGGTTGACCGCATGGGTCAGTTCGTTGACCTTGAAGGGAATCAGGCCGACGTCGAAGTGCCGGCAAAAGGCCGGCAGCGCCGCATAGGATTTGCGCCCGAGGAAGTGCATGTTGGCGAGATCGCGGTACTGACCCATATCCAGGCTGGAATCGGCATCGCCGATGATGACGAAGTGCCAGTCCGGGCGCCTGCGGGCCACCTGGGCCAGCAGGCCGATATCGACCCAGTCGCGGATCAGGCCGAAAAAGCCGAGGCGCGGACGGGGGATGTCCTGCAAGTTCCGGCGGACAGGGGAGATCCTCGTTGACCGCCCGGCTGAAATGGG
Organism: uncultured delta proteobacterium; assembly: GCA_963751525.1. Taxonomy (GTDB): domain Bacteria; phylum Desulfobacterota; class Desulfuromonadia; order Desulfuromonadales; family BM103; genus VAUL01. Next base: position 194,671 of record CAVVUQ010000001.1, on the reverse strand, counting down.
CGAAATCGACGCCGTGCGGCACCAGCACCGTGTTGGGGTTCCACCCCTTTTTGGCCTCCTGCAGGGCCATGGAGGTGGTGATCACCAGGTCGGAGCGGCGGCACAACTCCTCTTCGTCGCGCAGCACCTGGGCCTTGTCGTAACCCGAGAAGGCCGCGTGGTCGTCAACGCAGTAGTAGACCACCTTTTCCTCGCCGAACCGTCCCAGCACATAGGCGATGTCGGGGGTGAACGACCACAGTTGCACCGGCCCGCGGCGAATCTTTCTCATCGCCCGCTGCACCTGGCGGATCAGCAGATGGCGGTTGAGCCAGCGGGCCCAGCCGAAACCCGGCAGCGGAACAACCAGCGGGGTCAGCACGTAGAAATTCGGCCGGGGATTTTTCAGCCCGGCGGCCACCTGCTTGAGCTTATCGACCATGTAGCGCAGATCGGAAGAACTGGCACTCGGCATGCGCGAGGCGTGGTAATTGACCCACAGCACCACGTTGCGCTCGGCCAGCAGGTGCATGACGTGATGCTTGCTGGTCGGCGGCGCCTCGTAGTTGCTGGCGAAGCAGATGATGGTTTTACCTTGGAGCATTAATTATTCCAATTCAAGGGCGTTTACGAACCGACCCTACATCGATCTACATCAAACCGGGCGGTTCGCGAACCGCCCTTACTTCCCCGCTTCGATCAGCTCATTTAATCTGCCCAAATGCTTGTCCCAACAGTGTTCCCGCTCCACGTACCGTCTGGCGCTGGCGCCGATGCGTTGGCGTTTCTCCGGATTTTTGAGTAGGCCAATGATTTTGGTGGCCATTTCGGCGGCATTCTCGGCGACCACGATTTCCTCGCCGGGAACCGCCTTGAGCCCGGTTGCCGCTCCCGGCGTGGCGACCACCGCCTTGTGCATGGCCATCGCCTCCAGCACCTTGTTCTGGATGCCACGGGCAATCATCAGCGGCGCGACGCAGAGGGTCGCACTCGCCAGGTGGGTGCGCATGTCGGGAATCGTGCCGGTCACCTCGATGCCGGGGAGTTGCCGCAAATCCGTGACGGTTGTATCGGGATTGCGGCCGGCGATGCAGAAGACCGCATCGGGAACGGCCTGCCGCACCGCGGGAAAAACCTCGCGCGCGAACCACACGGCCCCTTCGATATTCGGCCAGTAGTCCATCGCCCCGGAGAAGACCAGCTTCGTGGTTGCCGGGTCCGTGGCTCGCCTGCGGGGCACGTTCCGGGGAGAAGTAGTCGAGGTCGACGCCGTTGGGCAACGCCTCGACCTTGTCGACCGGGCCGTACTGGGCCAATACCCCCCTCTCCTCTTCACTGACCAGAAAGGTCCGGTCGAAGGCGGCGGCGATGCGCTGCTCGCAGGGAAGCAGTCGCGTCGCCTCCCGGTTGTAAAGCCAGCGCATCGGTCCTGAACGTTTCTCTGCGTACTGCCGCCATTTTTCCGAATCGACATCGACCAGATCGGCCAGCAGCACCTGGTGCCGAGAGAGATCCGGATAATGGCGCGAGCGGAACACGTACTCGGCGGCCGATGAACAGAAGCAGATCACGGCCCGCACCTTGCCGGCAGCGAGGTGCGCGTCGATCACCTGCTGCAATCGCTGCGAATAAAAACATGGCAGGGTGAACGGCTGGCCGGTCAGCAGTGAGCCGGCAGCGCGCAACTTCATTGCCGCCGGCGTCCTGACCTGGTAATAAACCTTGTCGACCAGCCTCTGCAGGTGTTCGACCTGTTCCACATCCATAGGGTCATCGATCATGCAGGCCACGGTCACGCGGTAGCTTTCGGCCAGGTGCCGCACCATGTGACAGGAGCGAATCTTGTCCCCCTTGTCAGGGGGGTACGGGATGCGATGGGCAATGAACAGGACCTCGCCGCTGTTCATAGCGAAATGTATTTCCTGATCCGGGGCCCTGCCCAGTTCGCGCCGGTCAGCGGAATTCTCCGCCAGAGATCCGCGGCGCGGTGCCGGTGCGACCGGCTGTCGTCTGGCTGCTCATGGTCCGGAGTTGCGGCGACCGCCTTGCCGTTGCCGGTAAAGTCATACCAGTACAACTGTCTGGGCCTGGCGCCCCATTGCTCCTTGAACCGGTAGGTCCCCTCGCCAGGTGTCGAGCGGCCGAAATCGAAGCACCGGCAACCGCTGTCGATGGCCAGGGAGAGGAAGATCCAGTAGAGCAGCATGTTGGGGTTGAGCCGGTTGTAGCGGCGCAGTGAGGACGCCCAGGGGATCGACATGGTCGACGGATGGATCAGCACGACCCCCGCCGCGGCGGGGATGCCGTCAGGGGTGTAAACCACCGCAACGCGGCACGCGCTCGCCGTAGGCGGCGACAATCGCCTCGATCCACTGGCGACTGTGCACCGGGGAGCCGAGATCCCGCATGTTTTCGGCGAACACCTGATAAAAATCGTCGATCAGTTCATCTGCGCCGAGTTTCGCCGTCAAGCCGTCGCGCACCGGTTTTCTGACCTGGTTGCGCACTTTTGCATCGAGACCGGACAACATCTGCTCGGCGCTCCGCGGCAGATCGAGCAGCATGCGCACCTTGTCGGTCCGGTTGCCACCGGCGTACGGGAGTGGAACCGGCTGAGCGGATCTGACAGCCGGCACCCTGCCTGACCGCCATGGTCCTGGCCTGATCGACAAGCAACCGGGCAACCTCTTCGTTATCGGCGAGCACGCCGCCGGCATCGCAATAAGGGAGCGAGATGAGCGTTGTGCCGGCAAAGGGCACGCGGAAATCGATCAGCGGCAGGATCCCGCACAGAATCGCTCCATTTTCGGCGAGCAGGGATCGCGCCTTGAAACCGTAGGCCTTGCGGACAGCGTCCTGCCAGGCAAACAGTTGATAAGCCAGTCCGTCGGGATGATTGAGCACGTAGGCATCCCAGGCGGAACGGTCGTTATCTGTGGCAAGACGGATCTGCATTGTTTACCTGTCTGATGCGGGCACGGCATGCCGTGCCCCTACAACAATCAATATCCTCGGACGCACATCGGTGCGCCCCTACGTTCATGGTTATGTTTCATGTAGGGGCACAGCATGCTGTGCCCGTCGTTGCCGGTTCACGTCCCGAGCGCCAACCCGGCGCTGATCGTGGTGAAATTGAAATCTGATAAAAGCCTTTTGAATCGGCTTTCTGTCTTGTCAAGATTAAGGTAGTGCCTGAAGTTGCTCTTCCACCCTGCCCCGGTCATGCGTCGGCTGGTCGGGGTCGAATTCCCAGGGATGCAGGTAAAAGACGAAGGGCTGCTGTTCCTGGCGGTTGATGCGGCGCAAACCCCAGCGGGTCAAAGCGTAGGGGAAGAGGCGGAAATAGCCACCGCCGGCAATCGGCAGGTTGCGGCCGGCCAGATTGAGAGTCGTGATCGGCAATTCGCGCAGGAAGGTCTGCTCCGCCTTGACCGTCTCCGCCGGATGCCAGGCGCCGGTCGACGCTTTCACGGCGTAACCGGCAAAACGCGGCCAGTCGGCGATGCCGTAGAGGTCGTGGCGGATCGGGAAGATGCTCGAGTCGTAGCGGTAGCCGGCGGCGTGCAGCTCATCGAAGGCCCAGGGCGTCTGCGCGGAAATCGAGTAACTGGGGGCCCGGTAGCCGAGAACGGGTTGCCCGCTGAGGTCTTCGAGCAGGGCCTTGCTGCTACGGATATCTTCACGGAAGGAATCGCGGTCAAGGGTGGTCACCCGGCTGATGGTTGTAGCCGTGGCTGGCGACTTCATGGCCGGCCGCCGCTATCTTTCTGACAAGCGCGGGGCAACGCTCGGCCACCCAGCCGAGAATGAAAAAGGTGGCCTTGATCCCGCGGTTTTCCAGCAGGGCGAGGATCTTCCCGGTATTGCCCTCGACCCGCAATGCCCTTGAGCCCCAGCTTTCGGGACGGGAAACCGTTTCGAAGGCAGAGACCTGAAAATAGTCTTCCACGTCGAAACTGAGAAAATTGAGGGTTGCACCGATGCTTGCCACGCGTCATCCAGGGGTTGGGGTTGTCAACTGAACAGCTTGCGCAGCAGCGCCTTGCTGTTGTTGTCTTCCACCAGCTTGACTTCGGTGGCCGCGGCTTTTTTCGGTTCCTCCGCGGCAATCCCGGCCAGGTAAAGCTGGAGCTGGTGGAAGGTGCGCTCGAAAGTGGCTTCCATCCGCCGATAGTTTTTATCCTGCCGGGTGCGCATATCGCGCAGCAATTCCTCGAGCGACTGCAGCCGCTGGGTCAGTTCCTCCCGCAGCACGGCGACTTCAGCCAATTGGGCCAGTTGCTGCTCATGCAGGATCAGACGTTCATCAAGATGGTGGCCCGCCCGCAGTTGCTGCTCCCGCACCTGCCGGTCCCAGGAGGTGTCGCCGATTACCTCCTCGACCAGGGCGAGATCGAGGGTGCGCGTCCCTTCCACGTGGGCGGCCAGCAGGATGAAGTCGCAAAAGACGTTGATCAGTCGAGGAATCCCGTGACTGTACTTGAAGAGCACGTCGAAGCACCCCTCGCCCCAGATCACGGCGCTGCGGTTGCCGGCCAGCTCCAGCCGGTGGAGCACGTAGTCCTCGGTTTCCTCGCGAGTCAGCGGATCGAGGTGACAGTGCACGCTGATCCGTTGGCGCAGCTGGCGCAATTCATGCCTGGCGATGATCTCCTTCAGTTCGGGCTGGCCGACCAGGATGATCTGCAGCAGCTTGGCATCGGTGGCTTCGAGGTTGGAGAGCAGGCGGATCTCCTCGAGAGCCGCCGGCGAGAGGTTCTGGGCTTCGTCGACGATCACCACCGGGCGCTTCCCCTGGGCATGCTGCTCAAGCAGAAAATCGTTGAGCTCCCTGAGCAGGGCGATCTTGTCCCGGCCGGCGATGGGGAGACCGAAGTCCTCGTTGATCATGGCCAGGATCTGCTTGGTGGTGACCTTGGTGTTGAACACCATGGCGAGCACCACATCGCTGTCCATGCCGGCGATCAGGTCGCGGATGATGGTGGTCTTGCCGGAGCCGACCTCGCCGGTCAGGAGAATGAAGCCGGCCCGTTCGCGCATACCGTATTTCAGGTAGCTGATCGCCTTGCGATGCGACCTGCTGAGGAACATGAATTTCGGGTTCGGCACGAGTTCGAAAGGTTTTCTCGTCAGGCCGAAGAATGCTTCGTACATGACCTTCCCCGTTCGCCGTTCAGAAGGTGAAGTTCGCCGCCAGAAAGACGATGTTGTTGGTGTAATCTTCGTCGTCCAGGTCGGATTCGTTGCGGGTGTAGGTGTAGCCCAGGGACAACCGGCCCAGACTGATGTCGTAGTAGAGAGCCAGTCGCGCGCCGTAGCGATCGTACTCTTCGGCTTCGAATCCGGACTGGTCGTAGTTGGCGTAACGCAATCCCCAGTCGAGCCCGGTCTTGTCGGTGAACGGGAAGGTGCCGCCGAGATCACCGCCGAACGAATCGTTCTTGCGGTCGATTTCGACATACTCCTCCTTGGAGATGAAAGCCGAGAGTCGGATATTCATGCGATCATCGTAGGCAACGTGGGCAGTAATGCGGTCACTGTCGCTCGGCCCGTCCTCAACCGTCACCGTATAACTCTTGACATAGGCAATCCCGGTCTTGACCGTGCTGCTGATCTCGTAATCGGCTTTAGCATCCCAGACCGAGGAATCGGTATCCTCCCGCACGTCGTAATCGAGCCAGGAGTGGCCGTAACCACCTTCAATCTGAAGCCGTTCGCTCACCTGGTAACTCAAGCCGATTCTGACGTTGTCCTCATCGTACTCGTATGTCCCTTCCCCATCGACAGTATAAGTTTCCGTCGGGTCTTTGGGGCGATACATAAGGCGTGATCCACTAAGCGAGAGAGTCGACCTGGGCGACAGGGGCTTGGTCAAACCGATGTCGAACGTATGGCTTTCGGAGTCATCCCCAGAGCCGTCATCCTCTTCGCTGGTATTGCCATCCTGGTTGCCGTACCAGAGATTCTCATAGGTGTAGCCCAGCTTGACCTGCAGATCGCTTATCGGCTCGAATTGCAGGTAGGGGTTGATCGCAAGGGTGTTGGAATCGGTCAGGTTAACGGCATTGTTCCCTCCCCGCCGCGGTCGCCCTCGTCGATGGGCACACGCTGGTAGCTATCGGTCACTCGCAAGAAGAAGAGGTCCGGGACGACTTTGACCAGCGCATTGAAGGTTGAGCCTTGATCCGCCTCGCCGGGACCGATGCGGTCTTCATCGGTGTTGTCGGCGTATTTCTGGAACATGACCCGCGCATCGAGGGAGAGGTCGACGCGCGGGGTTTCCCATTTCATGAGCACCGACGGTGTGACCGTGGCGATGAAGTCGTCCTTCTTATGCTTCGCCTCGAGGTCAATGTTGTCGTTGTACTCCAGGCGCATCCCGAGCCCCGGTGTCAGGGTGAACTCGGCCCAGGCCAGAGATGCGCAAGCCAGCAGCAGCCCCGTGAGGAGCAATCCCCTGATCACATGTGCCATGTCACTCTCCTTTTTGCATGAGAAACTCGCCCCTCACCCGGCCTGCGATCACCCTCTCCGGCATGGAGAGGTTGAACCCCATACCCTCGAGGGAGAGGGGCTGAGGTGAGAGGGAGACTAAGTCTCTGTCTCAGTAGCGATAGCCGTAGTAGCCGTAATAACCGCTCAGCGATGCCACGCGGCTGACGCCGTTGCTGACCACGCCGAGCAGGTTGTGGCTCTTCAGCATCTCGAGCGCACGCTTGAGCTTGTCCATGGAGGTCATGTTTTCGCGAACCACCAGCAGCACGCCGTCGACGGCGCTGGCGATGAATTGCGGCTCGGCGAAAGGCAGCAGCGGCGTGGTGTCGACAATCACGAAGCGGTCTGGATCCCGGGCTTTTAATTCCGCGAACAGTTGTTCCATCTTGTTCGACGAGAAGAGTTCCACGGGGTTGCCGACCGGCCGCCCCGCCGGAAGCACCGACAGCCCGCCGATGCCGGTACTGACAATGACCTCGTCGACCGCCACGCCGTCGAGGATGCAATCGCTCAGACCAGCGTTCGGCCTGCAACCCGAGATACTCGAGAATCGACGGTTTGCGCAGATCGGCCTCGACCAGCAGAACGGTATGATCGAATTCCTGTGCCAGGGAAATGGCCAGGTTCAGGGCACGTGAAGGTCTTTCCCTCGCCGGGCACGGCGCTGGTGACCATCAGCGTCTTGCCGCAACTTGCCGGCTTTCTCCAGCTTGACGATCACCGACTTGAGCTTGCGGTACTGTTCGGCGACCGGCGAACCCTCGGCATTCGCCATAATCAGGCAGGGATTGGCATTGGCCGGCAGCGACACCTGTAACATGCGGTTTTCTCCCGGCGACGGGGAGCTGGCACGTGGTTCGATCGGCAGCTTCTGCCGGCTGCTGATGAGCGAGCAACCGGCACGCGGCGTCGACTCCGGCATTGGCTTATCGGCAGTTTCGCCCCGTTTGCGTGGCGGCAATCTCGATGGCTTTGTCAATGCGACTCATGAAGATCCCTCTTCGCTCGTAGTCTCGTTACGACCCGGAAGGACTGCGGTAACCGGCGCCAAATTTCAACTTGTCAAGTATGCCGTCAATGAACGAAAACCCCAGCAGATCGTGCAAAAAGAGGATCCCGACGACCACGGTACAGGCCGAGGCAAAGGTATAGACGAGCTTGTCCCGTCTTCTGTTCAAAAGATTCTCGGCTTCACTGATTATCAAGGGAATTTCGGCAAGGACGGTCACGCCCAAGTTCCTTGAGGGAACGGCTGTCCTTGATGGAATCATCCAGCTTTTCGATGGTAGAATTGCACCGAGCCCGGCGACAATGCCGGCCAGAATCCCCTGCCACCATCAGCAGGATACGTTTCATGCCGACCGGTTTGGTCGGCAGGATGGCCGGGTCGACGATGCGGAAGGTGGTCGACTTGTCGGCAACTTCCATCTCCTTGGAAACATTCGGAGATGCCGACCCGCTGCAGCATTTGTTCGTAAATCCCCAGGTGCGTGGCCCGCTCCCGTTCCATGTCGCTCAGCGTCTTTTTGTCTTCCGGGAAATTGCGCAGGGTCGTCCTGAGCTGAAGCGATCCTCCCTGCCAGGTCGCGTTCCTTCACGAGCAAGGCATTCAGCTCGGACTGGCTGAAATTCATGCGCATCTTCAAATCGACGATAAATCGGGTCTTCGGCCGGGTTGTAGGTCGAGGTGTCGATCGACCGGGGCAGGGATTGACTGGTTCTCCTTCTGGCGCCTTTGCAATTCCTCGATCTGATCCCTGAGCTTGACCACGGTGGGATGCTTATCGTTGTAAACGATCAGCAGTTCATCGATTTTGGCCTGCAGTTGCTCGATGCGAGAATCGGCATCACTGCCGACTCCGCGCATTAAAACCGTATGCAGTGGTTTCTCTTGAGCATCTTCAACTGTTGCTCGATGGTGTTGATGGTCGCCTGCAGTCTCGTTTTTCTTGACCCTGAGCTGCCCTCAATTCATTCTTCATCTTTAGCAATCTGAGCCATGATCGACGCTTCGTTGGCATTGGAGTAAATGCCGGTTTTTTTCCGAAATTCGATGATTTTTGCATCGATCTCATCGAGTTTTTGCTTGTACGAAGCGATCTGTTCGTCGAGAAAACGGCTGGCGCCATATGATTCCTCACGTTTTTTCGCCAGATTTTCCTCCACGTAGATACTGATCAGGGTATTGATGTAATCCCTGGCAAATTAGGGATTACTGTCTGTCAGTGAGACGAAAAACAAATCGTCGCCGCGCATGTTGATCGTTGTCCTGCTCTGACAATCTGGCGATGAGTTTTTCGAAAGCATCGTGGAGTCGGCATAGCGTTTGTCGACATCCATCTCCATCTTCTTCAGAGTGCGCGACACGATATCCCTGCTGACCATGTAGTAGCGCAACACCCGGATGCGGTCCTCCATCGACGGAGTGACGGCAATCCCTTTCATCAGGTTGTTGATGACATTCTTCTCGATGAAGACCGTGCTCTTCGCCTCGTACTTCTTGGGGACGAAGAAGCTGCCGGCCACCGCCAGCAAGGCCACGCTGGCCGAGACAATGAGGAACAGCCGCTTCCTGGCGATGACGGCCTGCAGAAATTGCTTGATTTGCTCAACCGGTGAATCCATGTCACATCTCCCTCGGAAATAATCTAGAAAATACCTTCCTGGACCATGACGTAATCGCCGCGGCGCAGTTCGATGTTCTGGGCCAGGTCGCCGTCCTCGACCAGGTCGGCAATGTCGATTTTGATGCGCTGGTCCTTGCCATCGACGCTGCGCAAGATCAGCACGGCGCTCTGTTTGGCGTACTTGGTGAAGCCGCCGCACTCGAAGATGGCGTCGAGGATCCTGAGCTTCTCCCGGTAAACCACGGCCTTGGGGGTACTGACCGCCCCGACCACGTAGATCCTGTTCTTTTCGTTGGTGGGCAGGTAAAGGATGTCTTCAGGCTGCAGGTCGACATCCTTCTCTATCTCCAGATTAACGAACAACCCATGGAAATCGAGGACGAGCTTCTTGCCGTTGCGCAGCAGATAGGCGTTGATCAGGTCGACATTGTCGACCCCCGGCAGACTGCACAGAAACTTGAACAGGGTGGTCCGGCCGGTGAGGTTGACAACCGTCGAGGGGACGCCGCCGCCGGAGATGTAGACCTGGTTGTTGGTGATCCCGGACACCGCCACGGTGACGATCGGCTTCTTGACGTAGGCGTCGAGCACCTTGGCGAGATCCTGGCTGAGCTGTACCGGGGTCAGCCCGGTGGCCTTGACATCGCCGACCGCCGGCAGGGTGATCTTGCCGTCCGGGCGCACCACGACCCCGACGCTCAGCTCCGGGGCACCCCACACCGAGATATTGAGGCCATCACCGTCACCGATGACATAGTCGCCGGCCAACGCGACATCCGCCAGACACATACCGGCACAACACAACAGCATGAACACCTTGCGCCACATTGTTACCTCCCGCCCCGTCCGAAAAGGACGACCTTGATGGTTTCCAGCACGATGATCAGATCCAGGGTGATCGTATAGTTCTTGATGTAGTACAGATCGTAGCGCAGCTTCTCCAGGGCGTCGTTTTCCGAGGCCCCGTAGGGATAGCGCACCTGCGCCCAGCCGGTGACGCCGGGTTTGACGAAATGCCGCTTGCCGTAATAAGGGATCTTTTCCGAGAGCTGGTCGACGAACTCCTTGCGCTCGGGGCGCGGCCCGACAAAGCTCATCTCCCCCTTGAAGACATTGAACAGCTGCGGAATTTCATCGATCCGCGATTTGCGCAGAAACCGGCCAAGCCCGGTGATGCGCGGATCGTTTTCGCTGGCCCAGACCGCGCCGGTCTCCTTTTCCGCATCGTCGCACATGGTGCGGAACTTCATGAGGGTAAATTCGCCGCCGCCCTCCCCCACCCGCTTCTGCCGGTAGAAGACCGGGCCCGGCGAGGTCAGCTTGATCAGCAGGGCAATCAGCGGCATCAACGGCAGGGTGAACAGCAGCCCCAGCGACGAAAAGAGCACGTCGAGGACCCGTTTCCACTTGCGCTTGAACGGGGTGACACGGAAACCGGCGGAGTAGAGAAACCAGCTGGGCTGGATCCCCTCGATCAGCAGTTTGCCGGTGAGCTGCTCGTAAAAAGACGGCGAATCGAGGATCTCGACGCCACGCAATTTGCAGGACAACAGGTTGCGCACCGGCAGCACGCCACGCCGCTCCGACATGGAGACGATCAGTTTGTTGATCTTTTCGCGGGCGATAATCTCCTCGATCTGGTCGATGGAACCGAGGATGCGGCTGGTCGTCACCGTCGATTTTTCCGGGCCCGACTGGACAAAACCGGCAAAGACATAGTTGTAAGGCGATGCGGGCATGGCCCGTTCGATCGTATCCGCGAGAGGGCCGACGCCGAGAATGAGTACGCGCTGGGCCAGATGCGGCAGATTCTGCAGGGAGCGGCAGGCCCGGTGAATCAGCAGCTGCAGCACGCCGAAGATCAGCAGGGAGAGCGAAAGCACCCCGCGGCCAAAAGGGATTTCCTGCACGACATAGAACAGTGCCGAGATGACAAAGAAAGCGATCATGATCGATACCGCCACGCGGGCCGCCAATTCGGTGAACGGCAGGCTCCGGTCGGCCGTATAAAGCTCACAGAAATAACCGGACAGCAAAATCGCCAGCGTGTACATAATCACCCGGAAATAATCATGTCCAACCAGCGCTTCCGCCCCTCCCAGGCGCAGATACTGGCCGGCTGCCAGGCTCAGCAACGCCGCGACAGCGTCAAGCAAAAACAATATGCTCAAGATATTGAACATCCCACCTCCGCGGCGGACGTACGGTAGAGAGTTTGCGGACGAAGAGCCAACCGGCTATGGCACCCGGCTCGCCGGCGCCGCCGCCGGAGTCTTGCCGGCTGCCTTGTAGGCCTGGGCCAGATGGGCCTGAATGGTGGCATCGTCCGGGCGCAGCCTGGCGGCTTTTTCCAGGAACGACACGGCCTTTTCCGCCTGACCGTTTTTCAGCAGGGCGTAGCCGAGCGTGTCAATGACCCCGGCATCCTCGGGCATGAGCCGAAAGGCCCTGATCGCCAGTTGCAGAGCCTCTTTGGGGTTGCCATAACCCTCCATCTGCAGGTAGGCCAGATTGTTCAGGGCCGGCGCATAGTTCTCGTCGAGGTCCAGTGCCGACTTATAAAGCTCCAGGGCTTTGGCTTTGTTGCCACGCACGTCAAAGATCGCCCCCTTGGCAAAGACGGCCGGAGCGAACTTCGGCTGCTCGCGGAGAATCTCATCGTAGAGCTGTAGCGCCGGATCCTGTTTCCCCTGTCCGGAATAGAGACCGGCGAGTTTCATCTTGAGGGCCAGGTTTGGCTTGCACAGGGCGATGCCGCGCTTGAGCTTGTCCTCGGCCGCCGGCCATTCCTTGAGGTGCTCGTGAATCGCGGCTTGCAGCAAGTAACCATATTCGGCATTCGGTTTTTCACTGACCACGCGCGCGGCAATTTCGTTGGCCGCCGCGGCATTGCCTTTGCGCAGATGGGCCGCGATCAACAAGGGGTTGCCATTGCCTGGAGCAAGGCTCTCCAGGCGCGCATACATCTTTACGGCTTCATCGGATTGACCGCTGGCTTCGAGCGACACGCCCAGGGCCTTGATCAGTGCCGGGGCATCAGCGTGCGCCGCCTGCCCGGTCTTCAGCACCTCGAGACTTTGATCGCGCTTGCCGGAGCGCTGCAGATAGGCGGCATAAGCCAGGCAGCCGGGGACTTCACCGGTCGCGTTCGCCTGTTTGTAGTGGGATTCAGCCCGCTCCTTGTCGCCGGTCAACTCGTACAGTTCGGCAAGTTTCAGATTGGTCATGAGGTTGTTGGGCACCGCCTTGAGGGCCAGCTGATATTCATTGATCGCCGCCGGCAGGTCACGGCGGCTGACGTGGTAGTTGGCCAGGTTATAGTACGGAGCGAGATAGTCCGGCTTGAGTGATTTGGCCTTGTTCAGGCTGGCGATGGCTTCGCTGCTGTTCTTTTGCGCGAAATAGGCGGCAGCCAGGTAATTGTAGATCAGGGCGCTGTCAGGCATCGTCCGCAGATCCGTCCTTGAGCGTTTTGACGGCCGCGGGGTAATTCTTGGTCTTCAGGTAGTAAGTGGCGAGCAGGAGCCGGCTGTTAAGCACTTCCGGGGCCGCGGCGACGGCATTTTGCAGTTCGAGTCTCGCCACTCTTGATATTGCCCGTCGCCAGATTGAAGAGGCCCTTTTTCAGATGCGCCTGGGCCATGCCGGGATCGAGTTCGAGCGCTTTGTCAAGATGGGTCATCGCCCGGTCGTACTGTTTCTTGGCCAGATAGGCGCTGCCGAGCAGATTGTGGGCATGGGCATTTTGCGGATGTTTGTTGAGCACTGCCTGGGCCGCCTGGATGCTGTCATCGACCCGGCCCTGCTTGAGGAAGGTCTGGGCCAGCAGCAGCCGCGACTGCACATGCTCGGGTTGCTTGTCGAGAGCTTTCTGGAAGCTGCTTACGGCTTGTTCGAGCTGGTTGAGTTGGTACAGGGTCAGGCCGGTAAAGTAGTATCCCGCCACATCGTCCATACTCCGCAATGACGTCTGCAGACGAGTCAGGGCCTGTTGGTAATTCCCATCGAGATAATCCGCGAGGCCAAGGATGCGTGCGGCGGCCGGATGGTCGGGCTTGCGCCCGTTAATGCTGTCGGCAATTTTTCTCCCCTCGGCAATTTTGCCGGTGTCGAGGTACAGCAGGCCCAGCATGTAGGCCGCGCCGATGTCATCAGGCTTGATGTCAATGATTTTTTGCAGCGAGGCCATCGCCCCCTCGCGATCGGATTTTTTGACGGAAAGCGTGAATAGCAAATAGTGGGGAGCGGTATTGCCTGGATTTTCGGCGATGATCTTCTGGATCAGGCGCATGCCCTCGTCGGGCCGGTTCGTGGCCACGAGCAGTTGCGCAAGTCCCAGTTGCGCATCAAGATGGGCCGGATTGCTTAGCAGCACCCGCCGAAATTTCTCTTCGCTGGCGGGAAAATTGCCCTGCAGGGCGTAGCATTGGGCCAAGGCAACAAGGATTTCAGGATCATTGGGACTGGCTGCCTCCAGTTTCAAGAGGAATTGCAGGGCCTTGTCGTGACGACCGGTCTTCAGGTAAATCTGCGCCAGCTTCAGGGAAAGATCCCGGTTGGCCGGATCCTGCCGCTGGACCTTTTCGTATTCGTTTTCGGCCTTGTCCATTTTGTCGAGGGCATAGTAGGCGTTGCCCAACTGCAACCGGGCCTCGAGAAAGTTCGGATCCTTGTCGAGGGCATCCTTGAACAGGGAGATGGCGGCCTGGTGGTTTCCGGACTTGGTGAATTCAAGCCCCTGTTTCAAGATGTCTTCCTTGGATTGTTCGCGGCAAGCGGAGACAAGCAATAAGGCGAGGCAAACGAGCAGTACACCAATGCGATTCATGAAAAACCCCCTGAATGAACCGGGCCATCCGGCCCTTTTAAGTTTGCCGCGGCGCAAAAACTCATCGCAACGCCGCACGGTAGACCAGGAAAAATTGAGTGTCATGGAATTATGAGTCTGCCATTGAGCAACATGCATGCCAGTTATGTAACCCTATAAAATCCCTACATTTTTCAAAAGAAAATTCCATCACAAACCAATGCTGACGTATCTAAAAGATACATATTTAAAATAAGTGTATATTTAAGATACATTTTTGTGATTATTTTAAATAAAAAAGATCATATCGACCATAATCGATACAATCTGGTTGCGGTTAACTAATCCGCCAAGCACTCCGCAATCTTTTTGTAAAGCGTTTTGCGGGAGATGCCCAACAACTGCGCCGCCTTCGATTTATTGCCGCCGCAGCCCTGCAAGGCCTCCCTGACAGTGCGCGACTGCACCTCCCGCAAGGACGTCACGACCAGTTTTCCCGAGGCGGTTTTCTCAAAAGATACCTCATCGGAGAGGTCGGCCACGGTCACTTGCCGGTGCTTGGCCAAGACCACCAGGCGTTCCATGATATTTTTCAACTCCCGGACATTGCCCGGCCAGGAATGGTTCTCGAGAGCGCCCAGAACACGGTTGCTCAGTGCCAGGGTTTTCCCTTCCCTGAGACAGAATTCATCAAAGAAAGCCCTGGCCAGCAGGCGAATGTCTTCGCGCCGCTCCCGCAGGGGCGGAACTTTCAGGCTGACGACGTTGATACGATAGAAAAGATCCTCCCGGAAGTTGCCGAGCGCAATCTCCTTGCGAAGGTCGCGATTGGTCGATGCGACCAGACGAAAGTCGACTTCTATGGACGCGTTGTTGCCGAGACGGCTGAGCTCTTTCTCCTGAAGAACCCTGAGCAGTTTCACCTGGGTCGACATGTCGAGTTCACCGATTTCATCGAGGAAAAGCGTCCCGCCGGCGGCAGACTCGACCCGCCCGACCCGCCGCTGCGAGGCCCCGGTGAAGGCCCCTTTTTCATGGCCGAACAGCTCGGCTTCAATCAGGTCGCGGGGGATCGCCGCACAGTTGACGGCCACAAAGGGCCGGTAATGCCGCCTGCTGGTGAAATGCAGGGCCCTGGCAATCAGTTCCTTGCCGGTGCCGGTCTCCCCGTAGACCAGTACGCTGCTCACCGAATCCTTCACCGTTTCGATCACATCGAGGATATGCCGCATCTCCGGGGTGTGGCCAACGACAATCCAAGACTTGTCGCGGTCCTCGACCCGGTCCTGCAGAGAGCGGACCTCGCGCTTGAGACGTCCCTGCTCCACGGCATTGTTGAGGACCCGGATCAACTCCCGATAGTCCGGTGGCTTGATAAAGTAGTGATAGGCCCCGGTTGTGAGGGTGCTGACGGCCGTCTCCACGGTTCCGTAAGCGGTCAGGAAGATAACGGGCACATCCGGATCGTTCGCCTTGATGTAATGGAACAGATCAAGACCGGTCTTGCCGGGCATCTTCATGTCGGTGACCACCGTGTCGGGAGCCTTTTCATGCAGCATGACGATGGCTTCATCGACGTTGCCGGCCTGAACGACCTCGAACCCCTCGGAGGTCAGAATCGCCGCCAGGACCTTGAGGGCGTTCAACTCGTCATCGACAATCAACACTCTGCCCAAACCCATATTTCTGCCTATGAGAACCCGAAATCAGCCGGCAACCCCGGTTGCCATCTTCAGCAATTCCGGGTTCCTGGCGGCAATGGACCTGGTCAGGTCGTCAATACTCAAGAGATAGGGGGCCCTGACCCCATGATAATCCTGGGCGGGGCCAATCTGCTGAAATTCGATCCCCCAGCGGCCCAGGGTGACATGGAGTCCCCTGGCCATGACTGCATACCAGTGGGTTAGCCCCAAACGCAGACTTTCCTGGTAGAGCAGCAGATAGATCCCCCGAATCAATTCATGCTCGCATTTGCGGCGCTCATCTTTGAGGGCCCTCTTCATGGCCGGATCTGTTTCGACTTGACTGCAGAGGGAGTCGTCCTGGCTGAAGATAACCTGGTCGATGGCGCGGCGGCGGAAATCCTTGGAAATGGCCAATCGCGAGATTTCCGCAAGCCGGCTGCGGGGGATCGCCTGATGCGCGGCGTCGAGGGTAAAGTGCCGTTCGATCGGAAAAGGCAGGCCGCAATCGAGAATGATCCTGGCCGTCCCGATGATCTCCCCGCCCTCGCCGCGACAAGCGTAAAAGTGCCGGGAGTTATCGTCGTATGCATCTTTTTCCATCCCGCTCGGATGGTCTTCCGGTCGCTCGAAGCCCCATTCGTTGACGTACACCTGGTACCTGAGTCGATAGATTGCTTCCAGGATGTGCGCCTGCTGCCCGGGATCGTCGACCATCTTGAAAATAAAATTAGGAGAACTCACGGTCACCCCGCAAAGAAGCAATGTCACCTGCAAATCAAGCCAGGCTACATATTAACAGAAAATTCACTTTTGCAAAGCCGGATGATCAGTCGAGACAGGTGGGTGTCGAGGCGTGAAATGTCACGATTATTGAAACATGCCGGCCCTGGCATCATGCAGAAGCTGGGGGTTGACCTTCTCAAGGGAATGCTCAACGGTATGGATACTGGTGATATAGGGCGAGCGGAGGCCATGGTAATCCTGGGCCGGGCCGATCTGCTCGAAGGGAATCCCCCAGCGCTTGAGGATGGCATAAAGGCCCTTGGCCATGACCGCATACCAGTGGGTCAGGCCGCGCTGCTTGCTGTCACGATAGATCAGCAGGTAGAGACCGCGCACCAGTTCGTGTTCGCAATGCCGCCGGATGTCCCGGCCGTCATCCATGTAGCGCGGCAGCTGGTTGGGAACAAACGGGCCGGCCTCGAAGAGGGCGTGGTCGATGGCCCGCCGCCGGTACTCTTTGGAAACCGCCAGGCGCGAGATCTCCCCGAGGGTATCCCTGTCGACACCGACCGGTTTGCCGGTCAGCGCGAAGTGCCGCTCGATGGGAAAACCGAGGTCGGAATTGAGGATGGTCCTGACCGTGCCGATGATCCGGCTGTCCCTGCGGCTGCGCGCATAAAAATGGATGGAATGGGCGTCATAGTCATCGTATTCCAGACCGACCGGATGATCGCCGGGAGTCTCGAACTCCCATTCGTTGATATAGACCTGGTAGCGCAGGCTATAGATATGCGGGAGGAGATTATCATAATCCCGGTATTTTTCGATGGTGCCATAAGTGAAACGATAGGGCATGGGAGCCCCACCTTTCTTTATAATTCCCCCATTCTAACCTTTAATTAAATGGCCTGCAGGGGGGTAACCTACCGTCTTTTAGTGCCTGTCATGGCACGCACACACGAAATCTATGAGTTGGAAGCGGTCGACCGGCAAGCTCTCGAAGCGATATGTCGGTCCTCCACGGCCGCCCAGAGCCTTGTCCCTCGGGCGAAAATCATCCTGTTTACGGCGGGTGGCCAAACCGCTGAAGAGGTTGCCGCTGCCCTTGGCACGACGACCCGAGCCGTCTACCGGTGGCGTAAACGCTTTAAAGATCATGGCCTTGAGGGGCTTCATGATCGGCCTCGTCCCGGACAGCCGACAAAGCTCTCCGAGAAGGTCGTCAAGGAGGTCTTGCGCTTGTCAGTCAAATGTATCCCCCACGAGGCCACCCATTGGAGCGTGCGCCTCATGGCTAAAGCTGCCGGGGTCACCACCTGGCAAGTTCGGCAGGTCTGGGAGGCTGCGGATCTGAAGCCGCACCGGCTCAAGACCTTCAAGATCAGCAATGATCCCGAGTTTGCCGAGAAGGTCATCGATGTTGTCGGCCTGTACATCACCCTCCCGACAATGCCATTGTCTTGTCGGTGGACGAGAAAACCCGGATTCAAGCTCTGGATCGCACCCAACCGATGCTTCCTTTGAAGCCGGGGCAGATCGAGCGCCGAACCCACGATTACAAGCGCCACGGCACCACCAATCTGTACGCCGCCTTTGACGTTCTCACCGGCCAGGTCATCGGCCGGGTCACCGCGCGGCATAGAGTCAAGGAGTTCCTTGATTTTCTCCGCCAAATCGATCGCTCAACGCCCAAGGAACTGGACTTGCACGTCATTTTGGATAATAGCAGCACGCATAAAACACCGGAGGTCAAACAGTGGCTCGCTAAGCATCCCCGGTTTATTCTGCATTTCACCCCGACCAGCGCTTCGTGGCTGAATGCCGTGGAAGGCTGGTTTGGCCAGATGGAGCGCCGGGCCATTCATCGGGGCGTCTTTACTAGTGTCAAAGAGCTTCGCGATGAAATTCAGCGGTTCATCAAGGCACATAACGTGCACAGTGCCAAGCCCTTCAAATGGACGAAAAGCGCCAATTCGATCGTTGATTCGGTCAACAGGGCGAAACAGTCATTAACCGACTTGACTAACCAAACGGGATACTAGTAAGCTGAGATTTGGCCCAGCCCAAAAAATATAGCATAAAGCCGAGGTGATTTTAAAATTATAGTGAACCCCAATCCGCAAATCTAAGGCAGTGACACCCCTGCTGCGAGTTTACGGAGTCAATTTTTAACTTGCCGCCTCGTTGGCGGCAGGTATTGAGGTTGCTTTCCAGCGGGCGTCGGCCCGTTCCTTGGGCAACTTGCCGAACCCCAGCATCTTCTTGAGCAGCTTCTCCTCACGTGCCAGCCAGGTCAAGACGGTGAAGCTGGTTCGGCGCAGGGCGACGTTGAGCAGCAGCGGGATCAGATGCTCCTCCTCACAAAAGCCGTAGTCGATCTTCTTGACGCGTACTTCGCTGCGGATGGCGCGCGCAAGATTGAGCTGGCGGATCAGGGCGGTGAGCAACTGCAAGCCGGCGACCGCGGTTTAGGGGTGAATGGAAATTTTCGTTTAAAAAACTTCGACAATCACTGTCGAAAAATTTTACAGCGGAGCATATGGGTACCTGAGTGATACTTAAAGTAAATGGAATTATTGTTGTTTTTTATGTGGCACAAGAAATGCATTTGTCTAAAATCGTCTTTAAGCAAATAAGGAGGTGCGAAGAAATTACATTAGTTCAAAATAAACAGTCGGCAAATTTTTTACCTTCAAAACCAAGCAAAAGGAGGCGTCAATGAGTACCAAAAAAGTTGTTTCGTTATTTTTATTCTTTGCTCTGCTTTTAAGTTCCAATCTTGCGTTGGCTGTAACAGTCAACCTCAATTTCGATCCAACCGGAACTGCGGGTGCGAGTGGTTGGGACTACATTGGTGGGTGGAGTTATGACCAGCAATTTCCAGATGACCAACAATCTTGGCTCGGTGGTGGTCCTACCTATGTCGATATTATTACCTATCAGGCCCTAACAGGTGGTGCTAACAATAACATCCTCGATAATTTTGACACATTCAGGGAAGATTTGTTTATTTCGATTGAAAAGTCCCTGGCGCCCGCACCTAACTCTGGTACTCAGTTCGATTATGATCCTTACGATCTGAACTTTGCATTCTCTTTGAAGGGTTATATCAAAAACTATAATGATGGTGGGACTCCGACTACCCTTGGTGGTTACAATTCTCTAGCAGATGATTTTATTTACGTCTGTTTTCACGTCTGGTTCTGGTAGTATGTATTATGATGCGGACAACAACGGCAGAATGAATGGTACAGAGACTCCAATAGCTACCTTCTCTCTTTTAGCAGGTGATGAGATCAGTCTGACGCCGACAGTATTTGCTGGGGGGGCCTTGGGAAGTGACATCGGTTTTGCATTTGTTTTTGACAGCGTCGATACCGATTATTTTGGTGACATCTTTTTCCCACCATTCCCGCCCGGTTCGCCTTTAGACATTACACAGTTAGTGGCTTTGAAGTGGCTTTTCGCGACTGCGACGGATAATATTAACGGGGTACCTTATCTTGATGCTGATAGCGATGAGATCCTCGTCCCCTTTAATGCTGCCGGCGGGGATGCGGTATTGTCAGCGGTACCAGAACCCTCGACCTTTATTCTTCTGGGTGCTGGGCTTGCTGGCTTGGCTGGTCTTGGTTACAGGAAGAAATATCTCAACAAATAGTAGCAACCCTCTATAAAAGAACTTCTAGAAAGGCAGGGCAGCTAGCAACTCAGCTGCCCTGCCTTTTTCTGCGCTCGCAGCCTTATGCTTGGAAAATTGCCGACTGTGTCAGAAATAGACTTCAACTTCAGGAATTTCAGTTGTTATATAGTTCGTCGTCAGCGTGAACTGCTTTGAATTTTTTGGTTGATATAATAACTGAGAATTTTATCCATGTAGTCAGCAACTGACGGTTTCCGGATGCTTCCGCGCAATCTGTCCGCAGTCATCTGATCGCTGAAAGACTGCGGACCTTTCAAGTAGTCGAGGAAATGCGGCAAGGTGCGTAAGATTTTTTTTTCTCTCTGAGGCAAGAACAAACTGAGTCCTCCGGTCAGGCCGTTGAACAGTCCGACTGGCAGGTGAAAGGTCCTCCCGGAATGCCATTTTGACCCTGAACATCGAAATGTGGATATTGACTGCAATTCGGCTTCCAGGTCCTTGATTTGCAGAGCTTCATCCGGCCCCGCACACTCATGGATAAACTTCCCGATTGCCACAGACGAGTTTGCCGACCATGCTATGACTTGAGCGACATAATCCACCGGAATAATGTCGAGCCTGGCTCCCTCCATAATGGGCAGAAAACCGGAGGTTCTTCTCCCTGATATAAATTCACAGAGATGATAGAAAACCTGGAAACTTATCGCCTTGCCGGTCATGGAGTCGCCGACCACCATACTAGGGCGATGGATCGTGATCGGGAGACGTTCATCGGCCATGAACGGATACAAATACTCCTCGGCTTCCGCTTTGGCCTGCTCATAGGTGTTGTGAAAGGTGCGAACCTCGGGCATCAGTTGTTCCGTGAGGATTTTTGCCGATCTGCCGATGACTCCAACCGTGCTGACAAAATCGATCTTTTGTAGCCTGCCTTTGTCCTTGAGTATTGTCCCGAGTTTTAGCAATTTCTTCCGCGACCCCCACTGCTGATTTTCGCGCTGTGTCGAGGGGCAGGTTCATGCGCACCACACCGCCACAATGGATGAGGTGTGTGCACTGCTCGCTCAACTCAGCGTACTGCCCGGCATCGAGGCCGAACATCGGTTGCGTCATATCCCCCGACTGAGGATGATGCGACGACGTGCTGCCGTCGGTACGATTTCCCAGAAACGACATAAATCCAGAAAACGTTCCTGCAGGTGCTGGTCCCTGTCTGGCACGCATGAGCAGTTGGACCACGCCATCATTTTTCAGGAGAAGCGGCACCAATGCCGAGCCGATGTTGCCTGTTGCCCCAGTGATGAAATAGTGATTTAAAGTATGACCAATATATTGTTGTTCACACGATGACATGCAGCACCCCCGGAGATTTCCCGAAGCAGTGTGTAACTGCGTTCAATATCATTGCCATATTTCTCGGTGATAAATTTTCTCCTCAGTTTCAAGTTTGTCGTCATTTCCTCAGTACCGACAGCGAATTCCGTTGATAGCAGCAGGATCGCGGCGGGTTTCTGGTAGTCCAACAACTCTTTCGTGATGATTGCCTTTATTTCGCTTCTGAGCGCCTCGACAAAAGCAAGATTGTCAGGGGCGTGCTTTGCCTGGTCGATTGTTGCGCAGGCAATGGGGACTTTGCGCCCCTCGCCGATAACGATGACTTGTTCCAGATAGCGGCATTTGTGCAAGGCTTTTTCTATGCCCAAAGGGGAGATTCTTCTCCCGGTGGATATTTTGAAAAAATCCGCCTTTCTGCCCAGCAAGGTGATGAAGCCGTCAGCATCGATCGTGCCTTCATCGCCGGTTTGCAGATAGCCATCGGCAGTTATCCTGGCATTTTCAGGGGGATCAGCCAGGTAACCGCTAAAAATTCCGGGGCCGGCCACTTCAATTTCATGATCTTCCGACAAACGAACCCGGTTCGGGGGAATGGGCCTGCCAACCGTGCCGAATTTATGGTTCGAAGGGTGTTGCAGGAGATTGGCACGATGTTCTCGCTGATCCCGTAGGCTTCGAGAACCAAGAGGCCAATTGCCTCGAACCAATCCAGAAGCCAGACCGGCATCGGCGCGGAACCGCTGACCGCAAACCCTAGATCACTCCCGAAAAGCCTCCGCTTGAGTTTATTGAACACCAGAGCGCCTGTTGCCATTTTGATGAAGTTTGCCGGGGGAGTTTTCCTCATCCTCTTAGCTGCCCAACGATTCATTTCATGCGACAGTTTGAAAACGATCTTTTGCAGGGAAGGCGCCTGGTCGATTTTGCTTTGGATCCCCTCGTAGAGCTTTTCATAAAATCTGGGAACGGCGATAAACACGGTCGGGTTGATCTCGGGCAGATATTTGAGCACCTCCTTGGGGTTGGCAACATAATAAGTTCTTGCCCCCACGGCGACCGCGCAATAGTTCATCATTCTCTGGAACAGATTTGACAGCGGCAGCCAACAGACGAGCTTCGATGTATCGGTCACATCGTAATACGTCCTGGTTACAGCCTGACAGGCAAGGAGAATTTGTTTATGGGTATAGGTTATGCCTTTCGGTTTGCCCGTCGTGCCGGATGTGAATATGATCGTAGCGACATCATCGCCATTGATCTCGAGCCACCCCCTGGATGCCGAGTTTTTTCCCGTGCCCGGCTTGTCGTCATGCACGACGAACCGAAAATCGGCCTGATTGTGCGTCGCCCTGGCTTCCAGGATGAATGATAATTTTTTCCTGCAAGCCATATTGATTTTCGCAAGGTGGTCCGGATTGTCTGTTATCACCCCTTTGACATTGGCGGATTCCATGATGATTTGAACATTGCCGACGGTATCATGGGTATCTATGCCAACAACGATACCGCCGTTTTTCATGATGGCGTACTGTATGATGTCCCAAAGGATCGAGGTCGCAGCCATGATCGCGATTGCATCGCCACGTTGGCAGCCATGGATTTGCAGTTGCCGGGCGGCCTGCTCGACATCATGACTGAACTTGCCCCAGGTTCTCCCTTGCCAGTCGTGGGGTGCCTGCTGGTCGGCCAAACCGATATGCTCCGATGTCAATTTCGCCCTGGCGCAAAGGAGCTCCGGAAGGCAGACGACCCCGGCGAGAATGTCGGAACGGCTTGAGTCAGTCACCATTTAGGATCGTATGCCCCTTTTGGCAAAGTTATTTTGAGATCTTGTTCCTTGAGGTCAAGCCAGTTCAGACAACGGGTTACCTCCCGACCAAGCAGGATTTTTTTGTTGATCATCGTATTGACTATGGGTCGCATGAGGCGCCAGTAAAGGAGGCTGGCTTTCCCTTCACGGATCAATGCGGAAAATTCGGGTTGATAGGGGTTATAGCCAAAGTGCTTGAGATCCGAATACATGCAAAGCCAGTTGATGGGATAGTTGGTAAAAATGGGATTGGCATGACGCGCACTGGCAACAAGTTTGTGTTTTACGACCGACTCCATAACTTCAGCCTGGTTGTATTCCCAGGCATGGAATGGGGCGAGGTAGCGCGGGAAGTTTGTGCCCGCTCGATATTTTTTGGCATTATAGAAAAAGTTCAACTCTTCTTCAGAAAACGCCCCTGATTCCACTAGCGCAGGCGGGGTCCAGTCCGATTTACGAAGAAGTTTATGTGAAAACTGTAGAGCATGCGCTGAGGGTCGGGCTGACCGGGAGAGTAGCCCGCAAGAACCAGAGGAATGTTCTTTTCGATGGCCAGGCGGATGGCATCACCTTCGAAGAGGGGGGCGTAAACATATGAAATCGTGTAGACCGCACCGCGCTCTTCCTGATTTCTAAAGAGGTGATTAAACAATTTTTTGTAAAAATGGTGGGATGGCGTGAATGAGATATGTTCGACATCGAGTTTTTTTAAAGTTGAATATATATTTTTCCAGGCAAGATCAGGAATATTGGCATTTGTCGTATATGCGAGAATTCTCAACTTGTATTCGTATTTCAATTTATATATTAAATATACACTGTCTTTTCCTCCACTAAAAGGGACAAGACAGTCATATTCAGATTTATTTCTACAATATTTTATTGCATTTTCAAAATTAACCAATCGAGAATTTCTTTCTAATTCATAATTTTTTTGTTTTTCTGTCGTATAATCTGTACAATAATTGCATATACCTTTAGAATTTAGAAAAGCGCCATCCGCTTTTTCCGGAAGAAGGCATTTTTTACATTGTTTCATATTTTCCTCGTTGACCCCACTCATATTGAACCCACTCATTGAACCTTCGAGCATCGATCACTTCCATGTCAAAGCATATCAAAAACCGTAGAAAAGTAGGACATTTTTCTGAACTAAAAATGCTGGACCAATAATGTTCCTGACCGAGATAATTATGATATCTTTACTATGGACTTGTCAGCACCCAAGAGCGTTGCTAGATTAAAGGCAGTTGGCAGACCTTTGGCGAGGACAGCGCCCATACTGAAGAGGTTCAATGTTCTACGTCGCACTCAGAATCCTCCTCTATGACAAGACAAGACGCGTTCCCTGCTGACGCTGGCCGGGGTGATCTTCGCCGTCAGCCTGATCTTCGCCCAGGTCGGCATCTACCAGGGGCTGATGGAAACCTCCTCGGTGATCATCGACCACACCCCGGGCGACATCTGGATCACCTCGAAAAACAGCAAAAACTTCGACTTCTCCCAGGCATTCCCCGAATATCTTCACCACCATGCCCTGTCCACCGAAGGTGTCGCCTGGGCGGAAAAACTGATCATCGCCTGGGGGGTCATCAAGCAGAAGGAAGGCGGCACCGAGCAGGTCGAAATCGTCGGCTTCAACCCGGACACCGGTATCGGCGGCCCCTGGCAGATGGTGGCCGGCGATCCCAGCGGCAGGTCAAAAACGGCAACTTCATGATTGTCGACGAATCCGCCATGGAGCGCCTGGGCGAGATCAAGGTCGGCGAATACCGGGATGTCATTTCCCGCCGCCTGCAAGGTCGTCGGCATCTCGCAGGGGGTCAAATCGTTCACCACCGCGCCGATCATCTTCACCTCGTATCGAGCTGGCCCGGCAGCTTGCCGCTCTACGTTGGCCCGGACAATACCGTGTTCATCATCGTCAAGGTCGCCGTGGCTACGCGGTCAGCCAGGTGATCGACAACCTGCAAAAGCAGCCTGACCGGCGTCGACGTCTACTCCCAAGACGGAGTTCAGCCGCAAGACCCGGCTCTACTGGACCATCGAGACCGGCGTCGGCTTTTCCTTCCTGCTGACCATCGTCATCAGTTTCCTGGTCGGCATCCTGATCGTCGGCCAGACCATCTACAATTCGACCATGGAGCATATCAAGGAGTTCGGCACCCTCAAGGCGCTCGGCGCCAGCAACGGCGAGATTTACCAGATCATCGTGGCGCAGGCGCTGATGACCGCCCTGCTCGGCTACCTGCTCAGCCTGGTGATCACTCTGATCTCGGCGAAAATCTACACGGCCATCGGCACGGTCATGGTGGTCAATGTGTCGACCAACCTACTGGTGCTGGGACTGACGCTGGTCATGTGCCTCTCGGCCACGCTGGTATCGATGCGGCGGATCAGCAAGATCGATCCGGCGATCCTGTTCAGGGGGTAAGGTGAACGTACCGATCCTTACCAGCGAACTGCGCAAGACCTATGGCGAGGGCGCCACGGCGGTCAATGCCGTTGCCGGGGTCAGCCTGATCTGCAAGGAAGGGGAGATGGTCGGCCTGTTCGGCCCCTCGGGCAGCGGCAAGACCACCCTGCTCTCCCTGTTCGGCTGCCTGCTCAAGCCCACCGGCGGCTCGCTGGCCATCTACGGCCAGGAAGTCTCCGGCCTGGATGAAGCAGCGCTCGCCGCGGTGCGCAAGCAGTACATCTCCTTCATCTTCCAGGGATTCAACCTGTTCCCGGCCCTGACCGTTTACGAGAACGTCATGCTCGGCCTGCATGTCAAGGGGGAACGCGGCGAATCCGCCGAACACAAGGCGCGCACGGTGATCGAGGAGGTCGGCCTGGCCGACCGCAGCGACTTCCTGCCGCGGGATCTGAGCGGCGGGCAGAAGCAGCGGGTCTCCGTGGCGCGGGCCCTGGCGACGGCGTCGCCCGATCATCCTCGCCGACGAGCCGACCGCCAACCTCGACCTGGACAACGGCCGCAAGATCATGGAAATGCTGCATTTGCTGGCGAAAAAACAGCGCAAATGTGTTATCGTGGCGACCCATGACACCCGCATCTGGAGCGCTTTCGACCGGGTCCTGCTGATGGAAGACGGCAAGATCGAGAGAAAGCTGACGAGGAAATCATGAAATTCGGCAAGGTCGGCATATTGGGTCTGTGCCTGCTCGGCGCCATCGCGCTGATCCTGGCTCTGCTCGCCCCGTCGCTGTTCTTCGGCAATGGCAAGGCACCGCTCAATCAGGCCGGGCCAGCCAGTGTGCAAGCGTGGCCCCTGGCGGCCAAGGGGGTCGTGGAAAGCGCAACGAGGACGTGGAGATTGCCAGCAAGGTCGAGGGACAGGTTGCCGAGATGCTGGTTGATGAGGGGGACCGGGTGTCAATCGGGCAATTCCTGGTCCGGCTTGACAGCGCCAAGCCCAGGCGCGGGTCGCCACGGCAGCGGCAGGGCTGCGCCAAGCCTCAGCCAGACGCAGGGAGCTCGAAACCGGCTATCGCCGGGAAGATGTTGCCGCGGCAAAGCATGCCTTTGATCGGACCGCCGCCATCAGCAGCGAGGCCCTCAGGAACTTTGAGCGCCAGCAGCGGCTGTTCAGCCAGGGGGCGGCTACCCGCGTTGCGCGCAACCGGGCGGAAGAGGCCTGGCAGGTCGCCGAGGCCAACCTGCAGGAAGCCAAGACCCAACTTGGACAAGATGCAGCAAGGGCCGCGGGCTGAGGAGCTTGCCGCTGCACGCGCCGACGAGGAGCGGGCACGCGCCGAATTGCAACATTACCAGGCACTAGCTCAGCGATTATGAGATGGCCAGCCCGGTCGATGGCGTGGTCATCAATCGTTTCAGGAATGCCGGCGAAACCGTCGATATCGGCACGCCGATCTTGACTATTGTCAATCCCGGAGAAGTTGCGTATTTGGGCCGAGGTCGAAGAAACCGACGCGGCAAGGTCACGGTGGGGCAGAACGTCGCCGTGACGGTCGATGCCCATGCCGGCAAAGAGTTCAAAGGGAAAGTCACCAAAGTCTATGCAGCCGTGCAGCGCAAATCACAGAAGAGTTTCGACCCGGTGGCAACCTTCGACATCAACACTCAAAGAATTTTGATCGCCCTCGACGACTACAACGGCCTGGTGCACGGCATGAGCGTTACGGTCAGATTCCTGAAATGAGACGTATTCTCCTGCCGATCATTGCCGCGCTGACCCTGGGCAGCCAGGCGCAGGCCCTGGAGACTGACCGTGGAGCAATGCGTGGCCCTGGGACTGGAGCAAAACCCTGCTCTCAAGGCCCATGAGACGAAGGTCGAAAGCAGCCGGCAGGATGCCCGGATAGCGTTCGCCGGGTTCCTGCCGACCCTCCAGGCCCGGGGCAGCTACGCGACCCTCGACCAGCCGCCGCGCATTGTTGTTCAAAAGAACCTGCTGGGCCCGGGAGCCCCCGCAGCGGACACGGAAATTCGCGGCGAAAAGGATTTCTACTTCACCACCGTGACGTTGCGGCAGACGCTGTTTGCCGGTGGCCGCATCACCCATGCCTATCAGCGCGACAACGAGCTGCTGGCTTCGGCCCGGCACGAGTTCGGCAACCAGCGAACCCAGCTGGCCTACGACCTGAAAAGAACCTTCTATGAGACGCTCATCCACCAGGCCTATCTGGACAGCACTACCCAGCAGCTGAGTGCCCGCCAGGAAGGGCTGCGGGTTGCCACGGCACTGGCCGATGAAGGCCTGCTCGGTGCCGACAAGGTTCTCCTGGCGCGGGCCAAACAGATGTTCAGCGAAGCCGAACTCCTGCAGTCCCGCCAACGTGCCGACGATTCCCTGGACCAACTGCGCCGCCTGCTCGACATGCATCCTCGTGAAGAAATCGGCCTGATCGATGTCACGACTTACCCCATACTCGAAGGCTGCCGGCACCGGACCTGAGCTGAGGCCGCTCTCGAGAAGCGCGAAGACTACAAACAGCTCGAGTTGCAGATCAAGGCGGCAGAGGAAAGCGTGAGGGTGGCAAAAAGCGGCTATCTACCGCAAATCTACGCGGAAGGCGGCTATCTCCGGCAAAGCGAAACCGATCTGGCCCAGGCCGACAACTGGGGGGTAAGCGTTAACCTCGACTGGCCACTCTTCGAGGGCGGCAAGACCGATGCCGAAGTGGTCAAGGCCAATGTCGAGAAGCAACGCCTGGAAAACCTGCGGCGCGATCTGGCGGCGGCGATTCGCAACGAGGTGCAATCCGGTCAACGACTGGTGCAGCAAAGGCAGTCCCTGGTCGAAGCCTACCTGCTCAACCTGCAGGCGGAAGAGCGCGGTTATCGTGACACCCTTGCCCGACAGGAGCAAGGCGAAGTCATGGTTGCCGATCTGCAGGAGCAAAAAGCCAGGCTGCTGATGGCGCAGGCCAACTACCTGGAAAGCGTCAACCAGCTGCGCATCGCCATTGCGGCGTTGGAGGCGGCAGCCGCGACTTCGCTCGAAGCGCTACTCAGCACTGGCGAGATCTACCGGTCTGCCCTGCCCCTTTCGGAACAGCCCCCGGTAGAGGCTGAGACTTCAGGACAGGCGGCGACGGATTCCGCAATGCCGATGGCAAGCCCGGCGAGCCCACCACCAGCAGTGGAGCAGTTGCTGCCAGTCACCACCGAAACCACTCTCCCAGAGAGTGACAACTCTTCTAGCACCATCCAATTGGGTGCCTTCAAATCAAAAAAGATGGCTCAGGCCTTGCTGAAATCCCTGGAAAAGAAATATCCGGACAAGGCTTTCAAAGTAGTCTCAACAGGGGGTTGGCACAAGGTGCGTGTGGCACAACCCAACTCCCGCAGTGCGGCCGAAGCATTACTTCAGGAGTTGGGCGGCAAGGGACTGATCGTGCGGTTAACCGGACCTCATTGAAGAATCCGCTGCACCGGCTGAAGTGCCGGATCATCCTGAACAGGTTTCAAAAAGCCCTGCAGGACGTTTGAAGGGGCGACACTCTGGACGCTATTTGTCCCACTTGAGGTACTTGTCAAGATGGTCCTGGCTGAACAGCCGGCCGTGTTCCGACTCCAGCTTTTTCATGCCGTCGTCAAAGTAGGAAATGAGATAGTTCACCTCCCGCTCGATGATCTTGTAAAAATCCTGTTCGTTCCCCGAAGTGGTTTTGGCCGGACTCTGCAGATAGTAGACAGCGCCCTTGATGTTATTCAGGGGCGTGCGCATGTCATGAGACAACCGGGCAATGAACTCGCGGTTGTTGCGCTCCGCGTCGACCAGGCGCCGATACAGCTCGTCCACCTCGGCGCTTTTCATGTGCGGACGGCTGTCACTCAGAAAACTGCGCAGGGCGACCGCGGCAAGCACCGCAATCATCTTGGCCTGGTCAAAATCCGCCGGGCTGAAGGCATCGCCGGTTTGCTTGTCGTTCATGTTGAGAACGCCGATCACCTTTTCCCGGGTGGTGATCGGACAGGCGATGAAGGAACCCGTACGGTACTTGCTGCGCCGATTTACGGCAAAGCGCTGGTCGTTGGAAATGTCCTGGACGATGAGGGGGGTGCCTTCCGCAACGACCCGCCCGGCAATGCCTTCGCCCACCTTGGTGCGAAACGACTTGACCGCATTCTGGTCCACGCCCCGGGCATTGAGCACATACAACTCGCCGCGGCCATTGAGCAGCATGAGCGAGCAGTTTTCAGCTCCGGTCATGTGCGTGGCGAGATCGAGAATCTGCTGGGAAACCTGGTTGAGATCGTTGGACGCGGCAAACGACTGATAGAGACCCTCGAAATCGATGCGCGCGTCATCCTGGGCAAACTGCTGGTAACCGTCAGTCGTCATCGATGATCATTTCCCGGCGGCAGATCCATGCCACCGCATGTCAATTCCTATTGTTGAGAAGGCGGAAATGCTCTATGGTAATCGCGCCGGCTTACCCTTACCGTGCCGCCGCACCGCTGCCGATCTGTTTAACTAAAGTTATACAGCAATTCCTGTACCATTGTAAATTCCAGATATTTTACCCAAAGTTATGCTTGGGGAAGAGCCGCGAAGATGGCTGCTGTAAAGACAATCGACAAGTCTGCTGGCGGCTTCCGGTCACCGACAGTCACCCGGATCGCCCCTTTTGCGGCCTTCATGGCCTGCATCGCCATCGAAGAGGGATTGGCGTTTGCCAGCGGCCGCGGCATGATTCAGATCAGCGAACCATTCATGCTCTGGCTTTACCTGCCGAAGCTGGTGATCACGCTTGTCGTGCTCCTGCTGTTGTGGCCGGCTTATACGGAAATCCGGCTGAAAGATTTCAGGAAGAGCAGCCATACGCTGACCAGTCTCCTGTGCGGCGTCCTGGTTTTTGGTCTGTGGATCAACATGGACTGGACCTTCGGCTTTCAATCCCAACCCCGCGGTTTCAACCCGGCACTCTTCACCGATGAAACCAGCCGCTGGCTGATGATCGCGACGAGGACGGCCGGTGCCGTCGTGGTCGTGCCGGTGATCGAGGAACTGTTCTGGCGATCGTGGCTGTTGCGCTACCTGATCAAGGAAGACTTCACTTCGGTTGCCGTCGGCAGTTTCAGTCTGTTTTCCTTTCTGGCGGTGAGCCTGCTGTTCGGCCTCGAGCATCACTTCATTTTGGCCGGCATCATGGCGGGAGTCTTCTTCAATGCCATCTGTTATGTCACGAAGAGTATTGCCCAATGCATCCTGGCGCATATGGTGGCAAACCTCCTGTTGGCAGGCTATGTGCTGTCGACGGGAAAATGGCTGTTCTGGTAGGCGTCTCGACGCCGGGCGGCGCCGCGGCAAAGGGGCCCTTTGCGTCGTCGGAAAAGTTTACAGCTACCGCTTTAATGTATAATATTCCAGCGATATCGGCGGGTTAACAAGAGGAACAGTTATTGCTTAATTAGGGTAGAGTTGAAACACGGTAAATTGAATTGCCACTCAGCCCAAATTTAGCGTAATCTCTCCAGCGAGGCGGTTAGCGGCTATCATGCGAGGCCGAGGTGGGTGATATGAGCAAGTATATCGAAAAGCGGCAAGCGACCCGCCACCAGATCGAGGTGCCGATCCGCTATGACTTTGGCAGCGGCAAGACGCGCGACGTCAGCCTCTCCGGCGTGTACTTCACAACGGATAAGTTACTGCAGGCCGGCCAGAGTTTACGTTTGCTTTTCGAATTGGCCTTTGCCATTCCCGGCAAGACCTTAAGTTTCGACTGCCAGGGCCATGTCCTCAGGGTCGAGAGCAAGTCCGGCCAATTCGGCGTCGCTGCCACCATCGACGAAATCAACTGTCTGCATTGAAACCTGCCATGAGATACACCTGGACCATCGCCTTGCTGGTCATCGCGTTGCTAGTTGGTGGCTGTGAAACCGTCAAGGGGGTCGGCCGCGACATGCAGAAAGCCGGCAACTGGGTCGAGGATACAGCCAAGTAACTCGCGACCGACGAGCGATCGTAGAGCAAACGGGCGGCCAGCAGGCCGCCCGTTGTCGTTATCCCAGCCCCGCCGAGCCGGCTTTCAGCATCCACACCCGCAGTTATGACAGACCCGCTTGCTGGCACCGTCGGGCTCGATGGTTTCAGGGGCGAAAGCCACCCGTGAAATCCCCCGCTGGATATCCTCGAGAAGATTGCAGTTCTGGCTCTGGCCGATCACGTGCCCGAGACAGGGATTGCCCAGCGTGCCGTCATTGGTGCGCAACCGTACCGTATTGAGCAGGTCGGCGTAACCCTTCACGTTGAGAACCTGGTCAGATTCGTCCTGGCAGCTCAGCAGAATCCCGTATTTCCGGTAGGTTCTCGAAAGTTCGGCAATAAAGACCCTTGGGTCCCGCTCCAGCAGCGGTGGCCGCCAGTTCTTGCCGGCCAGTCGATAGCCGTAAAAGATCACGGCGATTTCCCTGCTCACTGCTTGATCTCCCTGGGGCGGCGCGGCGTTGCGGGCGGCGGGCGAAACCGTCAGCTTCGGGTCGGCAGCCGCGCGGCGCAAGGTCACGGCTTTGCGCCCGGCCTCGCCGGGGCGCAGGAAATGAATGATCACCTGGCTCCCCTCGACCCCCCAGAGATGCTGCGCGACGACCTCCGCAAAATCACTGCCGGCCAGCGGAAAATCATCGACTTGCACGACCAGATCGCCCGGCTTGATTCCCGCGGCCGCCGCCGGTGTGCCTGCCGGGACCTGCAGCACGGCGAGTTCTCCCGTGGCTGTCGGCACGACCTGCAGACCGATGCTGCCCAACTGGCTGGTACTCGCAGCCATGGCCCCGCCTGTGAAAAGCTGTCCGCAGGTCAACAGGATGGTCAGGGACAGTGCCAGCAGCGCCGGTCTCATAGCTGGTGAATCCAGGAAATGTCGCCGCTGCCTTCGCGCAGCACCTCGATCCGGTCATCGATCAGGCTGACGATCGTTGACGGGTCGCCAAGGCGGACGCCGCCGTCAACCACCAGGTCGAGCTGCCGGCCCAGCTGTTGCTCGATGTCGTGCGGGTCGTGCAATGGGGCTTCCCCGGCAAGGTTGGCGCTGGTGGTCACCAGCGGATGGCCCAGTTCCCGCACGATGGCCAGGGCGATCTGGTCGTCGGGGATGCGGATGCCCACGGTTTTCTGGCGGGTGACCAGGCTGTCCGGTACCACCCTGGTCGCCTCGAGGACGAAGGTATAGGGACCGGGCAGGTGCTGTTTCATGATCCTGAAGGCCAGGTTGCTGACGTGCGCATAGCGGGAGACGTCGGAGAGATCGGCGCAGATGAAGGAAAACGGCTTGCGGGCATCGCGCTGCTTGATCTGGTAGATGGTGCGAACCCCCTGACGGCTGAAGATGTCGCAGCCCAGGCCGTAGGTGGTGTCGGTCGGATAGGCGATCACCCCGCCCCGCTGCAGGCGGTCGCAAACCTGGCGGATCAGGCGCGGCTGCGGATTGTCCGGGTTAATTGTCAGCAGCACAACTTGCCTCGCAGCAATTACAGGAGATAGCGCAACCCTTCGACGTCGCGCAGGATAGCATAGATGCCGGTCAGTTGTGCACCGGTCTCGAGGCGGACCCGGACCGTGACACACTGGTACTGGTCGCCGGAGCTGAGCCTGATGCGCAGTGCATCGCGGCCGACGGGGACAATCCGGCTGACCGCCTGAAGCACCGACTCCTGGAAAGCGGCATCGGCCGCCGGTCCGAAGGCCTTGAATTCATGGAGGCACGGGAAGTTCAGCAGTGCATCGGGGGAGGGCCGATCAGCCATCGCGCCGCGCCCCGGCGCCGGTGTGGCCGAAACCTCCCGCGGCCCGCTGCGTTGCGCCAATTTCCGTCGCCTCCTCCAGAACGATGCGGGCCACCGGGGCAATCACCAGTTGGGCGATGCGATCACCCGGGGCGAAGACCACGGCTTCCTGGCCGTGGTTGATGACAATCACCCCGACCTCGCCCCGGTAGTCGGCATCGATGGTGCCCGGGGCATTGACCAGCGCGACCCCCTGCCGCAGGGCCAGCCCCGAACGGGGGCGGACCTGCCCTTCGAAACCGGGAGGGATTTCCAGGGCGAGCCCGGTCGGGATCAACGCCCGGGCGCCCGGTGCCAACTCCAGGGATTCGTCCAGGGCGGCATGCAGATCCATGCCGGCCGCATGTTCGGTCATGTAGCGCGGCACCATGGCCGACGCCCTGGTCTTGACAAAGCGAACCTTGAGCATTGCCCTCCCCTACCGGTTAACGAAACGGATTTGCACCCAAAAGCAAGGTGCCAGTCATTTTAACGCAAAGACGCGAAGATCAGAACAAAGCCGCAGAGGAAACACGATCTTCGTAAAAAAGCAGCCGCGAGCGGTCGAGGATATCGTCCGTTTCGCGGCTGTCGCTGTTCATTCGCGCTGAAATCGAGAAATCAAAGACCGGCGGGAAGTGCCACGCCAAGCGCCTCCTTGCGGGAGAGCTTGATTTTCCCCTGCTTGTCGATGCCGATGCACTTGACCACCACCTCGTCCCCTTCCTTGAAGAGGTCGGTGACGGCGCGGACGCGCTCGGTGTCGAGTTCGGAAATGTGCACCAGCCCGTCGGTGCCGGGGTAGATTTCGACGAAGGCGCCGAACTCCATGATCCGCCGCACCGTGCCGCGGTAGAACTTGCCGACTTCGGCCTCCTGGGTCAGGTTGCGGATCATCTTGATAGCCAACTGGCAGGCTTCGCCGTCGTGCGAGGCGATATTGATGCGGCCGTCGTCCTCGATATCGATGGCGCAACCGGTGGCCTCGATGATCGCCCGCACGTTCTTGCCGCCGGGGCCGATGACGGTACGGACCTGATCGGGTTTGACGGTGATGGTAGTGATGCGCGGCGCGTACTTGGAGAGGTCGGCGCGCGGCGCGGCGATGGTCTTGGCCATTTCGCCGAGGATGTGGATGCGCCCGGCGCGGGCCTGTTCCAGCGCCTGCTGCATGATCGCCTTGGTGACGCCGGAGATCTTGATGTCCATCTGCAGGGCGGTAATCCCCTCCGCTGCGCCGGTCACCTTGAAGTCCATGTCGCCGAGGTGGTCTTCGTCGCCGAGGATGTCGCTGAGCACGGCGATGTCGTCACCCTCCTTGATGAGTCCCATGGCGATGCCGGCAATCGGCCGGCTGACCGGCACGCCGGCGTCCATCAGGGCCATGGAGGCACCACAGACCGAGGCCATCGACGAGGAACCGTTCGACTCGAGGACATCGGAAACGATGCGGATGGTGTAGGGGAAGTCATCATGCTTCGGCAAAATCTTGGCGGTACTGCGCTCGGCCAGGTAGCCGTGACCGATCTCGCGGCGACCCGGAAAGAGGCGCATGCTGGTCTCGCCGACGCAGAAGGGCGGGAAGTTGTAGTGCAGCAGGAATTTCTTGAACTCCATTCCCTGCACGTTGTCCATGCGCTGTTCGTCGCTGGACGTGCCGAGCGTCGCGGCGACCAGGGCCTGGGTCTCGCCGCGGGTGAACAGGGCGCTGCCATGGGCGCGCGGCAGGAGGCCGACTTCGCAGCTGATCGGGCGGATGGTGGTCATGTCGCGACCGTCGATGCGGATCCGGTCCTTGGTGACGATCCGGCGCACGACCTTCTTCTCGAGCTTGCCGAGAATGGTGCTGATCTCGCCGGCGCGGCCCTCGTATTCGACGGCGAGCTGTTCCTTGACGGCCGTGCGATGGTCGGCCAGGGCGGCATAACGCTCCTGCTTGGTGCGGATGCTGACCGCTTCGACGATCTTCTGCTCGGCCAGGGCGATGACCTTGGCCTCCAGCTCGGCATCGATCCCCGGGAGGGCAAATTCGCGCTTGGTGTTGCCAACCAGCCCGGCCAGCTGCTCCTGCATGGTGATCAGCGCCTGCAGCGATTGGTGCCCGAAGAAGATGGCTTCGAGCATCTCCGTTTCGGAGAGGAAGTCAGCCTCCCCTTCGACCATCATCACCGCGTCGCGGGATCCCGAGACGATGATCTCAAGGTCGCTCAGCTTGATTTGCTCAAGGGTGGGGTTGGCGACGAACTGGCCGTCGACCCGACCGACGCGAACCGCGGCGATCGGCCCGGCGAAGGGGATGTCGGAGATGGCGACGCAGGCCGACGCGGCGACCATGGCCAGGGTGTCGGGGTCGTTGACCATGTCGGCCGAAATGACGGTCGGCATGACCTGGGTCTCGAACATGTAGCCCTTCGGGAAGAGCGGCCGCATCGGTCGGTCGATCAGGCGGCAGATCAGGGTTTCGCGCTCGGTGGTGCCGCGCTCACGGCGGAAGAACGAGCCGGGAATCTTGCCGCCGGCATAGAATTTCTCCTGATAGTTGACGGTCAGGGGGAAAAAGTCCTGGCCCTCGCGCATTTTCCGGGCGGAGACGACCGTGCACAGCACCTTGGTGTCGCCATAGGTGACGACCACGGCGCCGTCGGCCTGCCGGGCCATCTTGCCGGTCTCGATGGTCAGCGGCTGACCGTTGAACTGGATTTCTACCTTCTGATAAGCCATTTGCGATTCTCCTCTGTCTGGCCGGCCCATGCCGGCCCCTGGGTGGTGGAGCCCAAAACGCCAGGGGAGGATGGCCTGAGACAGACCCTGCTGCGGCAATGCGCCACGGCAGACTCTCTCTCCGGACAACCTCCCACGCGACCCCTAAAAACGGGCAGCAGCTTCAGCGACTGAAGCTGCTGCCCTCTTCCTTAACGGCGGATACCAAGAACTTGAATGACCTTGCGGTAACGCTCGACGTCCCGGCTCTTCAGATAATCGAGCAGGCGACGGCGCTGGCCGACCATCTTGAGCAGGCCGCGGCGTGAGTGGTGATCCTTCTTGTGGGAGCGGAAATGCTCCGTCAGCGTGACGATCCGCTCCGACAGCAAGGCGATCTGCACTTCCGGTGAGCCGGTGTCCGTTTCGTGGCTTTTGAATTTGCCGATGATTTCTTGTTTGCGTTCAGTGGCCAGCACAGCGCCATCTCCTTTGTCCGTGTAGTGAATAAGCTCTGGAAAAACTCAAGAAAATCTGAATATCACAATTCCAACCCATAAGTAAAGCTTTTACCGAAGAGCGAGTGCTTCCGGGAACACTTTCTCGAGGGCAAAGTCGCCGGGACGGCCTCCTTCCCCTCCCGGCGTAAAGCGGGCGACGGCGGCAAGCTCGCTGCCAACCAGGAGCCGAACCAGTCTGCCGGCAACCAGGCCGTCATGACCGTCAACCTCGCCGATCCCGGGGGCAACCCCGTTGGTCAGGCGATTTCTGGCGGCTTCGTGAACCTGGAGAGCCGGCCAGTCGGGAAGCGCGGCGGCGGAAGCAAGCAGCGGCAGGGCTCCGCCCGCCGTCGCCATGCTCTCCAGCTGTTCGAGGGGATGACAGTCTTCGATCCGGAAGGGTCCGCAGCGGGTCCGGCGCAAGGCCGCCAGATGGGCGCCGCAACCGAGTTTCTGACCCAGGTCATGGCAGAGGGTGCGAATATAGGTACCCTTGCCGCAGGTCACGCGCAGGGTTGCCAGCGGCGGTGAAAACGCCAGCAACTCGATCGCCTCGATGCGCACCGGCCGCGGCTGGCGTTCGACGTCGATCCCCTGGCGGGCCAGTCGATAGAGCGGTACGCCGTTGCGCTTGAGCGCCGAATACATGGGCGGCAGCTGGCTGATGGTGCCGAGAAAGCCGGCAGCGGCGGATTCCAGCGAGGCACGTTCAACACTGTCGAAGGGGTGGGTTGCCAGGACCTGGCCGTCGCCATCCTGGGTATCGGTCACCACTCCAAGGCGGAGCGTAGCCAGGTACTCCTTGTCCCCGCCCATCAGGTATTCGACCAGACGGGTGGCGCTGCCCACCGCCACGGGAAGCACGCCGGTCGCCGAGGGATCAAGGGTGCCGCAATGACCGACCTGGCGGGTGCCGCACCAGCGCCGGACCTTGCGGACCACATCGAACGACGTGAGCCCGCATGGTTTATCCACCAGCAGCAGACCGTTCATCGATGCGAGGAAAGAAGCTTGCCGACGCGGGCGAAGACCAGGTCGCGAACGGTTGCCAGGGGGCCGTCGACGACGGCGCCGGCGGCATTGTGATGCCCGCCACCGCCGAGTTCACGGGCCAGGGCGCCGACATCGATGCGGCCTTTGGAGCGGAAGCCGACCTTATAGCGGTCCGGGCCGACCTGCCGGAAGAAGATGGCCACTTCGACACCGCGGATCGAGCGCGGATAGTTGACAAAACGGTCGGTAAACTCGGGGCGCGACCCGGTTGCCGCCAGCATCTCGGTGGTCACGGTGATGGCGGCAAAGGTTCCGCAGGGGGCAACATCGAGGGTCGGCAGCGCCAGGCCGAGCAGTCGCAGCCTGTCTTCCTCCTGGCTTTCGTAGAGACCCGAGGCGATCGACCAGGGGTCGACGCCGATGGCCACCATCTCGCCGGCCACCCGGAAGGCTTCCGGATCGGCGTTGGAATAGCGGAACGAGCCGGTATCGGAGAGGATCGTCGTGTACAGGCAGGTCGCGACATCCAGGGAGATCGGCCAGCCGGCGGCCCGCAACAACCGGTAAACCATGACGCCGGTAGCGCTGGCCCGATCATCGACCCAGTAGATGTCGCCGAAATTTTCCGATTTCGGGTGGTGGTCGATATTGACCAGGGTGCGGCAGACGCCCCGGATCCAGGCGCCGGCCCGACGCAACTCACCGGCGTCCAGGACAAAGCCGACATCAAACCGCAGGTCACGCGGAACGGTTGTTACGACCTGTTCCCAGCCGGGGAGGAAGTGGTAATCAAGCGGCACCCCGTCGCTATTGCAGGCCACCACCTCCTTGCCCATTTCGCGCAGGGCGTTGGCAAGGGCCAGGGTCGAGGCAATCGCGTCGCCGTCGGGGCTCTCGTGACTGGCGACCAGAAAGCTGCGGTGGTCGCGGATGGCGGTCAGGATGACTTCAGGTATCGTCATCGTCGTGGTGGATCTCGCGCAGCAGGGTCTCGATGCGGTTACCGTAATCGATCGAACCATCGTAGTGGAAAAGCAGGTCGGGAGTGTAGCGCATCCGCAGCTGCCGGCCAAGCTGCTGGCGAATAAAGGGGGTCGCGCTCTTGAGTCCGGCGGCGCAGTTGCGCCGGGCCGCCTCGTCACCGATCACGGTGAAGTAGACCCTGGCCAGATGCAGGTCCGGAGTGACATCGACGCCGGTAATGGTAACGAAGCCGATGCGCGGATCGTTCAACCCGCGCAACAGCAGGGCGGAAATCTCCTGCTGGATCGACTCGCCGACTCGCTGGGCGCGCTGGCTGTTGGGCATTGCTGTTCCTGAAAACGGTCAGATGTGGATGTATTCGACTTCGACGTCAATGACGTCGGCTTCGCCGTGCAGGTCGTCTTCAAGCCGCTCGAGGATCGGAGTGATCACGGCTTCGCTGTTGCTGACCAGGGCGACGCCGATGAGCGTGCGTTGCCAGAGATCCAGATGGCCGACCTCGGCGGCCGAGACCGGGTAGCGGTTGCGGCAGCGGGCCAGCAGCTTGCGGACCACCCCGCGCTTCTCCTTGAGGCTGTGCACCCCGTGCAGGTGCAGGTCGAGCCGGAGAACGCCAACCACCATCGCTGCCCTCCGCTACAGGGACGTCTTGACTTCCTTGATTTCGAACAGTTCGATCACGTCGCCGTTCTTGATGTCGTTGTAGTTTTCCAGGCCGATGCCGCACTCGTAGCCGGTGCCGACCTCACGCACGTCATCCTTGAAGCGGCGCAGCGAGGCCAGCTTGCCCGTCCAGACCACCACGTCGTCGCGCAGCAGACGGGCCCTGGCCGAGCGCAACACCTTGCCGTCGGTCACATAACAGCCGGCGATGGTGCCGACCTTGGTGATGCCGAAGGCCTCGCGCACCAGCGCCCGGCCCAGGTGTTCCTCCTGCAGGGTTGGGGCCAGCAGGCCTTCCATGGCGTTACGCACGTCATTGACCGCATCGTAGATGACATTGTAAAGGCGAATATCGACGCCGTCGGTTTCCGCCTGGGCGGTGGCCTTGGGCGCCGGGCGCACGTTGAAGCCGAGCACGATGGCGTCGGAGGCGGCAGCCAGGCTGATATCGGTCTCGGTGATGGCGCCGACGCCTGAATGGATGACAATCAGGCGACAGGCCTCGGTCGCCAGTTTGCCAAGCGACTCGGCGACGGCTTCGACGGAACCCTGCACGTCGGCCTTGACGATGACCCGCAATTCCTTGACGTCGCCCTGCTTGATACGGGCATAGAGCTGGTCGAGGGAGATCTTGCTGTGCTTGGCCAGTTCCGCCTCGCGCTGCTTATGGGCACGGTGCTGGGCAACGTCCTTGGCCACCTTTTCGTCCTCGACGGCATGGAACATCTCGCCGGCATCGGGGACGCCGGTGAGGCCGGTGACCTCGACCGGGAATGACGGGCCAGCTTCCTTGACCGTGTTGCCGCGATCGTCGGTCATCGTCCGTACCCTGCCGTAATGGACGCCGGCGACAATCGGGTCGCCGATATGCAGCGTTCCCTGCTGGACCAGGACCGTTGCCACCGGGCCGCGCCCCTTGTCCAGGCGCGCCTCGACCACGGTGCCCTGGGCATACTTGTCGGGGTTGGCCTTGAGGTCCATGACCTCGGCCTGCAGCAGGATCATCTCCAGCAGCTGGTCGATATTGGTGCGCTGTTTGGCCGAGACCTGAACAAAAATGGTTTCGCCACCCCACTCCTCGGAAACCAGCCCGAATTCAGTCAGCTCCTGGCGCACCCGGTCGAGATTGGCGCCGGGCTTGTCGATTTTGTTCACGGCAACCAGGATCGGCACCTTGGCGGCGCGGGCGTGGTTGATCGCTTCCCTGGTCTGAGGCATGACCCCGTCATCGGCAGCGACCACCAGCACGACGATGTCGGTCACCTGGGCGCCACGGGCACGCATGGCAGTAAACGCCTCGTGGCCGGGGGTGTCGAGGAAGGTGATCTGGCGGCCGTTGATGGTGACGTCGTAGGCGCCGATATGCTGGGTAATGCCGCCGAACTCGCCGGCGGTGACATTGGCTTCGCGAATGGCGTCGAGCAGACTGGTCTTGCCATGGTCGACGTGACCCATGATGGTCACCACCGGCGGCCGCGACTTCAGGGTGCCATCAGCCTCTTCCTTCTCGGCAGCACCGATAACGGTCAACAGGCTCTCCTCGTCGAAGGCCACATTCTCGACTTCGTAGCTGAACTCCGAGGCAATCAGCGCGGCTGTCTCGAAATCGAGCGGATGGTTGATGGTCACCATCTGGCCCTGACGCATCAATTCCTTGATCAGATCGTTGGCCTTGACCCCCATGCGCTTGGCCAATTCGCCGACGCTGATCACGTCGGTAATGCGGATCTTGCGCTTGATGGCCTTGGAAACGGTGATCTCGGTTTTCTGGGCTGCCCGCGGGGCTTTTCTCCCCTTGCGGTAACGATCACCGGCATCCGGTTCGTAAACCTGGCGCTCCTTGCGGCGCGCAGCACCGGCCCGATCCTCGACGGCATCAGCCCGGCCCTTCTTCTTCTTGACATTGCGGCCACGCCCGACGTCCTTGCCGGGTGCGCCGAGATCCGGCGCGGGGGTGGTCGGCATGCCAGGGCGGCCGGGACCGGCACCGGCTGGGCGCGGGCCGCCGGGGCGTTGGTCGGGGCGACCCGGACCGGCACCCGCCGGGCGCGGACCGCCGGGGCGCTGGTCGGGACGGCCCGGACCGGCACCGGCTGGGCGCGGACCGCCGGGGCGCTGGTCGGGACGGCCCGGACCGGCACCCGCCGGGCGCGGACCGCCGGGGCGCTGATCGGGGCGGGCACCCGCCGGGCGTTCGGAGCGCTGCGGCTCGAACACCGTCTTGGGGAGTTCGACCCGACCGAGGATCTTGGCGCGCGTTCCCGGCTCCTTGGCCGGCGGCGCAAAAGCGGTTTTTTCCACGCGTACGACCGATGCTTCAACCACGGCGGGGCGCTCCGCGACCGGTTCAGCCGGCGCTGGTGCGGCCGGCTCGACAACCTGGTCGCTGGCGGAAACGGTCGGCGGCGCGGCCGGTGCCGGAACCTTGGCCGGCTCGGCGACCGGTGTCGCCGGCTCCTCGGCGGGCGCGGCGGCACGGCTCACGCGGCGGCGGATCAACCCGGAACTGATGCGCTGTTCGTCAACCTTGACATCGGCGGCGGGAACAGGCTGGGAAGGGGCTTTCGAGGCCTCGTATCTCTGGAGGTCAGCGTCCTCGAGGACGCTGGCGTGGCTCTTTGCCTCGACCCCGGCACGAGCGAGCTGATCAATCAGCTCCTTGTTGTCGATTCCCAGTTTCTTCGCCAGTTCGTGAACACGAATCTTTGACATCAATTATCCCCTGAAATATCCCTGTACTTCTGCCATTCCGCCAGAAACGTCGCGGCAAGGCGCCCCTTTACCAACGCGGTCACACTGCGTTCCCCCCGGCCGAGCAACTGGCCGAGGGCGACTTTGCTTGAAAAGCTCAGGCTGGGAACCTCGCGGCCCCGCGCCTTGCAAACAATTTTTTCCGCCACCCCGTCCGACACGTCGTCGGCCATGATTACCACGGCCAGCTTGCCGGGGCGGTCCAGGGCATCAAGAACCGCATTGCCTCCGGAGACGATCTGCGAAGACTTGCGGGCCATGCCGAGCAGGGCGACGAGCCGGTCATGCAGTTCATCGACCAGTTTGCCGCGCAACCCTTCCGCGGACGGCGGCTGACAGGCCGCGCGGAACGCCCGGTCAAACTGCCGACGGGACACCGCCTGGCCGATGCACTCAACATTCAGGCAGGTGTAGGCACCCCGCCCGGGCAGTTTCTCGCGATAATCGACCAACACCGCCCCGTCGGGCGCCCGCACATAACGGACCAACCGGTCCTGATCGTGGGGCTGGCGGCAGCCGAGACAGGTGCGCTGCGGGCGACCCTGCCCTTCAGGCAACGATCAACCCTCCACCGCGGCGCCAAGTTCCGTCCGGCGCACTTCCGCGGCCCGCAGGACGGTAACCCGTCCTTCGCCGGCCAGCAGCTGCTCGAGCTCGGCGGCATCACTGATCTCCCGGATCAGGGCGATCGCCTCCTTGGCCGACAGGTCGGCAGACGTCGAGCCGGCCTGATCGCTGCCGGCGGACCCTTCGCCGCCTGCAGTTCCAGCCTGCTCTTCCATCTCGATCTCAGCGGCGCGGCTTTCGCTCATGATATCGATCTTCCAGCCGGTCATCTTGGCAGCCAACCGCACATTCTGCCCTTTTTTGCCGATGGCCAGGGAGAGCTGGTCATCGGGAACGATGATTTCCAGCGCCTGCTCCTCGTTATCGACATAGACGCGGGTCACCTCCGCCGGAGCCAGCGCGGAACAGGCAAAGCGGGCAATGTCAGGCGTCCAGTTGATGATGTCGATCTTTTCGCCGCGCAGCTCGGAGACCACGTTCTGAACGCGGGAACCGCGCATGCCGACGCAGGCGCCGATCGGATCGACATCGGAGTCGTGGGAAACCACGGCGAGTTTGGCGCGGCTGCCCGGTTCCCGGGCCACGGCCATGATCTCGACGATCCCTTCGGCAATTTCGGGGACTTCAAGACGGAAGAGTTCCGCCAGCAAGCCCGGATGGGTCCGTGACAGGATCACCTGCGGACCCTTGGTGGCCATACGCACTTCGGCCACGTAGGCCCGCACCCGGTCGCCCTGGCGATAGTTCTCGCGCGGCACCTGCTCCCAACGCGGCAACAGGGCTTCGGCACGACCGAGGTCGACAATCAGGTCGCCCTTTTCGTAGCGGCGGACGATGCCGTTGACCAACTGGCCGACGCGATCCTTGAATTCGTTGTAGATCCCTTCGCGCTCGGCCTCGCGGACCTTTTGGATGATGACCTGCTTGGCGGTCTGAGCGGCGATGCGGCTGAAACTCCCGGCATCATCGAGGAGCATGCCGAGGGAGTCGCCCATCTGGACATCGGGGTCGGATTCGCGAGCTTCGTCGAGGCCGATTTCCTGATAGGAATTCTGCACTTCATCAACGACCGTCACGAACTCGTACAACTCCACTTCGCCGGTGGCATCGTTGAAATGGGCTTCGAGCTCGCGGGTATTACGATATTTCTTGTTGGCGGCAGTCAGAACGGCGGCTTCCAGGGCCTGGACCAGGACCGCGCGGTCGATCCCCTTTTCCTTGACGACCTGATCGATGATGTGGTTGAGGTTGA
The DNA here is from genome assembly GCA_963751525.1 of uncultured delta proteobacterium. GTDB lineage: Bacteria > Desulfobacterota > Desulfuromonadia > Desulfuromonadales > BM103 > VAUL01. The sequence continues at coordinate 150,923 of CAVVUQ010000001.1, read as the reverse complement.
TGCTCATTACCTTCCCCCTATGGTGGCGGCGCTGCAGGGCGGCCCCCTGCCGGCGCGATCAGAATTTCGGTTCGAGGTGTGCCCGGTCTATTTCGTCCAGCGAAATGGCGATTTCGCCACCGCGCTTGTCGGTCTGGCGGAGGCGAACCGTACTGCCGTCCAGACCGCGCAGTTCGCCCACAAAGGTTTTGCGCTGATGGCCGCGCCCATCGGGATCAAGCAGGCTGCAGGTCCGGAGCTTGACCAGCTGTCCGGCAAAGCGCTCGTAATCGGCCGGTTTTTTCAGGGGCCGATCGATCCCCGGCGACGAAACTTCCAGCCGATAGGGCGCCTCGATCGGGTCATCCACCTCAAGGATCGCGCTGACTTCGCGGCTGACCTCGGCGCAGTCGTCAAGGGTGACCCCACCCGGCTTGTCGATGAACAGGCGCAGGAACCAGCTATGCCCTTCCCGCTTGAACTCGAGCTCGACCAGCTCCAGGCCGAGTTCGGTCAGGATCGGCATGACCAGAGCTTCGAGGGTGGCCAGCAGTTCCGTGGACATAAAACAACCATCCGGAAATAAAAAAAGCGAGCCTTGCGAGCTCACTTTCCAGTGAACAACTAAACACTGATTTTCTACCAGAACATTGGCTGAAAAGCAAGGAGAAAATGTGAACCGTCAAAGATCACGCTCCAGTACGGTGAGGCTCTCCGTGTGCCAGGTCTGCGGAAAAAGGTCGAAGGGCCGGCAGGAAACCACCGTGAAACCGTTATGCACCAGCGGCTGCAGATCGCGCCCCAGGGTCGCCGGATCACAGGAAACATAGAGAATTCGCCGGGGCTGCAGGGCAAGCAAGTCGCGCATGACCGGATAGGCCCCGGTCCGTGGCGGATCGAGCAGCACCAGGTCGAAGGGTCCGTGCCGCAATGCCGCCCCCTCGGCCGGTTCAACATGGAAGGCGACGTTGCCGAGCCGATGGCGGGCCGCATTGTTGATGGCATCGGCGATCGCCGGCGCGTAGTTTTCGACCCCGACCACGGCACCGGCGCGCCGCGCCAACGGCAGGGTGAAGTTGCCGACGCCACAGAACAGGTCGAGAACCCGCTCATGGCCGGCCAGGGCGGCGGCGGCAACGACGGCAGCCACCAGTTTGCGATTCTGGGCCGGATTAACCTGAGCAAAGCCGCCGGCTCCGATCTTCAGCGCGAGCGGCGGCGAGTCGATACTCAGCTCCATGCCGGCATCGCCGCACAGGGGCTCGATCGATTCCTTGCGTCCGCACTGCAGGGCCGCGGCAAACCCGCCCCGCGCCGCGGCATCCGTCAGCCACGGACGCAGGGCAGCACCGGCATCGGGCAGAACATGGAACAGCACGGCAACGCGGCCGTCATCGCTGCAGGAGATGTCGAGCTGGGGGATCGCGTCGGGCCGCGGTGCCCCGGGAAGAGCCGCACGCAGCCAGACATAGGCGGCACGGATGGGGTGGTCGGCCAGCAGGCAGTCCGGTGTATCGACGACGAAGTGGCTGCCGTGGCGATAAAAGCCGGCGACAAAGCCCTGGGCCGTCTGCCGGCACTTGAACTGGACGCGATTGCGGTAACCCCATTCGGCGGGAGCCGGCTCGATCGGGAGGAACGCTGCCGGCGCAACGACTCCGGCGCGGAGCAGTTGGTCCCGAAACAGCCGCTCCTTCCATTCGCATTGACTGTCGTAGGGGAGATGCTGCCACTGGCAGCCGCCGCAGCGGCCGAACACGGGGCATGGCGGCGGGCGGCGCAGGCCGGACGGAACCAGCAGTTCGACGGCCTCCGCCTCGTCGAAGTGGCGATGGCTGCGGGTGATCCGGCAACGGGCACGATCACCCGGCGCCGTGTTGGGCACGAAGACCGCCTTCCCCGCGTGGCGGCCGAGGCCGCGGCCCCCGAGGGTCAGCGTTTCGATCTCCAGCTCAAAGGTCATGCTGGCCAGCGGCGACCGGGCTGGGCAGCGCCGGCTTTGGCCACTTGCGCCGCCAGTCGTGCCGGGAAGTCGGGATGGCCGAGATACGGCCCGGCATGGCGCCAGAAGTCTTCGACCAGTTGCCTGCGGACGGCGTCGACATCGGCACCGGCAACCCCCATCCGCTCAAGACGCCTGACCTGCCGGGGGACAGTGACGGCAGCGTTGGCGGTGCCGTCCGCGCCCTGTGCGGTGATGCGGACTTCGACGCAGACCCGATGATAATCGCCGAAATAGCGGTTGCTGAGATCCACGAAATCGACGGTCAGGCCATTGGCCAGGTGCTCCGTGCGGAAGGGCGTCATCCCCCCTGCTCCTCGGCCAGGCGGCGCCGTTCTGCCTCGACCCAGTCGATCTGGCTGAGCATCCCCCTGAGAATGCGCACCTCGCGCGGATCGAGAGCGGCACGGCCAAGAAAGCGCCGGAACGCGCGCAGAATGTGTTCCGGATTCTGCGGATCGAGATAACCGATGTCGTTAAAGCCCTGGCGCATGTGCCCGAACAGGTCCTCGAGTTGGGCAACGGTCGCCAGTTTGCGGCCGGTTCCGGCTGCGCCACCGGAACCGTGGCTTTTGGCGATCTCGTACAGGCAGACAGCCACCGACTGGGCCAGGTTCATCGACGGCAGCCGGTCGCTGGTCGGGATAGTGACATGGCGCTGGCAAAGATCGAGTTCCTCGGTCTTGAGGCCGCGGTCTTCCCGCCCGAACACCAGGGCCACGTGACCTTTTGGGAGCAGAGGCAAGAGAGTCTGTGCCGCTTCGTCGGGGTGCAGGAGATTTTCGCGGTACTTGCCGAAGCGGCGGGTGGTGCCGAGGGCCATGTGGCAATCGGCCAGGGCTTCGGCCAGCTCCGCATAGACCCTGGCCTGTTCGAGGATCGGCGTGGCTTTGACCGCCATCTTGCGCGCATCGTCCTGCAGATGGTCGGTCTGCGGGGCGACCAGGCGCAGATCGGAGATGCCGAAATTCGCCATGGCCCGGGCCACCGAGCCGATATTGAGGGCACCGCTGGGGGCGACCAGCACGACGCACAGATTGTCGAGTGTCATGGATACTTTCCAGTCTCAGCGAAGATCGCCGAGCAGCCCCTGCAGCAGCGCGGTCCCGGCAATCGCCGCCGTTTCGGTGCGCAGCAGGCGCGGTCCCAGGCTGACCGGCAGGAACCCGGCGGCGCGGGCCGCCTCGACCTCCGCGGCGGCAAAGCCCCCCTCGGGGCCGACCAGCAGCGCCACCCGCGCCGGCCGCCGGCGATCGAGCGCCGCCGTCACGGAGCAGACGTCCTCCCCTTCATACAGCATCAACTTCAGTTCGGCGGCGCCGGCAAGCGTCAAAGCAGCCGTAAAGGATACGGTGGAGTACAACTCCGGCAGACCGGCGCGCCGGCACTGTTTAGCCGCCCGCAGGACAACCTCCGGCCAACGGTGTGACTTCGCCTGGCCGGCATCGCGCTGCGCCTGGGTGCTGGAGCGCGTCGTCTCCATGGGGACGATCCGGGAGACGCCCAGTTCGGTGAGTTTCTGCAGTACCAGTTCGAACCTCTCCTTTTCAGGGAGCGCTTGGTAAACCTCCAGGCGCAGACTGCTCTCCACGCTGCGGTTCAGTCGCGCGAAGGGCGTGCCGCGCGGATTTTCGCCGGCCCGGGTGAGCCGCATGCGGTAGCAGCAGTGTTGCGCATCCACGGCCGTGAGGATCTCGCCGGGGCGGGCCCGCCAGAAGGCCAGGGCCGGCCGGTTCCCCGAGCCGAGGGCGACCTCCTGATCGAGGGTCGGTGCCTGCCCCAATCGCAGGATGCTGCTCTCGCCGCCACCGTTAACGCATGACGGGAGCAAAACCGGCCTCCCTGAACGCGCGAAACCGGACGCGCGAGGCTTCCCGCAGCGCTTCGTCGTAAACCTCGGCAAAATCGACCACCGCCTGGAACTGGCGGGCGAACTCCAGGGAACAGGGCCGGCCGCTGATCAGCACCTGGGCGCCGTTGGCATTGTTTTCATGCACCGCGATCACCACCGGCTCATCGAGACATTCCACAGTGCCGTTGTCATAGCCATGCGGCACGAAAGCCCCCTTCTTCCAGCTCCACAGAAACTGGTCGAGGGTCACCCCCTGATTGTCATCATCGACCACGACCAGCACCCGCTGCCCGCGCAGATAGAACTCCTCGGCCAACTCGCAGAGCAGACGGGCCTTTTCGGGGCGCTCCAGCTTGACGAACTCGACATGGGTCACGTGCACTATCCTCCCGGATGGAAACGACCTGAGAAAAAAGGTTAGACCTTGCGGCCTAACCCTTTATTTCTGGAGCGGGAAACGGGATTCGAAGATTGATCGACAATCGGCTGAAACACGACAGAATACGTAATTTCAAGCAATTATCCGCGCTTCCCCGCCGGCCAAAGTCTAAAGAAGTCGGGCCAAGTCAGGCCGGATATATACTACAAAGTGAAAGCTTGGTGAAAGCTTTTCTCGAAAGTGACCAGTTCCCTTCCGGAAAAGCTGCTTTTCCGCCATGGCTGTGTCAATCCGCAGGCCTGCTTGTACGGCGTTACGGTCGTACTCCTCCGCGCAATCCCTTGCTTTCCTTGCCAGAACTAAAAATTCCCTCTTTCCGATTCTTGTAAACTACAAGTTTCTCGCTATCCGCAGTTTCCGGATGGAAACTACCTAAGAAAAAAGGTTAGACCTTGCGGCCTAACCCTTTATTTCTGGAGCGGGAAACGGGATTCGAACCCGCGACTTCAACCTTGGCAAGGTTGCACTCTACCACTGAGTTATTCCCGCTTATGTGGCCCAACCGCGCGAAGCGAAGGTGTTTATAACAAAACCGCTGCCGTCAAGTCAACCCCTATCTTAGCGGCGAACCGGCGCCGCATCGGGAACCGGGCTACCGAGCAAAGACGCGGGAAAATTTATACAGGTAATCGAAACCGGACCAGAGCGTCAGGGCCAGGGCGATGCTGAAGAAAAACATTCCGTAATTGTGCATGTTGACATGCAGCAACTCGGATTGCACCCCAAAAAACCAGTAATAGTCGTAGTGCAGCAGCAGCCCGGGAATGGCTGCCATCTGGTAGATGGTCTTATACTTGCCAAGGTCGCTGGCATCGATGACGATCCCTTCCGACGAGGCAATCGAGCGCAGCCCGGTGACGATGATCTCACGTGCCAGCAGGGCAAACACCGCCCAGGCCGGCACGCGGCCGAACGGAACCAGCATGATCAGGGCGGCCAGAACGATCAACTTGTCAGCAAGCGGGTCGAGAAACTTGCCGAGCACGGTCACCACCCCCCACTTGCGGGCCAGCCAGCCATCGATGAAATCGGTTACGGCGGCGGCGCCGAAAATTGCCGCCGCCCAGAAACCGGCTTCACGGGAATCCGAGAGCATGATGATGACGATCAGGGGAACGGCGGCGACCCGGGCAAGGGTCAGGAGATTGGGGAGATTGAGGCGCCCCGTGCGCAGATTCATAGGAAAGTGTCGCCGCTGCGCCGGTACTGTTCGAGGTAGCGGCGCACCCGCTGTACGTACTGGCGGGTTTCCGTATAAGGTGGAATGCCGCCGTGACGCTGCACGGCGTTGGGGCCGGCATTGTAGGCGGCCAGCGCCAGGTCGAGATTGCCGTTGAACTGGTCGAGCATCAGGCGCAGATAGTTGCTGCCGCCGCGGATGTTCTCCGCCGGATCGAAGGGGTCGTCGACCTTCATCAGGCGGGCCGTCGCGGGGATCAACTGCATCAGCCCCTGGGCCCCCTTGTTGGAGAGCGACTGCGCGTTGTAATTGCTTTCGGCCTTGATCACGGCTTTGACCAGAGCTTCCTCGAGCCGGTAGACCCGAGCGTTCTGGCGGATGAGGTCGCGATAGGAGTGGACCAGGGGGCCACTGCTGGCCGACTCCTCGCCGGTGCGCATTTCCTTGCGATAGAACGACCAATCCCGCTTGCTGGGCCTGCCGGTGTACTGGGGGGCGTTGGTAAAATGCACCACGCCGTTGGCATCCACGTAGCGATAAATGTCAGCCCGTGCCGGTGAAATCCCCGGCACCAGCAGCATGATCGCGGTGGCCAGAACGGCTATGCTGATGCGCGCGTGCATGATCATATATTCGCTCAAGTTTTCTATATAACCGAAAAACCTCTGTATTTCAACTCATTTAGAAGCACAAGCCCTTGACACGGCCACGAGGCCCCCGGATAATGATCCAGTGGTGGCTGTCAGCCCTTGGTCCTCAAGCCTTGCAAACCTCATTCCATGGTGAAAATTATGAAATTCATCAGTGATTTCCTGGTTATCGGCAGCGGCATTGCGGGCCTCTCCCATGCTCTGAAAGTTGCCGGGCATGGCCGGGTGGCCCTGGTCACCAAGCGCGAGATGGTCACCACCGCCACCGGCCTGGCCCAGGGAGGAATCGCCGCGGTCGCTTCGTCGGTTGACTCCTTCGCCGAGCATATTCGCGACACCATGGAAGCCGGGGCCTGGCTCTCCGATGAGGCGATTGTGCGCCTGGTCGTCGAAAACGGCCCGGCCGCCATCGAGGAACTGATCCAGCTTGGCGTCCAATTTACCAAGGGAGCATCGGGCGATTACGATCTGACCCGGGAAGGCGGCCACAGCCAGCGCCGCATCTACCACGCCAAGGACGAGACCGGCAAGGAGATCGAGCGGGCCCTGGTCGAAGCCGTCCGCGCCAATCCGAACATCACAGTGTACGAACAGCATGTCGCCGTCGACCTGATCACCGAGGCCAAGCTGGCGCGCCGCCGGGTGACGCCCAACCGCTGTCTCGGCGCCTATGTCCTCGACGCGAAAACCGGGGCGGTCGAAACCTTTGGCGCGGCGCTCACCGTGCTGGCCACCGGCGGGGCCGGCAAGGTCTATCTCTACACCTGCAATCCCGACGTGGCGACCGGCGACGGCATCGCCATGGCCTACCGGGCCGGGGCGACCATCGCCAACATGGAATTCATGCAGTTTCACCCGACCACGCTCTATCACCCGCATGCCAAAAGCTTCCTGATCTCGGAGGCGGTTCGCGGCGAAGGGGCGATCCTGCGCCGGCGCGACGGTACGGCCTTCATGGAGGGCTATCACCCGCTGAAGGATCTCGCGCCACGCGATATTGTCGCCCGCGCCATCGACAACGAGATGAAGATTCACGGCGACGATTGCGTCTTTCTCGACATCACCCACAAGGATCCGGCCTTCGTCAAGGACCATTTCCCGAACATTCACCAGACCTGCCTCGGCTACGGCATCGACATGACTGTCGAACCGATCCCCGTGGTGCCGGCGGCCCACTACCTGTGCGGCGGCGTGCGGGTCGACAGCTGGGGAGAAACCGATCTGACCAATCTGTTTGCCATCGGCGAAGCGGCCTGTACCGGCCTGCACGGCGCCAACCGCCTGGCCAGCAACAGCCTGCTCGAAGGCGCCGTGTTCGGCGCCCGCGCCGCCCAGCGCTCGCTGGAGCGCTTTCGGGAAGGACAACCCCCCTTCCCGGCCATCGCCCCCTGGGACACCTGCAGTGCCCGCAACAGCGATGAGGAAGTGGTCGTGGCCCACAACTGGGACGAGATCCGCCGCTGCATGTGGAACTACGTCGGCATCGTCCGCTCGACCAAACGGCTGGTGCGCGCCCTGCGTCGGGTGCAGATGATCCAGGAGGAGATCGCCGACTACTACTGGGATTTCTACATCACCTCCGACCTGATCGAACTGCGCAACATTGCCACCGTGGCCGAACTGATCATCCGTTGCGCTCTCAAGCGCCAGGAGAGCCGCGGCCTGCACTACACTATCGACTATCCGGACACCGACGATGTCCATTGGAAAAGGGACACCATCCTCCGCAAAACTTTTTAGAACCTGATTAGCACTGATCTTCCGCTGAGACCTTCTCCCTCAGGGAGAAGGTGGCTGAAGGACAGGTTGTCAGTAATCGATTGTCAGATGAATAGTCAAACGGGGACACCGTGAAGATCGACGATTACCGGCAGGAGATCGACCGGCTCGACCGGGAACTGCTGCGCATTTTCAATGAGCGCGCAGCGCTGGCCTTGCACATTGGCGAAATCAAGAAGGAGCGCGGCCTGCCGGTCTACGATCCTGACCGGGAACGCCGCATCTTCGAGGCGATGACAGCCGCCAATCCCGGTCCGCTGGAAAATGACGCGATTGTCCGCCTGTTCGAGCGCGTCATCGACGAGTCGCGCCGCCTCGAACGTATCCGCACCAGGGGGATCTGATTATGCTGATCATCATGAGAACAGGGGCGACCGAGGAGCAAAAGCGCCATGTCAAGCAGTACCTGGTCGAGCACGATTTCGACTTCCACCAGTCGACCGGGGCCAACCGCACCATCATCGGCGTGATCGGCGACACCAACAGCATCGACCGGGTGGGGCTCGGGCAACTGGCCGGCGTGCACGTGATTTTCAAGATACCGGAGGAGTGATTGCGCTGCCGAGGAGTTCCGGATGGACCTTGCACATTAGGTAAGCGAAGTTTTCTACCAGCAATGGATGCAGTTGGGTGCCCTTCAATTCGAGAATTTGTTTCAATACTTCCTGTAGGCTGAGCGGTTCCCGGTAAGGTCGACGGGTGCGCAGGGCATCGTAGATATCGGAGATCGTCGTCATCTGGCTGACCAGATTCTGCTGCCAGCCAGCCTTCATCTGAGGATAACCCCCCAAATCATAGCGAAGGTGATGCTCATAGGCGTTAATGACCGCCAACCGTGGAACGCCGGGATGGCCGAGCAGATATTCGGCCCCCTTGACCGGATGTGCCCGCATCAACTGCCACTCTTGATCCGTCAGCTTGCCCGGCTTGTTAAGGACCTCTACCGGCACGAACAGCTTGCCGATATCATGCAACATGGCCGCGAGCCCTACATCGTTGAGAAGTTCGCCCTTGATCCCCAAGGAAGATGCTTGGGCAAGGTTGAGCAGACAGACGTTCAATGAGTGGGTAAAGGTATACTCGTCCATGTCGCGCAGCGGCACCAGAGCCAGAAGCGGATCGACATGCTGGGCAAAGACATCGATGAATTTCGCGATGATTTCAGATAGTCCAACCACTTGCAGTCGCCGGCCGCGCCGAACCGCCTCGTAAATCTCTATCACCCGGGCAAGTTCCTCCTGGCTGATCACGCCGAAAACCCCAGCAATCTGCGCCGCCTGCAGACTGAAATCCGGCACTGTCTCCAGACTGTGACGGACCTCCACCTGCCCCAGACGCAGATGCCTGCTCGACTGTATCTCCCTTTCCGAACTGACCAGCCCGGCGGACAGTGCCATCAGTTCGTCGAATTCAATCCCATTGATGAATTTGAGATGGCCGACCCCACGCCGTTTGAGAAGCAGGGCTAACCGTTCGGTATAAAGGGTCCGCGCCAGGGGCTGTCTATCTATGGCAAGTTGGTCATCGACGCGCAACAGCGACAATTCCTCCATTCCGTTCATGCCACGGAGCAGTTCGGCATGAGCCTGCTGGCAGAGGCGCAGCACATGGGGATGACCAGGAGAGTAAAGTCCCGTTGTCGACGTCGCAGTAGTCAAGTATCGCAGGCACTGGTTGATATGCTGCAACTGTTCGTTGTTCAAGGTGATGATCCCCGTAGTTGCTGGCAGACTTTTTCAGCGGCCTCGGCGATGCCCCCTGTGGACTTCTGCCGTATGCGGCTGGCCAGCATAACGGCCTCAGCGCAGTCGTAGCGACTGAGCGAGGCAACTGCCTCAAGCTTCAGCCGGAGCAGAGCCTTGCTCATGAACAGGCTGCGACTCTCGATGAAGGCTGCCAACCCGGGAAGAGCCTGCGCGCAGGCCATTTTTGCCAAACTGCTGATGATGACGCCCTTTAATGCCAATTCGGATTCGGAGTTCCCCCGTGAATTAAGCAAATCTGCAAGCCGGCAGGCGACTTCGGGATTACGGCTGTTGGCGGCAAGCCGGACGATACCGTTGAGGAAACCCACATCCGTCTTTTCCAGCTCATGCAGCAGATAGCGATCCGCCCGTGGATCGTTAAAGTGCAGAAACGTTTGCATCACCTCTAAACGAACCTTGGGATGCGCATGAGCAAACAGGCGGTTCAAGGGGCGCAGTGCCTCGGGATCATTGATTTCGCGCAACAGAACAACAAGATTGCGCACGAAGTACCAGCGGGGGTCGTTCAGGCGCCTCACAATAAATCCAGAGGCCTGGACGCCAATGCACTGCAGGTATTCCATGTAAAGTCGCCGACGCATCATGACAGGCTCCTCGGCCAGCCGATCGAGTAGCGGCTCGACGAACGGAATCCCGATTTGGCTGATCATCTCCCTGATCGTCGGATACAGATCCTTCCCCCACTCATCGAGGCCGTCGAGGACCTGCGTGACAAAGTTATCGCCGGTGAATGAATCGAGAAAACGTTGCACGGCGGCGGCAAATATAGGTTGTGACTCCGCGCGCAAGCGACACAAATGCCGGTGAATTCCGGTAAGGGATTGAAAATCGCCCGCTTCCAGAAAATAGGGGACCATCTCCTCGAATTTGAGAGAGATCGCGTCAATCGAACGGCTCCCCACGCCCTGCTCCATCAACTCCAGTGTAATTGCGCAGAACTGTCTTTCGAGGGCATGGCCGTTGAGATCATCCAGAAATTCATCAACCTGCGCCGGGTCTAGATGGGTCGCAATATCCGCGGCGGCGAGCACTGACAGGGCATCGGAGTAGTCTTTGGGCACATAACTCTCGATTTCACCGTCGCGAAACATCCTGTTGAGAAATTCGGCGGTCTGCTGATAATTTCGCACCCTGTCAGAAATGCCGTAACCCTGACCTTCCGCAACTTTTCCCTGAATGACCATTTTGCCAAGTATATCCAGGAGAATTCGCGGCACCTGCAGTTGATCGGAATTGACCTGTTCGAGTGCCTCGATAATAATCGAGTGTGACCAGTTGGCCAGTACCTCCGTGGCCTGGACAGGGTTGGAGGAGAAGCTTTTGAGCGTACTGTTCAGAAAACGTCGCCGCAATTCCGGGGAGAGTTGCTCGATCAGCAGGCCAAGACGGTCAAAAAACTCCCGATGGGACTGAGAATTCGACCGCTGGCTACCGGAACGATTGAGAAAATCCGCAATAGCTTGATCATAGCTTTCGGTAACCTTGCCTGAAACGATCTGCTGCTCGCGGTTCAAGGCCTCGGCGAGCAGAACCGGATCGAACTGTTCCTTTGGCAACTGCCGAACGCCATTGGGGTTGACCGTGCCACCGGCCATGCCGCTAATAAATTCTTTCCAGAGCACTGCCGATTCTTCGTTGACTCCAGTCACCTTAGGGGCACTCATGGAATCGACTTCGGTGGCATGGAAAGCCCGGTAATCGATTTCCCGCACGATGAAACCATGAATTCCTGAATACGCCAGCAAGGCGGCCAACCCTCCCGCAGCGGCTACTTGATCACCAGGATAAGCAAGGATCTCGAAAAAGAGACGCACATCCTTTGCCGATGCTCCCGACTGCACTGTCAGAAAAGCCACCTTGGCATTGAAAAGATGTACGGCAAGATCGCGGTAGACCGGGTTAGCGGGATCAAGCTGATTGTCGTCGACAATCAAAGTGTCACGGGCAATGCCGATGGTAAGTTCACGACGGAACTCCAAGAGCCTCTCCTGCAGTGACACTAGCTTCTCCGCAGCGGAGGCAATCATCGGGTGCCCTGGCGGGTAGGCAGCAACTTGCCGGCGAGCGATGTTCAGCGCGTAGACAAATTCCGACAGCAGTCTGGTATCTAGATCAAGTTTGGTGGTTGGCATAATAATGACAATTAGGTTTTCCACATATTGCCGCCATTCATTTCAGCAATACGCATACCATTTCTGCTTCAACCCTGCACGGTTTTCACGGTATATGTACATAAATTTCCATTATGTCATATACAAAGGAGATTTTTCATGGACCCTAAAATTAATCTTCTCGGCCAGTTGCAGCCGCAATTCGGCCGCGAAATCGCCGTCGGCGACTGGCTGGTCATCGATCAGCCACGCATCGATGCCTTTGCCGCGGCCACCGGCGATACCCAGTGGATCCACATCGACCCGGTACGGGCGCAGCAGGATTCACCTTATGGCACGACCGTCGCCCACGGCTTTCTGACCCTCTCCCTCCTCCCCTTGCTGACCGGCAGTAATTCCCCGGATTATCTGCGCCGGCATTTTCCCGGCATGCGCCTGCGCGTCAACTACGGGCTGAACCGATTGCGCTTCCCGGCCCCGGTCAAATGCGGCGCCCGCATCCGCGCTCGTACCGTCCTCAAGGAGGCAGCCCTGCTCGACACGGGACTCGAGGTCACCTACCTGTTCACCGTGGACATCGAGGGGCACGCCAAGCCGGCACTGGTGGCCGAGCAGGTGGTGAGGGTCTACCCATAAGGTTGAAGCAAGGGACATGATGCAACGACGCCAGCCCTCCCGACTCCGGGATGGCTGTTCTTTTCAGAGGCCAGCAGGATCGGCAGGTCGCCGTTTGGCGGAGAAACGCCGGGCGATGAAGAAAATCACGAAGAACACCGCGACCAGCAGCGCCGCCAAAATCAGCACCGGCAGCAGCAGGGACAGCAGGGTCATAACGGCCGAACCGGCCAGTTCCAGTATGGCGACGACCAGGTTGCCGAAGCCCCCGGTCAGCAGCGTCGAGCTGCCGCGCACGGCCATGGTGCCGATTTGCACGATGCCGGCCGCGCCGCCGCCGGCGATGATGGCCAGCGACCACTTGAGAAACGGCGAGGTGTCGCCCAGCAGGGATGCGGTCAGCAGTGTCCCCGCAATCACCGCCGCCGGCGTGGTGATGGTATCCATGAGGTGATCGATGAACGGGACCGTGTAGGCGCCCACTTCGATCATCGTGGCGAGGGCAAAGGCCAACAGCGCCGGCGTACTGCCCAGCCAGGCGAATTCGGGAGACAGTTGCAGATAGCCGGCCTGGCAGGCAATGCTGACGCCGAGCAGCGGGACAAAAACCCGGAAACCGCAGGCGGCGCTCAGGCCGATGCCGATCAGCAGCGCGTGAAAAAGTTCGAGATCCTGTGGATTCATCGTCTGCCCGGGTGCCGGTCCGGCCGGATCAGCCAGAACAGTATGATGGTGAACAGCGCTCCCAGGGTATCGGCCAGCATGTCCTTCTGCGCATCCCAGACATCCCCCTGGGAACCGAGAAACTCGATCCCCGCCCCGCCGCCGACCACCTCGGCGAACCACCATTCGACGATCTCGTAGCCACAGGCAATGCTCATGATGAAAAACACTCCGAGAAAGCTCGCCAGGATCGGCCCGCACCAGCGCTTGCGCGTGACCCACTCGGCCAGCGGGTAGGCGTAGAAACCGACGGAGAAGTGGCCGATGCGGTCGAAGTGGTTGCGCTCGAAGCCGAACAGGCCGGTGACCCAGCCGAAGGGTACGTGAGCGAAGGTATAGTGACCGCCGACCGTGTGCCAGAAGAGCCAGCAGGCCATCAGCGAATAGGCCAGGTTGCTGAAGCGAAAATCCCTGTAGGTGACCAGCAGCAGGGCAAAGACGATCACCACCGGGATCACCTCGGCCACCCAGACATCCCGGTCGACCGGGGCGATGCCCAGCACCACGAAAAACACCGCGAAGATCACGGCCAGTGTGTGCGGATACCGGGCGGCCAGCGGCGATTTTGCAGAGCCGTGCATGGCCCTCCTGCCTACTTTCTGGCGACCGCTTCCACCGCCCCGCCGGCCGCGCACCAGCCGGCAAAACCGCCGCCGAGGTGACAGACGCTCGTCAGGCCCATGACCTGGGCAACCTGGGCGGCCAGGGCCGAGCGCCAGCCGAGGTTGCAGTAGAAGATGAAGCGGTGCGCTTCGGCGAACAGCGGCTTGTGGTAGGGGCTCTCGGGATCGATCCAGAACTCGAGCATGCCGCGCGGCACGTGCACCGCCCCGGGGATCTTCCCCTCGCGCCACAGTTCGCGCACATCGCGCAGGTCGATGAAAACTACCTCCGGTGCGGCGGCGGCCGCCAGCGCCTGCGCCGCATCGATCGTCTCGATTTCCGCTTCAGCCCGGGCCACCAGTTCCCTGAATCCGACCTTGAGTGCCATGATTAACCTCCTTCTCGACCATTGAAACCGATCTGGCGAAGCTGTCAAGGGAATAACTGTGCGAGGGCGGCAGACCGTGATCAAGCGACCTTGACTATTTGGGCGAAATGGTATAAATTAACACTCGTGTTACATGCGGCATCGATGCCGCCACCAATCGCGGCAACCGCTACGAGTTGCTGCCGGGGAGCAGGTCATGGGTCAAATCGTCGATGGGATGTTCATCTTGCTGGGAATCGGCATATTTACCACGATGGTCATCAAGAGCTACATCAGGTGACCGGTACCGGAACAGCCACCGTGCCGACCGGTATCCAACCGGTCAAGACCACGGTGGCCAAACCGGAAGATGCCGGTTGACCGGTTATCGTTTCTCTGGCGGGGCAACCGAATGGTTGTCCCGCTCTTTCCATAGGGGAGGCCGCCGGCTCTCCATGGCACGTAAACTCATGGCAACGGGTCACCGGTAGAGGCGAGAGCGCCCAGACGGCCGGTTACCTGACCTAGGGACGCTTCAATCCCTTCACCCTGCGCCGGGAAGCGGTCTTGCGCGACACCTCGCCGTGGCCGCATTTTGGACAGCTGTCCACCTGCAGGAGCCAGGAAAACCAGGTAAAGAACCCTTCCTTGGTGATCGCATGGATCAGGAGCTTCAGTTCGCACTGCGGACAGCGGATGGAGCCCGCCGCCCAGAGAAAGCCGCCGATCAGCAGCCCCAGGCCGGCGACGGCAATCTGCATCGCCAGCTCCTTGCCAAGCGGTTCGTAGAGAAAGCCCTGGAGCAGGGTCGCGGCGCACCCCGCAAGGAGCAGCGCCACGAAGAGCCAGACTTTCCAGGACTGGTTGGTGCGTTGCAGTAGGTTCACGGCATCCTCATGTGGTTGGTGGGACTCCGCTGAACGGATTACGTGCCGCCCGGACGGCAGCGAACCCGTCGAGAGTCGTGGTTGCAGGGAAAGCCGTCAAGGGCAACCGCTGCAGAACCGCGTTGTGCGCAACGCGGATTTATTGCTAATATCCGGACAATCCGACCGGGGTGAAAGTGCCTATGGTTTTGCTCTACATCCTCACCGCTGCCGTGATCGCCTGGGGCATCTACAAGGACCTGTCCCGCCGGGAAACCTGGATGATCGGCTTCGGCAAGGTGGTCCGCCGCGACAAGCCGCAGGTTTACTGGCTGACTATCGGCCTGAGGTGCCTGGTCTTCCTGACCGTCATCTTTGCCGCTTACCTGAGGAACCGGGTCTGAACCGGGACAGCACCTGGTGGTCTCGGGTGATGTCCGCCTTGACCTCCCGGACGCTGCGCTCGTAGATAATTTCCCGCCCCATCACGCTACCAGCGTAGGCCAGACCGTTGTTGGTCGGCACCAGCTTGCACTTGATGTTGTTGAGCCCCTCGCCGATTACCACCCAGATGCCCGTCGGCGTTTTTGCTCACCACCACCACTTCCAGGGTCTTGCCGGCTTCGGTCTTGACCGCAATCTTTTCGTCGTCCATCAGTCCCTCACTTGTTCTTCCAGCGTTTCCAGAAAGAACCGCCTGTTGCCGGTTCGTCGTCGACCACCAGAAGGGCCGTCAGCATATCCGCGAGGGTCAGCAACTCAAGCTCCTCCCGGGTGCAGGTGCATATCACCAGTTGGTAGCGGTTCCAAGCCGCCGCAGAATCGGCCGTCACCATCGCACGGAGTTCCCCGATGGCGCCCGCCGCTCCGACTCCGCCGGCAAATTGCGCCCGGTCGAACCCGCACTTGTCGAGGGACTCCTCGATCAGGCTGTCCGCCGACTGGCACACCGTCCCGCCGGCGCATGCGGCATCCCAGGCGGCGTACTTCTCCGCCAGCAATTCCGCCAGCGGGACGCGCGGGGTGACCGTGATCATCGCGCGGGTCACGGGCGCCAGTTGGTTGCGCAGTTCGCCAACGAGGTTGGCAATGGCCAGCCGGTACTCGGTCTCGTCGTCGAAGGTGTAGCCGGTCACGTCGGCAACCGCGTTGAAAGCGGTGAGGAAAGCACGCAGGTCCATCTCGTCCAAATCGACAGCGGGCATGACGGTTCCTTAACGGATGCGGGTGAACTCGTCCAGCAACGGCTGGAGAAACCTGTCGAAGGTGGCTTGCTGCTTGGCGGTCAACAGGTCGAGATCGCCCTCGTTGTCGAGCAGGAAGGTGCCGACACCGATGACGGTCCTGGCCAGGTAGCCGGTTCCGGCCACGCACCGTTCGATCTCGTCGGTACGCTTGGTGATCAGATATTTCAACAGATTCAGGTCGAGTTCCATCATTGCTCTCCAAACCCCGGGATTCTGGCCAGCGGGCGCGCAGCCCCCGGCCCGGTGCCGCCGGCAGTCGTGGGAGACATCACTCGACCCTGACCTCGGCGTCGATCTCCCGGCGCCGGAGTTCATCGGCAATCCGCTCGGCCAGGACCTCGTCGACCTTGCGGGCGATATCGACGCCGAACAGGGAGGCGAGGAACACCTTCAGCTTCCCCTTTTCCTTGTTGGCAACATCCTTGGCGTTCTTGATGTCGATGATGATCATGTCACGACTCTCTCGGCATTCAGGTGTTGAGTGGCGCCTACCTTGCTTCGATCCCGGGGAGAACCGTCATCCCCAGAATGCGCTCGAAGAACCGCCCGGTTTCGACGTCTCCGCGCTCCTCGCCGGGACGCAGGGAGGTGATGGCCAAACGGCCGACCAGGGCGCGCCCTTCCCGGCCACGCCAGTCGCTGGTGCGCACCCCCCACATATTGTGCAGGAGCAGCGGCTCGCCGCTGGCCGGTTCGGTGCCGAGGTAGAGACCGATGTGCCCCTTGAGCCAGAGCAGGGTGTAAAACGGCACGCCCTGCTGTTGCAGGCGGGCGTGCTTCTCCGCCGGGCCGAGGCCGGCCAGGTCGTGAAAGCTTCCGCCGCTTTTGGCCTGGTCGGCGGAGTTGCGCGGCAGCCAGACGCCAAAGGGGGTGAACAGGTCGCGCAGGGTGGCCGAACAGTCGCGGTTTTCATACAGTCCGCCCCAGCCGTAGGGTTGCCCAAGCATGCGGTTGGCCAGTTCGCCGATCCGGACCGGCTGCAGTGGCAGTGGCTTGAGCGCCGCCAGCTCCGGGGCCAGCCGGGCCGGCCGGGCCACGGCGGCGCCGTCGGCATCGCGCACCGGCACCAGGACCTGCAGGCCGGTGTCAACCTGCGCCGCGACCGGGAAGATCGCGCCGAGGTGGGTCAGGGCCAGGAAGTCGCCCGTTTCGCCGCGGAGAGTGACCTCGTCGCGCAGCAGCGCCGCGTAGCGGCCGGTCTGGTAGGCCGCGCGAAACGCCGCGTCCGCCCAGGCGAGATCTTCGACCGGCAGCCATCCGGCGACGAAACCGGTCTCGACAAAGAACCAGGCGCCATCCAGGGAAACATGGGTCACCAGCACCGGTGTTCCGACCCACAACGCGGAATTCTGGAAGTAGTCGAAGGGATAGCCCTCGCCGGCCTGGTTCGGATCGAGGAAGAACGGGCGGGAAGTCGGGAAGACCCGGCAGGCGGTATTGCGCACGGTGATCGCGGGGCGCGCCAGGGACGGGTAGCTCTCCCGCCGCAGCGCCGCCACCAGCTGCTGCCAGCGTTCTTTACCGAGGGGCAGCAGGTTTTCACCATACCCCTGCTTGCTACCGTAGGAGGCCACCCCCCAGAAGGCCTCCGCGGCCGGGAGGCTCGCCCGCTGCTGCCGCCAGGGGGCAAAGAAGTGCTCGTTGTAGTCGGCATCGAGGCGGGCCTGCTGCTCGGGTGAGACCAACGGCGCTGCCGCTGCCGCGGCCGGCAGATAGCCCGTGGCATCCTGGGGGTAGCGCGTAAGATCGGCGACCCCTGCAGGCTTGACAACGCAGCCGGCGAGGGTGACAAGGACCAGCAGCAGAGGGATATGTGAGCGGAGGACGATCGACAGCATGGGACTAGCGCGGCGGCCGGCGGGCGTCGCGGAACCAGGGCCGGTACTCATCCATGCGCGTGCGCTGCTCGGCAGGGGCCTGGCGGCGGCAGGTGCCGTGGTCGGGGAGCCTCGGGGCCGAGCCCCAACGGCGCTCCACACAGTCGTTGGGGTTGTAGGCGACCTCGAGCCCGCCACGGCGTGCATAGATGTCGGCGAGGGTCAGCTTCCAGGCGGAGCCGTCGCTGCGGGTGTAGGTGATGAACTTTTCCCCGACACTCTGGGCATGGAGCTTTTCAATCCGCTCGGCGGCCGCCTCCGGGCTGGTCCACCACTTCAGCAGGAAGAGTTCCGGGTGCTTGCGAATGCGCGCGGGGAGCCCTTCCAGCACCTTGAGGGCGATCAGCAGGCGCATGTCGCGGGAGGGGGTGGCATAGTCCTCCCAGGGGCCGACGGTCTCGAAGATCGCCGGCCCTTTCGGCATGGCGACGACGCCCCGGTTGGTCCGCATGTACGCCTCGCCGTTGTCGACCGACTTGATGCGGGTCTCCAGCTGTTCCATCAACGCCGCCAGGGTCGCCTGGTAGGCGGCCTCCGGGTCGAGCCCGCGCGGGTTGATGAGCCGCTCCATGCGCGCGTAGAACTCGGTTGGCTCGAGGGTCGCCTGCTCGAGGGAGCGGGGCGGGAGATCCGGGCTGGGCACTGCCGCCCGGGGCGCGCCAGGCTCTTGAAGCCGGGGCCGGCGCTCGGCGTGCGGGCGAAGAGGAACGTCCCCTCCCAGAAGCGCTTGCGGGCCACCGAGTTGTCGGGCTGGGCATCGACGGCGAGCAGCAGACCGCCGCGCTCCTCCGTCTGCGGCACCCACTTGACGATGATCAGGGTGTGGCCGTAGGGATCGGCATAGACGGTGCCGGGCCACAGGGCCGAGCGCTCCAGCGGCACCGGGTAGAAGTCGCTGTCCTCATCGTCCAGGGCCGTGCGCCCGCCGCCGGAGGTGACCCGGTCGATGAGCCGGCGGCTCACCCGGCGGAAGGCGTCGGCCGAGGCCGGGGTGCCGACAAAGCTGCGGTCGACCTCGGCCGCATCGCAGCGCGGCGGGCTGGTGGCGCTCCCCCGGTTGCAGGCGCGGGACGCGATGGGCAGACCGAGCTTCCAGGCGAAGTAGGCGCGCAGGAAGTAGGAGAGGTCGGCGCAGTCGGGCTCGGCGGCGACCCGGCTGTCCTCCCCCTTGGCCAGGTAGTCGTGCAGGAAGTTGCGGCTCGGGTCGCGCAGCACCGGCTCCAGCGACGGGAAACTCAGCGACTGCTCGGGGGGGGCGTCGAACAGGTGTTCGAGCCAGGCGGCGTAGAGCGCCTGGGTGGCCAGGTCCCACTGGCCGCTGCCACGGCTGGCGGCAGGGCCGCCGACCTGGACCTCGGCGCAGGCCGCCACCTGGCCGGAACGCCGGGCCTCGATGCGGTAGCTGCCGCGGACCGCGGCAGGGAGCGTCGCCCGCAGGCTCCAGGGGGGGCCACCGCCCTTCACGACGGGCAGTTGGGCCCGGCGGCCGGCGGGGTCGGTGACCTGCAATTCCGCCAACTCGCCGTCGCTGGCGACGGCCAGGATCTCCAGGCGCTCACCCGGTCGCGCCACCAGCGGCGCGGTCCAGATCCGGACTGCCTCCCCCTGCCGGCAGGCGGAGGCGGCCCAAGCCTCGTCGGCAAAGGGCAACAGGCCCGCCAGCAGCAAGATGGCGAGCAGCATGGGAGGAAAATTGCGCACTGACATGGCAGCGGGAACCCCTGGGGCAGAGCGATTATTCATCCTGAAGACGATAACTTTATTCTCTCAACCTGGCAAGCCTGCTGCCACCCTGTCCTTGCTGAATCAAATGCAGCCTCTTTCACCCCCCTGGTCAGGGCAGCGGCTCGGCGGTATAGGCGATGTTGGCCTCCTCCGCGCGGTAAGGCCTCAACTCCTGGCCGGCCCGCACCGCTTCGACCCAGTTCGGATTGAGGAGGATCGCCTTGCCGCTGAGGGCGATATCCGCGTCCTTGAGTGCCGCCTCGGCACTGGCGCGATCGTAAATCTGCCCGCAGATCAGCAGCGGCAATTGCGTTGCCTGGCGGGTCAGCGCCGCCATGGTCAGGTTGGTCTCGAAGGCCGGTACGCGAAAGTCGTAGGTCGATACCGAGATCGCGTCGATCGGCTCGCGGTCGAGCAGGCCGATCACCTCCCGCCACTCCGCAGCGTTCTCGAAGAGCGAGACCGCCATGTCGGCTACCCCCCAGTTGGAGATGCGAAAGAGCAACAGACGATCGGCAGGGACTACCGCGCGTACCGCCTGGATCACTTCGCGGGCGAAGCGGAAGCGTTTTGCCGTCGAGCCGCCGTACTCGTCATCGCGGCGGTTCGAATAGCTGGAGAGGAACTGGTTGATCAGGTAGCCGTGGGCGCCGTGAATCTCGATGCCGTCGAAGCCGGCGGCCACCGCCCCTTTGGCGGTTTCGACGAAGCCCTGGATGACGTGCTCGATCTCGAAGCGGCTGATCACGTCCGGGAGCGGGTACGGCTGCCCGGTCAGGGGGTTGTCCTGCTTGGGGGCCAGAGCGCTTGGCGCAATCGACCGGCCGGCCGGGTTGACCTCGGGCCAGGCCATCCGCCCGCAGTGGAACATCTGCATGACGGCGATGGCCCCGGCCCCGCGGATGCGGTCGGTGACCCGCGCCCAGGCGTCGATTTGCCGCTGGGTGGTCAGCCGCGCCTGCCCGGGGTAGCCCTGGGCGCTCTCGTAGTCGGTGACGATCGCCTCGCTGGTCACCAGGGCCGCGCCGTTCTCGGCGCGGCGCACCAGGAAGTCGAGGACGTCCTGGCGTGGGATGCTGTCGCCGGGGGAGGACATGCGTGTCATCGGCGCGACGCCGAGGCGGTTGCGCAAGGTGACGTGCTTGATGGTGAAGGGGGAGAAGAGCAGGTCGGGACTCATGGCGGTCTCCTTTCGACGCTGACGTTTCGCAAACGAGTATACCACCGGATTCCGCCGATTACTTCACATCAACCCTTCTGATCCCGTCCGGCCGCCAGGCCGGCGAGATGACGTGCGCACCCTTTTCCTCGGTCTCCAGCACGCTGCCGTAGGTGACGGTGAACGCGCCGAAGCGCTGGTTGACATCGTCCATGGCGGCGGTCGCCAGGGCGGCCTTGCGCTCCTGCTCGAAGAGCGGCAGCTGGTCGGCATGGTGGGTCAGGCCGGTGATGCGCACCCCGAGCAGCCGCACCGGCCGGTCGAGCTCAAAACTGTCAAGGATCGCCAGGGCATCCCGGTAGATCGCCTCGCTCTGGTTGGTCGGTGACGTCCTGGTCTGCTGGCGGCCGACGGTGGTGAAATCGCCGTAGCGCAGAATCAGATGCACGGTCTTGCCGGCCACCTCGTAGCGCCGCGCCCGGCTCCCCACCATCTCGGCGAGCTGCAGCAGGTATTTGCACAGGGCTTGGCGCCCGGTGACATCGTGCGCCAGGGTCATGCTGTGACCGACGCTCTTGACCGCCTGCTCCTCCTCCGGCGGGACGACCGGCGCGTCATCGACCCCCCGCCCCATCCGGCCGAGGCGCTCGCCAACGACGCCGAAGCGCCGCTTGAGCACCGCCACCGGGTAGCCCCCGAGCTGGCCGCAGGTGAAGATGTTGAGATCAGCCAGCTGCTGCTCGACCTTCCTGCCGATCCCGCACAGCTCCTTGACCGGCAGCCGCTCCAGGACCGTGGCCACCTGCTCCGGGGCGATGATGGTCAGACCGTCGGGCTTCTTCATCTCGCTGGCCAGCTTGGCGAGCAGCTTGTTGGGGGCGATGCCGATCGAGCAGGTCAGGCCGAACTCATGGCGGATTCTCGCCTTGAGCAGGAAGGCGATGCGCTCGGCGCTGCCGTACAGGCTTAAGGAGCCGGTGAGGTCGAGAAAGGCCTCGTCGATGGAGAAGACCTCGACCAGCGGGGTATAGTCGCGCATCATGGCGACAATGCGGGTGGAGGTATCGGCGTACTTGCGGTTGTCGCCGACCACGAAGATGATCTGCGGGCAGGCCTGGCGCGCCTGCCAGGTGTTCATCCCGGTCTTGACCCCGCAGGCCCGTGCCTCGTAGGAGGCGGTGGTCACCACCGTGCGGCCGCTGCCGATCACCGCAATTGGCTGGCCGCGCAGTGCCGGGTTGGTCTGCTGCTCGACCGACGCGAAGAACGCGTTCATGTCGAGGTGCATGACCACCCGCCCCCACCCTTTCATGACACGGCCTTTTGCGCCACCAGCGTCCAGCTTCCTTGCAGCGGGTTGTAGATCAGTTCGAACAGCGCCTCGCCGTCGGTCACCGTGAAATGATGCAGCGGGGTATCGCCGACCCGGTCGCGCCAGCTGTAGGTGGTTTGCACCACCTTGTACTGGCGGCGGTTGCGTTCGAACCAGACCAGGCGGATGCGCTTCCCCGGCTCGAAGATCGCAGCGACACGGACCGGCTCCCCAGACATTTGCTCTCCCACGGCATAGAGTTTTCCCAAAATTACGCCGGCCCCGTGACAGCATGTGTCACAGGGCCGGTAATGCTTGAGCACATCCAGGCGGTGACGGTTTCCCGCATCCCGCCCCGGTCGGAACGGCGGCTTTTCACCACCCGTCTTTGGGTTTGCTGCTGCGATGACCCGGCTTGGCCAGGATTTCCAGATAGAAAGATTCCAGCTGCTGCTCTTCGGCCTGAGAGATGGCCTTATTGATGTCGGCAACATGAACCACGGCGCAATGTTCTGCATCGGCGCCGAACCGGCAGTCAAAATCCCAATAATCGACTCCGGCGGGAAGAGGTTTCCGGCGTTCCCTTTGAATATATTTTTTGACCTCATGCTTGATGGCTTCGACGAGCCTCGGAACCTTGATCTTCGGATGGGTCAATTGAAAGGTTTTTTTCATAGTGATTCCTGGAAAAGGGGTGAGATGCAGGGATTATAGCAGGTATCGCGCATCGGAGGGGAGATTTCACGCATCTCCCTGTTATTCTCCCGGAAAATCACTTATAATGGGACCTTGCGGCGCGTGACCGACCGGGTTTTTCCGCACCGCCGCCCGCAGTTGCAGCGCTTACCGATCGCCTGCCAGGAGCCTGCCATGCCTCTCCCGTGGTCGCTGTACCGTCTCGGGCTGCGCCTTGTCATTGTCGCAGCAGTCACTCTTTATGGGCGTGGCGCCGGCGACCGCCGCCGAGGAGCTGTCACTCGTCTATTTCCAGGGACTGGTCGGCGCCGCCAGTTTCGACGAGGACAAGCTGCGGGTGGCCGATCCGACGCTGGATGACCCGGACGGATTATCCTCCGACAACCTTTCGACCCTCCCCTGTCTCGGCATCGCCGCGCAGTACGCTTATAACCGAAAACCGACCCACGTCGGTCTCGATGCCTCCCTGCTGTACAGCTGGCACTCCGATTCCACGTCGTTTGCCGCTGGCAACGGCCGGGCCCGGGTTGAGATCGATTCCGACCTCTGGCTGCTCGACCTGGCCATCGGGGTCTATGCGCAGACCGTCGCTGGGCGAGCAATGGCGGCTGTACGGCGCCGTCGGTCCGATGATGCTGTACGGCGAATACTCGGATGACACGTCGGAAGAAGATGTGACCGTTAGCCCGACGGTCAAGACCGAAAGCTCCGGCAGCGACTCGGCCTTCGGCGTCGGCGGCTACGCCAAAGTGGGGCTGGAGTACCAGGTCTCACCCGGAGCCCTCGTGGGAGTCGCGGTCCGCGGCATTGCCACCAACCTGGAATTCGACAATGCCGTCAAAGACGGCGGACTGACCAGCGTCCAGGGCTTCGTCACCTTCACCCGGGCCTATTAGCGGGGCCGGGACACTTTGGGGAGTGTCCCGATTGCCCCGACGTGGTCCTGCAGGTGATGTCAGGGTAGAACGATGGCCAAGAGCGGAAAAACCATCCTGTTCGTGCTCATGTTGGCCTTGTCCATGGCTGGCTGTACCTCCAAGGGCCAGGTGAAGGGCAAGGCCTACATGGATTCCAACAAAAGCAGCGAGGCCTTCATCGGCTATGAATTCCCCATCAACAAGTAGCCGGTCAGCAGCCTCCCGATAACCAACAATTCTAACCCCCCTGCTGTAGCTTCCGGATAATCACCTTGATCGCAAAATCGGCAGATTCGGCCCGCAGTACGCAGGCGTCGGCACCGACATGCCCGCCCACCCCGGTACCTTCTGGACGGCAGCCAGCGACGCGGTAGAATTCATGGGGTGCAACCCGCAACGTCAGACGGGAGGTTTCCAATGAAAGCCCTGATCCTGAGCGCAAACAACTTCGAGGATTCCGAACTGCTGGTCCCGCTCTACCGCCTCCAGGAGGCCGGTTACACGGTGGTGGTGGCCGCCCCCGCTCCGGGGAGCATCACCGGCAAACGCAGCTACGAGGTGAAGGTCGACCACACCTTTGCCGAGATCGATCCTGCCGAATATGCCGTCCTCATCCTCCCCGGCGGGAAAGCGCCGGCGGAAATTCGCGATCTGCCGGCAGTCCAGGCGATCGTCCGGGCATTCTTTGGAGCCGACAAGCCGGTCGGGGCCATCTGCCACGGGCCGCAGGTGCTCACTGCCGCCGGCCTGCTCGCCGGGCGCCAGGCCACCTGTTACCGCACGGTGGCCGAGGAACTCCGGGACGCCGGCGCAAATTATCTCGATCAGGAGGTGGTGGTCGACGGCCGGCTGGTGACCTCCCGGCAACCGGCCGATCTTCCGGCGTTCATGCGCGAACTGATGCGCCTGCTGGCGGCTTGATCGGCCTTATAAAATACATAAACTAAATTAAGGTAACTAGCTTTTTTTAGTTAAATTTCTGTGCCTCTGCTGCTATATATTTCACCAATCTGCTGAGCCGGGTCAACAGAAAGGGGCAACATGGAACTGCGCACCAGCCGCACCATCATCCTCGACCACGGCTCCCCGCAAGCCAAGCGCGCCGAAATCCGCGAGTATTTTCATAAGTCCTACACCCTCGACGAGCAGCTCTACGCCTCCCTGGCCGGTGACGCGGCCTTTTTCCTGCGCGCCGAACCGCTGCGCCACCCGCTGATCTTCTACCTGGGGCACACCGCGGCTTTTTACATCAACAAGCTGATGGTCGCCGGGATTATCGAAGAGCGCATCAACCCGCACTTCGAGTCGATGTTTGCCATCGGCGTCGACGAGATGTCATGGGACGACCTCAGCGCCGCCAACTACTCCTGGCCGACGGTCGCCGAGGTCAAGAGCTACCGTGACCGGGTGCGCGAGTTGGTCGACAGGGTGATCCAGACCCTGCCGCTGACGCTGCCCATCGACTGGGACCACCCCTTCTGGGCGATCATGATGGGGATCGAGCACTCGCGCATCCACCTGGAGACCTCCTCGGTCATCATCCGCCGCCTCCCCCTCGACCAGGTACGGCAATTGCCGCTCTGGGAGATCTGCAGCGAGTCCGGCGAGGCGCCGCAAAACACCCTGCTGGCGGTGAGCGGGGGGAAGGTATCCCTCGGCAAGGACAGGGATCACCCCCTGTACGGTTGGGATAACGAGTTCGGCCGGCACACGTTCGACGTCGCCGATTTCCAGGCCGGCAAATACCTGGTGTCGAACCGGGAATTCCTCGACTTCGTCACCGCCGGCGGCTACCGGCAGGCCAGCTGGTGGACCGAGGAGGGCTGGCGCTGGGTTGGCTTCAGCAAGGCCGAGCAGCCACTGTTCTGGATCAGGGATGGCGAGAGCTACCGCTTGCGCACCATGGCCCGGGAGATCGCCATGCCCTGGGACTGGCCGGTGGAGGTCAACTACCTCGAGGCCAAGGCGTTCTGCAACTGGAAGGCACAGCAGACCGGCCTGCCGATCCGCCTGCCGACCGAGGACGAATGGTACCGGCTGCGCGATTTACACGAAATCCCCGACCAGCCCTACTGGGAAAAGGCCCCGGGGAACATCAATCTCGAACACTGGGCATCCCCCTGCCCGGTGACCCGCTTCGCCTTCGGCGAATTCTTCGATCTGATCGGCAACGTCTGGCAGTGGACCGAAACGCCGATCACCGGCTTCGACGGCTTCGCGGTTCACCCCTATTACGACGATTTCTCCACCCCGACCTTCGACACCCAGCACAACCTGATCAAGGGCGGCTCGTGGATTTCCACCGGCAACGAGGCGACCCGCGACGCGCGTTACGCTTTCCGCCGGCATTTCTTCCAGCACGCCGGCTTTCGCTATGTGGCCGCCACGCAGGAACTCGCCGCACCGCAGGCGATGTATGAGACCGACATCGCCGTCGCCCAGTACTGCGATGCGCACTACGGCCCGGAGAAGTTCGGGGTGGCCAATTTTCCGGCCCGGCTGGCCAGCCTCTGCGTGCAGGCCATGGGCAACCGGCCCCGGCGCCGGGCTCTCGATCTCGGCTGTGCCGTCGGCCGCGCCAGCTTCGAACTGGCGCAACATTTCGAGCAGGTCACGGCCATCGACTTTTCCGCCCGCTTCATCCGCATCGCCTGCCAGCTGCAGGAGAAGGGGGTGATCCACTACCAGCTGATCGAAGAGGGTGAGATCGTCTCCTGCCACGAGCGCCGCCTGGACGACTTCGTCCCGGCCGCAACCGGCGCCAGGATCGAGTTCTTGCAGGGTGATGCCCACAACCTCAAGCCGCACTTCACCGGCTACGACCTGGTGCTCGCGGCCAACCTGCTCGACCGGCTCTACGACCCGGCGCTGTTTTTGACCACCATTCACCAGCGCCTCAATCCCGGTGGCCTGCTGGCAATCGCCTCCCCCTACAGCTGGCAGGAGGAGTTCACCCGCAAAGAGCACTGGATCGGCGGCCTGCGCCGCGCCGGTGAACCGTTCACCACTCTGGCGGGGCTGCAGGAGCAGCTCGCCCCCCATTTCCGCCGGCTAGGCGAACCGAACGATATCGCCTTCGTGATCCGCGAGACCGCGCGCAAGTTCCAACATTCCATCGCGCAGCTGACCCTCTGGGAGAGAATCCGCTGAGCACACTGCAACAGCTATGGTGACGGAACGGTGAGCCGGGCGGCCAGGGCGCGGATATGGCGGTCGTCAGTGCCGCAGCAACCGCCGAGCAGCTTCAGCCCCAGTTCGGAGTGCAGGGCGGCCACGCCGGCGGCGAAGGTTTCGGGCGCCTCCTCCACCAGGGTGGCGCTGTCATCGAGTTCCTCGGGGGTAAGTGCCGCGGTGTTGGCCAGCAGGCCGACGACCCGCTGCCGCACCAGCGGCGACGAATTGACCGGGTGGAGCAGCGCCGCCCGGGCGAAGGAGGCATGGGTGCAGTTGAGCAGGTAGGCCAGCGGCGGCGGGGTGGCCGCGGCATCGATGGCGGCGATGGCCTCCTTGAGGGGGGTGCCGTCCAGCAGGGTCCCCTGCGCGCGGGCCACGAAACTGATCAGGTAGGGGGTACCGGTGGCGGCCAGGGCCAGGGCCAGTCCGATCGCCTCACTCAGGGCCGGCAGGGTCGCAGCGAGGAGCAGGTCGACCCCGGCGGCGGCCAGTTTTTCGGCCTGCCAGGCGTGGAACTGCCGCGCTTCGTCCAGCGTCAGCGCCGCGGCCGGCCGGTAGGCATCGCCGCGGCAGCTCATCAGTCCGCACACCACCACCTGCCGCGCGTACTCCCCGGTGCCTTGCCGCAATTCCTCGAGAAACCGCACGTTGTCGCCGTTGACATCGGCCCGCGCGTAGCCGGCCGCCGCGATCCGCTCCCGGCTGGCCCGCCAGGTCGGGGTGGAAACCAGCAGCGGCAGGCCGAATTCCCGGCCGATCGCCAGGTACTGGTGCAGGATCGCCTCCAGGGCTGCACGTGACGTGCGCTCGTAGAGGAAGGCGGCGTTGACCAGGTGGGGGTCGAGGGTCAGCCCGGGATCGCGGCGCAGGCGCTCGATCACCGCCCCTTCGCCGAGGATGCAGGGGGAGTTGTCGAGAAGTTCAGCGAAGGTGCAGGACGAAATCACGGCTCCTCGTACTTCCTGGCCGCCTTGCGGCCGCGGCGGGCCTTCTGGCGGCGAATCCGTTCCGCCGCATCGGCCTTGGCCGTCTTCAGCCCCATCGCCTCCGCGATCCGCTCCAGCAGCAGGCGGCGGGCGAAGAAGCGGTTCAGGGACTGGCTCCGCCCCGCCATGCACTTGACCTCGATGCCGCTGGGCCGGTGCAGGAGCTGCACGCAGGTGGAGCTCTTGTTGACGTGCTGCCCGCCCTTGCCGGAGGAGCGGACGAAACTCTCCTCCAGGTCCTCCTCGCGAACCCCCAGGGCCTCCATCCGCCGGCGCAGCTCCTCGTTCTTCTCCGGTGATACGGCAAAGGTCAGGGTCACGGCAACAGCTCCGGAGATGACCGGGGAATACTGACCTCAGACGTTAAAGAGGAAGTGGCAGACATCACCGTCCTCGATGATGTAGTCCTTGCCGTGCAATTGCATCTTGCCGGCCTTTTTCACGGCCTGTTCGGAGCCCAGTGCCATCAGATCAGCGAATTTCATGACCTCGACCCGGATGAAGCCGCGCTCGATGTCGCTGTGGATCTTCCCCCCGGCCACGGGCGCTTTTGAGCCCTTACGGATCGTCCAGGCCCGGCACTCGTCATCACCGGCGGTATAGAAGCTCATCAGCCCCAGGGCGTCATAAAGCGAGGCGTTGATCCGGTCGAGGCTCGGCTCGGCGATCCCCATCGCCTCCATGAATTCCCGACGTTCCCCTTCGTCCTCAATGCCGGCGATCTCCCGTTCGATCTCGCAGGAGAGCGTGAAGACGCCGGCGCCGAAATCCTTGCCGATCTCGTCCTCGGAGACGTTGCAGGCATAGAGCAGCGGCGTCCGGGTGACCAGGTTCAGGCTGTTGATCACCTGCTCCTCATCAGTGTGAAGGGTCACGGTACGCAGGAATTTCTCTTCCTCCAGGACCGCATTGAAACGCTGCAGAATCTCCTCCTCCAGGGCCTGGTTCGCCGACTGCCCCCCCTTCTTTTCCTTGGCCAGGCGGTTAAGCCGGGTTTCCACCAGTTGCATGTCGGCCAGCAGCAATTCGCTTTCGATCATCGCCCGGTCCCGCGCCGGGTCGACCGAGCCCAACGGGTGGAACACCTCCGGGGAGTCGAAAGCGCGGATCAGCAGGAAAAGCAGGTCGCAGCGCCGGGCCGGGTCCATCCACAGCCGCGAGGTGCTGCCGTCGGCGACATCGGGGCAGAGCACGAAGAGGTTTTCGGCATAGGTGGTTTTCTTCGGCTTGAACAGTTTGCTCAGGGCATCCACCCGGCTGTCGCGGATGGTGGCGATCCCTTCAACGGCCTCGCCGGCTTTGCGGTTGGCAGGGACAGGACGACCGGTGAGCAGGTTGAACAGGGTTTTCTTACCCGTCTGGGCGAGTCCCAAGATGGCGATTTTCATAGGTAGATCCTTTGGAAGGTGCGGGATTTTTCAGGCAAGCCTGCCGCGTGATGGTAGCGGACCGTTGAAAAATGAGCAAGTCACGTCAACGGAGTCACTTTTTTTCCCTGCAGCCCTTGAAATGGCCACAAGGTGTGCTAGCATATAAACGCATGCTGACGACACCCTCCTCCCGGCCGTTTACCAAGGTCGGTCAAGTCGGCAGCAGGCACCTCGCCCTGGTAGCAAGCACGTCGCTGGTTACCGGAATCGAGGGGCACCTTGGGCTTGCCGGTCACGTTTGGGAGTAAACCTGCTCCACCACGTTCGGCTCGAATCTCTGGGACACCATTAACGGTACCTTCCCGTTAACCTCCCAGACAACCCAAGGTGGCAACTATAACCCCTGCCCCGCAAACCGGCATTTAAGCCGGGTGACCGGACAGGGCGCCTCGCCTGACCAACCAATGCTTGAACATCGGCAACGGTGTCAGTCAGAGGCAATGCAAGCCCCGACCTCTCGCCACAGGCAACTGTTGCCTGCCAGAACCGCCGGGGCTTTGCTTTGCCCGCAGCCGCCCATGGCAGCCGCCTGGTCATTAAACAATCGGTGAAAAGTTCTGGAAGAACCCGGGCTGGAACTGGATGATCAGGAAGAAGGCCAGAATGACGAGCAGAACAATGCCGAGCAGAATGATGATAAGGCCAAGGTAGCCGCTGAGATCAGGTTGTTCCTTCCCCATGACCGCCCTCTGGTGACCACCCGGGTCATTTCTGGATGATCCTGTCGTACAGTTTCTGAGACTAACAAGACTGGCTCTGTTGCTCAAGCAGATAACTGACGATCGCACCCGGAGAAACGAACTCATAAGGTTTGGCCATCACCAACCCGTTGTGCAGCCCGGAAATTCCGCTATAAATTATTCTGTATGATCAGAGATCACGATTAAGGCGCGCCGCATGGGTCACCACACGGTCAAATCGGGGTACAGACAGCTGGTCGAGCGGCTCAACCGCTTCCCCCAGGGGGCGCCACCGTCGCAACTCCTCTATCAGATCCTCGCCATGCTCTTCAGTGAGCGGGAGGCGGAGCTGGTGGCGCAACTGCCGATCAGGCCGTTCAACGCAGCACTTGCCGCCCGCAACTGGAAGCTGGATCTGAAGGCAACGCGCACGATACTCGATGAACTGGCCGGCCGGGCGATCCTGGTCGACATGGAACAGGAGGGCGAAACGCTTTACGTGCTGCCGCCGCCGATGGCCGGGTTCTTCGAATTCTCCCTGATGCGCATCCGTCATGACATCGATCAGAAGCTGCTCAGCGAACTGTTCTACCAATACCTGAATGTGGAAGAGGATTTCATCCGCGAGCTGTTTGCCGTCGGGGAAACCCGGCTCGGCCGCACGTTTGTTCACGAACCGGTGCTCAGCAACGACAACGCCCTGCATGTCCTCGACTATGAACGGGCCAGCGAGGTGATCAAAACCGCCTCCCATATCGGCGTCGGTCTCTGCTACTGCCGCCACAAGCTGGCGCACCTGGATAAAGCCTGCGCGGCCCCGCTGGAGATCTGCATGACCTTCAACACCTCGGCGGCGGCGTTGACCAGGCACGGCCACGCACGGGCCATCGATGCCAGCGAAGGCCTCGACCTGTTGCAGCGGGCCTACGCACACAACCTGGTGCAGTTCGGCGAAAATGTCCGCCGGCAGGTCAATTTCATTTGCAACTGCTGTGGCTGTTGCTGCGAGGCGATGACCGCCGCACGCCGCTTCGCCAACCTCAATCCGGTGCACACCACGAACTTCATCGCCGCTATCGATAAAACCGGTTGCAGCGGCTGCGGGCAATGCGTCGGCGTCTGCCCGGTCGAAGCCGTCGTCCTGGCGTCAGCGAACGACCCAAAGCAGCCCAAGCGCAGGCAGGCCATGCTGATCGAGGAGCATTGTCTCGGCTGCGGCCTCTGTGCCCGGGTCTGTCCCAGCAACTGCATCAGCATGGCTGCACGGGCCGAACGGGTCATCACGCCGCTCAACAGCAGCCACCGGGTGGTGGTCATGGCGGTCGAGCGCGGCAAATTGCAGAACCTGATTTTCGACAATCAGATTCTCTTCAGCCACCGCGCCCTGGCCGCCCTGCTCGGCGCCATCCTGAGACTGCTGCCGGTCAAGCAGGTCATGGCCAGCCGGCAGGTGAAGTCGCGCTACCTGGAAAGACTGCTTGCGGAGCATTAGCCGCCGTGCTTTACAGTTTATCCCGCACGCTGCGCACCTTGTCCTCCATGCTCTGCGCCCGGTCGGTGCGCGTCCCCAGCTTGATGGTGGTGGTGATGCGCGGGGCGCCCATGGCGTGCACCGTCTCGTGGCAGCGCTTCACCGCCGCGAACACGGCCTCCCACTCCCCCTCGATGTTGGTGCCGTAGGCGTGCAGCGAGGTCTTCAGGCCGGCTTCCGCCAGCACCTTCTCGCACGCGGCGACGTACGTCGACAGGGAGACGCCGACGCCCAAGGGGACGATGCACAGGTCGATCATAACCTTCATGGCTGCTTTCCTTTCAGATTCCTGGAGTTAAGTGCGGTGTCCCTGGAATTCTCCCGCCGGTGCCGGATGGATGGGTGTCGAGAATATTTACAGTAAAAATGACAGCACATCTTCAATAAGTTTAACATGCTGATTCTGTTATATAATTTTACCAATGGCAACTTGGCACAAAATTGGCAGAAAATATGTGCATCTCAGGATTGAGGAGGGACGACGGCTCGTAGGGCATTACAGGTGCCTCCGTCAACCCCTCATAAAATCAACGGCGACCCTACGGGGTCGCCGTTGTTATTCATACGGCAGGCTGTGCAAAATGGCTTTTGTTGATTGGATCGGAAAAGTTATTTGCTACCGAATCCCTTGGCAACAACATAGAAAATCAAGATAACGAATCCGACAACAGACATGATCCAGAAAAAATCTATATGCGACTTTACGGAAGCATATATGGCCAGATAAGTAATCAGACAAGCGGCAGTAGCTATAAGAATTGTTTTTGTACTATTTCTTTTCATTGGTCGCCGTGTTCTTGCCTATGGAGCGCGTGAGCCTGCCGTAGGAAAATCCATGGGGGTCTTGAAATATCATCCCTCAGACGAAAAACGGCTCTCGCCGGTGATGCAGACAGATGACTTAAGTAATCGATAAAATTATAAACATTCCCCCACCGAGCCAAGAAGCTTTGGTGGGGATATTGAAGGGGAACCCAGATCTAAGTAATTGATATGGCTTGTATTAATGGTGGAGGTGGCGGGAATCGAACCCGCGTCCGAAAATCATCCACATCAGGCGTCTACATGCTTAGTCCGCGTTTTAAGTTAACCCTAGGATCCCCCACGGACGGGCTACCTTTCGGGCGAGCCTGCTAGATTTCGCTAAGACGCCACAGGCACTCGTCAAAGCTAGCCCCTATTAATGACATCCGGGAGCCCCCATGGGCGGGGAGTTCAAGGATGTGGTCGCCTAATTAGGCGGCCAGTGCGTAATGAACGTCGGTGTTTTCGGCGTTTATTAAGTTGGGCTTGTTACGGAGCCAGCCCACTCCGGCATGCAACCTGCGCTTCCAATCCCCGTCGAAACCTGGGCACCCCCTTATCGAATATCTTTGAAACGAGAGACGCGAAGCGAGAAGCGCGAAAAATCTTTTGCCTGATCTCGTCTCTCGTATCGCATCTCCATACTCTCACATTTCCAACTATTTTTCAAGCAGTTACCAAAACTATTTCGTGCGGTCCCTGATGGCGCGGTCGGCTTCGCGCTCAAACTGCTTGCGCTTGAGGGTTTCGCGCTTGTCATAGAGCTTCTTGCCGCGGGCCACGCCGATCTCCAGCTTGGCGCGGCTCGCCTTGAAGTAGATCTTGGTCGGGATCAGGGAGAGCCCCTTCTCCTCGGCCTTGCGGATCAGCTTGGCGATCTCGGCGGTGTGCAGCAGCAGCTTGCGCACCCGCAAGGGGTCGTGGTTCTCGCGATTGCCCTGCTCGTAGGGGAGGATGTGCATGTTCTCGATGAAGACCTCGCCGTTCTTGATGCGGCAATAGGCCTCCTTGAGGCTGACGTGCCCCAGGCGCAGGGACTTGACCTCGGTCCCCTGCAGGACCAGGCCGGCCTCGACCACCTCGTCGATGAAGTAGTCGTGGTAGGCCTTCTTGTTGCTGGCGATCAGCTTGATGCCCATAAAATCCGTGGATCGTGAAAGGTGAAACGTGAAAAGTCAAAAACCGTGACTCGTGACTGGTGGCCGGTAACTAGTGGAAACCTGCTGACAGAGGCAGCCTCAAGGCGGGACTGCGGCGCGGTCGGGCGGGTTGACCATGCCGCCGGAAACGACCAGCTTGAAGGCCTCGTCGATGCTCATCTGCAGTTCCAGCACATCCTCCTTGGGGACCAGCACGTAGAAGCCGGAGGTCGGCAGCGGCGCGGTCGGCAAAAACACATTGATCAGCCGGTGCGGGGTGACCTGCTGCAGCTCCCCCTCGCTGATGCCGGTGATGAAGCCGATCGACCAGAGGCCGCGGCGCGGATACTCGATCAGCACCACCTTGCGGAAGCCGCCCTTGTCCTTGCTGAAGAGCGTATCGGTGACCTGCCGGAACAGGCCGTAGATCCCCTTGACCAGCGGGATCTTCCCCATCAGCCGCTCGGACCAGTCGACCAGGGCGCGGCCGAGGAAGTTGGCCGTGAGCATGCCGACCAGCAGCACCAGCAGCACGGTGGCGAGCACGCCGAAGCCGGGGATGTAGCGGCCGAGCAGAGTGCTCGGATGCAGGGCGTCGGGGAGCAGATTGAGGATCAGCCGCTCCATCAGGCCGACCACCCACTGCACCACCAGCAGGGTCATCCCCAGCGGGCCGAGCACCACCAGCCCGGTGAGGAAGTATTTCTTCAGCTTCTTGCCCAGCATCACGGCGATGGCTCCAGGAAATAACAGGGCGTACGGAAAAGCTCTTTATTATAGAGGGGGTTCAGAGGTGGGGCAAGACGTTTTCGCCGTGCAGGAAGAGGGCGCGCGGCGGGGTGCGGTACCCTTCGGCGCACAACCCCTCGGCCAGAGTGGCTGCGGTCACTCCCGGCGGCACGGCCACCACCTGGAAGCTGGCCTCGAGGCCGGCGGCCAGGCGGCCCATGGTCCCGTCGAGGCCCAGAGCGCGGGCCCCACCGATGGTGGCGATCTCCAGCCAGTCCTTTGGATCGAGGACGCCGGCGAACCACTGCCGCGCAAAGGCCAGTTCGTCCCAGACCGACAGCGACGGACTGCTGGCCCGGCTGTCGGTGCCCAGGGCCAGCGGCACCCCGGCTCGGCGCAGGGCCTCGAGCGGGGCCCGCTGCGCACCGAAACGGCTGTTGGAGCGCGGGCACAGGACCACGCTCTGCCCGGTGCGGGCCACGCCGTCGACCTCGTCATCGCGCAGGTGAGCGCCGTGGACCAACAGCGATCCGGGCGGGAGGGCCAGAGTTGGTCCGCCTTCGCCCAGGGGCTTCGGCGGGCAAGGCCACCCGGCCGCAGCGTAAAGTCGCTCGATAGGACCGCACGCACTGTTCATGAAGTCGATTTCAGCGGCGCTTTCGGCCTGGTGCATGGCCAGTGGCAGCCGGCGGTCCTGCGCAAAGGCCCTCGCCTGGGCAAGCGTCGCCGCGGAGAGCGTGTAGGGGGCGTGCGGTGACAGTCCCCACCGCAGGGCCGGACCGGGCGGGGTGGCGAGCCGCCCGGCAATCTCCGCCAGCCGGGTGGCGACGCGTGCCGTATCGACCCCCAGCACTTCGGCGAAGATCCGCCCGCTCAAGGAGGTGCCGGCATAGGCCGGCCGGACCGCCAGGGTGGTGAGGATGTCGCCGATCGCGCCGGTGCCGGCGGCCAGACTTTCCCAAAGGCCCTTGTGCAGCGAGGCTGCCACCGCCAGGTCGCCGACCGTGCGCCGCACCCGCACCAGGCGCTGGATCCAGTCGACAAAGTCGCCCGGCTCCGCGGTTTCGCCCGCCGCCTCGGCCCATTGCGGGAAGTCGGTCAGTTCCAGGTGAGTGTGGGCGTTGGTCATGGGCGGCAGGATGACCGTCTCGCCAAAATCGACGGCCGCCACCCCGGGATGGGCAGCGGCCAATTCGCGACCTGTACCAACAGCGGCGATGTGGCCGCCCTCGACCAGCAGCGCCCCATCCGCGACCGGGGATGCGCCGATCGGCAGCAGGTAGCGGGCTCTGAAGATTTCCATAGGTCTTATAGGTCCGACAAGACTTATTTTTCTTTGGCGATTTCCGCGCAGAGAGCCTCGACATGCTCGAGCAGATCGCAGATCCCCGGTTGCCGCACGATGGCGCACTGCTCGTCGAGGACCGCCGCCAGGATCTCGTCGGTGGTCAGCGGGTTGGCCAGGACCACGCGCAGGACGGTAAGCTCTTGCTGACCGTAGGCATCAACCCGCAGCCGGGTGCGGGAAACGAAGGTCCGCCCCGCCTCGCGCTGGTATTTCTGCAGCAGCTGGTTGAGCTGGTCGAGCAGGGCGTTCATGCGGGCGCTCTGCTCGGCACCCACCCGGGCCAGCTGCTGCTGCAGCTGGCGGGGACAGTAGCGGTAGGTGAGGATGTTCAGTTCCGGCTCGCTGGTCAGCTCGAAATCGGGGTGCCGGCGGATCATTTCGGCGAAGGTTCCGGCCCGCGCGATCCCCATGTCGATGAGCAGCTCGTAGCCCTTGCGGCCGATGATCGACAGGCCGGCGTGCACCAGCATCGCCTTCCCCGGGCGCGAACCCTCGAGGGTGTGGCTTCCCAGGTCCTTGGAGCCGGGGCGCAGGATGTAGGCGGCGTGGTGCTCGATGGCCGCCTGGGCGGTGGGATCCTTGAACACCACCATCCCCACCCCCATCGGCACATACAGCTGCTTGTGGGCATCGATGGTCACCGAATCGGCGCGCTCGATCCCCTTGAGCAGGTGACGGTGGCGCGCCGAAAAGAGGGTCGGCCCGCCCCAGGCGGCATCGACGTGGAAGTGGCAGCCAAGCTCCTGCGCCAGGTCAGCCATGGCCTCGAGGGGATCGACGTTGCCGGTTTCGGTGGTGCCGGCGATGCCGACCAGGGCCAGGGGCCGGATGTTCTCCCCCTGCAGGCGGCGGCACTGCTCTTTCAGGCGGACCATGTCGACGCGGTTGCGGGCATCGGTATCGACCATCACCAGGTGATCCCGGCCGAGTCCCAGCACATCGGCCGCCTTGCCGAAAGAATAATGCCCGCGCCGTGAAATCAGGATGGCGACCCCGTCACAACCGAGATGCCGCAGGGAGCGGGCCAGCCCCTCGCGGGCGATGCCGCCGAAGGCGCCGGCCGGGGCGAACAGGCGGTTGCGCGCCACCCACAGGGCGGTCACGTTGGCGATGGTGCCGCCGGAGCAGAACGCCCCGAGGGCATTGCGACTGTCGTGAATCCACTGATCGTAAAAGGCGTCGTCGCCCCGGTAGACCAGGCGATGGAGCATGGCCAGGACCTGGCGCTCCAGCGGCGTGAAGGCCTTGGAGGTCTCGACCTTGACCGTGTTCTGGTTGAGGGCGGTCATGATTCGCGACAGCGGCAGCATGAAATACGGCAGCGCCGAGGTCATGTGGCCGATGAAACCGGGGGCGGCGGTGTGCACCGAATGGGCAACCAGTTTCTCCTTGACGAAGCCGGTGTACTCGGAGACGAACGTGGGGTCTTCGGGAATGACGGAATTGGAGAAGTCGGCCTCGATTTCGTCAAGGGGCCGCTCCAGTGCGACGATGTGGTTCTGCAGGAAGCCGGCGACATCGGCGCTGATCGCCTGATCGATGGCACCGAGAGTCGAATCGGGGGCTTCCGGAACGGTAAAGATCCGGTAGAGGTTCTCCAGGGTGGCGCGCGCTTTTTCCATGCTCTTCGGCATCGTCGTCACCCTTGGGACAGAAGCATCCCGTTGTCGATCAACCGGGTATCGCCGACCTTGGCCGCGATCAGCATGACTGCGTCGGCGTCGATGGTGACGACCTCCTGCAGCGTCGCCTGGTGGCGGATGGTGAGGTAATCGATGCGCAGCTCCGGCTCCTGGTGCAGGCGTCCCTCCGCCAGCAGCAGCAGTTTGCGGACGGAAAGTTCGCCGTTGTGGGCGGCTTGCGCGGCCAGGCGCAGGGCGGCGACCAGGGCCAGGGCCTGTTGCCGCTGGTCAGGGGACAGGTAAACATTGCGCGAACTCAGTGCCAGGCCATCGGCCTCGCGGACCGTCGGCAGGCCGACGATCGCCACCGGCAGGTTGAGATCGAGCGCCATCCGCCGGATCACCGCCAGTTGCTGGAAATCCTTCTGGCCAAAGAGGGCCACGTGCGGCTGGACGAGCAGCAGCAGCTTGGCGACCACCGTGGCCACGCCGCGGAAGTGCCCGGGGCGGCTGGCCCCTTCCAGCACCTCGGTCAAACCGCTCTCGACGGTCACCCAGGTGCTATAGCCGGAGGGGTAAATGGTCGCGGCCGTCGGGTAAAAGATGATGTCGGTCCCGGCCTCACGGGCCAGCGCCTCGTCGCGGGCGAAGTCGCGCGGGTAGCGGTCGAGATCCTCGGTCGGTCCGAACTGGGTCGGGTTAACAAAGATCGACAGCACCAGCAGGTCGCCGCGCACTCGCCCCGCACGCAGCAGCGCGGCGTGGCCCTCGTGCAGATAGCCCATGGTCGGTACGAAGGCGATCCGCTGCCCGGCGGCGCGGGCAGCCAGGCAGCGGGTCTGCATTTCATTGAGGTCGGTGATGATGTCCATAAAAACTCTGTAACGAGAAGCGAGAGACGAGAATAAGCCTTCTCCCTCATCTCGTTTCTCGTATCTCTTTTCTCGTATCTCGTTTCTCGTGTCTCTTTTCTCGTATCTCGCTTCCCGTACTCTCACCTCAATTAAAACGAGTGTTCATCTCCAGGGAAAACCCCCGCCTTGACTTCGCGGATATAGGCATCGATGCCGGTGCGGATGGGGCCGGCGAGGTCGGCGTAGCGCTTGACGAACTTCGGCGAATACTTCTCGCACAGGCCGAGGAGGTCGTGAATCACCAGCACCTGGCCGTCGCACCCCACGCCGGCGCCGATACCGATGGTCGGGATCGGCACGTCAGCGGTGATTTCCGCAGCCAGAGCGGCCGGAATTCCTTCCAGCACCAGGGCGCAGGCCCCGGCCTCGACCACCGCCCGGGCATCCTCGCGCAGCTGCGCGGCCTGAGACTCCTCGCGCCCCTGCACCCGGTAACCACCCATGCGGTGGATCGACTGCGGGGTCAGGCCGATGTGGCCGACCACCGGTACGTCCATGGCGACGATGGCGCGGATCGTCTCGGCGACGTGCACCCCGCCCTCGAGCTTGACCGCCTGCGCCCCACCCTCCTTGACCAGCAACCCGGCGTTGCGGCGCGCCTCGCTCAGGTCAACCTGATAGGAGAGGAACGGCATATCGGCCACGACCAGCGCCTGGGCAACGCCCCGCACCACGGCACGGGTGTGGTAGAGCATCTCCGCCATGGTCACCGGCAGGGTGGTCTCGTAGCCGGCCACCACCACCCCGGCCGAATCGCCGACCAGGACGATATCGATGCCGGCCTGGTCCATGATGCGGGCGAAGGGGAAATCGTAGGCGGTGAGCACGGCGATCTTCTCGCCGCGGGCCTTCATGGCCTGCAGTTCGGGGATGGTTTTGCGTTTGCGGGTGGCTTCGCTCAACGTTCTATCCCTTCGGAAGCGAGGCTTAATCCTATATCACGGTTTGCCGG
The DNA here is from genome assembly GCA_963751525.1 of uncultured delta proteobacterium. Classification (GTDB taxonomy): domain Bacteria; phylum Desulfobacterota; class Desulfuromonadia; order Desulfuromonadales; family BM103; genus VAUL01. The sequence goes on along the minus strand of CAVVUQ010000001.1, from coordinate 111,749 downwards.
ACTGTCTAGAAAAAACCCTTGAATCTTTCGATGCTGATCAAGGCGAACCCAATCGGTTCAGACAAAAAAATTAAAGACGGAATATACAGCTGTGCTCGTTGAGTCCTCGCTGCCAGGGGCTATGCGGACCAGCGAAGTAAACCTTGACTCCGGTGGCCGCGGTCAACCGTTGATGCGCCACCATTTCCCGACCTTGATCGTAGGTCAGAGAAAGACGCTTTTGATTAAGCACGTGACTGAAGCCACTCAGGGCCGCTTCAGCACCGATCGCCGTACTGGGACACCTGCAATGACCTTTGAGCGCGCAAAGCAACGGGGACAGAATCGAATTCCGTCCCCGTTGTGATTCCCTGCGGTTGAAATGACCGATTAGTTCAACGCACTCACCTTCAGTGCCTTCTTCCCCCTCGGCCCCGCCAAAGCGCGCACGGTGCCGGCCGCGGGAGCACCCAGAGCGATCTCCAGGTCGAGGTCGCGCTGGTAGAGGTCGGACCGGAACTGCAGCGAACCGTCGGCACCGACCCAGGTGGTCCAGTACTGGAGGTGGGTCGGCATCGAGGTCACCGACACCTGCATCGGCACGCTGCGCCTGAGGGCTTCCTGCAGCCGCTCCTCGGTCCACTTCGGCTGGTCGCGCAGCAGGTAGCGGGCCAGCTCCACCGGATCGCCGATGCGGATGCAGCCGGAACTGAAGGTGCGCACCGTCCGGTCGAACAACCAGCGCTCGTTGGTGTCGTGCAGGTAGACATTGAAGGCGTTCGGGAACATGAACTTGACCTTGCCCAACGGGTTCCACGGCCCCGGGTCCATGCGCAACTCGCCCGGGAAGCGCTCGGGCTCGACCTGGCGCCAGTTGACCGCCGCCAACTCCTGGGAGGTCAGCTCCTGCCCGGAGCGACGGACGATGCGAAAATGATTTTTGGCCAGGAACCCGGGATCCTTCCTGATGGCCGGGAGCTTGTCCTCGCGCAGCACCGTAGCCGGCACGGTCCAGGTGGGGGCGAACTCCAGGTAGCTCATCTGCGACGAGAAGACCGGGGTGCGGCGGTACGGCCGGCCAACGATGACCGGCATCTCCAGCACCGGCTGGCCGTCCTCGATGACCTTGAGGGAGAAGTCGGCGATGTTGACGCGGATGTGGCGCTTGCCGAGGTCACGCGGCATCCAGCGCCAGCGCTCGAGGTTCAGTTCGATCTGGCGGACCCGCTCCTCGGCGGTGACGTTCATGGCCGTCAGGGTACCCCGGCCGATGACGCCGTCCGGCTGCAGGCCGTGGCGCTCCTGGAAGCGCTTCACCGCCGCCAGGGTGGCCGGACCATAGGCGTTGCGCTCGACGTCTGCGGGCCTGGACAACTCGCCGGTGGCCAGCAGGCGGGCACGCACGGCAGGCAGGCGCGGGTCGATGTCGCCGGGGCGCAGCTTGGCCCCCTTCGGGAGCTTCTGGATCGTCGGCCAACTGCCGCGGTTGACGATCTCCCGCTGGCGGGCGAGCGCCCCCATCAGGGCCCGATACTCGGGATGGGGCGGCACCAGTTCGCCCAGCAGGACGCCGAGGCTCTCCCCTTCTACCGCCGACGGCAGCAACTTGACCAGATCGATCTTGCGGCGCCGGGCACGCCAGTCGACACTGACCAGGGCCGGATCGATCTGCCCCTCGACCAGGTGGGTCGCATAGGCGAAGAACGCCTGGGTCAGCAGCAGATCGAGGGCCGCCGCATTCAGAGGGTCCGATGCCACCTGCCGGCGCTGCTGCGCGGCCCGGCTCTTCAGCAACTCCTCGAGGGGGTCCAGCAGGTAATCCTCGCCACACAGCCCGTGATCGGCAGCGTTGCGCAACCGCTCGACCAGAACGTAAGCGGACGGGCGCAGACCGCTGCTGGTCTGCCACAAAGGGCGAAACTCGCGGCCCCGGTAGAGATCGCCAACCTCCTCGGCCATGGCGAAACCGCCGCTCCCCACCAGGCCGGCGGGGAGCTTCTCCCGCCCCTCGACCAGGGCGGCCAGCCATTGGCCGGTCGCGTCCGCGCCGTCGGTCGCGGCCAGCGGCGCTCCCTGCCCAAGCAGGCCGAGCAGCAGCGCCAGCAGCAGCGGCCAGGTCAGCCGGCGGCAATTGCGCAAACCATTGATGCCGTGTTTCACACCGATCCCCCGTCGCTGCGTCCCAACAGGCTGCACTCCTCTTCCCGGCGCACCCCCCAGTAGGTGGCGGCGAGCCGATGAACAGGACGGCCAGACCGATGAGATGATGGTCTGCGGCAACGGTCTGCCAGAGCGCCACGCCGGCCTGTACCAGGGTGAGCACGATCGAGATCGCGACCATGATGCCCAGGATTGTCACCACCAGGCGTTCGAACCAGTGGTAGCTCTTGCTGCTGAAAATCAGCGGAATCATTCCTGACCCATTCCTATCTGATCCAGACGGTCTGGATGTTGACGAATTCCTTGATGCCGTGATGCGACAATTCGCGGCCGAAGCCGGAGATCTTGGTGCCGCCGAAGGGGAGGCGCGGGTCGCTCTTGACCATGCCGTTGACAAACGAAGCTCCCGCTTCGACCTGGCCGGCAAACACCTCGCCCTTGGCCGTATCGCCGGTCCATACCGAGGCGCCGAGACCGAAGGGTGTGTCGTTGGCGATGCGCAGGGCGTCGACGGCGTCGCTGGCGCGGATCACCGAAGCCACCGGGCCGAACAACTCTTCGTCGTAAGCCGGCATGCCGGGAACCACGTCGATCAGGATGGTCGGCGGGTAGAAACTCCCCTTGCCTTCCAGCGGTTTGCCCCCCAGCACCACCCTGGCCCCCCTGGCGATGGAGGCCTCGACCTGGGCATGGAGTTCGCGCATCAGGTCATCGCGGGCCTGGGCACCAACCTGGGTCCGCTCATCCAGCGGATCGCCCATGACCAGGGCCGCCGTGGCAGCCTTGAATTTTTCGAGAAACCTGTCATAGACCGGCGCTTCGACGATGAAGCGCTTGGCGGCGATACAGCTCTGCCCGGAGTTGATGCAGCGCGCTTTGGCGGCAACCAAAGCCGCCTCGTCGAGATCGGCATCGGCCAGCACCACGAAGGGGTCGCTGCCGCCGAGTTCCATGACGGTCTTCTTCAGCATCTGTCCGGCCTTGGCCGCCACTTTGCGGCCGGCAATGTCGCTGCCGGTCAGCGTCACCGCCTTGACCGCCGGATGCTCGATCACCTGGTCGACCTTGCCGGAGCCGATCATCAAGGTGCGGAAAACGTTGGCCGGGAAGCCGGCCTTGACAAAAACCTCCTCGATCTGCAGGCCACAGCGCGGCACGTTGGACGAATGTTTGAGCAGCCCGGCATTGCCGGCCATCAGCGCCGGAGCGGCAAAGCGAAACACCTGCCAGAACGGGAAGTTCCAGGGCATCACCGCCAGCACCACCCCCAGGGGCCGATGCGCCACGTAGGACTTCGACGCATCGCTGGCGATCACCTCGTCGGCCAGGTAGCCTTGTGCATGCTCGGCGTAGAACTCGCAGCAGAGGGCGCACTTGTTGACCTCCGCCCGCCCCTCGCTGATCGGCTTGCCCATTTCCAGGGCCATGGTGCGGGCGTAAAGTTCGGCATGGTCGCGCAGCACCTGGGCGGCGCGCTTCATCAAGAGCGTGCGCTCAGCGAAGGAGGTGCCGCGCCAGGTCAGCCATGCCTGCTGGGTGGCGTCGACGACGTCCGCCACCTGGGCATCCGACCATTCCACAAAGGTTTCCAGCTGTTCCCCGGTGGCCGGGTTGATCGATTCGATGGCCATCTTTATCTCCCGTCAAAGGTCATCAGGCCGGCCAGCGCCGGAACAAATCACCTGCCCAGTCTGCCCAATTTCAGGCGCAAATGCAAGCCGTAGCGGGCGCTGCCGGACCGGGTCAGGCTACGAACAATTGCCCAATCCTCGTCGTTTTGTGCTAACCTTGCGCAAGCTTATCAATTTCTCCGGAGAAAATCATGGATTGGCCGACCATCGGCATGAAACTCGGGTTGCGCGGCCCGCGCTGGCACTGGCGGCTGATGCGCTGGGAGCGCGCCTGGCGCGAGATGATTCGCGGCGGGGCGGCCGGCAGCGGCACCCCGGCCACGTGGGTGATTCTGGCCATCAACCTGGTGGCCTTCAGCCTGATGATCATTCAGGGTGCCATCGCCGGCCGTGGCTTCCAGTCACTGTTCAGCCCCGACAGCTACCTGCTGGTCCACTCCGGCGCGCAGTACTGGCCGCTGGTGCTGGCCGAGGGGGAGTGGTGGCGCTGCCTGACCTACGCCTACACCCACGGCGGGGTGATCCACCTGCTTTTCAACATGATGGTTCTCTACCAGGTCGGCCCGGCCATCGAAGCCGAGATCGGCACGCTGCGTTTCGTAACGCTTTACACCCTGACCGCCCTGACCGCCACGGGCGCCGGGCTGGCGTGGCACCCGGTCGCGCCGGTGGTCGGCGCCTCCGGCTCGCTGTTCGGGCTGATCGGCTTCGCCATCGTCTACTACCACCGGGTCGGCGGCCCGGCGGCCCATCATCTGCGCAACTTCATGCTGCGCTGGGCGGCCTTTGCCTTTGTCTTCGGCCTGGTGGTTGGTGCCGACAACGCCGGCCACCTTGGCGGCGCACTGGGTGGCGCGGCCCTGGGCGCGGTTCTGCCGCTCGGCATCCGCGGCCGCAAAACCCTGCGGCCGCTGTTTAATCTGCTCGGTTGGTTGTGCATCGTCGCTACGGTTGTAAGCTTTGTTTTGCTGGTGCTGTCCTGGGTCAATGGCCATTGATTACGAAAAACCTTTTAGCCACGGATAAAAGCGGATCAAAGCAGATAAACCGAACGGTAACCAACAGGGATATAAGGGAGGGCAAAAGCAAAAATCTGTAGCTTTTGCCTGATCAGATTTGTTCCGCATTGATCCGTGGCCAATTAGCTTTAAAGGTTTTGAAAATGAGTAAGGAAAAGTTTCCCGTCACCCCCGCCATCCGCTTCCTGCGCGACCGCAAGGTTGCTTTCACCGAACATCTCTACGCCTACGAAGAGCGCGGCGGCACTGCCATTTCCTCCCGAAGACTCGGCCTCGACGAGCATGCCGTGATCAAGACGCTGGTGATGGAGGACGAGGCCGACAAACCGCTTGTGGTGCTGATGCATGGTGACTGTGAGGTATCGACCCGGGAACTGGCGCGGGTGCTCGGCACGCGCAATGTCCGCCCTTGCAATCTCGAAGCGGCCAATCGCCATACCGGCTACCTGGTCGGCGGCACCTCGCCGTTCGGCATGAAGAAAACCCTGCCGGTCTGCATGGAGCGGAGCATCCTCGCCCTCGATAAAATCTACATCAACGGCGGCAAGCGCGGCTTCCTGGTCGGCATCGATCCGCGGGAGGTGGAGAAACTGCTGGGGGCGACGCTGGTGGAGGTGGGGATAAAAAAGTCCTGAGTGCTGTAGATTGTGACTTGTATCCGGAGATACAAGTCAATATTTTAATTGCCTTTACTCAGGACTCAGCACTCAGGACTTGTTAAACAGGACTCAGCACTGGAGTCTGCCCCATGAACCTCGACGAACGCTTCCAACAAGCCGCTGCCGCCATCCGTGGTGCCAAGGCCCTGGTCATCACCGCCGGAGCCGGGATGGGGGTCGATTCCGGGCTGCCGGACTTCCGCGGCGACGACGGTTTCTGGAACGCCTACCCCCCTTACCGCCGGCTCGGCCTCTCCTTTGTCGAGGCCGCCAACCCCCGCCACTTCGAGGGCGACCCCGCTTTCGGCTGGGGGTTCTACGGCCACCGCACCAATCTCTACCGGGAGACCGTGCCGCATCGCGGCTTCCAGCTGCTGCAGGAGTGGGCCGACCGCTTCGACCAGGATGTCTTCGTGGTCACCTCCAACGTCGACGGCCAGTTCCAGAAGGCCGGCTACCGGGATGACCAGGTTCTCGAGGTGCACGGTTCGATCCACCACCTGCAGTGCCTCGCCCCCTGCTGCCACGCCATCTGGGACAATCGCGAGGAGATCCCGGTCGACCACGACACCATGCGCGCCCGGCAGATCCCGAAGTGCCCGCACTGCGGCGGGGTGGCCCGCCCCAACATCCTCATGTTCGGCGACTGGTCGTGGCTTTCCGACCGCACCCGCGGCCAGGAGATGCGCTTCGACAGCTTCTGCGCCCAGCATCGCGGCGAAGCGCTGGCGGTCATCGAGATGGGCGCCGGCACTGCCATCCCCACCATCCGCTACACCAGCGAGCAACTCGGCCGCGCCCCCCAGGCCAAAGTAATCCGCATCAACCCCCGCGAACCGCAGATCGGCGGTGGCCACCTTAGCCTGCCCTGCGGAGCGCTGGAGGGGCTGGCGGGGATCGAAGGGGCGCTGGGGGACTGATCGCCGGCACTCCGGCAAACGGCAACGGCACTATTTCCGGGCCGACTGGTTCCTCCCCCACGCCTCGATCGCTGCCCTGATCTCCGGGATCATCTGCTGCGTCGCCTCGATCCCGGCCTGCATGCACCGCTTCTTCTGGGTGAAGTCGAGCATCCCCACGTCACCGACGTTCGGCGCGATCAGGACATCGGCTTCCTGCTTTCTGAACCTGGCATTCTCGGCGCTTATGATAGCCAGGGATTGGAGCATCACATCGATGATATCGGCGATGTTGAAGTTGCTTACCTGTTTGCCGATATCCACGGCGATCACGATGTCGGCGCCCTTTTCCCGCGCCACGGACGCCGGGATATTATCAATCACCCCGCCATCGACCAGCAGCTTGCCCTGGTGCTCCACCGGCTGGAACACTCCCGGGATGGCGCTGCTGGCCCGCACCGCCCTGGCGACGGAACCTGTGTCCAGAACCACCCTGGTCCCCCGGTTCAGGTCCGTCGCGACCGCGGCAAAGGGGATCTTGAGATCCTCGATATTGGCGGTGGGAACCTTGCGCTTGATGAAGGCCTCGAGCTTCTCCCCCTTGGCGGCGCCCATGCTGGTGAAGGGATTCAGCAAGCCATAGTCGAAAATGTCGTCCTTTTCGAGCGCAAAGGCTGTCCATTCCAGCTCGAAGCTGTTCCTGTCCTGGGCATAGATGGCGCCGATGAGGCTGCCCACGCTGGTTCCCACCACCAGGTCGATCGGGATCTTTTCCTGCTCCAACGCCCGGATCACGCCGACGTGCGCAAACCCGCGCGACGCGCCGCCACCCAGCACCAGCGCGACCTTCGGCTTCGACAATGCCCCCTCCACCCGGCCGAAAGGCCCGCCCGCCGTCGTGCAGGAGGCAAGGAACAGAACACTACCCAGCAACCATGCCGCCAACCGAAAGTTCATGATTTTCCCGGCTCACGGGAGCGGGATGCCTCTCGCACTTCTCTGCGTTCGTAGCTTCGGTAGTTATTGTCCATCCTGCAACACCGTCCTGGAAATTGCCTTAATAGCCATAACGCCATCGATCCGACCACAAGTGACTACTTGGCGCTGCCCTTGCTGATCGTCGCGTAAGACTCGTTGATCTCCTTGAACTTCTGTTCGGCGAAGCGGGTGAAGTCCTCCGGCAGCCCCTTGGAAACCACCTTGTCGGGATGATACTCGGCGGCCAGCTTGCGGTAGGCTTTTTTGACCTCGGCAAGGTCGGCGCCGTCCGCCAGGCCGAGCACCGCGTAGTGATGGGACAAGTCGTGGCCGAACTGGCGGCGCACCGTGTCGTAGATGTCGGGGTGCAGGCCGAGCAGGCCGGGTGCGGCACGCAGCATGGCCTCCTCGACCGGGTGCAGCACCCCGTCGATCATGGCGACGCTGAACAGCACCTGGTAGAACATGGTGCGCAGCGGCGCGTTGTCGGCGAATACCTGCCCCAACTGGCGGGCGTACTCCTCGAAGGGGGTGTCGTTGTCCTTGGCCTCGTTGAACACGCCGATGGCAAACTGCTGCGCCGCCGGAGGGAGCCGCAGCTGATCGTTCATGAAGGTACGTACCGCGGCGATCTCCTTATCGCAGACCCGGCCGTCGGCTTTGGCGATCTTGCCGAGCAGGGCAAAGACTGCGGTGAAGAACACCGCCTGACGCTGCTCCACTCCCGACATCGGCCCGCTTTCGACACGCACCCGCTCATCCAACAGCGCGTGGCCGAGGGTCGCGCCGATCAGCGCCCCCAGCGGCCCGCCGAGCATGAACCCAACCCCGCCACCCATGATTTTCCCGAACCAGGACATAAACTAATTCTCCTTTAATTGACGCAGAGACGCAGAGGCACAGAGGAAATCAACAAAAGTTTTTCTCTGCGCCTCCGCGCCTCTGCGTCAAAGATAGATTTCAATGCCGAACCTAACCGCACACCTCGACCAACTGGCCGCTGCTCAGGCGCTGCAGGTGTTCGAAGGCAATGCCGACCGAGGAGCTGTCATCGCCGGCGGCCGGGTAGACCACCGGGAAGCGCTGCAGCGATGCATCGAGCAGCACCGGCAGCCCCTGGGGGAGCAGGAACGGACTGACCGCTCCCGGTGGGTAGCCGGTGTAGCGCACGACCTCGTCGGGAGCAGGCAGGCGCACCTGGCCACTCCAGCCGGTGGCCTTCTTGAGCAGGCCGCTCTTCACCCGGACGTCGCCTCCTGCCACCACCAGGACCGGCTTGCCGCCGACCAGCAACAGGATGCTTTTGGCGATCTCGGCGACTGAGCAGCCGACTGCGGCAGCTGCCGAAGCACTGTCCTTGGTCGGTGCCACCGCCGGCAGCACGGTCAACCCCTCGCCGGTGAGAAAGGTCTGCACTTGCGAAGCTGAAATCATCCTCTTATCCTTTCGGGGCAACCAAGTGGTTCGCGAGAGCCATGGCGCAGGATCATAGCACGCCATGGCGTGACAAAAAAGGCCGGTTTCCGCATGCGCAAACCGGCCGGCCATCGGACGGCGGGATGCTCACGCCGCTGCGGGCAGATCGGCGAACCGCTCCTGGATTTCGCGGACTTCGGGTTGGTGGCCGAGCATGGCCAGGACACAGTCCTTGTCGAGCTTGTCGATGGCGAGCAGTTGGAGCAGGGCGAAGGCGTGCTGATTCTGCCAGGGCTCTTTATAGGGCCGGGCTGTGGTGAGCGCATCGAAAATATCGCTGACCGCGACGATCCGTGCTTCGAGGGGGATAGCATCCCCACAGAGACCGTGCGGATACCCCCCGCCGTCAATGGTTTCATGATGGGACTCGACCAGCCGGCGCAGGGTACCGACGTAGGGGATCCCTTCAAAACCGAAATTGTTGATCATGGTATCGACCATCTGCCGGCCGATGACTGGATGCCGGTCCATGGCGGCCCGTTCATCCGGCGCCAGTTTCCCCGGTTTGAGCAAAATCTGGTCGGGGATGCCGATCTTGCCGACGTCATGCAGGGGGGAGAAGTTGAACAGCTGCTCGATCTGTTCATCGTCGAAGGCACATTTCCCCTGGCTCACCAGTTCCCGGGCAATCAGCCGGGCATAATGAGCCATCCGCTCCAGGTGGTTGCCGGTTTCCGGATCACGCATATGCACCATGGCGATCGCCGTCCGCAGCGCCGCTGTCAGGGTATGCAGCACCCCGAGTTCGTGGAGAATCTGCTGGGCGACCAAGTGAGCGAAGACGCCCGCCTGCTCCAGGACCTCGTTGCGAAAATACCCGTCGTGTACCGAATTGCAGAAAACGAACCCCGCCAGGCGCTCATGTTCAAGGATCGGCAGGGTATAGCTGGCGGCATAGCCGTGGCCAAGAATGCGGCGGGTATGTTCTCTGCGGCCGGCAGCAAACACGCCGAGATCATTGACCACGCGGGGCCGGCCGTGGGCCAGCGTGTCGAGCAGCGACGGAGATTGCTCGAGGGCGACCTGGTAGTTGCGCAGCGGGCTTTCCTCCGCAGGGCTGGCCGCGTAGGTCTTCAGCATCCCGGTCTGCGCATCGTGCAGGGCGACCGCCATGCGGTCGATCCCCGGGCAGCGACGGCGCAGTTCCCGGTGCACGATGGAGAGCCGCTCGTGGAAGGTCGCGGCCTTGGCCAGGCCGCTCAAGGGGTCGTCGTGGATGAACATTCGCTCCATGATCCACCTCCCTGCCAGCATGAGGATCTCTTCATTTGCTTGAATTATACCTGCGAATATGTGGGTTGCAAGAAAGCGCAAGCCCCGGACGGGACTCGCGCATCCAGGCAGGATGGGTACGGCATCTGCTCAGAGAACGACCAGCTCCTCGTTGGAGAAGGTGATGTGCTTCGGGCCGTCAGCGGTCAGGCGGAAGGTGTTTTCGATGCCGACCGCCCCAAGACCGGCAAAGACCGCTTTCGGTTCGAAAGCGAAGGTCATGTTCTCCTCCAGCAGCTGGTCCTTGAAGCCACGGGCAATGAAGGGGTACTCGTCGATTTCAGTACCGACGCCATGACCGATGAAACTCACCTGAGCACCCGGATTCCCCATGAAAACCTCGCGATAACCGAGATCGCAGGCGTACTGGTGGCACTGGTCGTAGACCTCCCCCCAGGCAACGCCAGGACGGGCGACCAGCTGCATCCGGTGCTGGACCCGCAGCATGTCCGCATAGGCGCGCTGCAGCTTGTCGGGGAGCGGGCCGATGGAGAAGACCCGCGTCTGGTCGACCAGGTAGCCGTCGAAACAGCTGCCGAAGTCGACGATGATCGGTTCGTTGCGACGGATCGTCTTGTAACTGGCCCCCTGCCCGACCGCCGGCGAGACGCCAAGGCCGCCCAGGGGGGTATCGAGAAACGCCGGCACTGCACTGTCGGCACCGGAGAAGATCTGCGCGTAGAACAGCTCATTATTGAAGCCGCGCATGCGCACGACCCCCTGGTGCCCCTGCTTGCGCGCACAGAATTCCAGCTCCGCCGCCAGTTCCAGGTCGGTCATCCCCTCGCGGATCACTTCTTTAGCGCGCTGGAAGATACGGTCGTTCTGCAGGGCGGCATCCTTCATGATGGAAATCTCGTATTCCGACTTGACCGCCCGCACGGTGCGGATCAGGTGGGTCGCTCCGACCATCTCGCACCCTTCAAACGCCTTGGCAAAGCGCTGATAGAGCTCCACCGGCACCACGTCCAGCTCCATGCCGGCGCGCTTCGGCTGTGCATAGCCGTAACTGGCAAGGATTCCGCCGATATCCTTGGGGCTCTTGAAGGGGATGACCTCCCTGAGCCCTGATTCCATGCGGGCGCGGCCGTGGTCCTTGCGTACCATGTACAACGCTTCGCCACTCGCCGGCACGTAGAGCATCCCTTGCTGGACCGTGCCGGTGAAGTAGAAAAGGTCGGCGTTCTGCAGCATCAGGATGGCGTCGAGACCGTCCCTTGGCATGAGGGACTGCAGTTTGCCGATCCGGACCTGGAGTTCACTGGCAGGGGTAATGCGCATGGCCGGCTCCTTATGGTGAAGAATATAACAATCTGTTTTCAATGAGTTTTTCTGATAGCACAGGGTTCCGCACAAGTCAATTGGCAGGTTGCCGGAGGTCCATACCGTCAGCGCAAATGACGTGACTTTTTTCTAGGCAGATTGCTACCGAACCCGGTGCATCGCTCACTTGGAGTTGCCGGCATGGCTCCTTCCACAAGGCTGTCCACAGGGAGCTGTGGATGGGTGAAAAAAGCGGGGGCGCCATGCCGGCGCCCCCGCTGACTACAGGGTACTGATGCGATGACCGCTACTTGGCGGCCGGGGCCGGGGCTGGCGCAGGAGTCGGTGCCGGCGGCGGGTTGATGGCGTCGTTCAGCAGCTGGGTTCCCTTGTTGGCCTCGACGATCGCCAGGAACAGGCTGTCCTGGGCCAGCTTCGGATTGTGCCAGCCGTCGCTGTTCTCGGCGGTCCACCACTCCCACAGCACGTGGGCGATCTCATGCTGCTTGCGGGCCTTGGCCAGGGTCTCCTCGGCGATCCCCTTCTCCTTGGCCTTGGCGTAGGTGTCGATCAACTTGCCGATGGCGGCTTCAGTCTCGCGCATCCGCCCCTTGGTGTAGTTCTGCACCGTGGTGATCTGGTAGAGCTTCTCCTCTGCCGAAGACTTCGGATGGCACCCCAGGCAGCTTTGCTTGACATGGTCCTTCGGCCGCACCACCTGGTGCCCGGTGAAGGTCTTGCCGGCCTTGTTCTTCTCTTTCGGCATGTGGCAGTCGGCGCAGGTCACGCCAGCCTTGTCGTGGACGCTCCCCCAGTAGGTCTCCATTTCGGGGTGCTGCAGCTTGACCAGACTGGCGCCGGTGACTGCATGCTTGAAGTCGCGGAACTTGACGTTGTCGTAGTGAGCCAGCAAGTCGAGGGCGTTCTTCAGCGGGAAGTGGTTGGTGCGGCGGTCGGCAAACGTCACCTTGTCGCCGCTGACCGGCTCGAAGCCGCCGTTGCAGTTGTACTCGACGTGGCACTGGCCGCACTGCACGGTGGAGTTGGGCTTGTCGAGCAGGCCGATCTTGCGGAAACCGTCGCGGAAGCTGACGGTCTTGACGTTAACCCGCGCCTTGCCCTTGTCGGCGTCGTAGGGGCGGGCGCCGCCGTCGCGCTCGATGGCGTCGATCAGGGCGTCGCGGATGATGCGCGGCTTGGCGGCGTGCGGATCGTGGCACTGGATGCAGCCGACCGGGTTGTTGACGTCCTTGACCACGGCATTGACGTCGGAGGTGCGGTCCCACTTGGCCTTCGGGTCCTTGTCACCCATGTACTTCCACTTGAAGATCAGGTCGGAGGTCTTGCACTGCAGGCAGACCGGGTTGCCGGCCGCTGCCGAGACGTCCGGGGGATAGGGCTTGTCGGCGCCATTGTCGACCAGCACGTCCCAGGTCTTGCCGGGGCGGGTGTAGCCGAACATGTCCTTGAACTGGTAGCGGCCGCGGGCGAAGCGGTCGACGGTGAATTGATCGACGACCATGAACGGATGGGCGCGCGGCTCGTTGTGCTCCTTGGTGAAGCCGTGCGGGGCGAGGAGCTTGTCCTGCATCGGCGAGCGGCCGGTGGGGATCCCCTTCTCCTTGCGGGCCTGCGCGTCGAAATTCATGCGGAAGAAGCTGTCGTACTGGTCCTTGTGGCAGCCGCCGCAGGTCGACAGTTCCAGACTGGTCACTGGCTTGTTGGCGGAATCTTCGAGGTGTTTGTCGGTGCCGGAATGGCAGGTCTCGCAGCCGAGCTTGGCATGCTTCGAATCCTTGTGCAGTTGTTCGACTTCCTCGTGACAGCCGAAGCAGTCGTCCTTGTTGATCTTGGCCGCTTTCGCCGCCTTCATGTGACTGGACGCCGAACTCTGCGCCGGCAGCCAGGCAATCGCCGTCAGGGCCGCCAGGGCCAAGCACGGCACCAACCAACCCCATGTCTGTTTTTTCATCATTTCTCTCCTCGCAAGCGTCCGTGGCCCGTTGCCGAAGGCCCCTGTTCCCAGAGGCGATCCATACAGGCGATCAAATAATTAGCAGCAGTTTAGCACAAAGTACTCATCCGGCAATTTGACGCAGGTCAGATTTGCCCGGCAAAAGGGATTGTCATTTCTCGCCGCGCTCGAGATGACAGCTTACGTGCTTGCGCGCCCTCCGCTTCCTCCCTATACTGCTGCGCAGCCAGCGAAAGGAGCGGTTGATGCACGATCAGTGGTGGGATGTCCTGCTCTACGGCGGGATCGCCGGCGTAGCGACCTTTGCCGGGATGATACTGATCCTCGCCCGGGAGGCGTGGAGCCGGCGCTATTCGTCCAGTCTGGTCTCCTATTCGGCCGGGGTTCTGCTCGGCGTCGGCTTCCTGCACGTCCTCCCGGAGGCGCTGGAGCTCAACCCGCATTCCCCCGCCTTCATCCTGCTGGCGTTCATTCTCTTCTACTTCCTCGAACACCATCTGCTGATTCACGCCGGCCATGAGGAGCAACACCATGTTCAACTGACGGTCGATGACTGTCACGACGGCTGCTGTTCCCGCCCGCACCCCCTGGGGATGGTGGCGTTCGTCGGCATGGCGCTGCATTCGGTCATCGACGGCATGATCATCGGCACCGGCTTCGAAGCCAGCCACGAACTCGGGCTGCTGGCAGCCCTCGGCGTCATCGCCCACGAGGTCCCGGAGGGGATCGCCATGCTGGCGATCCTGCTGCACTACGGCTGGCCGCGCCGCCGGGCCATCCAGCTGACCAGTTTCGTCGCCCTGGCCACCCCGCTGGCCGCCTTGGCCAGTTATGCGGTCGTCCGCGACCTCGACCCGCAACTGCTCGGCGCCCTGCTGGCCATGGCCGGTGGTTCCTTCGTCTATATCGCCGCTTCCGATCTGATCCCCGAATCTCACCGCAGCCGCGGCCTGCCGGCCAGTCTCGCCCTGGTCGCCGGCATCCTCACCGCCGTCCTGGCCGGCACGGTCACGCACGGGCACTAGCTAAAAACCACACCATTGACGCAGAGACGCGGAGAAAATCCATTTTCGCAGGGAGATGCAGGGTATACTGAGACCAGTATTTTTAGACTTTGCTTGATCCGGTTTGATCCGACTTGCTCTGCGGCCAAAAAAGGTTTGGCCCTTCGATTCTCTCAGCGTCTCTGCGTCGCCGCGTCAATTGTCTGTTTCTGATCTTGGTTGGTCTTCAGGATTGACCACAATCGCTTGGATCACCCTGGAGTTTGGCCAAGGCGTGGGGAAGGACGGGGAGGATCACTTCGAGGTTTTCCCTGACCCCCTTCGGGCTGCCGGGGAGGTTGACAATGAGGGTGTGGCTGCGCACGCCGGCCACGGCGCGCGACAGAATGGCACTTGGGGTTTTGGCCAGGCTTTGCAGGCGCATCGCCTCGGCCAGCCCCGGCACCGGGTAGTCGATGACGCGCAGGGTTGCCTGGGGGGTGACATCGCGGGGGGAGAGCCCGGTGCCGCCGGTGGTCAGGATCAGGTCGAGGCGGTCCACATCGACCCAGGCGGTCAGGGTCGCAATGATCTGCTGCAGTTCATCGGGGATGACCGCATAGCGCTCGACCGTGCCGAGACTGGCGACCATCTCGCCAAGCACGCGGCCGCTCTCGTCCTCGCGCTCGCCGCGCGCCCCCTTGTCGGAGAGCGTCAGTACGCCGATACGGAAACCGCCCTCGCTCACTGCTCTCCCTCCGTCACACCTTGTTTGGACATGTTTGATCCTGTTTGGCTGCGGGGCTGGAGGCTGCCTCTAACCGCCCCGCTTCATCTTGCGCTCCACTTCCTTGCGGGCCGTGGTGGCAATGGCGTTGGAGACGTTGCGGCTGCGCATCAGGTTCTTGAGGTCACGCAGCGACAAGTCGCCGATGAAGCGCAGCGCCTTAGGCAGCGGCGTTTTGGGATGACTCACCAGCGCCCGGCGAATCTCGTAATTCTTCATCCAGTCGCGGTTGAGCAGAACCAGGCGGATCAACTCGTCGCTGGCCGTCTTGTTCTTGGCGACCATGAGCACTTCCCCCTCGGTGACCCGCCCGTTCTTGAGCACCGCCCCGTGCACCAGCTTGTTCGGATCCTTGATCAGGATCTTGCGCCACTCCTTGTCCCCGGACATGGCGATCTTGATCTTTTCTGAAACTTTCAACTCCATCACCAGCTGGTGCTTCGCCACGCCTTTTTCCTCGGCTGCCTGGAGCCGCGCCTCGATCTCCTCGTCCGGAACATCCTCGATCTCGTCGGGATCACCATCCACCGCTTCGGGAAAAGCCTCCAGAAGCTCCTCCTCGGGCGCACCGTCTTCCTCTTCGACCTCCGCTTCGGATGCTTCGCGCCAGCCCAGGCGGGACTTCAGGACCCGCTCGGCGTGCGGGTTGGCGACAATGGCTTCGACAATGGCCGTCGTGAGCCGCATCTGGTTGTCGGCCAGGCGCTCGAGCACCGGCTGCTCGGCCCGTTCGGCCAGATACAGCAAGGTCGCGTCGCCCACCGCCGGATGCATGATGATCCGCTCCATCAGCATGACCTCTGTCAAGCGGACGCGAGCCAGCAGTTCAAGCAAGCGCGGATGCAGGGCCGGGTCTTCAACGACCGGCAGGAGAATCTGCGACGGCAGGGTGCGCAGCGTCCGGACGGCCCCGCTCTTCAATTCCGCGTCCGGACTGGCGCACAGAAAACAGAGTGCGGTCAGCAGGTCGGCCGCGGAAAGGGGGAGGGCTCCCCGCGCGGCAGCCAACTGTACCTCGCGGGGAGCCCCCGGGCCGACAATGCGTGCCACCTGAGGAGAAACCTTCAGGCGCACGGTACTGCTGTCAGGCTGGCTTATCATTTTGCCGTCATGTCAACGCGGGTTGACCACCTCGGCGGCAATGCCGGCCTTGCGGGCACGGGTTGCCGCCTCTGCCGCCGCGCCCTGATTCGCGAAGCCTCCAAACCGCACCAGGCTGATGGTCCGTTTCACTTCGAGGAGCTCCTCCTCGACCTGGACTCCCTCGCCAACCAGACGCTGGGTCATCTCACGGATGTTCTGCGGATTGGTGAAGGTTCCCGCGTAGACCGTGAACGTCTCGCCGGAGCGCAGGGCAAAGGCATCCGGCGCGATCCCGCGGGCATAGGCCAGGGCTTCCTTGACTTCGCCTTCAGGGAAAGAACCGAGGCGCAGGCGGGTCATGCGCACACTCTTCTGGGTGGTCGTGATCTGTGGCTCGTAACCGAGTCCGCGGATTTTCTTTTCCGCGGCCTTGAGCGCCGAAGCATTCAGGAAGGTGCCGGCTTCGACCAGCCAGGGCCCGCCGGCCACGGCCGGGGCAGTCTTGCTTTCGGCCGGTTTGACCGGGGCCGGGGCGGCGACCGCCACCGGGGCCGGTTTGGCCGGGGCTGGGGCGGCAACCGTGGCGGGCTTGGCCTCAGGCTTGGCGGGTGGCGGCACCACCGCGGCTGCGGGTTTCGCCGGGACCGGAACCGGGGCGGTCGGCGGAGGTGGCGGGACGACCGCTACCGTCGCCGGAGCTGCTGCCGGCGCCGCGGGGGCAGCAGCCGGAGACGCCGGCGGGGCCGGAGCCACAACCACAGCCTGCTTCGGCGGGGGTGGCGGTGGCGCCGGCTCCTCCATCATGAAGAAATAGTAGGCCCCGCCGCCGGCCACCACCAGCAGGAGCAAGAGGAGCAACTTGGTCTTCGACCCCCCCGATTTCTTGATCGTCATCGGGTACTCCGGTTGCTCGGGCACAGACTGCTCCCCCTCGGAAAAAGCCCCGCTCAGATCGGTCTCCGGAAAGGTATCGTCATCGTCAAACTTGAAATCATCCTTATCGGCCATGGTCCGTCTCCTCGCCGTGGGTTATTCCTCGTCGGCCTCGCGCTTGAACCCTTCGAGCAATTTCGCGGTCAGGTGCGAAGGCACCTCGTCGTAGTGATCGAACTCCATGGTGAACAGGCCGCGGTCGGAGGTCATCGAGCGCAGTTCCGGCGCGTACTTGAGGACCTCGGCCATCGGCACCTGGACCCTGACCACCTGGTTGGAGGCCTGCGGATCGACACCGAGCACCCGGCCGCGCCGCGAGTTCATGTCGCCGATGACGTCGCCGACGCATTCGTCGGGAACGGTGATCTCCATGACCATGACCGGCTCGAGCAATACCGGATTGGCGGCCTCGCTGGCCTTCTTGAAAGCCATCGACCCGGCGATCTTGAACGCCATTTCCGAGGAGTCGACCGAGTGGTACTGGCCATCGTAAAGAGTCACGCGGAAATCCTGCACCGGGAAGCCGCCGAGCCATCCCTTGCGCATCGACTCGTGAATCCCCTTGTCGACCGCCGGGATGTACTGGCGCGGCACTACCCCGCCGACAACGGCGTCGACGAATTCATAGCCGCTGCCGCGCGGCAGCGGCTCCAGCTTGATGTGCACGTCGGCGAACTGACCGCGCCCGCCGGACTGCTTCTTGTGCCGGTAGTGCTGTTCGACCTTCTTCTTGATCGTCTCGCGGTAGGGTACCTTCGGCTCCTTGAGGAGCACCTCGACGCCGAACTTGCGTTTGAGCTTCTCCACCGCCACCTCGACGTGCACCTGCCCCATGCCGGAGATAATCATTTCCTTGGTCTCGACGTCGCGTTGGATGTTCAGGGCCGAATCCTCCTCGGTGAGGCGCTGCAGACCCGAGAAAATCTTATCCTCGTCGCCTTTGCTCTTAGGAGCCAGAGCGAAGGAGATCACCGGCTTGAAGACCACCGGATTGGTGAAGATGATCGGCCTGGCCCCATCGCACAGGGTGTCGCCGGTGGTGGTCTCCTTGAGCTTGGCCACCGCCACGATGTCGCCAGTGACCGCCTCGCCGACCGGCTTGTACTTTTTCCCCTCGGGGACCAGAATCTGGCCGAGACGCTCGCTGGTGTCCTTGTTCGGGTTGAATACCGTGGAGTCGGACTTGACAACCCCGGAGTAGACACGAAACAGGGTCAGCTTGCCGGTGAACGGGTCGCTGATGGTCTTGAAGACCATGGCCGAGAACGGCTCGCTGCGGTCGGCCTTGCGGGCCTCTTGCTCGCCGGTTTTCGGGTTGGTGCCGTACTGGGTGCCACGGTCGACCGGCGACGGCAGGCACTTGACTATGTAGTCGAGCAGTTGGCGGATGCCGATGTTGAGCGAAGCGCTGCCGCACATCACCGGCACGAACCGCCCGGTCAGCGTCCCCTCGCGCAGCGCCTTGAGGATCTCCTCGAGTTCCAGTTCCTCGGTCTCCAGGTACTTCTCCATCAGCGCATCGTCGGTATCGGCGCACGATTCCAGCAGCAGGGTCCGCATCCGCCCGGCCTCGTCAAGGTAGTCGGCGGGAATCTCGGTCTCCTGGTAGGTCCCCTTGTGGTCGAACTGAAAGACCCGCGCCTTCATCCGCACCAGGTCGATGATCCCCTTGAAGTCGGCCTCCAGACCCAGCGGCATGTTGACCGCCACCGTCTTGGCCTTGAGTGACTTCTCCAGGTCGTCAATGGTCTTGAGAAAGTCGGCACGCTCCCGATCGAGCTTATTGATGAAGACAATCCGCGGAACCTCGAACTCCTCGGCCCACTTCCAGATCGTCTGGGTCTGGGCCTTGACGCCGTCGACCGCCGAAACCATCATCACCGCCCCGCCGAGGACACGCATGCAGGCGCGGGTGTCGTGCAGAAAGTTGGTGTAGCCGGGGGTGTCGACGATGTGCAGGTCGTGGCCCTGCCACTCGCAGTGGTGCAGCTTGGAGGAGATGGTGATCTTGCGACGGACTTCTTCGGGCTCGAAGTCCATATTGGAAGAGCCATCATCGACCCTGCCCAGGCGATCGGTCATCCCGGTATTGAAGAGGATCGCCTCGACCAGCGAGGTCTTGCCGGCGTCGCCCTGCCCCACGATCCCCACGTTGCGCACCTTGACCGTCTCGAAGTTCAGCATGTTCTCTCCTTTCCTTCCGCAAATGGGAAATGCACAAATATCTTCCTTCTTATTCTGACTATTCCAGATGTCATCTCAACCGCCAGGGAGAGACCTGTCGCCGCAAGTCTCTCCAGACTTCTTGCTTTGGTCGAAATGGCGAACTATCGATTTCAGCGCCCCGACATTGGTCGGTTCCGTTCGAAAATGATCCGCAGCCCTTCCAGGGTCAGGTTCGGGTCGACCTCATCGATGGTCTGGCTGTGCGGCGCAATCAGGCCGGCCAGACCGCCGGTGGCCAGCACATACGGCTCTTCGCGCAACTCCTGCTTCATGCGCGCGACAATCCCGTCGACCAGGCCGAGGTAGCCGTAAAAGAGCCCGGCCTGGATGCTGGTGACCGTGTTTCTGGCGATCACCTGGGGAGGGCAGGCAATTTCCACCCGCGGCAGCTTGCTGGCCCGCTGGCAGAGAGCTTCCGCCGAAATGCCCAGGCCAGGAGCAATCGCACCGCCGAGATATTCGCCTTGCGCGCTAATGACATCGAAGGTCGTGGCCGTGCCGAAATCGACGACGATCAGGCTCCGGCCCTTGCGGGCGTAGGCGGCCACCGCGTTGACGATGCGATCGGCGCCGACCTCGCGCGGATTTTCGTAGAGGATCGGCATGCCGATGCCGAGGTCGGGCCCGACCACACATGGTTCACACCGCAAATAAGTGCGGCACAGCTCCTCGATGGCAATGAGCACCGGCGGCACCACGCACGCGATGATCACGCCCTCGACATCGGAAAAATCCAGGTCGGCCAGGGTGAACAGCCCATGGACCGTCATCGCCCATTCGTCGGCGGTTTGGGCTTTGTCGGTGTGCAGGCGCCAGCTGTGCACCAGTTCCTCACCCCGGTAAAGGCCGAACACCGTGTTGGTATTGCCGATGTCGATGACTAGGAGCATAAATCAGTCCTGATCGATGAGCGTGAGTCGCTGAAACGTGCGATGAGCCTAAATTTGATCAATCGCGAATTGATTCAATCTCGACCTCTCAATTCTGAATTCTCATTTCTCGCTTCGCACTCCTCACTCGTTCTCAGCTACTCAGCACTGTCTTACATCCCCCGCCAGCACCCGCTCCGTCGTCCCGTCCGCCAGGGTCAGCAGCAGGGCGCCGTCGCGGTCGATGCCGGCAACCATGCCGCGCAGTGGCGCTCCCTGGCCATCGACCTCGACCTGCTTGCCGACCAGGTCGCAACGGGCTTCCCAGGCCGCGAGCACCGGGGCCGGCCCGTGGCGCAGGTACTCGGCATACAAGGTGTCGAGCTGTTCCAGCAGCACCCTGCCGAAAGCGGCCCGCGCAACCGGCGCCCCCCCGGCCAGCAGCAGCGAGGTCGCGGGAGTGCGCAGATCGTCCGGGAACTGGTCAACGGTCATGTTGAGATTGACGCCGATGCCAAGCACGACAAAGCGGATCCGGTCGGACTCCGCACTCATTTCATTGAGCAGGCCGGCTACCTTGCACCCGCCCAGGAGGATGTCGTTCGGCCACTTGTGGGTCGGCTCAAGACCGCTGACCGCCACAATGGCGCGACTGACCGCCAGGGCCGACAGGAAGGTGAGCTGCGGCGCAGCCTGCGGCGGCAAGGGTGGGCGCAGCAACACCGACAGATAGAGATTGACCCCCGGCGGGGACGTCCAGGTACGCCCCAGGCGGCCCTTGCCGGCGCTCTGCCGGTCGGCGATGACCACCAGCCCCTCGGCGGCGCCGGCCTCGCCCAGGGCGCAGGCCTGCCGATTGGTCGAATCGGTCTCGGCCAGGTAGCGGATCTCGCGACCGACGATGCGTGCCGTCAAGCCCCGGCGCAACTCCTCGGCCAGCGGCAGATCGGGTGCGGCGCACAACTGATAGCCCCGTGAGGGCAACGCCTCGATCCGGTAGCCGAGCTGGCGCAGCTGTTTGATCTGCTTCCAGACCGCGGTGCGCGACACACCGAGCCTCTCGCTCAGCCGCGCCCCGGAAAGATACCCGCCGGGCGCCTGGCGAAAAAGGTCGAGAATGGTTTCGCGCGTGCCGCTCGCAGTCATAGACAAAGGGGTACGGCTCCTTCAGACGAACAGCATGGAAATGTCGACGGAGCGGTAGGAGTGGGTCAGCGCTCCGACCGAGATCAGGTCGACACCGGTTTCGGCGATCGCCCGGACGGTGTCAAGGTTGACCCCCCCCGACGCCTCGGTCATGGCCCGCCCGCCGACCAGTTTGACCGCAGCCTCCAGTTGCCCGAGCCCCATGTTGTCGAGCAGCAGGATGTCGGCACCGGCGGCGAGCGCCTCGGCGACCTCCTCCAGGTTGCGCACCTCCACCTCGATCTTGAGCGTGTGCGGCGCGTACCGACGGGCACGGCTCACGGCGGCGGTGATGCCGCCGGCGGCCGCGACATGATTCTCCTTGATCAGCACACCGTCGTAAAGGGCCATGCGGTGGTTACCGCCGCCACCGACGCGCACCGCGTACTTTTCCAGGACCCGCAGCCCCGGCGTGGTCTTGCGGGTATCGACGACGGTCGCGCCGGTCCCCTCGGCCTCCCGGACGAAAGCGCTTGTGAGGGTTGCCACCCCGCTCATTCGCTGCAACAGGTTAAGCGCCACACGCTCCCCCTGCAGCAGGCTGGCAGCATCCCCCTTCAACCAGGCCAGCACCTCGCCGCGCTTGACCGTCTGGCCGTCCTTGATCAACGCTTCGAACGCCACCTGGGCATCGAGCAGTTCAAAAACGCGCCGGGCCACGGCGATGCCGGCGAGAACGAAATCCTCCTTGGCCACCAGTTCGGCGCGGGCCATCGTCCCCGGGGGGATGGTAGCGGCCGTGGTGACGTCACCAGGACCGATATCCTCCTCGAGAGCGGTACGGATCAGGCGATCGATGGCAGGCGAGAGCATCACGTTCCTGCCACGTTCAGCGCAACAGCTTGGCGGGATAGAGGAAGGTGGCACCCACCGAGATACAGGCCAGCAAGTTGCATCGACTCCATGGGTCAAACCTCCTTAGAAAGTGAAAAAGGCGGCCTGAACAGCCGCCGGCATCGGCTCAAGGACCGTTGAGCAGGGCTCTGGCGCCGTTCTTCATCTCGTCGAGCATCTGTTCGATTTTGCTCGGCCCCGCCACCAGGGTCCGGCTGGCGGCGTTCTCCTGCTCCTCGCGCTGACGCTGGCGCTCACCGACGGCCTTGCCCCAGAGTCCGGCAATATTGACCGTTTCCATCAGATCGGCCAGCAAATTCTCGGTATCCCCGCGGGTCACCAGCACATCGACCTTGGCGTCCGGCTCGCGGGCGACCGACATCGAGATGTCGGCAGTGGTCTCGATATCCGTCGAGCCGTCGTGGAAGAAACCGAGGGGCTTGCCGTCGCGGTAGAAAATCAGGGCGATGTGTTCGTGCGAGTAGATGCGCAGACAGCCGCTAAGCTGCTCGTCGCGCATCCGGGTCAGCAGGGAGCGGATATCGATCAGCTGCAGATCCTGGCCGCGATGCAGCACCTCGCCATGCAGCAGGGCATGGATACTGAAGGCCAAGGTCGGGGAGAGCCGGTAGATATCGAGGCGGCCATCGCCCCTGATTGCTTCCTGGAAGGTCCGGGCGATGGCATCATAGGCAATCAGGTTGTCGCGGGGCGTCTCGTACAAGGCACTGACCAGGCGCCCGGACTGGAAGATGAAGATGCCGGTGCCGTCGGTAAATTCGAAACGCAGATAGCCCGAGAACTGTCCCTGGCGCAGCTTGGCCAGGGCACCCGGCAGGTTCACCTTGCCGGGGTTGACATTCTCCTTGACCGGGTTGCCGCGCGGCAGCAGGATCATCCTGATATCCTCGGGTAGGGGGGCAAGCTCTCATCCCTGAACTAACTGTTTAAAATATTTGAGCAATCGTGTCAAGAACAATGCCGGGAAAACCGCAGTAGCGAGAAACGGGAAACGAGAACCCGGCCAGGACTATCTCGCCTCTCGCATCTCGCATCTAGCCTGCCGGCTTCTTCCCCTGTACCACGCCAGTGTCGTCGCTCACCTTGCGGATCTCGATATCGACGAGTCCGCACTCACGCAACCAGCCGGCAACCTCGGCACCGCTGTAGGCCCGCCCGCCGGCGGTCATCACCAGCATGTGCACGGCAAACAGGGCAGCGGTCAGCGGCTGGCTGCGGCTGTCGTCAAGCAGGAATTCGTGAACGATGAGCCGGCCTCCCGGCGCCAGTGCCGCGGCCGCCTTGTCGATCAACCGGCGGCAGCCGGCTTCATCCTGCGAGTGCAACACCTGGGAAATCCAGACCACATCGTAACCGTTGCCAAACGGAACCTGGTGAAAATCCCCGGCATGGAAGCGGACGGCGGCGCGGCGGCCAAAATTTTCGAGACGCTCGGCAGCCACGGCCAGGGCCAGGGGCAGATCGAAAATCGTGACTTCGGCAAGTTGCGGATACGCCCCCAGAAATGCCTGGGCGTAGGTGCCCGGGCCACCGCCGATGTCGAGCAGACGCCGCGCGCTGCCAAGATCGAGTTGCGCGACCACCTGGGGGGCGAGTTCACGGGTGACGTCATCCATGCCGCGGATGAAATCGCGGTTCCACTCCTGCTCGTCGTGAAGGATCACCGACTCGCGCACCAGGTCGGGGCCGCCCCGTCGGATTACCCCGGCCAGATCGTTCCACGAATCCCAACAGTGGTGGACATGCCGGAAGATATGGCCGCGATAGCCGTCGCCGGCCAAGTGCGCGGCAGCAACCGGAGCATTGCAAAACCCCCCGGCAGTCCTCTCCAGCAACCCCATGGCCACCAGTGCGTTCATCAGCAGTTCCAGGGCTCGAGCATCCACCCCGAGTTCACCCGCCACGTCGGCCGCCGGGCGCTCCCTGTCGAGATGCCGGAACAGCATCAGATCGTTGGCCACCAGGAAAATCTTGGCCGCCTCGAAACCATGGACCAGCCGCATCAGATCGCGAAAGTTTGCCGGCTTCACCAGACACCTCCCGTCATCGGTCTTTACCCGCCAGTTCACGCAACACCGCGCGCCGCCGGACGGCAACAATCCGCCGGGCGGCCTGACTGGACAACTCGGCAAACGGACGGACCTCGCCGCTCAACAGGATCCACTCGCGCGTGGTCGCCTGCCATTCACGCCCGGTCAGACCTTCGAGCGCCACGCGGAACCGGCCGGAATCGGAGGCCGGTTCCGAGACGACCAGGCGGTCGTTCGCGTCGAACCGGTGCAATCGCAGACTCGCGCCCTCATCGAGCATGCCAGGACCGGTCCACTCCAGCACCAGCAATTCATCCGACTCGGAGCGTGGACTGCATTCGCTGTCTTCCATCAACAGCTCGAGACATTCTGGATGGAGCAGTCCGCGGCGGCGGCTGCGCAGATCGAAGAACGGATGCCCGGCCATGCCCGCCGCCGGCCCGGCACAGACCGGACAGGCCACGACCAACCGCCGCTCTGGAAGGGTCGCGCCAGCGACAGGGACACTGTTTTCAGCCAGGGAACAACCGGCGGCGCGCCGGGCCAGAACGAATTCGGCCAACTGGCGCATTTGCCCGTGCACCGCGGTCTGCCGGGCGTGAGTCAGTACCGGCCGGATGCGGGTCGAGACACCGGACGCCAGGCTCTCCACGCGGGGACTCTTGCTGATCATCAGCTCGGTCACCTGGTACTCGCGCTCGCGGGCGGCATAGACAAGAAAATCGGCGACCGTGATCTCGCGGTTGAGCCTGGCCCGCACGTCCACCAGGCTCGGCACCAGCCAGAGCCGCTCAGTGCGCCCCGCCATCTGCAGCACCTCGCGCAGGGCGGCGGCATTGACCAGAGCGGCCCGGTCCTTGACCGGAGTCAGCACCAAGTCGGCGGCGAGCAGGGCGGCCTCGGTGAACCAGTCGAGGATCGGCCGGGTGTCGAGAATCAGGATCCCTTCCAGAGCCAGGGCATCGAGGCGGCCGCGCAGGATGGCCGGCCCGGCAGCGGGATGGACCAGGCGGCGGGCCGAGGCGATGTACTGCACGCCGTACTGGCCGAGGCGGACCAGATCGGGCGGCGGCGTCCCCTGCATCAGTTCGGTCATTCCCGCCGAAGGACGCGGGCCGAGGGCGAACATCTGGTCGATACTGAAGTGATTGTCGAAGGAGGCGATGGTGACCGGCACGTCCTCGTGCAGCGCCTTGAGGTAGACCGCCAGGTTGGTGGCAATGGTGGTCTTGCCCACCCCGCCCTTCTCGCTGGCGATGGTAATGACGAACAGGCGGCTCACCCCTCCCCCCTGCCGCCGCTTCCTCCTGCAGGGCCTCCCACTGAGCCAGGCACTTATCCAGTTCGGCCTGCAGTGCGCCATGCCGGTCGATCAGCGGGTACAACCGGGTATGGTCGGTGGCCATGGCCGGATCCTGCATCTCCTTCACCAGCTCGGCCAGCGCTTCTTCGAGTTCGGCAATCCGCGCTTCGACCTCGGCCAGCTGCTTCTCACGCCGCTGGGCCTCGCGCTGGACCGCCTTGCGCTCGGCGTGGGAGGCGATCCGCGCGGCCTTGTCGTCGGCAACCGGCACGGGCCTGGACGCAACCGTCGTCTCGACCCGCAGGCTTGAATGCCCCTCCCCCCCCTTCGCGCGCAGGAAATCCTCGTAGTTGCCGAGATAGGCGGTGGCCTCCCCGCTGGCGACCTCGACCACCCGTGTCGCCAGGGCATCGACGAAGTAGCGGTCGTGGGAGACGAAAACCAGCGTCCCCTGATAGCCCTTGAGCGCATCGAGCAGGACTTCCTTGGACTGCAGGTCGAGGTGGTTGGTCGGCTCGTCGAGGAGCAGCAGGTTGGCGGGCTTGAGCAGCAGGATGGCCAGGGCCAGGCGGTTGCGCTCGCC
The DNA here is from genome assembly GCA_963751525.1 of uncultured delta proteobacterium. GTDB lineage: Bacteria > Desulfobacterota > Desulfuromonadia > Desulfuromonadales > BM103 > VAUL01. The sequence continues at coordinate 85,601 of CAVVUQ010000001.1, read as the reverse complement.
GCCGGAGAGGACACTGACCTTCTTGTGGACATCGTCGCCATGGAAGAGGAAGGCGCCGAGCAGGTTGCGCAATTTCGGCACCATGTCGAAGGGGGCAACCCGGGTGATCTGCTCCAGCACCGTCAGCTGCCCATCGAGGGTGTTGGCCTGGTCCTGGGCGAAGTAGGCCAGCACCAGCCCCGCCCCTTCCTCGCGCTTCCCTTCAAGAGGTGTTTCGACCCCGGCCAGCAGGCGCATCAGCGTCGACTTGCCGGCGCCGTTGGCGCCGACCAGGGCCACCCGCTCGCCGCGTTCGACGGCCAGTTCGACGTTGCCAAGCACCGTGTGTGCGCCATAGCCGTGGCTCACCCGGTGGAGCTGCACCGCCAGGCGCCCGCCCTTGGGCGGGACCGGAAACTGGAAGGCGATGCGCTTGCGTTCGGGGGGGAGGTCGATGCGCTCGATCTTCTCCAACTGCTTGATGCGGCTCTGCACCAGCGGTGCCTTGATGTTGTTGTAGCGAAACTTGTTGATGAACGCCTCGATCTTGGCGATCTCCTCGTCCTGGCGGCGTTTGGCTTCGCGCAGAGCAGCCACCTTTTCGTCGCGTGCGGTGAGGTAGCGGGAGTAGCTACCGGGATAGTCAGCCAGTTTGGCGTGCCAGATTTCGACGATTTTGGTGACCACCTGGTCAAGGAAGAAGCGGTCGTGGGAGACGAGCACCACGGTGAACGGGTAGTTGGCCAGATACTCTTCCAGCCAGTCGCGGGCGGGGAGGTCGAGATGGTTGGTCGGCTCGTCGAGCAGCAGCAGGTTCGGCCGGCGCAGCAGCAGCTTGGCCAGGGCAATGCGCATCTGCCAACCGCCCGAGAAGTGCTCGCACGGCTTGTCGCGGTCGGCCTCCGAAAAACCGAGCCCCTTGAGGACCCGGGCCACCTCGGCCTCCATGGCATAGCCGCCGCGCTGCAGGAATTCCTCCTGAAGATGGGCGTAGCGGTCGAGGTCGGCCGCAAGGTGGCTGCGACTGATGCGCTCCTCCAATACGGCAATTTCCGCCTCGATGGCCAACAGCTGGTCGAGGGCGCTGCGCGCCTCGGCAAAGAGGCTGCGCCCGGCATGCTCCAGGCCGTCCTGCGGCAGGTAGCCGACCAGGGTGCCGCGGGCTATCGAGATGGTGCCGGTGTCGGCTTCGTGCTGACCGGCCAGCAGGCGCAGCAAGGTGGTCTTGCCGGCGCCGTTCTCGCCGCACAGGCCGACCCGCTCGCCCGGGCGCAGGTGCCAATCGACGGCATTGAGCACGGTCTGGCCGGCGAAACTCTTGGTGACGTTGATCAACTGAAGCATGGGCTGGTTATAGCATAAGGGACGGGCTGCGGGACAGCCTTCATATCGCTGTTCATGGTTGCCAGGGCCCTTGACATGGTGCAATCATTACACTAATCTTGCTCCATGCCGACGATCAAGATCTTTGACGACTGCGCCATCGTGATCAATCCGCGGGATCATTTGCCCCCGCATTTTCACGTGATTTTCCGCGATGGGCAGCGTTGCTCGATCGCCATCGATTCGCTGGCCATCATCGCTGGATCGGCACCACCTGGCCGACGTCTCAAGGTGGCCCTGGCGTGGGCAAAGGACAACCGGCTGTTACTGCAAACCCGTTGGGAGGAAATCCACCGATGAAAGCCCCCTGCATCATGCGCGTCGCCGCCAAGGCCCCGCCCTGTCTCGAAATCTTCTGGAGCACCAACGAGAACTACTGCGTTGACATCAGCCAGTCGGCCAAGCGTTTCCAGGTACTCGCCCCGCTGAGCGACCCGGCTTTCTTTGCCAACGCCCAGGTCGGCTTATGGGGGCACAGTATCACCTGGAGTGACGAAGTCGATCTCGGCGCCGATCTCTTGTATGATCTGTGCCGGGAGCAGGCCGGCTTGCCGACGCCGACCGAGTTCGATCTGTGGATCAAGCGCAATCATCTTTCCCTGAGCAAGGCCGCCGAGTGTCTTGGCCTGTCGCGCCGCATGGTGGCCCACTACCGCAGCGGCAGCAAACCGATACCAAAAATCGTCGGGCTGGCCTGCAAAGGGTGGGAAGCTCAACAACGCAAAGCAATAGCGGCCTGAAAGGAGCCCCCATGGCCCGCAAGATCTTCATCGCCGCCACCGGCCAGAACTGTGGCAAGACCACCACCAGCCTGTCGCTCATGCACCTGGCCCGCAAAAAGTACCAACGGATCGGCTTCATCAAGCCGGTCGGGCCGAAGCCGGTCAAGGTCGGCGAGGTCTGGGCCGACAAGGACGCCGCCCTGATTGCCGGGGTCTACGGGATGGAGCGACAGCTGGCGCTGATGTCGCCGGTGGTCCTGCAGCCGGAAACCACCCGCCAGCTGCTCGACGGCAAACTGTCGGCCGGCCTGCTCGAAGCCCAGCTGCTCAAGGCGGTCGATGAACTGGACCGGAGCTGCGACTTTCTGATCATCGAGGGGGCCGGCCACAGCGGCGTCGGCTCAGTGCTGGGCTTAAGCAACGCCCGCGTCGCCCGCCTGATCGACGCGCCGGTGATGATGATCTCCGGTGGCGGCATCGGCCACGTCATCGACGACGTCGCCCTCAACTTCGCCCTCTACCGCGAAGCCGGGGCCAGCGTGCGCCTGATCATGCCGAACAAGCTGATCGCCGACAAGCGCGAGCGAACCCTGCACTATCTGGCGATGGCCGCCGCACCCCACGGCGTCAAGGTTCACGGCGGCTTCAACTACTCGCCGATCCTGGCCGGCCCGACCCTGCAGCACATCGCCAAACTGCTCGACCTGCCACTGCGCGCCACTCGCGAGCAGGCCAGGCGTATCATCCACAACATCCAGCTCGGCGCCGCATCGGCCCAGAAAGTCGTGGAGATGCTGGAGCCCAACTCCCTGCTGCTGGTGACCAGCAGCCGCGACGAGCTGCTGGTGCTGATGGCCTCCCTCTACCACATCCCCGAATATCGCGCGAAACTGGTCGGCATCGTCATCCCCGGCCTGAGCCCGGTAGCCCGCATCGTCCAGGAAGTGCTCGACGACAGCGACCTGCCGTTCATGCGCTTCGAGCGCAGCACCGCCGAGGCGTTCCGCACCATCAATGAGGATGTCTCGAAGATCACCGCCGAGGATACGGAGAAGATCACCCTGGTACAGAAGCTGGCGGAAGAGCAGATCGACTTCGACTTCATCGATGCGCAGCTGGATTAAAGAAGGCGTTGGCGGTGTCAGTGAAGTGACTCGTAATCCGAAAGACTATGCGATGAGCAAGATCCTGCCCGGTCACAGCCGGATCACACGATCACAGATCACGCTCATCGCCCGGCACTCAGTCGCATCAAATACGCCGTCATCCCTCCCGAATTTGCTTAACTCTGCCACCCTGCTATATTTACGAAGTTTCGCCCCCTGAGCGAGCCGGGGGCAACGAAAGCCGTAACGCCCGTTGTGGGCTGCGCGGCGCAGAATTTCACGGCTGCACGTCCTGACGACCGTCACGGCTCCCGGGTGAGCGATGCTCCCCGGTCGAGCGGGCGTCAGGGCCGGCCCATCCCCCTTTTGAGGCGGTCGCGCGCGGCTGTCGGAAAGAATTTGCATGTCGAAGAAGATGTTGATCAATGCCACCCATCCCGAGGAAAACCGGGTGGCCATCGTTGAGAACGGCATCCTCACCGAACTCGGTGTCGAGATCGCCGGTCGCGAACCAACCAAGGGAAATATTTACAAGGCGGCAGTGGTCCGGGTGGAACCCGGACTGCAGGCCGCCTTTGTCGATTACGGCGCCGAGCGCCTCGGCTTCTTGCAAAGCGACGAAATCAACGCCGCCGTGATCAAACCCGAGCTGAAAGCGGGCGGGCGGCCGCGCATCAACGAGCTGTTGCACCGCGGCCAGGAGATCCTGGTGCAGATCGTCAAGGAAGAGCGCGGTACCAAGGGGGCGGCGCTGACCACCTTCGTGTCGCTGGCCGGGCGCTACATGGTGTTGATGCCCGGCACGCCGACCCGCGGCGTTTCGCGCAAGGCCGAAGACGACAAGCAGCGCAAGCAGATGAAGAAGGCGCTTTCCTCCCTTGACCTCCCCGAAAATGTCGGTTGCATCGTACGCACCGCGGCGCTGGACCAGACCCGCGAGGAACTGGAGCGCGATTACCAGTATCTCATGCGCCTTTACGAGAACATCGAGACGCTGGAGAAGAAGGTCAAGGCACCGGCGCTGATCTACAAGGAATCGAACCTGGTGATCCGCTCGATCCGCGACTACTTCACCACCGACATGGACGAGGTGCTGATCGATGACCCCGAGGTGTACCGCGAGGCCCGCGAATTCTTCGAGGTGGTGATGCCCGACCATGTCGGGCTGGTCAAGCTGCACCAGGAACGCCGGCCGATCTTCTCCCGTTACCAGATCGAGGAGCAGATCGAGACCATCAGCCGCAACAAGGTGGCCCTTCCCTCCGGCGGCTCCATCGTCATCGACACCACCGAGGCGCTGGTGGCCATCGACGTCAACAGTGGCAAGATGGCCGGCGAGACCAACGTCGAGGCGACCGCCACCCGCACCAACCTTGAAGCCGCCGAGGAGGTGGCCCGCCAGCTGCGCCTGCGCGACCTGGGCGGGCTGATCGTCATCGACTTCATCGACATGCGCGATCGCAAGCACAACCGTCAGGTCGAGGACCGCCTCAAGGAAGCGGTCGCCCGTGACAAGGCGCGCATCACCATCGGCCACATCAGCCAGTTCGGCATGCTCGAGATGAGCCGCCAGCGGATCAAGCCGGCCCTGACCGAAGGGGCTTTCCGCATCTGCCCGCATTGCCAGGGGGCCGGGCAGATCCGCAGCGTCGAGACGCTGGCCGTGTCGGTGCTGCGCCGTCTGCACGCCGGCCTGGCCAAGGGGCAGATCGCCGAGGCCGAGGCCCAGATGGCCCGCGAGGTCGCCAGCTTCCTGCTCAACGAGAAGCGCGAGGAACTGGTGGAGATGGAGCGCCGCTACCAGGCCGACATCCAGATCACCGGGCGCACCTCCTTCCTCGCCGACCAGGTCGAGATCATCCTGCAGAAACGCGAGAAGGAGAAGGCTGCCGCCGAGTACGTCGAGGCCAGGGTCACGGCGATGCCGGAGAAGGGGCAGCGGGCGGCAGACCGGGACGACGAAGAGGATCTCCCCGAAGTGGCCGCCGCGGCCAGCACCCCGGAGCACCCAGAGGATGCGGCGAAAAAGAAACGCAAGCGGCGGCGCAAGAAGAAGGGCGGCTTTGACGACGACACGCACGGCCGAGCCCGCGGCAGCGGCGGCAACCGGCGGCGCAGCCGCTGCCGGGGAAGCCGACGCCGAGGCCGCGCCGGCCCCCGCCGGCGACGGCGCGCCCCCGGCCAAGAAGAAACGCCGGCGGCGCGGCCGCAAGAAGAGCCCGGCGGCAAGTGCGGAGGCAACGGTCCCGACCGAGGCGGCCCCGGCCGCAGCGCTGGCCGCCGAGGGTGTCGCCACGCCCGAAGAGAAAAAGGTGGAATCCCGGCGCGGCCGCAAGAAGCCCACGGCGACGGGAGCAGTGCCGGCCAAGCCGACCGAACCGGCTCAATCGGTTGAAGCCACGGCGATTGCGGCCCCGTCCAGACCGAAACGGGCGCCGCGCAAGCAGGCCGGAGCAGAAGTTCCTCCCGCCGCAACTACGCCGACCCCGGTCGAGCATGTCACTATCGACAAGCCGAAACGGCAAAGGGCACCGCGCAAAAAGAAACCCGCCGAAGCAGCCGGCGAGTAAGGCTTGCCCGCAGATACCGCTGGCGTCAAGGCGGGATGCGCCCCGGCAAGGCTCTCTTTGCCGAAAAACTCCGGATTTGAAATCATGGCAAAACGGCCGGGGTCGCCCCCGGCCGTTGCTTTTTGCCTGCTCCGGTTAAGACCGGAGCAGAGATTTCAAACCTGGCCCTTGTTCATCGGCGCAACCGTACAATCGTCTGGAATTTTCTCTCGCGGAGCAGGGCCGCGACCTTCTCGGCTGCGAGCTGGTCGTCGTAGGGACCGACGACCACCCGATACCGGACCCCCTTGTCGCCGAGACTGGCGCGTTCGAGGAAGGCCGGGAATTTATCCCCCCGCAAAGTGTTGATCAGGCGATTGGCCTCGGCTTCGACCTCGGTTGAAATGACCTGGACCAGGTAATTCCCGTCGGCGCGCGCCTTGGGCATGGCCGCGGATGGAGCCGTGGTTTTAGCTGGCGCAGCCGGGACCAGCGCTGCGGGAGCGGCCGGCGGCGGCGGGACCAGGGCGGGCCCCTTTGCCGGCGCAGGGCTGCCCGCCGGCACTGCCGCGGCTGGGGCGGCCGCAGCCTGCGGCACAGGTACGGGTGAAGGGGCAACTGCAGGCCCAGGGGTGGGTGCGGATGCCGGGACGGCCGTCCACGGCAGCGCCTGCTGCTGCACTTGCGCCCGGTCCAGCGACCTGTCGACCACAACCAGGGCTTTGTCCAGCCCATGTTTGGGATTCTCCCGGCAGTAATTTTCGGTCATGATCGTCAGGGTTTTGAGATCGATATTCACGTCTCGACCCTTGGCATAGTTGCTGCCGGTGATGAAGGTACCAACCACCAGTATCAAACGCTCCTGCCCCTCTTTGCTCTCCAGGCTTTTGATCATATTTTCACAAGTGAGGGCGCTGAGGTAGGTACGATAGGGCTTCGCGGCTGGCGGGCTGGCAGACGGCTTGGCGGCCGAGGGGAAGGCCGGCTGCTCGGCCGTCGAAGAAGCGGTCGGCTCGAGGCCAAAACAGCCTGACAAGATCATCATGGACAGGCCAGCAGCCAGCAATTGACCACATTGAAGAATCTTCATTGAGAAAAGAACCTTCCCTTGCGAACAGATTGACCGACCTTACCATCAAGCCATCGGCCATTCAAGGTGCTGCGCCCGGGCCGTTTCCGACCCGCAAAAAAAAGCTCCGTCTCTGACGAGACGGAGCTTTTTATCAACGGTTGCTGTTACGTCCGGGTGAAGCTTAGAAACCGAAGGTGACACCGGCGCGGCCGGGACAGACTCCCGCCGTTCACGGAGCCGGACACACCGGCGTTGAGCAGCACATTGTCGCTCACATAGTGGAACACACCAGCGGCCAGAGCGGACTCGCTGTCATAGTAGCCGTAACCCAGGGAGATCTGGGTGTTGCCGGCGACACCATCGTTCGGCACCAGGGCCGAGAAAGCGGCGGACATCGCCCCAACCTGATTGATCTCGTCTTTCATGTCGTCGATGCGGCTGTTGAGCGAATAGACCGCCGAATCGAACTGCCGTTTGTTGATGGCGTCGCCAGGCTCAACGCCGTCGGCAACACCGGTAATCCGGTAGCCGCTGTTGTCGATGCCGTGGGTGTCGTGTGGCCCCCGATGGTGACGTCATCGTAAACGGTCAGGGTGTCGGTGAACACGTGATTGGCGTCCACTTCGTGGGCACTGACGTAGTCGGCGTACACGCCCTCGGCGTAGACGTAGCTAATATCGACCTCGTAAGCGGAGATGTATTCGGCATTGAGGTCGTCAGTGGTGATGAGACCGTTGTTGTTGATGCCGTTCGTAGTCGTCTTGTCCTTAACGTTCAGCGTGGTGGTGCCGATGGTACCGTTGTTGACGATACCGTGCGTGTACATCATGCCGCGCACGTGACGTCGTCCTCAAGCGCAGCATGCCGCCATTGTTACTGGTGTAGTTCGAAATGCTGCCCGTGACATGCAGGGTGCTTACGTCGATGTGCTGACATCGGCTTAGTTGGCATAAGTCTTCGTCAGTGTTCACCGTGCCGGAGTTCACCGTGGTGATGTTGCCGGTGGTGGAGTTCACCGTGCCGATGTTGCCGGTGGTGGCGTTCAGCGTGCTGATGTTGCCGGTAGTGGCGTTGATGATATTGACGTTGTTGATGTTGCCGTTGGTCATGTCGAGGTTGTTGTTGACAACCAGGTCGCCAACCGTCGCGGTGCCGCTGACATTCGCCGTGGTGGCGTTGATGGTGGCGACGTTGTTGATGTTGCCGTTGAGCATGTCGAGGTTGGTGTCGATCGAGGCATTCCCGGTCACGGTCAGGGTAGTGGTCGATCGTTGCCGCTGTTGGTCACGACGATGCCGTCGGCGGTCGTGCGCCCATCGACGTCGTGCCGGCGGTCAGGGCGCCGGCGTTGATGTTGCCGGTAGTGTTCAGGTCGCCGTTATTGGTCTACCGGTGGTGGTCGTGTAACCGGTCACGTCCAGGTTTCCGCCGATCGAGGCGTTGCCGGTGTTGGTGAAGGCACCGCATTGTTGTGTCAGCATTGCCGCCCAGGGAGCGGTTGTAGGTGAGGTCACCCCGGCGTTATTCAGGGCCCACGTAGTCGAGGCGGTACCGCCGCTCAGGGTGGTCGTATTGCTCGTGCGTGTCGATGATCAGGCCGTGGCCGGCGCCGTCACCTTCGGGGTCGGTGGTGGCCAGCAGGCTCACGACGCCATCGACCGTTTTCAGTTGGCCGAAGACGTTGGTGCCGTCAACGTCAAAGGCGCGGGAATCGCCATCGGCATTGATCGGGCCCTGGGTGAGGATCCCTTCCATGCTCATGTTGCCGCCGGGGGTCTCGGTGGTCCCGAGGTCCTCAAAGGCGCCCGAGCCCGAGGTGAAGGAGGGAGCGTTGGTGTCATAGATGCCGCCCGTAGGAGCATCGGTCAGGAAGGCTTCGCCATAGGTGCCGTCGGCCGGATCGGAGTCCACCCACGCGGGCCGGTGGTGTCCCAGTTGTTAGGCTGCTGATCCGTCGGGTCGCTGTTGATGTGGGTCAGGTAAGCGGTATCGGTGGTGGTGCGGGTTTGCGAGATGCTGCCGCCCATCAGGGTGATGTCGCCGTTCTTCTCGATCTTCGCACCACCGGCATCGGTGGTGGTGTCGGTGCTGGTGGCGCCGACTTCGGTGACGGTCCAGTAGGTGGTCACCGTACCGGGGGCGGCGATGTCGAAGATCTGGATGCCGGGAGCACCGGAGCCCGTCGATGTCGCGGTCGTGGTCCCCTGCAGCGGCGCCACGTACACGTTGCCGTCGATGCGCATGCTCAGATTCGACGTATTATTGCCGGAGGCGTCAATGGTATTGTAAATGTGCTCATCGGTGGGAGCGCCGCCCCAGTTCAGGTCGACATTCGGATCGAAGTTAATTTGGGTGTCGGCATAGCCATACCCAGACGCAGCCGCCACCATGGCGCCAACCAAACCCCAAATCTTCAAATTTTTTCTGTTGTCCATCTTCACGGTCTCCTTTGTTTTGTGGTGCATGAGATTAGATAAACCTAGATACCCCTTTGTTGTTTCTTCGCCAGTCAAGTCGAGAAGGTCATTTCATGAGCGCCCCCTGAAATCAGGCATACGGACCTTTCCTGAATACAATTTAACGCCACCAATATTAACGGCCGAACCGCTAAAGTCAAGGGAAAATTCAACTTTCAGCCACATTTTTCTCATCCATGCCGACCGTGCGATTAGCTACCGACCCGCCTGCTACCCATCCCCCCGCCATCGACCGGCTCACCGCCACTCGGCCCCCGGCAAAAACAGTCGCCGATACGGCAAAGGATGAATGCGCGTTGTTCTCTCATATCAATTCTTCGTCGCCATGTCAACATATAGTGTCATCACCAGTGCGTCGTCAACATGTTGTGCCATGCCCTCTTCCGCGCGGGAGGGACGCCGACCGGCGTGGCGGGCCGACCAGAGCCTGCGGGGATGAGCATGGTCGAGCCGCGGAGCGAGGTCACAATTATGAATTTACCTGACTGACCAGCGGATAGCGTTCTGGATGAAAAATCGACTCAACCGCCAAGTCGATGTCCAACTCCGGCCAGTAAAGATGGCCTTCAGCAGGTTGCTCAACGTGCACAAGCTTGCCAATCGGCGCTTCGCGCAACCAAGAAATGCTGAAACCGCCGGGGAACCTCTTGCGTCCCGATCAGCGTCCGAATCCATGCGTCAATAATGGGGACTTCAAGCACTAAATTATCTGTCACGCATTGCGAACGTCATCTTGTGCTCGTCTATCCGGCGTTTATCGTGACCAACTCTAACCGCTTCAGGGCATGGTTTTGCGCCAACTCAACCCTTGGCTCCAACCAGAATTTCGCCTCGCCATTTTGTCCATGGACGTGAATGTGGAGACGCTCCTCCTCTCGTGAGAAGAAATAGAACCGAAAACCACTTGCTCAAAAAACTGTCTGTGTCACAAGCCCCCTCCCCCGCCACAAAAAATTACACCATTTATGCTCAATCTGAGAATAGCCTCGAAAAACTCCCGATTTGCACCATCCGCCGGCCACCTTCTCCACCGGAGAAGGTGGCCGCAGGCCGGATGAGGGCAAAACAGTCAGACCATCCAAGTGGTCCCCTCACCCACCCTTTTCCGCGAGTGGACCTGTTTTCGCTCCATAGCAAAATAGTTGGCATTTGGGGAAAAACTTCGCCGTCAGCAATAACTTAACACAGTCTCAAAAAAAACCAACAACAAGCCACCTCATCCATCAATACGATTGCCGCCAAGCAACAGCGAGGCGCGCTTGTTCAACCCTCACCAAGCCCCGGCGCGTCAACCCGAGTTCCGCACGAACACCACCAGCGCCCCGGCCCCGCCGAACCGGCGCGGCGCCGCCCCCCACTCCAGCACCACTTCGCGGGACGTTTCGAGCATCGCTCCACCGCCCGACGCAACACCGGCCCCTCGACGGAGTGCAGCCCTTTGCCGGTGACGATCACCATGGCCGGCCACTGCTGGCGGGCGGCGTGGGCAAGGAATGCGCGAGTCCTGGCAAGGCCTCGTCACAGGCCAGTCCGTGGAGGTCGAGTTCGCCGGCCGGCTTGAGTTCGCCGCGCTCCAACTGCTTCATTCGCCGGGGCCGGGCCCGGGGCGGCTCGTCGGCGCCGACGGTTCGTCCCGGAAGGCTTGTCGAGCATCTCCACGGCCGCCAGAAATTCGTCCCCTTCCGCCCCGGAACCGACAGCCCCTTCAGGGGCTTGAAGGGGCTGTGGTTGAAGCTGTTCTTATCCTGCCGGTCGCGGCTCACGGTCAGCGGCGCACGATCTTGCGGCGCCCCTGGATGGCCTTGGTATGCAGGCGCATCAGGGTCCCGGTCTTTTCCAGATGGAACTGGAACCAGAGATCGCCGTAGGGCTGCATCTTCATCTTCTTGCCGTCCTGGAGCAGCTTGAGGTTCTCCTCCATGCGCTCGTCGCTCTTGAGCTTCTTCAGGCCGCGCTCCATGACCTTGACCGCCTTGTCACGCTCGCCGGTCTTGTCCAGGCAGAAGGCGTACAGGCTCCACAGGAGCGGCTCCTTGCGGGTCAGCGTCACCGCTTTCTCGAAGGTGTCGGTCATCTTGCCGGTCTGGGTGCGCTTCATGTAGCAGATCGCCAGCATCGCCATGCCGACCCAGTGCCGGCCGAAGCCCTGCGCAAGATATTCGAAGGCCTTGCTGAAATCGCGCTTGAGGTAGTGGATCGAACCGATCTGCGAATTCATCTGCTGCTTCACGTAGAACTGCCAGGGACCGAACTTTTTCTGCACGTCCTCGATGATCCGGATCGCCTTTTCCGTGCGGTTGGCAGCCAGGTCTTTCTGGGCGCCCTCGACGGCGGCGTTGATCTTGAGCATGACCTGGCGCAGGACGACCGCATACACGCCGGCAAAGACCAGCGTGCCGAGAAGGATCGAAAAGGCGTAGTGCAGCGAAGGAAAACAACAGCAGCAGAACGGTGGCAACCGTACCGGCCAGCAGGGAAATCAACAGGCTCAACATTGTTTCAGGAATCCTTTCGGGGGGATGGGCGGTGCAGTCTAGCAATCCACCCGGCAAATGTCAAAAGGCGACAAGCTGATTAGCCCCCCTCTTCACGCCTGCCCCTCTCCCTCCAGGGCGAGGTATTCTAACCCTCCCCCTCGGGAGAGGGTCGGGGTAGGGAGGGTCAGGGGGAAGGGGGAAGGGACTTACCGCGGCAACTCGAGATGCTCAATGAAAAGTCGACGCCGATTCGTCGCCCCGCGCCCTCGAGACGTCAGCAGATATGGATGTCCTCCGGCGGCAGCCCGGCCTGGTGCCGCTCCCAGATCTGGGTGTAACCCTCTTCCAGGTGCCGGACAAAGCGCGGCGTGTCGAACAGCGGAAAGGTCGCCCGCTTCGCCGCCAGCCGGTCCTTGAGCGCTCGCAGTTTCCCGGGATCGGTCGCCAGGTCGAGGGCCAGCGCCTCGTACTCCCGCGGGGAACCGGCAATCAGCTCCGGCAGTCCGATCGCCGTCAGCAGGCTCGCCCCCACCCGGCTGGCGAAGGTCTCGCCCGGGCAGGTCAGGATCGGCAGCCCGGCCCACAGCGCATGGTTCGCCGTGGCATGGGCGCTGTAGTAGAAGGTGTCGAGGAACAGGTCGGCCAGCCGGTGCCGCGCCAGGTGCTCTTCGAGCCTTTCCATGCGCCCGGCGAAGACCAGCCGCTCCGGGGCCACGCCGCGGGCCGCCGCTTCCCGGCGCAGGTTCTCCGCGGCCAGCGGGCTGGTCCCGGAGAGCCAGAGGACGCTCCCCTCAACCCGGTCAAGGAGGCGCATCCAGATCGCGAACAGATCCGGGGTGATCTTGTAGCTCTTGTTGAAGCAGCAGAAGACGAACCCCTCGGGCGGCAGGCCGCATTCCGCACGGGTGAAAATTCGGTCGGCCATACCCAGTTGGGAATCGCCGGTCATATAGCTGTCGGGGAGGCAGATGATCTTTTCCGTGTAATACCGGCGCTGCTCCTCAGGGATGACCACAGGGTCGGCCACCAGGTAGTCGATATAGGGGAGACCGAGCGTGCAGGCGTAGCCCAGGTAGTGCAGCTGCACCGGGGCCGGGCGGTGGGCGAAGATCCCCGGCCGGGCATTGGTCGTGATCCCCCCCAGGTCGATGGCAATATCGATCTCCAGTTCGCGGGCGAGCCGAGCGATGTCGGCATCGCCCTGGCCAGTGACCGTGACAAAGCGATCGAAGGCCGCGCGCAGCCGCCGGCGCATGGCATCTTCGGCAGATGTCCCGTAGGAAAAGCCGATGATTTCGAATCGGAGCGGTCGTGCCGCTCGATAAGTTCCGCAGTCAGGTGCGCCACCGGGTGGCCGTGAAAATCCGCGGAAAAATAGCCGAGCCGGATCCTCTCCCGGGAGGAATGTGCCGGCCCGACCCAGGGCAGGGGTTTCTCGGCGAATTTTACCTTGGCAAGAGTTGCCGCGCAATGTTGCAGCTGGGCCGGAGAAGCGGGAAGCGCCAGGAGCGAAAAGGGCGTGGTGACCAGCTTCCCCGCGTTGACCTGCGCCATCAATCGCTCCATCCGGCGGTCAAAATCATCCCATTGGCAGATAAGCATCTGGCAATACAGGGAATTACCCATGGCGTAGGGGATGTTCGGCTGCAGGGCAAGGGCGCGCTCGTAGCTGGCGAGAGCTTCATCCCACCGCTTCAGATCCTGCAGCAGGCCGCCGCGATTGTAATGAGCATAGGCGTCACCGGGGGTGATGGCAAGGGCGCGATCGTAGGCGGCGAGAGCTTCCTGCCTCCGGCCCAGCAGACGCAGGGCCTTCCCCTTGCTGCTGTAAGCCCCGCGTGGTCGGGAACGAGCGCGATGACGCGGTCGTAGCTGGCGACGGCTTCCTCCAGCCGTCTCAACTCCTGGAGGACGAGACCGCGATGGAGCCAGGCACGCGCGTGCCCGGGGCTGAAGGCCACGGCCCGGTCGGCACAGGCGAGGGCCTCGGGCAAGCGCTTCAGTTCGCGCAGCACCACGCTAAGGTTGCTGAGGACTTCGGGCTGGTCCGGATTGACTTCCAGCGACGCCTCGAGGAGCCTGACCCCCTCGTCCCGGCGGCCGAGCCCAGCGGATCGTGCCCAGGTTGGTCAGCGCCCCGGCATGCCCGGCATGGGTCGCGAGGACCGCCCGGTACAGGCCGGCCGCTTCCTGCAGCCGGCCGGCCTGGTGAGCCGCCACGGCGCGGGTAAACTGATCAGGCTTAGCGGCCAGGGGAGCTCTCCTCGAGGGACGTGGCGTGGCCGCGACACGGATATCCGCCGGCGGCAGTCCGGCCTGGTGGCGGCGCCAGATCTGCGTGTAGCCATCCTCGAGATGCCGGACGAAACGCGGCGTGTCGAACAGCGGACTGCTCAAGCGCTGCGCCGCCAGACGGTCCCGGAGCGCTTGGAGCTTCCCGGGATGGGTCGCCAGGTCGAGGGCCACCGCTTCATACTCCTGGTGGGAGCCGGCAATCAGCTCCGGCAGGCCGACCGCCTCAGTAGGCTGGCCCCGACCCGACTGGCGAAGGTCTCGCCCGGTCAGGTCAGCACCGGCAGCCCGGCCCACAGCGCGTCGTTCGCCGTCGCATGGGCATTGTAGTAGCAGGTGTCGAGGAACAGGTCGGCCAGCCGATGCCGCGCCATGTGCTCTTCGAGGAGCTCCAGGCGCCTGGCGAAGACCAGCCGCTCTGGATCCACGCCGCGGGCCGCCGCCTCCCGGCGCAGGTTCTCCGCGGCCATCGGATTGTCCCGGAGAGCCACAGCACGCTCCCCTCGACCCGTTCGAGGAGGCGCATCCAGATAGTGAACAGATCCGGGGTGAGCTTGTAGCTGTTGTTGAAGCAGCAGAAGACCAACCCCTCGGGGGCAGGCCGAATTCCTCACGGGTGAATGCCCGGTCGTCAATGCCCAACCTCGAATCGCCGGTCATATAGCTGTCCGGCAGAGTAGATGATCTTCTCCGTGTAATGCCGGCGCTGCTCCTCGGGGATCACCACATCGTCCGCCACCAGGTAGTCGATGTAAGGGAGGCCGAGCGTCCCGGCAAAGCCCAGGTAGTGCAGCTGCACTGGGGCCGGGCGGTGGGCGAGGATCCCCAGCCCACTGTTTTGCGTATGCCCGCCCAGGTCGATGGCGATATCGATGCCCAGTTCGCGGACAAGCCTGGCGGCGTCGGCATCGGGCTGGCCGGATACCGGGACGAACCGGTCAAAAGCCGTGCGCAGCCGCCTGTGACGGCATCATCGGGAGAAGGGCAACAGGAGAAACCGACGACTTCGAAGCGGGCGCGGTCGTGCCGCTCGAAGAGCTCGGCGGTCAGGAGTGCCACCGGGTGGTTATAAAAATCAGCAGAAAAATAGCCGAGCCGGATCTTCTCTCGCGGCGGGCGCGCCGGCCTGGCCGACGGGAGCGCTTGCTCGGGAAGCCTTGCCTTGGCAAAGGCCACGGCGCAGTGCTGCAGCAGGCCCGGAGAAGCGGGGAGCGCCAGGATCGGAAAGGGCGCAGCGACAAGCTCCCCCATCTTGATCTGCCCCAGCAACTTATACGTCAGGCGGTCGAAATCGTCCCAGTTGCAAACCAGCATCCGGCAATGCTGCGCCATCGCCTCGGCATTAAACTTCCCCGGTTCAAGGACGACGGCACACTCGTAGCTGGCAGCGGCCTCGTCCCAACGCTTGAGCCCTTGCAGCACTTTCCCCCGATTGTAATGAACTCCAGAATCGTCGGGGTTGATGGCAATGGCGCGATCGCAGGCGGCGAGGGCTTCGTCCAGCCGCTTCAGCTCCTGCAGGGCGACCCCCTTGCTGCTATAGGCCTTGGCATAATCGGGGTCGAGCGCGATGACCCGGTCGTAGCTGGCATGGCCGCGCCGGGCTTTTTCAGGGCGTACAGGACCAGGCCGCGTTGTACCAGGCATCGGCATAGTCGGGCTTGATGGCCACGGCGCGGTCGCAACTGGCGAGCGCCTCCTCCAGCCGCTTCATTTCAATAAGGACAAGGCCGCGTTGTACCAGGCATCGGCAAAATCGGGGGCACCGACAATAGCGCGGTCGACACTGGCAAGAGCCTCGGGAAGCCGATTGAGATCCTTCAGAATGACGCACAGGTTGCTCTGGGTGGGGGGGTGCCCGGCTTCGGCGGCAAGGACGGCCCGGTAAAGCTCGGCCGCTGCCTCGAGACTGCCGGCCTGTTGAGCTGCCACGGCACGGGCAAAAAGCTCGGGGGCCGGGACTTCGGGTAGCTCTGGTACAACTGCGGGCTCGCGTGAGGCGACGACCCGAATATCCGTCGGCAGCAGCCCGGACTGGTAGCGGATCCAGATCTGCGTGTAGCCATCCTCCAAATGTCGGGTGAACCGCGGCGTGTCGAACAGCGCAGAGGTCGTCCGCTGCGCCGCCAGACGATCCCGCAGCGCTCGCAGCTTCTCGGGATGGGTGGCCAGATCGAGGGCCATAGCCTCGTACTCCTGCGTGGAGCCGGCGATCAACTCCGGCAGGCCCACCGCTTGCAGCAAACTGGCCCCGACCCGGCTGGCGAAGGTCTCCCCGGGGCAGGTCAAAACCGGCAGCCCGGCCCACAGCGCATGGTTCGCCGTGGCATGGGCGTTATAGAGGAAGGTGTCGAGGAACAGGTCGGCCAGCCGATGCCGTGCGAGGTGCTCTTCGAGCCGTTCCATGCGCTGGGCAAAGACCAGCCGCTCGGGAGCCACGCCGCGGGCCGCCGCCTCCCGGCGCAGGTTCTCCACGGCCAGGGGGTTGGTCCCGGAGAGCCAGAGGACACTCCCCTCGACCCGGTCGAGGAGCCGCATCCAGACGGCGAACAGCTCCGGAGTGATCTTGTAACTGTTGTTGAAGCAGCAGAAAACGAACCCTTCGACCGGCAGGCCGAACTCTGCGCGCGTGAACACCCGGTCGGACACTTGCAGCCTGAAATCGCCGGCCATGTAGCTGTCGGGAGGATAGATGATCTTCTCCGAGAAATACTGGCGCGTCTCATCGGGGAGAACCACGGGATCGGCCACCAGGTAGTCGATGTAAGGGAGCCCGAGGGTGCAGGCGTAGCCCAGGTAGTGCAGCTGCAGCGGCGCCGGGCGATGGGCGAAGATCCCCGGCCGGGCATTGGTCGTGACCCCCCCCAGGTCGATAGCAATATCGATCTCCATTTCGCGTGCCAGCCTGGCGATCTCGGCATCACCCTGGCCGGCGACCGGGACGAACCGGTCGAAAGCCACGCGCAAACGCCTGTGCATGGCATCCTGGGGAGAGTACCCGTAGGAAAAACCGACGACCTCGAAGCGGGAGCGGTCGTGTCGCTCGATGAGTTCGGCGGTCAGGTGTGCTACCGGGTGGAGGTGAAAGTCTGCTGAAAAATAGCCGAGCCGAATCCTGCTGCGTGCCGACCGGGCCGGCCAGGGTAGATGAGTCGGCTGTTCGGGATGTTTCTCCTTGCCAAAAGCCACGGCACAACGCTGCTGCTGAGCCGCCGTAGAAGGGAGTGCCAAGACCGGGAACGGCACCACCAGGGCTTCATCGGTTTCGAGCTGTCGCAGCAGCTTGTCGGCCAGGGGCTGGAAATCATCCCATTTGCAGATATTCATCTGGCAATAGAGGGAATTGCCTATTGCATAAAGAGTGTCCGGCTGCAGGGCGAGGGCACGCTCGTAGCTGGCAATCGCTTCATCCCATCGCTTCAGCTGTTGCAGAGCCTCGCCCCGATTGAAATAAGAGGCAGCGAAGTCGGGTGCAACGGCGATGGCGCAATCGTAAGCGGCGAGAGCCTCCTCCCGCCGGTTCAGACCAAACAGGGCCACCCCCTTGCTGCTATAGGCCCTGGCATGTTCGGGGACGAGGGCGATGACCTGGTCGTAACAGGCAATGGCTTCACCGAGCTTCTTCTGGCCGTGGAGCACAAGCCCGCGATTGAACCAGGCATCGGCATAGCCGGGGCTGAGGGCAACGGCGCAATCCAGGCTGGCGAGCGCCTCATCCCTCCGGTTGAGATCCCGCAGGGCAACCCCCCGGTTGTTGTAGGCCTGGGCGGTCTCCGCATTGAGGGCCAGGGCACGGTCGTAACTGTAGATGGCTTTCTCAAGCCTCTTCAGATCCTGGAGGGTGACGGCACGATTGAACCAGGCGTCGGCATAGTCGGGCTTGATGGCGAGGGCGCGGTCGGCACAGGCAAGCGCTTCGGCAGGCGCCCCAACGCTCTGAGGGCAACGCTCAGGTTGTTCAGGGCGGCAACGTGCCGGGCATCGGCATCGAGAACGGCTCGGTAAAGTTCGATCGCTTCTTCAGTTTTGCCCGCATTGTGAAAAGAAAGGGCACGCTCGAAAAGTTCGGCGACGGGGTTGCGGGAGGGAGAACCAACCGGGCTGGCGGGGGGGTGACAATCAGACATCGGTTTTAGTGACCTGCCTAGGAGTCTCTGCTGGCACGACCTTCCGTGCCAGGTAAAACTGGAATTATGTCATTATTGCCGGGTGGCGGCAACGAAGAATTTCACAAGTGGTTTCAGGGAGTTGACGTCAACGCGGCAGCTCGAGGTGCTCCACCACCCGGTCGATGCCGAGGGCCGGCAGGTCGTCGGGCAGGCGCTCGACGCGCAGGAACTGGGTGTTGCCGCCCTGCAGATCGCAGGTGGCCGGCAGTCGCCACGGGCAAAACTCGGCCCCGGCATAGATACGCGATACGGCGGGAGGAAGAGTTTCGGGTTGGGTGTGAAGGAAGAGGGCCCGTTGCGGCTCAGCCACGGGGGGTGCTCTTGACCTGCAGGGTCAAGCGCTGGCCGGGGCGCAGGACCGGATTGCGCGGCAGCTTGTTCCAATCGCGGATCTGCCCTTCTGCCACAGCGAAGCGGCGGCCGATCTCCCAAAGGGTGTCGCCGGGCTGGACCAGGTAGACCACGCTCTGCACGCCACCCTGGGCGGTGACGGTTTTCCCCTTCGCCGGGGCCGCTGCCGCCTTGACCGGAGCCGCGGCGGCAGCAACCACCAGCGTCTGTCCGGGCTTCAGGACGCTCTTGCCGCCAAGGTTGTTCCAGCCCCGCAACTGCTGTTCGGAAACGTTGAAGCGCTGGGCGATCTTGTAAAGGCTGTCGCCCGAGCGGACCGTGTAGCTCTTGCCGCCGCCCTTGCCGGCCTTGGCCGCCGGGGCATCGTCGCGCAGCGACTCGCGCAGATCGGCCAGGGACATCTTGCTGGCCTCGGGGTTGAGCGGGATCAGCAGTTTCTGGCCAACGCGCAGCGACTTGGTGTCGCGCAGCTTGTTGAATTTCAGGATGTCGTCGGTGCGCACCCCGTAGCGCTTGGCCAGGGCTCCGGGGGTGTCGCCTTTTTTGACCTGGTGATAGACGAAGTTGGCCCGCTGGTTCTCCGGCAACTGGGCGTAGCGTTCGGCAAAGACGACGCCGCAACCGGCGGGGAGACGGACCGGATAATTCTGCACGCCCGGCGGGGTGCTCCAGCGCTTCAGCTCGGGATTGAGCTTCTTGATCGTCTCGTAATCGCTCTCCGTCAGGTTGGCGATGACATCGATATCGGTCGCCGCGGGGAGGTCGGCCTGCTCGTAGACCAGCGGCTCCTGATAGGCAAGATCGGTGAAGCCGTAGCGCTCGGGGTGCTTGGCGATCAGCATCGCGGCCAGCATCTTCGGGACGTAGTGCTTGGTCTCGTCCTTGAGGTAGGAGCCGTGGGTGAGCTGCCAGAAGTCACGGGTGCCGTAGCGTTCGATGGCCCGCTTGATCTTGCCGGCGCCGGCGTTGTAGGCGGCCAGGGCCAGGTACCAGTCGCCGTCGAACATCCGGTAGAGATCGTTCAGGTGCCGGGCCGCGGCACGGGTCGCCTTCTCCGGGTCGCGCCGCTCGTCGCGCCACCAGTCGTTGGACAACCCGTAGGCGCGGCCGGTCCCTTCCATGAACTGCCAGGGGCCGGAAGCCCGCGCCCGGCTGAGAGCCTTGTTGTTGAAACCGGATTCGATCATCGCCAGGTAGACGAGGTCGCGCGGCAGCCCCTGCTCGGCAAAGATCTCCCGCATCATCGGCAGGTAACGGGTGGAGCGCTCCAGCCAGGTGTGCACATGCTTGCGGAGCGGTCCGCTGAAATACCCGACGAAATAGCGGACCTTCTCGTTGTCGACCACCGGGAAATCGAATTCGCGGGCATCGAGGAAGACGGTCTCCCCCTCTTCTTCCGGGGGCGCCAGGTCGGTGGCCTGCAGCGCCGCGTTGTCCGCGAGGGTCTCGGAATCGAGCACCTCCTCGTCTTCCGGCGCCACGGCATCGCTGGCCTCGGCCAGTTCGGCGTCCTCGGCCGTGCCAGCCAGGCTGACCGGGGCCGCGGCAGGCAGCACTGGTGCATAAGGGGATTCAGGATAGAGCGCCGGCGGGGGGACACTCACGGCGGCATCCGGCGAGGCTTGCGGGGAGAGCCGCAGATATGCCTGCGGCGAGGTGTGGACCTCGGCGGCACAGCCGACCAGAAGCAGCAGGAGCAGAGACAACAGCCAGGCCAGACGCATCAAAACCAAGATCCTCCCGGGGCGAATAAAACAGAGAGAGGCTACAACGGATCGGGTGGAAAAGTCAATTTTCGACCTTCGTCCGGCCCCCAGAAACGCTCCTCCAGCTCACCCAGCAGCGGCACGAAGGAGGTGCGGTCGCGGGCGCTGACCGGCAGGGCCTCGAAGCGCCGGCACAGGGCGGCAACGGTTTCGGCCGGCACCAGGTCGATCTTGTTGAACACCAGCAGGCGCGGGATTTCATGCAGCTCCAGATCGCGCAGGATCCGCTCGACGGCGTGGATCTGCTCCTCGCAGCGCGGGTTGGCGATGTCGACCACGTGCAGGAGCAGACGGGCATCCTCGAGCTCCTCGAGGGTCGCCTTGAACGCCCCCATCAGGCTCTTGGGCAGCTGGCGGATGAAGCCGACCGTGTCGGTGATGATCACCTCGCGTTCGCGCGGGAAGCGCAGCCGGCGCGTGGCGGTGTCGAGGGTGGCGAAAAGCAGGTCCTCGGTAAAGACCTGGCTCTGGGTCAGGGCATTGAGCAACGTCGACTTGCCGGCGTTGGTGTAGCCGACGATGGAAACGATCGGCACCCCGGCGGCGACCCGCTTCTGACGACGCTGGCGGCGCTGGCGACCGAGGTCCGCCAGCTGCTTCTCCAGCCGGGCGATGCGGTCGTGGATGCGCCGGCGGTCGGTTTCCAGCTTGGTCTCGCCGGGGCCGCGCCCGCCGATCCCGCCCATCAGCCGCGACATGGCGGTGCCCTTGCCGGTGAGGCGCGGCAGGATGTAGCGCAGCTGGGCCAGTTCCACCTGGACCTTGCCGTCGAGGGTGTGGGCGCGCCGGGCGAAGATGTCGAGGATCAGCTGGCTGCGGTCGATGACCTTGACCTCGGTGATGGCGGTAATGGCGCGCACCTGCGCCGGGGTGAGGTCCTGGTCGAAGACCAGCAGGGTGGCCCCCTGCTGGAGGGCGCGAATCACCACCTCCTTGAGCTTCCCCTCCCCCATCAGGGTGCGCGGGTTGAGCTGGCGGGGGCGCTGCGTGACCCGGTCGAGCACCACCACGTCGGCGGTGCGGGCCAGCTCATTCAGTTCGTCGAGGGCATCGTCGGCCTCCTGGCGCGGCGCCTGGGTCACCGAAATCAGGATCGCCCGTTCCCGGCGGTCGGACAGATCGACGGTGGCAGCCCGGGTCCGCTCCAGTTCCGCATCGAGGGCCCGGATGAAATCCGCGAAGTCGAGAGCCAGCGTGTGCACCGCCGTGGCCTGCTGGATCTCGACCACCCGGCCGGCTGGCCCCGGGGGGACCAGGTGGGCAGTGTGCACCGCCCCGGGGAGGCCGTCGCTGCCGACGGCGATGGCCACCATCAGGTCGAGACGCAGCAGCGCCAGGTCGTTGAGATCGTCCTGGGAGAGGGGTTCGCCCTTGAGGTGGGTGTGCACGCAGCGCAGGCCGCGCAGACCGCTGCGGCCGAGGGCGTGGTCGGTCAGGTCGGGGAGGACGATTTCGCGGTCGTCACCGACCACCACGTGCAGGATCGCCCCCTGGCGGTCAAGGACCAGGCCGAGTTGCCGGCGCAGGTCGCGCGACAGTCCGGTCAATTCCCGGGCCAGCTCCGGGGTCACGACCTGTTCGGGGGGGACGCGGCGGCGGGTCAGCCGCTCCAGCGCCTTGATCTGCCCGGAGCGCAGTCCGGAAGTGTGGCCGTGGATCATCGGTGTAGCGCGAGGCGAGAAACGCGAGGCGAGAACGACATCAAGAAAGGCAGAAAGGGGCCGTTCTGGCCCCTTTCTTGCGAAAACACCGGAGAATCCGGATGATCAATCATCAGGCGCTGACCGTGATATTGAAGCCACCGTCGACGTAGTGAATCTCACCGGTGACGCCGGAGGCGAGGTCGGAAAGGAAGTAGAGGGCCGACTTGCCGACCTCCTCCTGGGTCACGGTGCGGCGCAGCGGGGCGAAATCGTCCATCAGCTTGATCTTGCTCTTGAAGTCACCGACCGCCGAAGCCGCCAAGGTGCGGATCGGGCCGGCGGAAATGGCGTTGACGCGGATCTTCTGCTCACCGAGTTCGGCGGCCAGGTAGCGCACCGACGCCTCCAGCGCCGCCTTGGCCACCCCCATGACGTTGTAACCGGGGACGGCACGCTCGGCGCCGAGGTAGCTCATAGTGAGGATGCTGCCACCCTCGTTCATCAGCGGCACCGCGTGGCGGCTCATGGCGACCAGCGAGTAGGCGCTGATGTCCATGGCCAGCATGAACCCCTCCCGGCTGGTCTGGGTGAAGGGCCGCTTGAGGTCCTCGCGGTTGGCGAAGGCCACCGAGTGGACGACGAAATCAAGCGTCCCCCATGCTTTCTGCAAGGCGGCAAAGGTCTGCTCGATCTGCGCGTCGCTGGCGACATCGCAGGGGAGGATCAGCGTCGAGTCAACCGATTCGGCCAGCGGGCGCACGCGTTTTTCCAGCGCCTCGTTCAGGTAGGTGAAGGCCAGGGTCGCCCCGGCCGCGCGCAGCTGCTGGGCGATCCCCCAGGCAATGCTCATGTCGTTGGCGACGCCGAAGATGATGCCGCGCTTGCCGTCCATCAAACCCATGTCGAGTATCTCCTTGAACGTTTCACATCGAAGGTGGATTTCTAGCAGATTGGCCGGCCGAAGGCAAGGGGGCCGCGAGCGGCTAGCGGGCGGCCGACACTTCTTCGCGAATTCGCTTGAGCAACTCGTCGGCACCCTTGAAACCGGGAAGCACCACTCCGTTCGGCAGAACCAGGGTCGGCGTCGACTGGATCCCCAGTTCCGGAGCCAGGGCGATGGTCTGGTCGACGACCTTGGTCGTGCAGGTGGCGGGCGGCACCGGCTTGCCGGCGAAACTCAACTCGAGGAACTCCAGGGAGCGGGCGCAGACGATGCTCTTCGCCTTGCCGTAGGCGTTGGGATGCATCTTCAGCGGGTAGAGCTTGATCAGGAAGGCGATATCCGGGTCGCGGCGGATCACGGTCTTGAGTTCATCATGGAGCTTGATGCAGTAAGGGCACTCCGGGTCGGTGAAGACTACCACCCTGGTCTTGGCGTTCTCGCTGCCGAGCAGCAGGGCGTCGTCGAGCGGGATGCGCTTCAAGTCGATCTTGTTCATCCGCGCGAAGCGCTCCTGGGTCACGTCGCCCTTGTCGGCCAGGCGGATGACGCTGCCCGAAAGCACGTATTTCTTGGAAAAATCGATGTAGACCGGCAATTTGTTCGGCCCCTTCTCGACCTCCACCAGCCACATCCCCGGGACTTCGGCAAACTCGACCTTGTTGACCTTGTCGACCAGGCCGCCCAGAATCTTGCCGGCCTCCTTCGGATCGAGGCTGTGGCAACTGGCGCAGGCGCCAACCCCGCAGCCGTCGGCGGTGAAGGCCATGGCCGGACCGGTAACGGCCAGCAGCAGATATATTGTACAAACCGCCAACCTGGTCATCGTCACGCTTGTTCTCCTAAATTGGGCAGATCTGGCTACCCGATCGATCAATATACTACACTACCGGACTGATTGTCATCCCGACCGAAGGGAGGGATCTTCTCTTCAGCATTCGACCGCACGATTCCTCCCGCTGGTCGGAATGGCGCCAAAGCAGTTCCCTCTCCCCCAGGGAGAGGGTCAGGGAGAAGGGCTCAGCGTAAAAATCAGCGTTAACCGGGATTGTCAAGAAGACGCGCACCGCGCAAAACGGTTGACACATCAACGCTCAATCGCTACAAACCGCGCATGGATCTTTTCACCCTGCTCGGCATCGCCCTGGCGCTGGCGATGGATGCTTTTGCCGTGGCGCTCGCCACCGGCATGAACCTCGCCAAGCTGACCGGCCGGCACCTGTTCCGGCTCGGCTTCCACTTCGGCTTGTTCCAGGCGCTGATGCCGGTCATCGGCTGGCTGGCCGGGCAGGCGGTGCAGGAGCAGATCGCCGCCTGGGACCACTGGATCGCCTTCGGCCTGCTCAGCTTCGTCGGCGGGCACATGCTCTGGGAGGCGTTTACCGATAACGATGACGAGAAGCCGGCCAGCGACCCGACTCGCGGCCTGTCGCTGGTGCTCCTTTCAGTAGCGACCAGCATCGATGCCCTGGCCGTCGGTTTTTCCCTGGGGGCGCTTGGCGTGTCGATCTGGATGCCGGCGGTGGTCATCGGCCTGGTCGCCGGGGCGCTGACCGTGGTCGGCATGCTCCTCGGCCGCCGGGTGGGAAATCACTGGGGGCCACGCGTCGAGATTGTCGGCGGCCTGGTGCTGATCGGGATCGGGGTGAAGATACTGGCTGAACATATGATGGGGCAGGGTGAGCACTCAGCCTCGCGAGTGCTCGAGCACCTCCCCTGACTTCGCAGGGGAGGTCAGTCCACCTTGCGAAGCAGGTGCAAGACTTGCACAGCTACTCAGGCGGCTCAGGTCGTTCTGATACCGCCCCGCCCTCTCCCGCAACTCCTCCACACACGCATAGGGGATGCGCAGGTTGCCGAGGCCGCTGCCGAGATTCGGCCCGACTCCAGGCTGATGGAAATCGGAGCCGCCGGTGGCGACCAACCCCTGGCGCCGCGCCAGGGTCAGCAGCCGGTCGACGGTATCGTTGCCGGCCCCGCCGCACCAGCACTCCAGCCCGTCCAGCCCCAGGCCGATGAAGGTCTCGAGCAGCGCGGGCAGTTGAGCATCGGACAAGTCGATGAACATCGGGTGGGCGAGCACCGCGCAGCCGCCGGCGGCATGCACCAGCTTGATCGCCTCATCGATCGGGAAGAAGCGCTTCGGCACGTTGCACGGCACCAGGTAGCGTTCGAAAGCCTCCTCCATGGTGCGGGCATGACCGGCGGCGAGCAGCGCCTGACCGATGTGCGGGCGGCCGAGGGTGCCGCCGGCGCGCTCCCGCACCGCCGCCTCGGGGATCAGCGCCCTCCCCTCGCCGGCCAGCTGCCGATTGATCCGCTCCAGGATCTGGCCGCTGCGGTTGGTCCGAAACGTGCGGAACTCCGCCAGGGCCGCATTCAGCCCCGGATGCAGCGGATCGAAAGCGTAGCCCAGCAGGTGCAGGTCGCGCAATTTCTCCCACACCACCGACAGCTCGACCCCCGGCACGATCTCGACGCCCCGCTTCGCCCCGATCGCCTGCGCCGGGGCAATCCCGTCGATGTTGTCGTGATCGGCGATGGCAATGGCGCGCAAACCGAGCATTGCCGCTTCTGCAACCAGGGCTTCAGGAGTCAGCGTGCCATCGGAAAAGGTGCTGTGCAGATGCAAATCGACACAGCCTTTCAGGCGTTGATTCGTCATGGCTGAACGTTAGCACGCCTGGTGGGCGCGCGCCAAGGACCCCATGGCATTGACAAGCCGGCGGCGGCATGTTTCCCTTACGGGCAATCCTGGTACCGAGTGCAAAGTGCTGAGTTCTGAGGAAACCGCCTCGACATCCCCCGAAGGTTCACTCAGCACTCGTTACTCAGCACTCAGCACTGCTTTCCGGAGCCGTTAATGTCGACTCTTCTGGCCATCCAGAACCTGCAAACCTACTTTTTCACCCCGGCCGGCCTGATCAAGGCGATCAACGGCGTCGATCTGCACATCGGCGTCGGCGAAACCCTGGCCCTGGTCGGCGAATCGGGGTGCGGCAAATCGCTCACCGCCCTCTCCCTGCTGCGCTTGGTCCCCGAACCCGGACGCATCGTCGGCGGGGAAATCCGTTTCGACGGCCAGGACCTGCTGCGCATGCCGCTGGAAGAGATGCGGCGGGTGCGCGGCAACCGCATCGGCATGATCTTCCAGGAACCGATGACCTCCCTCAACCCGGTCCTGCGCGTCGGCGAGCAGGTCGCCGAGGTGCTGCGCCTGCACCAGGGACTTGACCGGGCCAAGGCCGACACCGCAGTCGCCCATCTGTTTGACCAGGTGGGGATCCCCGCCCCCCTTGATCGGGCCCGCGACTATCCTCACCAGCTCTCCGGGGGGATGCGCCAGCGGGTGATGATCGCCATGGCGCTGGCCTGCAATCCCCGCCTGCTGATCGCCGACGAGCCGACCACCGCCCTGGATGTCACCATTCAGGCGCAGATCATGGAACTGCTGGCGAAAGCCAAGGCAGAACGGGGGATGGCCACCCTGCTGATCACCCACGACCTGGGCATTGTCGCCGAGTTCGCCAATCGGGTGGCGATCATGTACGCCGGCCGGATCATGGAAATCGCCGAGGTGCGCGACCTGTTCGCCGACCCCCGCCATCCCTATACCCGCGGCCTGCTCGGCTGCGTGCCGAAACTCGGCGAGAAACGCCGGCGCCTGACCCCGATCGAGGGGATGGTCCCCGCCGCCGGCAGCCTGGCCGACGGCTGCCCGTTCCTCGACCGCTGCCCGGAAGTGTTCTCGCCCTGCCGGGGGGAACTCCCCCCCCTGGTGGAGGTCGGCCCCGGCCACTGGGT
Source organism: uncultured delta proteobacterium (assembly GCA_963751525.1). Lineage (GTDB taxonomy): Bacteria > Desulfobacterota > Desulfuromonadia > Desulfuromonadales > BM103 > VAUL01. The sequence continues at coordinate 58,871 of CAVVUQ010000001.1, read as the reverse complement.
GCGCTGCTGGAGGACGGCATGACCCCGCTGCTGACGGTGCGCGACCTGCGCAAAAGCTATCATCTGGCCGGAGCCCGCCCCGGCGCCCCGCGCCAGCAGGTGCGCGCGGTGGACGGCGTCTCCTTCGACCTGTTCCCCGGTGAAACACTCGGACTGGTCGGCGAATCCGGCTGCGGTAAATCGACCATCGCCAAATTGCTCCTTTGCCTGATCGAAGCGGATAGCGGTTCGGTGCGTTTTGCGGACCGGGAACTGATCGGCCTGCCAAAGCGGCAATTGCTCCCGTTGCGCCGGCAGATGCAGATGATCTTCCAGGATCCGTTCTCATCGCTCAACCCGCGCCAGAAGATCGGCGCAATCGTCGCCGAACCGCTGTTGGTCCACGGCCTGGCGCGGGGTGCGGCCGCCCGCGAGCAAACCATGGAACTGCTGCGCGTCGTGGGGCTGGCGGCGGAGCATTTTGACCGCTACCCGCACGAGTTTTCCGGCGGCCAACGCCAGCGCATCGGCATTGCCCGGGCCCTGGCGGTCCGCCCCCGGCTGCTGATCGCCGACGAACCGGTGTCGGCCCTCGACCTGTCGATCCAGGCCCAGATCATCAACCTGCTGCAGGATCTGCAGGAGCAGCTCGGCCTGACCTACCTGTTCATCTCCCACGATCTCGGCATCATCGAGCACGTCTGCAACCGAGTCGCGGTGATGTACCTCGGCCGCATCGTCGAACTCGCCCCGGCGACCGAGCTCTACGCCTCTTCGCGCCACCCCTACAGCGAGGCGCTGCTCAACGCCGTACCGGTCCCCGACCCCGGCCGCCCCCACCGGCGCCTGGTTCTGCACGGCGAGATCCCCTCCGCCGCCAACCCACCCGCCGGCTGCCACTTCCACCCACGCTGTCCCTACGCCCGCGAGCTCTGCAAAACTGTTTATCCGGAGTTGAAAGAGCAATCACCTGCCCATTTTGCGGCATGCCATTTCAGCGAGGAAGTCGGGAAGTTTCGGGTGGGGTGAACCAAACACGTTGCCACCGCTAGCAAGCCCATTCACTGGATCCCGCGACTGACTGCAGTGACGCCCCATCCCGGCTCAACCTCCCCTTGAAGGGGAAGGAATTTTCATAGCGGAAGATTGATGCTAATATCTATTATTGGTTTACAGCACAAGGCAGCCTATTGCTGCTGTTCATCTACCCGAAGAACGTACAGGACGACCTGACACCCGACCAACTCAGGCAACTCAAGAGGATTTTCGAGGAGGAGTATCATGAAAGCATGAGCTTTTTCAGGAGCTGCTGGCCAGTGTGAAGCAGGGTGCAGCAATCGTCAAAGGCACGATGCAGCCGTCTCGCACCTTCGAATTTCCCGAAACCGAGGTCAAGGCCCTCAGGGAGCGATTTGGCCTCTCACAGAATAAGTTTGCCCATCTTGTCGGTATCAGCGTTGGAACTCTGCGCAACTGGGAGCAGGGCCGCCGCAGGCCCGAAGGCCCGGCCAGAGTTCTTCTGCAAGTCGCAGCAAAACATCCAGAGGCACTGCTTGACATCTCCGGCCAGAGACCACCGAAAAAGCAGCGCATATCAAAACGCGCGAGCTGACGGGATACACGGCCTTGCTACTCGTGAAGCATTCTACCTGCTGCAAGGGCAGTGGCCCGCAGCTCAGAAGCTTACGGCGATCGACAATGCCCCAATTCCGTGACCAGCGAAAGTGGTAGACTATGAACAGAATCGTATCGATTGAGCATCTCTCCGAAAATGTCGTAAAGCTCAGCATAGAAGCGCCCCGAATAGCAAAAAAGCGAAAAGCTGGGCATTTTGTCATCGTTAAAATCGATAAAAAAGGGGAACGGATTCCACTGACCATCTCGTCTGCCGACCCGGAAGAAGGGACCATTACCCTGGTCGTGCAAAAAGTGGGTGTTACCAGCCATAAAATCACCAACCTGAAGGTTGGCGACTCGCTAACCGACGTCGTTGGCCCGCTCGGATCGGCGACCCATATCAAAAAATTCGGAACGGTATTGTGTGCCGGCGGTGGTGTCGGTGCGGCGCCCCTTTTACCCATTGTCGAAGCCTTGCATAAAGCCGGAAATCGTGTGCTTACGGTTTTAGCGGCAAGAAGCAAAGAGTTGATCATACTCGAAGAGGAGATAGGTAAATTTTCCGATGAAGTCGTCATTATGACGGATGATGGTTCCTATGGAAGGCAAGGCTTGGTAACGCATGGCATGGAAGCAATCATCCAGCGCGAAAAGGTCGATTTTGCCGTCACTATCGGACCGGCAATCATGATGAAATTCAGCAGCATGCTCACCGGTAAATACAATATACCAACCGTGGCCAGTTTAAATGCGATAATGGTCGATGGCACAGGGATGTGCGGTGCCTGCAGGGTCTCCGTTGGCGGAGCAACAAAATTCGTCTGCGTCGACGGCCCGGAATTTGATGCCCACGAGGTTAATTTCGACGAATTGCTGACACGCCTGGGTGGCTTCAAGGATGAAGAGTTCAAGGCGTATCAAGCCTTTCTCGAAACCCTTAAGGAAGAAGTTGCTTAATGGAAAAGATGACCGAACGTCTAGCACAAGAACGCAGCCAGGAATGGCGTGAAACGTTGCGCAATTCGATGAAAGCCAAAGACCGCACAAGCCTGGAACGCGTCGCTATGCCGGAAGCAGATCCTGATGAACGCGCCAAAAGCCATGTCGAAGTGAACCTGGGCTTAAGCGAACAGATGGCTGTCGAGGAATCCCGACGCTGCCTGGATTGTCCTGATCCGACCTGCATTCAGGGCTGCCCTGTGAGCATCAATATCCCTAAATTCATCAAGTACATTGAAAAACAGGATTTTGCCGCTGCAGCGCGTTCACTCAAAGAGACCAACGCCTTGCCCGCCGTCTGCGGCCGTGTTTGCCCGCAGGAGATCCAATGCGAAGCCAGCTGTTTCTATACGTTGAAGCTTAAGAAGCCACCTGTTGCGATTGGTCACCTGGAACGCTTTGCCGCCGATTGGGAGCGCAACTCAGGCAAGATGTTTATCCCTGAGGTGGCTCCTGCAAATGGCATCAAAGTCGCTGTTGTCGGTTCTGGCCCATCCGGCTTAGCCGTGGCCGGCGACCTGTGCAGGTTGGGCTATAACGTAACGGTTTTCGAGGCATTGCATGAATCCGGTGGTGTCTTGAAATACGGCATTCCTGCGTTTCGTCTGCCGAATGAAATTGTGGATGTGGAAATCGACAACCTCAAGAAGATGGGGGTGGCGTTTGTCAATAATTTTGTGGTTGGGAAAACCGCGGACATCCAGGAGCTTAAAGAGGAAGGCTATCAAGCCTTTTTTGTCGGCAGTGGCGCAGGGTTACCTAATTTCATGAATATCCCTGGCGAAAATGCCAATGGCATTATGTCCTCCAACGAATATCTGACCAGGGTTAACCTGATGAATGCTGGCCATGACGATTATGATACGCCCATATTATCGGGCAAGAACGTCGCGGTGATCGGCGGCGGCAATACGGCCATGGATTCTGTCCGTACCGCCAAACGCTTAGGTGCCAAACGCGCAATGATTATTTACAGACGGACCCTGGAAGAGATGCCGGCACGCAATGAAGAGATCAAACACGCCCAGGAAGAAGGCATAGAGTTTCTAAATTTGAACAGTCCGCTTGAATATTACGCGGATAAAAACGGGCGGGTTAACCGGATCCGGTTGCAAAAGATGGAACTCGGCGAAGCGGACGCTTCCGGCCGCAAAAAGCCAGTCCCCATTGAAGGCTCGGAGTATGAACTGGAAGCCGATCTGGTGATCGTCAGCGTCGGCGTTTCGCCCAACCCGCTCATCCCGCAGAGTATGCCGGGACTGAAAGTCAGTCGTTGGAAGACCATTGTGGTTGATGAGCAGGAAATGCAGTCGAGCATTCCAGAACTTTTTGCCGGAGGCGATATCGTCCGTGGCGGCGCAACAGTCATTTTAGCCATGGGCGATGGCAGAAATGCCGCCGCCGGTATCGATCGTTATTTGCAAAAGAAGAAGCTCTCTGCATCTTGAAGAGTCGCGTGAGCAAAGAGAAAACTGGGTTTTCTTAGCGGGTGACGAGTCCTTGCCTGTCACCGGACAAAAAAACGATTGAAGCATTATAGAAACAGGGGAATTGAATGGATTTAACAACTAAATACTTAGGAATCAGCCTGAAAAATCCTATTGTCGTGGGAAGCTGTGGTCTGACCTCAAGCGTAAGCGAAATCAAAGAATTAGAAAAACAGGGTGCCGCCGCTGTCGTTTTGAAATCCATTTTTGAAGAAGAAATTCTCATGGATGTTAAAAATCAGCTGCGCGAGGCCAGAGAAGATAGTTTTATCTACGACAAATATTCCGAGACCCTGGATTATATTGATGTGCACGTGAAGAAAGAGCGTTTAGACGAATACCTTCAACTGATCAAGGCTGCTAAAAAAGAAGTGCTCATCCCGATTATCGCCAGCATCAACTGCGTTTCCTCATCGGAGTGGACGGACTTTGCCAAGCACATTGAAAAAGCCGGGGCCGATGCCCTGGAACTGAACATCAGCCTCAACCCAGCGGACCTGGTAACCCGCGATTTTGAAGAGTGCATCAAAGCCATCATCCACAAAGTCCTGGCGCAGGTCAGGCTGCCGGTGGCGCTAAAGATCAACAACAATTTTACCCATATGGCAAAAACCATACTGGACTTGTCCCAAACAGGCATTAGCGGGCTGGTGTTGTTTAACCGTGCCTATACAGCTGATATCGATATCAACACTTTGGAAGCCGTGCAGGGGAGAAGTTTCAGCTCTCCGCACGATTATGTTGAATCCATGCGCTGGATTGCGCTGCTCTCCGACAAAGTAGACTGTAGCTTGGCCGCCTCCACGGGAATTCACACGCACGAGGCCGTTATAAAACAAATTCTGGCGGGTGCCGATGCTGTTCAAATCGTCTCTGTTTTGTACGAAAACGGCATTGAGTCTATCAATGGACTCCTTAGCGGTCTCGAAAAGTGGATGCAGCAAAAAGGCTTCTCTTCTTTAGAGAAATTCAAAGGCAAAGCAAGCAGTAAAAACGTCGGCAATCCTGCCGTGTTTGAGCGTATTCAGTTTATGAAGCATTTTTCGGAGATCCATGGCATGGGATAGGTTCAAAAGTTAAATGATAACGTAATGTTGAACTAAACCGCTACGCGGTAGAGAGAATCGAAGGCAACTCCAGGAGGAGTTGCCTTCGTCATTTTGAAGGGCGATGGCTTACATCCCGCCGGTCACCGGGGCCAAGGCCACGTTGTCACCGTTGCGGAGCAACGTTCCCGCGGCAACGATGGTGTTATTGACGAAGATGACCTTTATCTCTTCGCGAGGCAGACCCAATCGCTCGACAAGATCACTGACCGTTGAACCCTCGGGCAGTTCATGCGGGGTGCTCTCTTTGTAGTCGCAGACCTGCTCCTTGGCGAGTTGTGCAAAGCACTTGAGGTTTACTTTCATGATAGTCGCTCCTTTCCCGGGGAGATTTCACTCACCCCTTTCTGTTCCTGCAAGACGATCCAATCTACCGAGAACATATTATTTTTAGCTCTTTTATTGTAGCATATCCCGCTAATAACGAACTCCAAATATGCACGACGCCCCGTAATAACCGTAATAGCCATGACAGCCCCTCCGAAATTTCATAGGGTCTCGGCTCGTTGTACCGATCCGCCTTAGCTCAGTCGGTAGAACGAGTGAGCGCAAAGATCCCTACAAAGCCTGCAAGTCATTGACTTAGCCGGCTTTTCCTTTTGAATGTGGCTACAGGCACAAACATGATACTAACAAAAACCAGATTTATCCTTAAATTATATATAACTTACGGTTTAGCCCAAAACCTTCCATATTATCTGCCATATTAAAATATGGCTTTCCTTCCTCCCTGTGATAGCATGTTGCCACAGCCATGACACGCTTTGAGCGGGATCCGAACAAGAACCTGGAGAATCAGCAGAAGCACGATGTCTCGTTTTCCAAGGCCCAGTATGCTTTCGTTGATCCGCACCGTCTCATTGCGGAAGATGTCGCCCATAGCGAGCAGGAACAATGATATTATTGCTTCGGCAAAGTGGGCGGCGGCATCCTCACGGTTCGTTTTACCTACCGCGAAGGCGTCGTTCGCATCATTGGGGCCGGGTATTGGCGCAGAGGAACGGTGACTTATGAGCAGAAAAATTCAATACACCGATGAACCCCTCGGGAGAATTTCGAATAATCCCCGACTTCCTCCCCTCGCCCGAGGAGTTGGCGTTCCGTGAAGAGTCCGTGAAGGTAACCATCGCGCTCAGCAAAAAGAGTGTCGACTTCTTCAAATCGGAAGCCGGCAAGCATCGCACCCAATACTTCTAGCGGCGATGATGCCGTGCACACCTGGTCGATATCTTATGGTCGCATAGCTCAGGCCAGCGGGACTAGCTGAATATTCGCAATTACGCTTACGAGTAACACTCGGTCTGGCGATTTGGGTTAGTGGAACGCGGCGACGCGCCTAATGACAGCCGCGATTTGCACGGCTGACAACTCTCAAGGACCCCCTCATGGCCGGATCCAGCCTCCTCGCCCTGCTCGACGACATCGCCACAGTCCTCGACGACGTCGCGGTATTGACCAAGGTAGCCGCCAAGAAGACCGCCGGGGTGCTGGGCGACGACCTGGCGCTCAATGCCGAGCAGGTGGCCGGCATTCGCGCGGAGCGCGAACTGCCGGTGGTCTGGGCGGTCGCCAAAGGATCGGCGAAGAACAAACTGATTCTGGTGCCGGCGGCGCTGACGATCAGCGCGCTGGCGCCGTGGGCGATCACCCCGCTGCTGATGGTGGGCGGGTTGTTTCTCTGCTACGAGGGGTTCGAAAAGCTTGCCCACAAACTGCTGCACAGTCAGAGTGAGGAGCATGACCAGCATGCCGCCATGCTCAAGGCCCTGAGCGATCCCGAGGTGGATCTGGTGGCTTACGAACAGGACAAGATCAAGGGGGCGATTCGTACCGACTTCATCCTCTCCGCAGAGATCATCGTGATCGCCCTGGGCACCGTGCAAGGTACGGCCCTGGGCACTCAGGTGGCCGTAGTCGCCGGCATCGCCGCGATCATGACCATCGGCGTATATGGCCTGGTGGCCGGGATCGTCAAGCTGGACGACGCCGGCCTGCATCTGGTCAGGACCAGCAGCGCCAGCCTCTGGGGGCGATGCCGGACCGTTGTGGGGAAGGGGTTGCTGGGTGCGGCGCCGTACCTGATGAAGACCCTCGCCGTGGCCGGCACCGCCGCCATGTTCCTGGTGGGCGGCGGCATCCTGGTGCACGGCCTCCCCCATTCGCACGACGTGTTGCACCACGCGGCGGACGCCGCACGCAGCGTACCGGCGATCGGCGGCCTGCTCGAGGCCATCACCCCCACGCTGTTGACGGCCATCGCCGGGGTCATCGCCGGCGGCGTGGCCCTGGCCATCGTCAGCCTGGCCACTCGCCTGGTTGCCAGATTCAGGAAAACCGGCTGACCGGTTCCTATCTGAATACCTCCGCGAAAAACACCTGCAGCTCGGCCCACGACGCCTGGTCGGCGGCGGCATTGTAGGCAATCGGCATGTTGAACTTCTTCGCGTACTCGTCGGCGTCCGGGTTGGTGAAGCTGTGCAGGGCACCCGGATAGTTGACCAACCGGTAGTTCACCCCGGCCGCCTCCATCTCCTTCTTGAACGCTTCGATCTGCTCGGCGGGAACGAACTTGTCGTCAGCGCCGTTGAGCACCAAAACCCGCGCCTTGACCACGTGCGGTTGCGCCGTGCTGCCACCACCCAGACTGCCGTGGAAGCTCGCCACCCCCCTGAGGTCGAGGCCGGAGCGCGCCATCTCCAGCACCACCCCCCCGCCGAAACAGTAACCGATCGCGGCAACCCTGGCCGGATCGACGCCTGGCTGGGCGCGCAGCAGTTCCAGCGCGGCCAGGAACCGGGCCTTCATAACCGGCAGGTCCTTGCGCACGGCCCCGGCGAATTTGCCGGCGTCCTCCGGGTGGGCAGCCTGCTGCCCACCCCCATACATATCGACGGCCAGGGCGGTATAGCCGAGCGCGGCCAGCATCTCGGCGCGCTTGCGGGCGTAGGCATTGTGCCCCCACCACTCATGGACCACCAGCACGCCGGGACGCCGCCCGGCAAGACCGGCATCCGTCGCCAGGTAGCCTTTCAGAACTGTGCCATCGCCGGCACGGTATTCCACGTCGCGTCCCTGTACCGCCGCCAGAACCGGGACCGCCCACAGCAACCCCGCCGCCACCAGCAAGGTGAAGAGCTGTTTCATCGGCAACTCCTTTCCTCTCCAAGATCTCTGCACGCAGCCATTATAGCCGATCCACGGCATTTTGCATGTTCCCGGGAAGGGAGTTGACATTGGCGTGCCAAAAATGACACAGTCGTGACACCGCCCCGCCAGGAGTTCGCCAATGCCGACCGCCGGCCCGATCACCACCATCCGCGAGAACTGCCGCAAATGCTATGCCTGCGTGCGCAACTGCCCGGTCAAGGCGATCCGCGTCTGCCGCGACCATGCCGAAGTCATCGCTGAGCGCTGCGTCGGCTGCGGCAAATGCGTGCAGGTCTGCTCACAGAAAGCCCGGGTGATGACCGACGGCATCGGCCCGTGCCGGCGCCTGCTCGACGGCCCGGTCAAGCCGGTGGCCGTGCTTGGCTGCTCCTATCCGGCCTTTTTCCACGACATCCGCTCCGGTCAGTTGGCCAACGCCCTCAAACATCTCGGCTTCGCCGAGGTCCACGAGGGAACCGCTGGCGTCGACCTGCTGCATGACAGTTACCGCCGGGCCATAGAATCCGGCGGCAACCGCGCACCGCTGATCAACAGCCACTGCCCCAGCGTGGTTGCCCTGATCGAGCGCCACTATCCGCAACTGCTGAAGAACCTGGCCGGCATCGTTTCGCCGATGGTGGCCAGCGGCCGCTTCATCAAGCAACGCTCCGGCCAGAACACCCCGGTGGTCTATATCAGCGCCTGCTTCGCCGGCAGGTTCGAGATCGAAAACGAGGAGATCGCGGGGGCGATCGACTGCGTGGTCACCTACCGCGAACTGTCGTCGATGCTGCGCGGCGCCGGGATCGACCCGCGGCGCCTGGCCGAAATCCCCTTCGACGGACGCCGCCCCGAAACGGGCCGGCTCTTCGCCATTCCCGGCGGGCCGTTCCGGGCCTTCGGCATCCGTGACAACCTGCTCGACCCCGAATATCTCGCCACCGACGGCGAGCAGAATGTTCTGGAAGTCATTCACGACCTGGCCGCCGGGCACATCAGCCCGCGCGTGGTCGATATCCGCTTCTGCAACGGGGCCTGCCTCGGCGGGCCGGGACGCAACAACCGCCTGACCACCTTCAACAAACGCCGCATGATCATCGACCGCCAGCAGAACCAATCGGTCTTGTACCTGACCCACCCGGCCTACCGTGACAACTTCCCCCTTCCCGACTTCACGCGCACCTTCAGCAACCAGCACCGCACCCAGGAGACGCCCAGCGGCGAGCGAATCCGCCAGATTCTCCAGGCCACCGACAAGTTCGAGGCCCGCGACGAATTGAACTGCGGGGCCTGCGGCTACGCGACCTGCCGCGAGCATGCCGTCGCCGTCTATCGGGGTCTGGCCGAGGCCGACATGTGCCTCCCCCACAACCTCAAGCGGCTCGAAGAGGACCGCGTCAACCTGACCCAGAAGTACGAACTTGCCCAACGGGCGCTGGCCGAGCAGTTCGGTGACGCCGACATCGTCGGTCAGGATTCGCGCACCCAGGGAGTACTGCGCCTGATCCGCCAGGTCGCACCGACGCCGACCACCGTGTTGATCCGCGGCGAGAGCGGCACCGGCAAGGAGTTGACCGCCCGGGCCATCCACGCGCAGAGCCAACGGGCCGACAAACCGCTGGTCACGGTCAATTGCACCACCCTGACCGACAGCCTGCTGGAGAGCGAATTGTTCGGCCACAAGAAGGGGGCCTTCACCGGGGCCCTGGCCGACAAGCGCGGCCTGTTCGAAGCCGCCAACGGCGGCACCATCTTCCTCGACGAGATCGGCGACATCACCCCGAAACTCCAGGCGGAACTGCTGCGCGTCCTTGACTCCGGCGAGACCCGCCCGGTAGGCGGCACTGCCACCGTGGGGGTCGACGTGCGCCTGATCGCCGCGACCAACCGGAACCTTGAGCAGGGGGTCCGCGAAGGCTGGTTCCGCGAGGACCTCTTCTATCGCCTCAATGTCTTCACCATTACCATGCCTCCCCTGCGCAGTCGCCTGGAATCACTGACAGAGCTGCTGCAGGTCTTCATCGCCCGGGCCAGCAAACGGGTCAACAAAACCCTGGTCGGCATCGAGGAGCGGGCGGTCCACGCCATGCGCCAGTACCCTTGGCCGGGCAACATCCGGGAACTGCAGAACATCATCGAGCGGGCCGCCGTCCTGACCCACGATGAGGTCATCCACCTCGACAACCTGCCGGTGATCTTTGCCGACCTCGCGATGCAGACTCCGGACGACACCGCCCCGGGGAGCTTTCGCGGCCAGCGTCAGAAGCATCTGACCCAGGTCGAGAAGAACCTGCTGGTTCGCTACCTGCGTGAAACCGGAGGGAACGTGACGGCCGCCGCCCGTCGGGCCGGGATCCCGAGGAGAACCTTCTACCGGTTGCTGGAGCGCTATCAACTCCAGGGCAACGACTTCAAGCTGTGACACAGAGAGTCACCCATGTGTCATTTATGGCACAGTCTTTTCGCGGCATTTTTCGGCCATTTGGCTCGATGCGCTGATTTATTGTGTCAGAAATGGCACACTTTACCGGCACCCACCCCCCGGCCGCCCCACCGAAACCCTGCGTAAACCCGCCTTCCAGGCTCCTAGCAGCGGCGTAAGCAATCTTGGCACATCGCTTGCTTTATATTTGAGCAAACATCTAGGGAACGGCAGACTGCTCCTTCAGGGCCAACTGCTCCCAACTTACGCCGCACGGGACCTCTCTCCCCCGCGCGGCGATTTTTTTTGAATCCTGCTGCGGAGGCCGCCCGCGGCGTTGCGAACCCCTCCGCCCCACTTCGTCCGGCACCTCCCCTTATCGGGGGAGACCTGAACTTCCCTCCCGACAAGGGGGAATTGAGAGGGGTTGCTGCCGTGCGCCTTGCATCCGGCCTTCCTCGCAACGTGATGCCTTTCGAAGTTTTCTTGACGCATCCCATCCCGCCGGTCATTATTGCCGGCAGCCCATGGACTTTCTCGCGCGCACCATCGACCTCTTCCTGCACGTCGACCGCCACCTGCTGGAGATCGTGCAGGATCACGGCGTCTGGAGTTACGGCATCCTCTTCGTCGTGGTCTTCCTCGAGACCGGCGTGGTGGTGACCCCGTTTCTCCCCGGCGACTCCCTGCTGTTCGCCGCCGGCTCCCTGGCCGCCGCCGGCGCCTTCGATCTGACGCTGCTGCTGCCTGCTGCTCACCGCTGCGGCCATTCTCGGCGACACGCTCAACTACTGGATCGGCCGTCGGGTCGGCGCACGGGTTTTCACCGAGGGGAGCCGCTTCTTCAAGCAGGAGCACCTGCTGCGCACCCAGCGCTTCTACGAGCGCCACGGCGGCAAGACCATCATCCTCGCCCGTTTCCTGCCGATCGTCCGCACCTTTGCCCCCTTCGTCGCCGGGATCGGGCGGATGCACTACCGACGTTTCCTTGCTTACAATGTGGTCGGTGGCGTGCTCTGGGTGTGGGGTTTCGGCCTGCTCGGCTACCTGTTCGGCAACCTGCCGGTGGTCAAAAAGAATTTCAGCCTGGTGATCCTGGCCATCATCATCATCTCGGTGCTGCCGATTGCCCATGAGCTGTGGCGATCCCGGCGCGGCAGCCGCCCGGCCGACCCTGGGCGGACGCCATGACTCCGGGCACCGCTCCCGAACCACCGTCCGTTCCCTGGCACACCCTCTCCCCTGCCGATACTCTCTCCCGCCTGCAGACCACATCAACCGGACTGACCTCCAGCGAAGCGGCCCGACGCCTGGCGGCACAGGGACCCAACGAATTGCGGGCTGCTCACCAGATCTCGCCGTGGGCGATCTTTTTCGCCCAGCTTAAAAACACGATGATCGTCATCCTGCTGGTGGCGACCGCCGCCTCGGCTCTGCTCGGTCATGGGCTGGAAGCGGTGGCGATCGCGGTCATCGTACTCTTTGCCGTCGTGCTCGGCTTCCTTCAGGAGTTCCGGGCCGAGCGGGCTCTGGAAGCCTTGCGCCGGATGGCGGCGCCTCAGGCAACCGTCGTGCGTGACGGCGAGGAGTTCCAGATCCCGGCCCGGGAACTGGTCACCGGGGACGTGGTCATGCTCCAGGTCGGCGACCGCGTTCCCGCCGACCTGCGCCTGCTTGAAACCGTCAACCTGCAAACGGAAGAGGCCGCCCTGACCGGCGAATCGCAAGCGGTCACCAAGCAAACCGGCCTCCTCGGCGGCCCGGGACTGGCGATCGGCGACCGGACCAACCTGGCGTTTGCCGGAACCGCCGTCTGCTACGGACGCGGCCGCGGGGTGGTGATTGCCATCGGCATGGCCACCGAATTCGGCCGAATCGCCGGGCTGCTGGCGATGGTGGAAAGCCGGTTGACCCCGCTGCAGGAGAACCTTGACCGGGTCGGCCACCTTCTGGCCCGCGCCGCCCTGGCGGTGGTGGCGGTCATTGTCGTGCTCGGCCTGTGGCGCGGCCAGCCATTCATCGACATGCTGATCTTCGGCATCGCCCTGGCCGTGGCCGTGGTTCCCGAAGCGCTGCCAGCGGTGGTGACCATCTCCCTGGCCCTCGGCGTCCAGCGCATGGCCCGGCGGCATGCGCTGATGCGCCGCCTGCCGGCCGTGGAGACGCTGGGAAGCACCACGGTCATCTGCTCGGACAAGACCGGCACGCTGACTCGCGACGAGATGACCGTGCGGGCCGTTTTTGTGGGGGGAACGGCAATGACGGTGGACGGTGCCGGCTACGAGCCATCCGGCTCTTTCCGGTGCAACGGGACGGCCCTTGAGCCGGCTGCACCGTTGCTGCGCCTGCTGCAGGCGGCGGTACTGGCCAGTGATGCGCGCCTGGTGCGGGACGTAGAGCAGGATCGCTGGCGGATCAAGGGGGATCCGACCGAGGGGGCCCTGGTGGTCGCCGCCGCCAAGGCTGGCCTCCTGAAACAGGAACTCGACGGGCGCTTCGTGCGCATCGCCGAGATCCCTTTCACCGCCGAAAGCAAGCGGATGACCACCGTGCATACGGGACCGCAGGGGATGTTCGCCTGTTGCAAGGGGGCACCGGAAGTCATCCTCGCCGCCTGCACCAGACAGGTGACCGCTGCCGGCGACGCGCCCCTCGACCCGACCGGTCGCATGGCTCTGCTCGAGCGTGCCCAGGGGATGGCAGGCCAGGCGCTGCGGGTGCTGGCCGTGGCAGAGCGCCAGATTGCCACACCGGATGATGCCGAAGCGGAGCTGACCTTCCTGGGGCTGGTCGGGCTGAGCGATCCGCCACGCCCGGAAGCGCAGGCGGCCATTGCCCGCTGCCGGGAAGCGGGGATCCGGCCGGTCATGATTACCGGCGACCATCCGCTGACGGCACAGGCGGTGGCACGAGAGCTGGGGCTGCTCGCCGGCGGCCGGGTGATCAGCGGCCCCGAGCTGGAAGCCATGAACGACGCGGAACTGGCGCAGGCGGTCGGCACCATCGAGGTCTATGCCCGCGTCTCCCCGGCCCACAAATTGCGTGTGGTCAGGGCCCTGCAGCAGCACGGGGAGATCGTGGCGATGACCGGCGACGGCGTCAACGATGCCCCGGCCCTGAAGCAGGCCGACATCGGCATCGCCATGGGGATCACCGGCACCGATGTGAGCCGGGAAGCCGCCGCCATGACGCTGACCGACGACAACTTCGCCTCGATCGTGGCGGCGGTCGAGGAAGGGCGCGCCATCTTCGGCAACATCAAGAAGTACCTGATGTACCTGCTCTCCTCGAACATCGGCGAGATCGGCCTGATGGCCGGGGCCGCCCTGGCCGGGCTGCCGCTGCCGCTGACCGCGGTGCAGATCCTTTACGTGAATCTGGCCACCGACGGCCTCCCCGCCCTGGCCCTGGCCGTCGACCCACCGGAACCCGACCTGATGCGCCGGCAGCCGCGCGATCCAAAGCACGGCATCTTCACCCGTCCGGTACTGCTGCTGATGGTGACCGGCGGGCTGTGGTCGACGGCAGTCAACCTCGGCCTGTTCGTCTGGGCGCTGCATTCGGGACGCAGCGTCCAGGAGGCGATGACCATGACCTTCGTGTCGCTGGTGCTGATCCAGTTCTGCAAGGCCTACAATTTCCGCTCCGACCACCGCTCCCTGCTGGACCGGCCGTTTGCCAACCGCTGGCTGAACTTGGCCATCCTCTGGGAGGTGGCGCTGCTGCTGCTGGTCGTCTACCTCCCGGCCCTGCAGCCGCCCTTCGCCACCTTCGCCCTGACGGCCGTCGACTGGGTCATTGTCGTGACCCTGGCCGCCACGGTGGTGCCGGTCCTCGAACTGGTCAAGTGGCTGGTGCGCCGCGGCTGTTTCGATCGCCCGGAGTAGCAGCCCCGGCAAAGGTTGCCTTTTCGCCTCGCTAAAACGTCCCCTTTCAGCTATCATTTCATAGCTTGGCCACTTCTGACCCGGACTCCCCCATGCCGCATGTCAAAGACGCTCCGATCGGCATCACCACGCTGGAGGACATCAGTGCCCTGATTCTCCAGTCGCACGATCTGGACGAGACGCTGCGCAATATCGTCAACCTGGTCGCCCGGCGCATGAAGGCCGACGTCTGCTCGATCTACCTGTTGGACGCCGACCAGCAGACGCTGCGCCTGCGGGCCACCAAGGGGCTGTCGCGGCGCGCGGTCGGCAAGGTCACCATGCAGATCGGCGAGGGATTGACTGGATGGTCGGCCCAGGAGCGCCATCCGGTCGCCATCGAGGACCCGGAGAAGCATCCGCGCTACCGCTACTTCAAGGAGACCGGCGAGGAGAAGTTCCACTCGTTCCTCGGTATCCCGCTGTTCGACCGCAACGCGCCGCTCGGCGTCATCGTCCTGCAGACCAAGGCGCTCCGCCAGTTCAGCAAGGAAGAGATCAGTGCGCTCTCGACCATCGCTTTCCAGATCTCCTCGATCGTGGTCAATGCCCGCCTGCTCGACTCGATCCGCGCCAAGGAAGAGGAAGCCCGCCAGGTTGCCGAACAGCTGGCGATGGCCCGCCAGCCCCTGGCGGTGCGCGAGGCCCCTGGCACAGCCGCCGGGGTTTCGACCCTGACCGGGACCGTCGCCTATCCCGGCGTGGCTACCGGCCCGGCGGTCATCCTGCAGGAACGCCTCGGCTTCACCGACATCCTGCATGAAGCCGAGATCGACATCGAAGTAGAATTGCAAAGCCTGGAAGGGGCGCTGGAAAAGACCCGCATCCAGACGCTGTTTCTCGAGAAGCGCGTGGCCGAACGCCTGTCGGAAAGCGATGCGGCCATCTTCCATACCCACCTGATGATCCTCGAGGATCGCAGCTTCATCGAAAAACTGCGCGGCGAGATCCAGCAGGGGCATGGCGCCCCTTACGCCTTGGAAAAGGTGGTTTCCGGCTACATCGACGCATTCAGCCGCATGGATGACGCCTACCTGCGGGAGCGGGCCGCCGACATGGAGGACATCGGCCGGCGCATTCTCGCCAACCTGGTGGGGGACGGCACCGATCACCTTCTGCAGATCAGGCATCCGGGGATTCTGGTGGCTCGCCAGCTGCTGCCGTCCGATATGGCCGCCCTCGATCCGGAACGGATTCTCGGCATCGTCACCGAAGTCGGCGAACAGAACGCCCATGCGGTGATCATGGCCAAGTCGATGGGGATTCCGGCCCTGGTCGCGGTCCGCGGCCTGCTCAAGGCAGTCGCTCCCGACGAGACTCTGATCCTGGACGCCAATTCGGGACGGCTCTACGTCAACCCGCCGCCGGCGATCCGCACCGAGTACCGGCGGCTACTGGCCGACCAGAGCCGGGAAATGAGCCGGCTCGAGGAGTTCCGCGACCGGCCGGCGCAGACGGCCGACGGCATGCGCGTCCACCTGCGGGCCAACATCGGCCTGATCAGCGACATCGAGGTGGCTTGCCGCTTCGGTGCCGAAGGGGTCGGGCTCTACCGGACCGAATTCCCCTACATGGCCCGCAGCGATTTTCCTGACCGCGACGACCAGTACGAGCTTTACCATCGGGTAGTGACAGGCTTCGGCGGCCTGCCGGTCACGATCCGCACGCTGGACATCGGCGGCGACAAGGCCCTCCCCTATTTCGCCCCCCCCCAGGAAGACAACCCGTTCATGGGCTGGCGCTCGGTGCGGGTCTCACTCGACAACCGCGACATCTTCCGCACCCAGATCGAGGCCATCCTGATGGCCGGCCGCCACGGACCGGTCCGCCTGCTCTTCCCGCTGATTTCCAGTCTCGACGAGGTCCGCGCCTGCCGTGAGGTCATCGCTGAGGCACACCGCAACCTCAAGCGCGCCAAGATTGAGCATGCAGCCCAGTTGCCGGTGGGGGTCATGATCGAGGTTCCCGCGGCCGTCCAGCTGGTATCGCGCCTGGCCCGGGAAGTCGATTTTTTTGCCCTTGGCACCAATGACCTGATCCAGTATCTGCTGGCCGCCGACCGTAACAACCCCCTGGTCAGCAAGTATTACGATCCGCTCCACCCAGCGGTACTGCAAGCCATCGCCGAGGTGGTCGCCGC
The DNA here is from genome assembly GCA_963751525.1 of uncultured delta proteobacterium. Classification (GTDB taxonomy): domain Bacteria; phylum Desulfobacterota; class Desulfuromonadia; order Desulfuromonadales; family BM103; genus VAUL01. The sequence goes on along the minus strand of CAVVUQ010000001.1, from coordinate 42,048 downwards.
CGCCGGCCAGGCCGGCAAGGACATCTGCCTGTGCGGCGAGATGGCCACCGACCCGGTCAACCTGCTGGTGCTACTGGGGATGGGACTCCGCGAATTTTCCATGCCTGCACCGTATATTCCCCGTACCAAGGCTTTCCTGCAGAGCCTCCCCGACAGCATCATCACCAGGGCCTGGGAGGAAGCCTCCCGCCTGGACACCAGCCAGCGAAATCCGCACCTGCCTGACTCACCTGGTCGCCGCCATCAAACCGGAACATTGATCCACGCACTCCCTCCGGACCCCGCGGTGTTGGCGTTCTAACCGGCCGATTAAATACCACCAGGATTACTACGAGAAGAGTCCGCTCCACTGCAAGTTCTATCGCTACAATTCGGGACGCGATCAGTTTCTGGAAGGTGTCTGGGGGAGGAGAGGAAATGAGGTGGCGAGCCGCCGCGCAACCCCCTGGTTCAAACCCGGGCGCGGCTAGCGTTGCGGCGCCCCCGGTGGCGTTTCGACCGGCTTGACTGGCAGAAACTTGCCGCGGGCCTCGTCCCAGCGATAACCGCCGGCATTCCAGAGGCGTTCCAGTTCCTGCCAGTCGATGAACACCCCGGCCATTTCATCCACCGTGTGCGAAGCCTGCAGCATCTCGCCATCGTCGATGCGCCCGTCACCGTTGAGGTCTGCCCACAGGGCCGGCGCCACCATTACCCGCCCCTCGCCCTGCACCGGCACGGCGACCTGGACATCCCCGGACCCGGCCACCACTTCCCCCTGGAAGATACTGTCGCTCCCGGCACGGGCGAAACGATCGGCCTGCACCAGGTAGACAATCCGCTCCCGGGCATCCCCGGCCTTGATGATCCAGCGAACCATGCCGCTGTCGTTGTCCAGGCTCGATGCCGGCGGATTCGATTGCAGCAGTTTCCAACCTTTCGGCAGGTATTCGCGCAGGATGAAACCGCCCTCGTAGGCACGCTGCGTCAGCCGGACCTGAACAGGGATGGCGGCACCGGGCGCGGCAAAGTTAGGGAGAACCCGCTCGGCAGTGACACTGGCAGGCGGCGGCGGTTGCCGGTCCGACTGACGGAGCACCACCAGCAGGACAGCCATTGCGATCCCAACCAGTATGGAACCAAAGACCAGCGGCCACCGGTCTTTCGAAGGGGTCGGGACCGACTCCGGGACCGTCACCGGCTTGCGCAGCAGTTCGTCGACGCCAACCTCAAGGGCTTCGGCCAACTTGAGGGCATTGTCCCGACGGATCGACGGATAACGATTGTTCTCCCAGCGCGAGATGGTATCGGTTGTCACCCCGACGACCTTGCTGACATACAGCTGGGTCAGCCGCTTCTCTTCACGGAGGTGCTTGAGGACTTTCCCGTCGACACAGAGATTGGCAGGGATTTCCACGATTCGGCGAGTCATGCGGCATATTCTAGCAGGACTCGACATGGGAGTAAATCTGGTTGTAAATGCCTATGAAACAACTCGACGTTAAACAGCCAACTAACTGTAATTACTTATCTAGGAATAGACATCTATCGACATTTTACGCGATGTCTGATGTATCTGCAAAAAAACTTCACTATAAATTGGCTGTAAACAAATCGCGACTCTCCCCCTGGAGAGTCCCAACATCAACCCGAGCATCTTTAGAGGAGGAAACAAATGAAGCGTCTGATCGTCATGCTGATGGTGCTGGTATTCGTGGGTGTGGGCGTGGCCATTGCGGCCGACACCTGCACCTACAAGGCGTCCCAGGGCACAGTCACCTTCAACCACAAGGCTCACGCCGACAAATTGAAGGACTGCACCAAGTGCCACGGCAAGGAAAAGCCGGCCAAGATTGCGGTCACCAAGGACGTGGCCCACAAGGACCTGTGCAAGAAGTGCCACCAGGAGATGAACGGCCCCGTCAAGTGCGGCGACTGCCACAAGAAGTAATCGCCTGACGACTGTCAGCAATAAGCGAGGGGCGCCGGCAGCGGCGCCCCTCGCTTATTGGGGCATCATTTATCGATCTCGCCGGGCTCATGCGATGCGCTGAACATCCACCGCCACCTCCAACTCGTGCTCACCGCTGCCGTAGGCCACCCCTTTCAGCGGGGTCACGTCGGCGTAGTCGCGTCCCCAGGCCACGGTGATGTGCCGCTCGCCGGGGCGCTGATTGTTGGTCGGATCGAAATCGAGCCAGCCATAGCCGGGCTGAAAGACCGCGAACCAGGCGTGCGAGGCATCGGCGCCGACCAGCTTTTCCTTGCCGGGTGGCGGGTCGGTCTCGATGTAGCCGCTGACGTAGCGCGCCGCCAGCCCCTGCGCACGCAGGCAGCCGATGGCCAGATGGGCGAAGTCCTGGCAGACGCCGCTGCGATGCTCGAGGACCTCCCTGAGCGGCGTGGCCAGGCTGGAGAAACCCGGTTCGTAACTGAACTCCGTGTAGATTCTCTGCATCAGGTCCTGCACGGCCTCCGCGAGCGGCCGGCCTTCCGGGAACGATGGCCGGGCATAGTCGGCCAGCAGCCGGTCGGCCGCAACCATCGGCGAATCGAGGGCGAACTGGAAGGCCTCGATCCCGACCGGCGAGCGGTCTTTGCGCAGTTGCTGGCGGACCGCTTCCCAGGGGGTCGGGTCGGTCCGGTCGAACAGCCCGGACTCCGGGGGGGAGACCAAGATATCGCTGACAGCCGTGACCGCCAGCTGGTCGTGGGGCTGCTGGATCGAGAAGTAGTCGGTGCGGTTGCCGAAGTAGTCGATGTCGCTGCAGTGGTCGTGCGGGACCGGATCGATCTGCAGGATCGCGGAATTCACCTGCTGATGGGGGAGCAGCCGCGGGCGCATGCGCGCCAGGTTGTAGCAGAGACCGACCCGGGCCTCGTAAATGAACGTCGTCGTATGGGTGACCCGGTACTTCATAGCTCTTCGTCCTGCAGTTGCGGCGCCAGCTGCCGCGGGGTCTGCGCGTGGCTGAAGTAGGCGCCGGTGATGATCTCGGAGAGATGCCAAAGGCTCTCCCGCGCCTGCTCGAGCAGGCTGTCGAGGGCCGTGTAGCCGTCTGCCTTCTCGTCCAGCAGCGCGAGTCTGGCGACCTCTGCCAGGCGCAGCCTGCTGCAGGCCTCGATGATGCAACGCTCGTCGGCACCGAGGCGTTCCTGCCGGCGATCGCGCGGCAGCTTCTCGATATGTTGTTGCAAGCGATCGAGCTGGTAGGCCAGCGAGCGCGGGTGCTCGCGGTCCATGAGCAGCAGGTCGAGGACCGTCGGCAGGTGCATGTAGGAGCGGTAGCGGCGGCGGAAGGTATTGAGGCTGTCGCAGATGGTCAGGACCGTTTCGAGCAGCTGCCGCTGCACCGTCTCGTCGAGGTGCGGAACCAGGGTGGCGCGCAGCAGGGCGGTCAGCCCAAGACCGCGCTCCAAGCGCCGGCCGAGCTCGAGGAGCAGCCAGCCTTCCTCCCGGGGGATGCTCTCGGCCGCCAGTCCGCTGAAGGCAACCAGTTGCATGATCAGGTGGTCGAGGCGGTCCTGCATGCGGTGGTAGAGCGGTCCCGGTGCCTCGTCGTCGAACCACTCCAGCTGGATCCCTTCGATGATCCGCCAGATCTCGTTCGGCCAGTGATCGCGCACCGTCATCGCCACCTGGCTGAACGAATGCAACACCGAGGCGAGGCTGCCGACCCGCTTCACGTCCTGCAGCAGCGCGTGCAATTCGCCGCGCGGATTGGCCAGCAGAGCCTCGCCCCCCTCGCCGACGAAACCGGGGTAAGCTGCGGTGACATGGGTCAGGGCGCGCAGCAGGCTGTGCTGGTAGGGAACCATCAGGGCACGGTCGGCGTCGCGCTGTTCCCGGCGGAGCGCAAGGATGGCGCGCAGCAGACGGGCCGTCCCCTCGGCGCGCTCGACGTAGCGGCCAGCCCAGAAGATGTTGTCGGCGGCGCGGCTCGGCAGCGGCTCGGCCCGGAACGGCAGCACCTGGTCGCGCCGGGGCTGGCGCCACAGGCTGGCGTAGCGCACCGGCTCCTTCGAGAGTACCCAGGTATCCTTGCTGCCGCCGCCGGACTTGTTGGAGACCACCAACTCCCCCTCGTCCGGGGCGATACGCGTCAATCCCCCCGGCAGGGCGAGGTAGCCATTCGGCCCGTCGACCAGGAAGGCGCGCAGGATGGCATGGCGCGGCACGATATGGTCATCGGCCAGGGATGGGGCCGTCGAGGAGCTGATCATCTCCTGGCCGATGTACAGGTGCGGCTGGGCAGCGATGCTCTGGCGTAGCTCGGCCAGTTCGCCGCTGCTCAACTGGGCGCCGAAGATGGCACGGTAGCCGCGGGTGCGGTGGATCGTCTTGACCACCAGGCGGCCGAGGTTCTCCAGGACGAAGGCGAGTTCGCGCTCCTGTCCGCACCACCAGGTGGCGACCGACGGCAGCTTGAGATCCTCGCCGAGCAAATGCCGGGAGATCCGCGGCAGGAACGGCAGCAGGCCGGGGTTCTCGAGGATGGCGCTGCCGATCGGATTGGCCACCGCAACCTGGCCGAGACGCGCCGCCTGCACCAGCCCGGTGATGCCGAGCCGGGAATCCTCCCGCAGTTCCAGCGGATCGCAATAGGCGTCGTCGAGGCGACGCAGGATGACATCGACCTGGTGCAGCCCTTCGAGCGACTTGAGCCAGACCCGGCCGTCGCGCACGGTGAGGTCGTCCCCCTGCACCAGGTTGAAACCGAGGTAATCGGCGAGGTAAGCGTGCTCGAAGTACGTCTGGCTGTAGGGGCCGGGGGTCAGCAGCACCACGCGCGGATCGTGGCGGTTCTGGGGGGCCAGCTGGATCAGCCGCTCGCGCAGGTGCTGGAAGAAGCCGGCCAGGCGTTTGACGTGACTGTCGCGAAACAGCGTCGGGGAGATGCGCGTCATCACCATGCGGTTTTCCAGGGCATAGCCGGCGCCGGACGGGGACTGTGCCCGGTCGTCGAGGACCCACATGCGGCCATCGGGGCCGCGCGCCAGGTTGATTGCGCAGTAAGTCAAGGGGCGGCCGGCGAAGGCCGACAGCCCGGCACAGCAGCGCTGGAAGCCGTTGTGAGCGAAAACCAGCTCCGGTGGCAGCAGCCCCTCGGCGAGCAGGCGCTGCCGGCCGTAGAGGTCGGCCAGGATCAGGTTGAGCAGTTCGGTGCGCTGGACCAGGCCGGCCTCGATGTCGGCCCATTCGGTCTCATCGATGAGCAGGGGGATGGGGTCAAGCTGCCACGGCCGCGTGGCGGTGCCTTGCGGCCCGTCGAGGACGTTGAAGGTGACCCCGTTCTCGCGCAGCAGACGCTGCGCCTCCAGGGAGCGCCGCTTCAACCCGTCCTTGCCGAGCTGGTCGATTTCCGTCAGGAGGGGACGCCAGTAGGGGAGCAGTTGGCCGCCATCGGCGTGCATCTCATCGTGCCCGTTCAGCCGGGTCGCATAGAACTGGGTGATCGACCCGGGGGCCGCATGGATCGCCTGCTGCAAACGCTCACCTCATCAAATGGTTTCAGGAAAACGCGACGAGGAAGGCCGGTTGCAACGCCGCAGGCGGCCTTCACAGTCGTTTCAACTATATACCAGGCAAGCGGCGCATATCCACGGTATAAGGGAATTCCTCGTTCGGCTCCTCGGCAGGCGGGGTCATCGGCCGCACCGGTCCGGCCTCGGGGGTGAAGGTGCCGAGGCCGGCGAAGGCCGGCGGCGCCGTCAGGACCTCTCCCGGAGTCCCGCCCAGATCCCAGAAGCGGGTGATGCGACGGGCCTCGGCCTCGAAAGCATTGACCGGGAAGACCTCGTAGCTGCGACCGCCGGGATGGGAAACCTGGTAGGTGCAGCCGCCGATGGCCTGGCCGCTCCAGGTGTCGACCACGTTGAACACCAGCGGCGAGTGCGGCTTGATGGTCGGATGCAGCGCCGAGGGGGGCTGCCAGGCCCGGTAGCGCACGCCGACCACGTACTCCCCCTGGCGCCCGGTGCTGCGCAGGGCCAGCCGCCGGCCGTTGCAGACTACCGCGTGGCGCGGTTCGGTCAGGCCGGTGATGCGCAGCTGCAACCGCTCCACCGAGGAGTCGACGAAGCGGGCGGTCCCCTGGCTGCCCATCTCCTCGCCGAGGACATGCCACGGCTCGATGGCGAAGCGCAGTTCCAGCTCCATCGCATCGATGCTGACCGAGCCGAAGTGCGGGAAGCGGAACTCGAGGAACGGCTCGAACCACTCCAGGTCGAACGGGTAGCCGGCCCGGTTCAGGTCGTTGACCACCTGGCGCAGATCCTCGCGGACGAAGTGCGGCAGCAGGAAGCGGTCGTGCAGCTCGGTCCCCCAGCGCACCAGTTCGTGCTCGTAGGGCTTGGTCCAGAACCAGGCGATCAGGGTGCGCAGCAGCAGGTTCTGCACCAGGCTCATGCGCGCATGGGGCGGCATCTCGAAGGCGCGCAGCTCGACCAGGCCGAGGCGGCCCGCGGGGCCGTCGGGGGAATAGAGCTTGTCGATGCAGAACTCGGCGCGATGGGTGTTGCCGGTCATGTCGATGAGCAGGTTGCGCAGCAGGCGATCGACCAGCCAGGGATTAGGCACCTCCCCTTTGGGCATCTGCTGGAAGGCGATCTCGAGCTCGTACAGAGCGTCGTTGCGGGCCTCGTCGACCCGCGGCGCCTGGCTGGTCGGACCGACGAACATCCCCGAAAAGAGATAGGAGAGCCCCGGGTGGTGCTGCCAGTAGGTGACCAGGCTGCGCAGCAGGTCGGGACGGCGCAGCACCGGGCTGTCGCTGGGGGTGGCGCCGCCGATGGTGATGTGGTTGCCGCCGCCGGTGCCGGTATGCCGGCCGTCGAGCATGAACTTCTCGGTGCCGAGCCGGCTCAGCCGCGCTTCGCCATAGAGGGTGGTGGTGTTCGCCACCAGCTCGCGCCAGCTGGCGGCCGGATGGATGTTGACTTCGATGACCCCCGGATCGGGGGTGACCAGCAGCCGTTCCAGGCGGTAGTCGCGGGGCGGCTCATACCCCTCCAAGACCACCGGCAAGGTCAGTTCCGCCGCGGTCGCCTCGATGGCGGCGACCAGTTCCAGGTAATGCTCGAGCATGGCCATCGGCGCCATGAACAGGTGCAGCCGCCCCTCGCGCGCCTCGACGCACAGCGCCGTGTGCGGCACCCCGGCCAGATCGCTCTCGCGCCGGCCATCGGCCACCGGCAGTTCCGGTTGACTGCCGGCCCTACCCTCGACATGGCTGTCGCGCTTCACCGCCTCGCCGTGAAAATCCGCGAGGGCGGGCAAGGCGCCGAACAGGTTGTGTTCCGGCTGAACCTCGCGCTGCCCGGGCGGGACCTTGGGGAGAGAATCAAGGGGCAGGCGCAGCCCCATGGCCGAGCCGCCGGGGATCAGGAACATCCGGCCGCGGCGGAACTCCCAGGGGCCGCTGCGCCAGCCGCCGCGAGCCGCATCCCAGGTCAGCGGCAGGGCGAAGCCGGTGGGGGCCGCCAGCCCCTTGTCGAGCAACTGCGCCAGGTAGCGACGCTCCAGAGGGTCCTTGAGATCGGCCTTGAGCGGGTCGACATTGGCCGGCAGGGTCCCTTCCTTCCACAGGTAGTAGAAGGTGTCCTCGTAGCCCGGGATGGCCCGCTGCGGGTCGATGCCGAGCCGTTGCGCCAGGTTCCGGGCGAACCGTTCAGCATGCTCGTGGTTCATGCCGTAGTCTTTTTCAAGGTCGGCCAGCAGTGCGGGCTCGCGCCAGACCGGCAGGCCGTCCTTGCGCCAGAAGCAGCCGTAGGCCCAGCGCGGCAGCGGCTCGCCGGGATACCACTTGCCCTGGCCGAAATGCAGCAGACCGCCGCTACCGAAAGCCTCGCCCAGCCGCCGCAGCAGCACATTGGCCAGCTGCCGCTTGTGCGGGCCGTCGGCCCGGGTGTTCCACTCGGCCCCTTCCATGTCATCGATGGAGACGAAGGTCGGTTCCCCGCCCATGGTCAGGCGCACGTCACCGGCGGCGAGCATGGCATCGACCTGCTCGCCCAGGGCGTCGATCCGCGTCCACTGCTCGTCGCTATAGGGCCGGGTCACCCGCGGATCCTCATGGATACGGGTGACGGTATTTTCGAAGGCGAACGTCACCTCGCATTGATCGGTGGCGCCGGTGACCGGAGCAGCGCTCGCGGGATGGGGGGTGCAGGCCAGCGGAATATGGCCTTCGCCGGCGAACAGCCCGGAGGTGGGGTCGAGGCCGACCCAGCCGGCACCGGGGATGTAGACCTCGGCCCAGGCGTGCAGGTCGGTAAAGTCGGCCTCAGGCCCGGAAGGGCCGTCGAGGGACTTTTCATCGGCGGTCAGCTGGACCAGGTAGCCGGAGACGAAGCGGGCCGCCAGCGCCAGATGCCGCAGGATCTGCACCAGCAGCCAGGCCGAATCGCGGCAGGAACCGATCTTGCGCGCCAGCGTCTCCTCGCAGGACTGGACGCCTGGCTCCATGCGTACCGAGTAGTTGACCGTCTCCCGGACCCGGCGATTGAGGCTGACCAGGAAGTCAACCGTCGGGGTCGCCGCCCGGTCGACCTGCTCCAGCCAGGCGTTCAGCAGCGGCCCGCTCTCGGTCATCTCGAAGTAGGGCGCCAACTCCTTGCGCAGCTGCGGCTCGTAAACGAAGGGGATCTTCTCGGCGGTCTCCTCGATGAAGAAATCGAAGGGGTTGATGACAGTCATGTCCGCCACCAGGTCGACTTCGATTTTCAACTCGCGACTCGGCTCCGGGAAGACCAGACGGGCCAGGTAGTTGCCGAAGGGGTCCTGCTGCCAGTTGATGAAATGGTTGGCCGGGGAGATGCGCAGGGCGTAGGCACGGATCGGCGTCCGCGAATGGGGTGCCGGGCGCAGGCGCACCACGTGCGGCGACAGTGCAACCGGGCGATCATACCGGTAATGGGTCACATGGTGACAGGCGATGCGGATGGTCATCGTGGCAGCCTGGTTACTCCTTGAACTGGGTTTGGGCCGCCACGGGGGTCACCGGGATGGCGAAAAAGGTCTCATAGACCGCCGCACCGACCAGATTGAGCCGGGTCTGCAGGTCGTCGATGAACTCATGCAGGCCGATGGTCTTGATCTCTTCGATCTGGGTGTAATCGATGTCCGCCAGCAGTCGGCCGAGGGTTTTCTCGGCCGGGTTGGTGAAACGGCCGCGGCCGGTCCCGGAGATGTTGCGCAACGATCGCTCGGCCATGATCAGGCAGTGGTGGATGGCCCGCGGAAACTCGGCGTCGAGGACCAGGAACTCGATGATCTCATCCGGGGCGACCTGGCCATGGCGCTTGCGGTACATCTCGAAGGCACTGGCCGAGCGCAGCAGGGCGCCCCACAGGATGTGGTCGTAGGGCATGCCGACGTATTCGACCGACGGCAGCAGGATGAAGTACTTGACGTCGATGATCCGCGCGGTCTTGTCGGCGCGCTCGAGCATGCGGCCAAGCCGGGCGAACTCCCACCCCTCGCTGTGGGTCATGGTGTTCTCGGTCAGTCCGGCAAAGAGGTGGCTGGCCATCATGACCTCGACAAAGAACTCGTGGGGGAGTTCGATCCGCCCGCCCTGCTCTGATGCGCCCTTGAGCATCAGATAGAAGGTGTTGACCTGCTGCCACATCTCCGAACTGATCAGCTCGCGCACCGAACGGGCGTTGTCCCGCGCCCCCCGCAGGCAGGAGAGGATCGAGTTCTGATTGCGCAGGTCAAAAGCCAGGAACTGCACCACGTTCTCCCGGCTGAACTCGGGGTAGAGCTCCTTGAACAGCTTCTCGTCGCCGGTGGTGACCACCAGCGGCTCCCACTGCTCGCCGCCCCCGGCCGGCAGGTCGAGGATCATGTGATAGTTGGCGTCCATGATCCGCGCCACGTTCTCGGCCCGCTCGACGTAGCGCGCCATCCAGTGGATCGATTCGGCCACCCGGCTCAGCATGGCGCACCTCCATCCTCGACCACCCAGGTATCCTTGCTCCCCCCGCCCTGACTGGAGTTGACCACCAGCGAGCCTTTCTTCAGGGCCACCCGGGTCAGCCCGCCGGGCATGACGTAGATCTCCTCGCCGAAGAGGATGTAGGGACGCAGGTCGACGTGCCGCCCCTCGAAGTGATCGTCGACCAGGGTCGGCACCCGCGAGAGGGCCAGGGTCGGCTGGGCGATGAAGTTGCGCGGATTGGCCTTGACCTGTTCAGCATACTCGACGCGTTCGGCGGGGGTGGCGTGCGGGCCGACCAGCATGCCGTAGCCACCCGATTCGCCGACTTTTTTCACCACCAGCTGGTCGAGATTGGCGAGCACAAACTGCAGGTCCTGATCGCGCCAGCACAGGTAGGTCTCGACGTTGTTGAGGATGGCATCCTGGTCGAGGTAGTAGCGGATCATCGCCGGCACATAGGCGTAGATGGCCTTGTCGTCAGCCACCCCGGTGCCCGGCGCGTTGGCCAGGGCCACCCGCCCGGCACGGTAGGCGCCCATCAGCCCGGGCACGCCAAGCATCGAGTCGGCGCGGAACACTTCCGGGTCGATGAAATCGTCGTCGATCCGCCGGTAGAGCACGTCGACCGGCTTCGGCCCGGTGGTGGTGCGCATCATCACCCGGTCGTCAACCACCACCAGGTCGCGCCCCTCGACCAGCTCGATCCCCATCTGCTGGGCAAGAAACGAATGCTCGAAGTAGGCCGAGTTGTAGACCCCGGGGGTCCACACCGCCACCACCGGCTTGTCGCGGCGCGGTGGCGCCAGGTGCTGGAGGAGCTGCAGCAGGCGGTTCGGGTAGTCGGAGACCGGCATCACCCGGGCGGCGTCGAAGGCGCGCGGGAAGCTGCGCTTCATGATCACCCGGTTCTCGAGCACATAGGAGACCCCCGAGGGGCAGCGCAGGTTGTCTTCCAGCACGTAGAAGCGGCCGTCGGCGCCGCGTACCAGGTCGGTGCCGGTGATGTGGCACCAGACCCCGCCCGGCGGGTTGAGCCCCATGCACTCGGGACGGAAGCCGCTGGCCGAGTAGACCAGGTCGGCGGGGATGATGCCGTCCTTGAGGATCTTCTGCTCGTGATAGAGGTCGTCGATGAACAGGTTGAGCGCCTGGACCCGCTGCTTCAGACCGGCCTCGATGCCGCTCCATTCCTGGTGCGGGATAATGCGCGGCACGATGTCGAAGGGGAAGATCCGCTCGGCGCCCTGGTCGTCGCCGTAGACGCTGAAGGTGATCCCCATCTGCAGCAGGGTCTTTTCGGCCGCATGCTGGCGGCGCTGCAACTCCTCCAGCGGCAGTTCAGCGAAGCGGTTGACCACCGCCTCGTTCCCCGGGCGCGGCCGCCCCTGCTCGTCGAACATTTCGTCGAAGAAGCCGCCGACATCGTATTTATCGAAGCGCATAAGGCACCCTCCTGTCCTTACGGAAATATGAGCGAACCGGTTCTTTAATTCAAGCGGATAGTTCCCGGTTGTCAATACTCCCGCCGCCATGAAAGAATGAAAGCCAGGCAAACAGGAGAGCACGCGAGGATCCGCATTGGTGACCTACGATTATATCTTCTGGGACAACGACGGCGTGCTGGTCGATACCGAGGGGCTTTACTTCCAGGCCTCGCGGGAGGCCCTCGCACAGATCGGCTTCACCCTGAGTGCCGAGCAGTTCGCCGCCATCTCCCTGGCCAGCGGCCGCAGCGTGTTCGAACTGGCGACAGACGACCGGCAGGTCATGGAGGGGCTCCGGCAATGGCGGAACGAGCGCTACAGCGCCCTGCTGGCCGGACAGGACCTGGTGCTGCCTGGTGTGCGCGAAACCCTGGGACAACTGGCAAAAAGCATGGACATGGCTATCGTGACCAGCTCCCGGCGTGATCATTTCGACCTCATTCATGCCGGTTCCGGCCTCCTTCCCTACTTCGCTTTCATCCTCTGCCGGGAAGATTACCGGGAAGCCAAACCGGACCCGGAACCGTACCTGCTGTCCCTGCGGCGCAGCGGTCGGGAAGCCCGCCATTGTCTGGTCATCGAGGACTCCGCCCGCGGCCTGATGGCGGCCAAGGCCGCCGGCCTGACCTGCTGGGTCATCCCCTCCGCCCAGACCCGGGGACAGGACTTCTCCGCTGCCGACCGCGTACTGGGGCAGATTGGCGAGCTGCCGGAGCTGCTGGGTTAATACCGAAAAAATCTCACATTCATCTCATATTTTTCTTGCATCGCTCGGACCCAGGATTTGCTATACAGAGATCGACTCTTCGTGTTGCCTGCAAATCGAAGAGCTTCTTGGACCCCGCGTCTCCCCCCCTCCTGACGCGGGGTCTTTTTTTATCCAAAATCTCCTTCACTTTTTGCTTGACGCCGGCAGAGAGCACCCCTAGAATTCGCCCATGTACCCTGGTTCACAGGCCAGGGTTTTCGCCCCGCGATTCCCCTCCTTCGCGGGGCCATTTTTTTGTCAAGGCACCGTGCGTCTGCTATCATTGAAGCAGGAGGCAGGCACGCGCCCATGTCATCACCCACCCACCATATCGACATTGCCAGGTTCGACGCCATCGACCGCGGCAGCTTGCCTGCCGACGGCGGCCCTGACTTCAACCGCCTGATCTTCGAACGCAGCCCCTACCTGCTCCAGCACGCGACCAACCCGGTGGACTGGCATGCCTGGGGCGAGGCGGCCTTCGCCCGCGCCCGGACCGAGGACAAACCGATCTTCCTGTCGATCGGCTACTCCACCTGCCACTGGTGCCATGTCATGGCCCATGAGTCCTTTGCCGATCCGGCGGTGGCCGCCGTCCTGGCCAGGGATTTCGTGGCCATCAAGGTCGATCGCGAGGAACGCCCGGACGTCGATGCCGTCTACATGACCGCCTGCCAGTTGATGACCGGCAGCGGCGGCTGGCCGCTGACCGTGATCCTCACTCCGCAGCGGCAGCCATTCTTCGCCGCCACCTACCTGCCGCGCGAGGCCCGCGGCGGGCTCCCCGGCCTGATCGAGCTGCTCGAGCGGGTGGCCGGACTGTGGCGCACCCAGCGCTCCCTCCTGCTTGATGCCGGGGTCAGGCTGAATGAGGCGATCCTCGGTCTGGAACGGCGGGATGGGACAACCGCCTCCCTGGACGACCGGCCCTTGCGGCAGGCCCTGGGCAACTGGAGGGGCAGCTTCGATCGACGCCATGCCGGCTTCGGCGGCGCACCAAAATTCCCCACTCCGCATGTGCTTTCCCTGCTCTGGCGTCTCGGCCAACGCCTGGCCACCCCCGATGCGGGGCAGATGGCCGGGGCCACCCTGGGTGCCATCCGCCGTGGCGGCATCTGCGATCAGCTCGGCTTCGGCATCCACCGCTACGCGGTCGATGCGGCCTGGACCGTACCGCACTTCGAGAAGATGCTCTACGATCAGGCGCTGTTCATCACGGCCGCCCTCGATGGTTACCAGGCCACCGGCGACCCGGATTTTGCCGCCATGGCGCGGGAGACCGTCACCTACCTGCTGCGCGACCTGCGCACCGGGGAAGGAGCTTTTTGCTGCGGCGAGGATGCCGACAGCGAGGGGGCGGAGGGAACCTTTTACCTGTGGACACCGGCGCAAGTGCGCGCGGTGCTGCCGGCCGACCTGGCCGAGCTGGCCTGCCGGGCCTACGGCATCACGCCACGCGGAAATTTCGAGGGGAAGAGTATCCCGACCCTCGCGGCAACGCCGGCGGAGCTGGCAACCGATGGTAGCGGTACGGAGGCAGAGTTGGCCCGCCGGCTGGAGCAGACCAGGCAACTCCTGCTGGCACACCGCGCCACGCGCATCCGCCCGCATCGCGACGACAAGGTGCTGGCCGGCTGGAACGGCCTGGCCGCCGGGGCGCTGGCGCGAGCCGGGGCCTTGCTGGGTGAGCCGGAATGGGTAGCGGCCGCCGCCGGGGCGCTGGATTTTCTGCAGACTGCGCTGGTTGACCGGCGGGGCCGCCTGCAGCGCAGCTGGCGGCGCGGACCGGCAGCAATCCCCGCCTTTGCCGAGGACTACGCGCTGCTCACCTGGGGGCTGACCGAACTGTATCAGGCCCGCCACACCGCGGCCGACCTGGCACAGGCCCTGCGCTGGCAAGAGGAGATGCAGCGGCTGTTTGCGGATGGCGAGGGAGACTTGTGGGAGTGCGGAGCGGATGCGGAGGCGGTGCTGGGGCGGGGGCGGGCCACCGTCGACGGCGCCGTGCCGGCGGCCGGCTCGGTCCATGCTCTCAACCTGCTGCGGCTGGGCGACCTGACCGGCAGCGGGCGGCTCAACGAAGAGGGAGAGCGGCTGTTGCGCCGGCGGCTCAGGGCGCTCGGCAATCATCCGGAGGCCCATGCCCAGCTGCTGATCGCCCTTGACTACGCCCTCGGACCGCACCAGCAGGTGGTGATCTGCACGACCGAAAGTCGTCGGCAGGCCGACGGCTTTCTTGCGGAAGTCAGGACCCGCTTCCTGCCGCGCACCGTCACCCTGGTAGCGGCCCCCGACACCGGCGACCTCGGGCAGCTTTCACCCCTGGCCGACGGCCGCACAGCGATTACCGGCCGGACCACCGCTTATCTGTGCAGCGGGAAGAGCTGTCAACTCCCGGCGGGGAGCCCGGCGGAACTCGGCAGACAGCTCGACGTCACCCCGGCAAGCTCTCCTTGAAGGCCCTGAGCAGGTGCGGCACCAACTGCTTCTTGCGTGACAGCACCCCCTTGAGTTCGAACAGCTCCCCCGCCAGGCGCGGGTAGGCGATCAGATCGAGCAGGTCGGCATCCCCATCGACCAGCAGCAGGCTCCCCTGGGTGACAATGTCGGTGACCAGCAGCCCGGCCAGGTTCAGGCGACGCTCCCGGCGCAGCTCCTGCAACCCGGCGGAGAGGGCTTCGCGGCGGCCGTGAAACTCGTCGAGAGTGACCACTTCCACCTGCCCGACGCCAAACCGCCTGGCGCCGACCTCGTACTCTTTGAAATCCGCCGTCAACAACGCCGAGACGCTCGGATAGGCCCCCAACGCGCTGCTGGCCTCGAAGATGCTGCGGCCGAAGGCCAACGGCTCGCGGTCGGCCAGTTCCCCCAGCCAAACAGCCAGCTCCTGGTCGATTTCCGTAGTGGTCGGTGACTTGAGCAGTACCGTGTCGGAGAGGAGCCCGGCCAGCAGGAGACCCGCCACCTGCGGGGTGGGACTCAGCCCCGCCTGGCGGAAGAGTGTCGCCACCACCGAGCAGGTGCTCCCCAGCGGCTGGTTGATAAAGCGGATCGGCAGGTCGGTGTGGAAGTTGCCGAGGCGGTGGTGGTCGATCACCTCGAGAATGTCCACCTGATCGGCGCCAGGCACCGCCTGGGAGAGCTCGTTGTGATCGACCAGGATCAGCTTGAGCGAGGACGGGGCCAGCAGGTTGGTCTTGGTGACCACCCCCGCCAGCCGCCCGTCACGATCGAGAGCCAGCGCCCCGGGGGCGCTGCCGCGCAGCAGGAGGCGCCGCAACTCCTCGATGCGGTCATCCATGGCCACCGTCGGCACGCCGGTATCGGCCAGATGCCGCACCGGCGTGGAAAGTCGGGCCAGCAGCGTGCTGGCGGCGGTGTCGCGGGGACTGCTCAGCAGCGATACTCCCCGCTCCCGCGCCGCCGCGACCACCTCCGGCTCGACCGGCAGGCCGCCGGTCACGACCAGCACCCGCACCCCCATGGCCACGGCGTCGCGTTGCACCCATTTCCGGTCGCCGGTGAAGACCACCGCCCGCGCCGGATCGGCCGAAGCCAAGTGACGGCGGAAGGTTTCGGCGGCCATGGCGCCGACGAAGATGTCGAGTTCCGATTCGATCTCCGACTCGTGCAGATTGAGCGCCGTGGCGCCCAGACAGGCCTGGATCGAGGCGGGGGAGGTCAGCACCCGGCGAATCCCCCCTCCCTCCTCGGTGAGAAAGATCTGTTCGGTCAGGCGCTTGAGGATCAGCGCCCCATGGGGCCTGCCCTGGTCATCGACCACCGGCAGCATGCGGATGTCGCGGCCGCGCATGATGTCCAGGGCCTTCACCAGCGGGACGTCGCCATGCACGGTGACCGGTGCGCCGGCGAGGACGTCGCGGATCCGGGGGAAGACATCGTTCAGGCGCTCGGGCGGTTCCACCCCCAGCGTTTCGAGGATGAACTCGGTCTGCCGGTTGAGTTCCCCGGCCCGGGCCGGCGTGGCCGCGCGCCCCTGGAGACGGCACAGGGCCGCATAGCCGATGGCACTGCAGATCGAGTCGGTATCCGGGTTGCGGTGGCCGACCACAAAGACCTGTTCGCGGCTCATGGCTGTTGCCGTCCCCCGCTCAGGTGGCCGAAGACATCGCCGATGCCGACGACGCCCTCGACAAGGCCGCGGGCCGGGCGGCCGGTTTCATCGAACCAGACGTACATGTCGGCCCCCTTTGTCTCGAAAACTTCCGGATCGACTTTGGCCCGCAGCAACGTACCGGTCACCGGGAAAAACGGCTTGGCCAGCCGCTCCGTTCCGGTCAGCACCTCGACGTCGATGGCCCCGAACCCCTTGCTTGAAAAGCTCGGGATCTTCAGGTGCGCCCCTGGCGTCAGCCGCCCGTAAACACCACTGCGCAAATTGTAGAACCCCGTCAGGACATCGACCGGCGGCGGCCCCGCGGGCAGTACGAGGACCAGCCCGGGGACGAGCTGACCTTCCTCGCCTTTCTCCTGGTAGATCCTGCCGGCGGCATAATCAAAGCGATAGCTCTTGTGCCGGCTTTTCCACTCTCCCGACTTGCGCTTGTGAATCGACGTCTCGTAGCTGACGGTGCGCAACCGCCCCTGATCGTCGGCCTCCACGACCGACACGTAGCGGTGGGTCCGTTCCCCGGTCAGCCAGGAGGCTACCCCGAGGGTGCGGGCGAACAACTCGATCCGGTATTGTCCCGGGGCCGTTTCAGCGGTCAGTTGCAACCGCCCCTCGGCCACATCCCTGAAAATCAGGAAGTCCAGGCTGTAGGTATGATGTTCACCGGCCATCGACGGCAGCAAGCGCGCTGCCGTGAGCGAGGTCAGCTCGGGTTCGGCGGCCAGTAAAGCGCCACGGCAGGAGAGCAGCAGGCCGGCGGCCAGCAGTAAAAATTTCAGGCGACGCATGGCATCTCCAGGCAATCTTTCGGCAACGATTCGGCGTGCCAGTATAATCTTCCCTGGCGATGGTGTCGAGCGCCCGTCGCTCCCTGACTTTGACGCCACAACCAACCTCGAAGTTTACCTTGACTTAATCCCCGGCGGAAAACTAAAATCCATATATACGATTTTATTTGAAAGGCACAGCCATGGCCGATGCTGAATTCGTCAAATCCCAGAACTTCAACCGCGAAGCGGACATCCTCAAAGTGCTTGGCCATCCCATCCGCCTCAAGATCGTTGCCGGGCTGATGTCGCAAAGCTGCAACGTCAAGAAGATCTGGGAATGCCTCGGCCTGCCGCAGGCCACGGTTTCCCAGCATCTGGCCCTGCTCAAGAACAAGGGGATTATCGAAGGCCGCCGGGACGGTGTGGAGGTCTACTACCAGGTGGTTTCCACCCAGGCCCGCGCCATCGTCACCGCCCTGTTTGACACCCCGGCCTGCTGATGACCCGGCTCTCCCTGCGCCGTGGCCACGATCGCCGGGTCCGCGGCGGGCATCCATGGGTGTTCAGCAACGAAATCGCTTCTCTCGACGGCCCCGCCACACCCGGCTCGGCCGTCGAAGTGTTTACGGCCGACGGCCAGCGACTCGGCACCGGTTATTACAATCCCCACTCCCTGATTGCCGTACGAATCCTGACTCATCGAGACGAAAATATCGATAATCCGGGATTTTATATCGATCTACTGAAGAAAGCACTTGAGTATCGTAGAAGCACCTGCGGCGATCTCGACAGCCTGCGCCTGGTGCACGGCGAGAGTGACGGCCTGCCGGGCCTGGTGGTCGACCGCTACGCTGACGTGCTGTGCGTGCAACTACTGACCCTGGGGATGGAGACGCGGCGGGAGGCGGTGGTGGCGGCCTTGCTGGAACTGCTCGGCCCACGCGCCATCGTCGGCCGCAACGACAGCGCCAGCCGCGAACTGGAAGGCTTGCCGCGCACCGTCGAACTACTGCACGGCAAGGCACCGGCACCGGTGGCGGTCACCATCAACGGCCTGCGGTTTGCCGTGGACGTCATGGCCGGGCAAAAAACCGGGCTGTTTCTCGATCAGCGCGAGAACTGCCGGCACCTGCAGGGATTGGTGCGGGGAAGCGAGGTTCTCGATCTCTTCTGCTACGCCGGCGCCTGGTCGCTGCACGCCGCGCAGTACGGGGCCAAACACGTCACGGGCGTTGACGTTTCCGCCACGGCGATCGGCCAGGCCCGGGAGAATGCCCACCTGAACGGCCTTACCGATCGTTGCCACTTCGTCGCCGCCGACGTCTTCGACTTTCTGCGCGAGCAGCGCGGCCGGCGCTTCGGCACGGTCATTCTCGACCCGCCGGCCTTCATCAAGAGCCGCAAGCATCTCGAAGAGGGGAAAAAAGGTTACCTGACCGTCAACCGCCGCGCCCTGGAAATGGTGGCGCCGGGCGGCTTCCTGGTGACCTGCTCCTGCTCCCACCACCTCGACCGCGCCAGCTTCCTGGCCCTGATTGCCCAGGCCGCCCAGCAGGCCCGCCGCAGCGTGCGCCTGGTGGAGATGCGCGGCCAGGCCGCCGACCATCCGATCCTGCCGGCGTGTCCGGAAACGGACTACCTGAAGTGTGCCCTGCTCTATGTGGCGTAGCAGTCGCTACACCTGCTCCCCCCGCAACCCCCAGGTCAAACCAAATCAGTCCACCGCTGCCTAAGCCGAGCCATCACTGCACCTGGTGGCCATGCAACGGTTCATCTCAACGCTTCACAGCGACCAGTAGCGCAACCCGGCGCGCTCGACCTCGTCCCGGTCCAGCAGCCCCTTGACGTCGATGATGACGCCGCAACCGCCGCCGTTGCAGCAGAACTGTTTGAGACAGGCAACATCGAGGGCCGTGAACTGGTCGTGGGCGACGGCGAGGATGACGGCGTCGACGGAGCCGGCGGCATCAAGGGCGATCAGTTCCAGATTGTACTCGTGGCGGGTCTCCGCCGGGTCGGCCAGGGGGTCGTGAACCAGCACCTCGATGCCGTAATCCTCCAGCTCGCGCACCACGTCGACCACCTTGCTGTTGCGGATGTCGGGGACGTTCTCCTTGAAGGTCAGCCCCAGCACCAGCACCCGCGCCCCCTTGACCGCCTTGCCCGCCCGGATCAGCTCCTTGACGGTATGCTCGGCCACGTATTTGCCCATGCCGTCGTTGATGCGCCGGCCGGCGAGGATCACCTGCGGGCGGTAGCCGACGGCCTCGGCCTTGTGGGTCAGGTAGTAGGGGTCGACGCCGATGCAGTGGCCGCCGACCAGGCCGGGGTAGAACTTGAGGAAGTTCCACTTGGTGCCGGCGGCTTCCAGCACCGCACGGGTGTCAATGCCGAGCTTGCCGAAGATGATCGACAGCTCGTTCATCAGGGCGATGTTGAGGTCGCGCTGGGTGTTCTCGATGACCTTGGCGGCCTCGGCCACCTTGATGGCCGGGGCGCGGTGCACGCCGGCGGTGACCACCAGCTCGTAGATGCGCGCCACGGTCTCCAGGGTGTCGGCGTCCTGCCCGGAGACCACCTTGACGATCTTGTCGACAGTATGCACCTTGTCGCCGGGGTTGATGCGCTCGGGGGAGTAGCCGACCTTGAAGTCGACGCCGCACTTGAGACCGGATTCGGCCTCGAGGATCGGTACCGCCACTTCCTCGGTGACACCGGGGTAGACGGTCGACTCATAGACGACGATGCTCCCCTTGGCCAGGTGACGGCCGATGGTGCGCGAGGCGCCTTCCACCGGGCTCAGGTCGGGGCGGTTGAAGGCGTCGATCGGCGTCGGCACGGTGACGATGATGAAGCGCGCCTCGGCCAGTCGCGCCGGGTCGGTGGTGTAGTCGATCTTGACTTCGGCCAGTTGCGCGGCGTTGAGCTCGCCGGTGGCGTCGACGCCGCGGCGTAGCTCGTCGACCTTGCGGACGCTGATGTCGAAGCCGATGACCTGGGCCTTTTTGGCAAAGGCCACCGCCAGGGGGAGGCCGACGTAGCCGAGACCGACCAGGGCGATCTTGTCCTGGCCGGCGGTGATTTGGTCGATGGTGATCATGTTTCCTCCTATCGAATATCAATTAGGACGCTGATTTTCATGATGAACGCTGATCAAGCAGAACCTCGCGCTCAGGATTGTATCAAAAACACGGGACTTTATCAGCGTAAATCAGCGTGCATCAGCACCCGTTGCCAACCTGCAGCCAAACAATAGCAAAGGGCCGCAACCTGGCGTGGTTACGGCCATGGGACTGGCCTGCGCGAAGACCCTGTCCCAAATTCTCGGAGGCAATCACCCCTTCAACCCGGTTGCCCATCAGCTCCTGAAGATCCATGAGCAGCCCCCCCTGTTCCAGCAACCGGAAGATCGCGCGGTAGTACCTTTTGTCGCCGGTCTGCCGGTAGCGCTCAAGCTGCTCGCGGAGCGCCGCATGGTCGAGATCAGGGGCACTCTGCTCAAGCGCATAAAGGGCCGCGGTGCCGTGGTGCGGGTCGAGCAGGCTCGCGCGCAACTCCTCGCGCTGCCGGAAGCGGAGCGCCTCCTCGCGACTTGACCGGAGCTGCCCGCCCAGGGCCGTGCCCAGGGCGGCAAGGAGATCATCGTCGGCGCGCAGTTCCCCGGCGAGGTGCCGCAACTGCCGGGCGCGCGCGGCGCAGGGTTTCATTTTGCGCACCTGGACGAATTCATCCCGCAGCTCTTGCGGCAGCGGCAGCCCCTTGAAGGCGGCATCAGGGAGTGCCGCGAGCTGATGAGCCAGTTCGACCACCGCCTCGGCCGCCAGCTTGCGCCGGGTGCGGCTGGGACGTTCGCTATCGGGGGGGAGTCGTCGCATTTCAGTACCTTTCAGAGGTGCTCCCGAAATTCATCTCCAAAAATAATCCCCTGGGGTGGGTCAAAATTGGACGCCGACGGTGGGTCGATATTCACTGTCGATTGACAATATTTCAGGGTGTTACCTTCAACCACAGCTGAGGGTATCACAGATTGTGATACCCCTTCAGATCGTCCACGGGTTGATGACGGTTACGCCGCAGCGCTCGAAGTCGGCAACGTTCCTGGTGACCACCGTCAGCTGGCAAACCTGGGCCGACGCGGCCATCAGGGCATCGATCACCGGCAATTTCACGCCGGTCAGCTCGGCTGCGCCCTGCATACGCCCCCAGGTGCCGGCAACACCGGCATCAATCGGAATGATGCGCCCGGCAAAACGCGCCGCCAGGTCCTGCTCCAGCCAACGCTGCAAATCGTCTTTGCGGACGGACGCCGGCAACCGGGCAATCCCCTTTTCCAGTTCACCCAGCGTCAGGACACTCAGAAACAGCTTGTTTTCATCGACGCCGTCAATCCAACGAATCACCTTCTCGTCCGGTCGCTGCTTGACCAGTTCCGAGATCACGCAGGTATCCAGGAGGTAACTCACAATTCGATCTCCCGCCCGGTATCCCGACTGCGCTCCAGATCGACCTGGACATCCTGCAGGGGTGATGCCTGGAAAAACTGCGAAAGCGATGTCTTTGGCCGGGTCAGCTCCTGGTATTGCTCAAAGGAGACCACGACGGCCGCCGGCTCACCTCTCAGGGTGATGGTCTGCGGCTGGCCATGGCGCGCCTCCTCGACCACCTGGCTGAGCCGGTTTTTCGCTTCCTGCAGCTGCCATTCGGTACCGTGCTGCTGCCTCGATTTACGCATGGTCATGGCCGACCTCCGCATTATTCTAGCTAGACCGTCTAGATATTAGCACAGAAGAACAAAGCTGGCAAACGGGCGCGTGGGATGAGTCGCGGGGGCTCGGCGGCAAGCCCCCGGGCCGCCAACCGGGGGCGGGACCCCGGGGAGTTTTGGCCGCCGGCAAAAAGTAAGGCGGCCGGCGGGACGCGACCCGCCAGACGTTGAATCAAATCAACTGTGGTGTCCCCGGAAGTTCACGCCGCATCAAGCCCCTTGAGTTCGGCCAGCAATTCAGGATGACGCTCCAGCAGGAGCAGCAGTTTGACCAACGGAGCCGGCGGGCGGGTCTCTCCCCGCTCGTAGCGGGAAAAAGCGATTTTGCCGACACCGAACAGTGCCGCCAGCTCCGCCTGGGTGAGCTGCAACCGCTTGCGGATGCGCCGGATGTCGCCGCCTACATCACCGGTTACAGCGCGCATCATGGCGGCCTGGGCCTCGACGTAGCGCCGGTAGCTTGCCCCATCCCATACCCCTTCGCCACATTCCGGGCAGAACATTCCTTGCATCCCGTTCAGAATCAATGACTCGCCGCCATATTCCAATCGTTCGTCGACGGTTTTTTCGATCATTTGCGGTTGTCCGCAAGCCGGGCATTGCATGTCGTTCACCTCATTTCGCCTTGAACTGGATCACCGGCGGCCGGCCATCGGTATAACCGGTGATCTTGATGTAGACCGGCCTGCCGTCCGGGGTCGTGCCGTGATACACGTCCTGCCAGATTCGAGCATCCCCATGAGTCGTCATCGCCTTGTAAAAATCGCCCCGCGACAGAGCCAGCACGACTTCGCGCATTTCCGTTTCCGTCAAGCCCAGAGCCAACCCGCCACGTAAAGCCATCACGGTGAATGGCCGACTCTGCGGATCAGCCACCATATTTTGTACATCACTCAGACGATAGTGCGGCGTACGCTTTTCCATTCGTCCCCTCCAATGTAATCAATTTGATAAAATTAGTCAAAATGATAAATAGACAAATCAACAAGGGGGAGATCCGGAGACAACGATGTACGCGAGGTTTGCCACAAGAACCCTCCGGTTGATTGCAGGACATGACAGAAAAGACAACGCGGACATTTTATGGCAAACGTTCGCGTTCGGCAACGTTCGGCAGCAGGGGTTACAGGGACGGCGAATTAACTGTGGTGTCCCCGGAATTCTGCACGAACCCTATCCTGCGACGCTCAACGGCATCCGTAGCCATGAGATTACGGATGGCATCGAAGACGACCCGAAACTGGCTATCGTACTTCAGCTCAAGCTGTTCCAGTTTCGCAGCCAACCGGGCATTGGAGGCCAGCATCTGGCGCAGCCTGACGAATGTGCGCATGATCTCGATGTTGACCTGGACGGCCCGCTGACTGTGCAGAACTGACGAGAGCATGGCGACACCCTGCTCGGAGAACGCATATGGCGGATAGCGGCGACCGCCCCAGCGACTTGAGGTTCCAGACTGGAACCTCAAGTCTGTAAGTTCCTGACTTGTCAACTGAAACAAAAAATCTGCGGGAAACCTGCCAATATTTCTTTTGACAGCCTTCACAAGGTTTTTCGTCTCCACCTCATAAAGCGCAGCCAAGTCCTCATCGAGCATGACCTTGTCGCCCCGAATCAGGTAAATTCGGCGCTCGATCACTTCCATAGTCACATCTGCACACATAACCGTATCCCCTCCATCGCACGATGCGCTCCGCGTCCGTTCTTTAAGGTCACAAATTGTGACCTTAAAGAATTCCACCCCGCAAACTCCTCCTCACTGAGCTGGAACATGAAGTCTGGTGGAAACCGGCTGTTATTGCGCTTTACCGCTTGGTTCAGAACCTTTGATGCAACTCCGTACAGTGACGCCAGATCATTGTCCATCAGAACCTTCTGCCCGCGGATCAGGTAAATCCGGCTTTTAACGACCTCCATCGGCACGATTGTGTCCACAATCCCTCCCCACAAATAAATTGGAATATCAGGCTGCCATGCAAGTAAAAAGACCGCCCGGCCGGATAGTGCCGGCAGCAGGCGGTCGTGGACACAGGTCAACGTTCATTCTCCCCTCCGATGATATCAAGACTGGCCGAAGCGGCCGATTGCATGTCACAAAGAATAGTGATTGATTATCTGCCCGTCAAGAAAGGAGAAGGAAGGCTCCTAATTAAGTATGCTGTCCCCGGAACTCCCTCCGGCAGGGCGAAAACTCGCTGCGCTCAGACAGTTCGCCCTGCTGATCGGCATTCATCCATCCGGCTCCGGCGGCGACGGCACGGGGAGTTGGCAAATGGCGGTCAAGGCCAGACGCGTTCCGAATGCTGAATGATCCACCTTCGGAAGAATGGTGCAGCGTGTTGTCCGCCGCGGGGCCCAAGGGGATGGGCCCCGCCAACGGTGGAAACGGCGGTGCCGATGTCCGGCCGGGCAGAAATGATGAGCGAAGCCGCCGAGCGGTGGAGAGTGCCATGCCCGCCGCGAGGCGCAAGGCGTTTTTGCGTCCTTTTGTCGCCGGACAAAAGGACGTCGCCGCGCGGGGGCGAGACCCCGCGGTCTTGATTGGCCAGGCCAAAATCAACTCGTGCCGCCCCTGCCCGTCCGGGTGTCTCTTTGCCAGCAGTATAAACCGCGGGGACCCGCCCCCGCATGGCGGCCCGGGGGCCTGCCGCCGAGCCCCCGGAACCCCCGGCGCCCCGAAACTCTCCGCCCGCCTTGCGGCGGGTTCCCTGCGCCGAACAGATGAATGCCGGCCGGACAAAAACTCGGGGCCAAAGCCCCTCAGACAGTTTGTCCGGCTAATCGTCATTCATCCATCCGGCTCCGGCGGGAGCCCACGGGGGAGGTACTCTTAGCGCTGTCGCGATGACGGGATGGGCGTTGCCGGCCAGGGCCAAACACGTTCCGCGATGCTCGTGCAGTTACTCCTGCGCCGGCCAGAGAGTGCGATCCTTCGGGGGGATGGTGGGGGCGGAGAAATCCGGGAAGCGTCTCCTTGACTTTATACGACGGGGTGATAGAAGTAGTAATTAGAAGGCCTTAATCGTCTCGACAAAGCTAAACCCGCTGAGAAGTGGGGGCGGAAAGCTACGGGTCTCAACCGAGTGAGATAGCCGAGCTGCCGAAGGATTCGTCCTTCCGGTGTGCTCGGCTTTTTTGCTGAATAACCGCTGCTGCCAACCTTAATGCCGGGAGGAGGTGGCTAATCGCCTGATCTGGTCTCAGAAAATCCAATCTCGTCTAGTGTTTACTTATTGCAACCCACAAGGAAAGGAGCGTGCCATGAGAGAAGCTATCGTTCTTGGACTGTTTGGAATTCTCACTATTGCACTTGCCGGCTCAGCGCTAGCTGCCGCAAACAGCGTGACGCTCTGCCATGGCGGGGACGGTGCCCCTCACACGATCATTGTCAACGAAAATGCTTTAAACGCTCACTTGGCTCACGGAGACAGGATTGGTCCGTGCGGTTTCGAGCCGCCAGTCTGCGGCACAGGGATCACCGCATGCGGCAACACATGCAAAGACCTTTCTACCGACGAAAGCAACTGCGGAGCATGCGGTTTCAGTTGCCCTTCCGGGAGCCAATGTGTTGGTGGGGAATGTGTTGACACTTGTCCTCCACAGGACTGTCCGGACGCCGATGGAGATGGATTCCATGATAGTGCCTGTGGTGGCCTGGATTGCAACGATAACAATCCAAACGTCTTTCCCTTTGCGCCAGAGATTTGCGATTACACAGACAACGACTGTAACGGTGTGATTGACGATCTTGACAGGGACCTTGATGGATACATCGATGCTCGCTGCTTAGGCTACCCCGGCCATACGCAAGGCGATTGCCGGGACACAAATGACAGCATTTATCCTGGCGCAGCCGAGCTTTGCGGCGACCAGGTTGACAACAACTGCGATTCTTTTGTGGATGAGGGCTGTAACTAGAGCATGCAGGCTCTGCAGGACAGCAGAACAACTAACCACCTTGCCGCGCCTAGGGTAGCTCCCGAAAAGCTGGACCCTTCCCAGCTTGGCGCGGCGACATTAAATCAACTGTGGTGTCGCCGGAATTCACGGCTGATCTTACAGCCTTACGACAGGATAAGGCACATACGCTACAGTCAGGCAAGGCTCTCCAGGAACTGACGAGGGGCAATCACCATGAATTCGATCGGTGGCTTGTCCAACAGCAGGCGGTCGCCGGTAATCAGACAGGCTCCCGGATGACAGCCGGCCAGGGCCCAGAGGTGGTCATCGCCGGGATCAGGCGCGGGCAACCCCGCGGCGGGCTCACGCCAGACCGCGCCGGCGACCAGTTCTTCAAGCAGCAGGTCTACTTCTTCGACGGTCAGTCCGTGCCGACTGCGGATGGCCGGCCGCAGCAGCACGCTGCGATATTCGGCCAACAGCGCCGGCGAGAGCAGGTAGAGAAACCGGCCGCCGAGCATCCCGTCGAGGATGCGCGCCGGCGGCGCAGCGGCATCGGCGGTCAACAGGGCGGCAACCACCACGTTGGTGTCGACCACCACCGGGCCGGCAGTCACCGGGCGCGCACCGTGCGGGTTTCGCTCACCGCCAGGTCGAGAGCCGACTCCTCACTCATGGCCGCCTGCCGGCGGGCGCGCTCGACCAGGGTGCGGGCCGAGGCGCGGTCGCGGATGCCGCGCAGGCGCAGGCTCTCTTCGACGATGGCGTTGATCGAGCGCCCCTGGCGGGCGGCCGTTTCCTTCAGGGCGTGGTGCAGTTCGTCATCAAGGGTGATGGTCAGTCGCGACATGGGTCACCTCCTCACGTTTTCACCAATTCACCATATCACCAGAACACCAGATTTGCAAACCAGGGACATTTGCGGAAGTGTCCCTCATG
The DNA here is from genome assembly GCA_963751525.1 of uncultured delta proteobacterium. Taxonomy (GTDB): domain Bacteria; phylum Desulfobacterota; class Desulfuromonadia; order Desulfuromonadales; family BM103; genus VAUL01. The sequence continues at coordinate 15,387 of CAVVUQ010000001.1, read as the reverse complement.
GCCTCCAAATACCATAAGAATGCCTCACCGCTGACCGACCGCTAACCGCTCCAAATGGGCAGGCACTTTTGCCTTGGGGAGTCTGGCAATCTGCAGCAACAAATCGAAGGGGACCTGTCGCAGGGCATGCTGGCGCTTGAGATCGTCGATCAGGCTGATCCAGAGATGGGCGGTCATTTCGGCGTCGGCCAGGGCGCGGTGATGGACGCCGGTGGTCTGGAGATTTTTGTAGCGGACCAGCGTTTCGAGGGTGTGGCAGGGAGCTTCGGGATAGATCCTGCGGGCGAGCAGCATCGAACAGGCGACCTCCTGGCGGCGGCAGTGGCCGATCCGGGCAAACTCGGCATCGAGAAAACGCCGGTCGAAGCCGGCGTTGTGCGCGACCAGGGGATGCCTGCCGATGAACCCGGCCAAGCGCCGCATGACCTCGGCCACCGGCGGTGCGGTACTCAGCATTTTATTGGTGATGCCGGTGTAGCTCTCGATGAAACTGCTGACCTTTATCCCGGGATTCATCAGGCTCTGGAAACGATCGACGATCGCGCCGTCTTCCACCACCACGGCACCGACCTCGATGGTGCGGTCGCCGCAGTCGGGGGAGAGGCCGGTGGTTTCGAAGTCGAGGATGATGGCGCGGAAGTTGCCCATGGGTGGTTGTTTCAGGTGGTCGAATTAAGTGCGGATGTCCCCGGAATTCGAATGCGATGTACACATGGTCCCGTTCGGTGAGGGTCATAGATCAATAGCCTGCGCGAGGACCTTGTCCCGGATCTTCGGATGCAGGGCCGCCGCCGTCACCACCTCGACCCGCTTGCCCAGCAGATCCTGAAGGTCCATCAGCAGACCACCCAGGGCAAGGGCCGACCGCCCCCCCTCAAGCTCAACCAGGATGTCGACGTCACTCTCCGGTCGGGCATCGCCACGAGCCCGAGAACCGAAAATCCGCACCCGCCGGGCACCGCGCAAAGCCGCCAGTTGCTTGATCGCCTCGCGGTGCTCTTCGATAAGACGGTCCATAGATTTCTCCACAAGTACTGTTTTTCTTTTTCAACTATACCGGCAACCCCTCGGAATGCAAAGAGGAAACCACCGCTAGCCCCCCGGTCTCAGCGCTTGGGGATGAGGCCGCGCTGGATAATCCTGCGCCGGCCAGAGGGTGCGGTCCTTGGGGGGATGGTGGGGGCGGAGAAATCCGGGAAGCGTCCCTGGTTTCACCAAGACAAAACCCCGGGCTCCCGCGCCCGGACTGCGGCCAAACTTTTTCACGGCGAAAAGTTTGGATCAAACGCCGTGATTCCCCTGCCGTCTTGCCCGCCATAGCTAAAGCGACGGCGGGTTCCCTGCGCCGGACAGATGAATGCCGGCAGGGCGAAAACTCGCTGCGCTCAGACAGTTCGCCCTGCTGATCGGCATTCATCCATCCGGCTCCGGCGGCGACGGCACGGGGAGTTGGCAAATGGCGGTCAAGGACAGACGCGTTCCGAATGCTGAATGATCCACCTTCGGAAGAATGGTGCAGCGTGTTGTCCGCCGCGGGGCCCAAGGGGATGGGCCCCGCCAACGGTGGGAACGGCGGTGCCGATGTCCGGCCGGACAGAAATGATGAGCGAAGCCGCCGATCGGTGGAGAGTGCCATGCCCGCCGCGAGGCGAACGGCGTTTTTGCGTCCTTTTGTCGCCGGACAAAAGGACGTCGCCGTGCGGGGGCGAGACCCCGCGGTTCACAGCCCCCACTCCCGGCGATGCTCGTGCAGGCACTCCTGCGCCGGCCAGAGGTCGCGTTTCCAGCATCTCTATCCAAAAACCGCAAAGTGTCCCTCGATTATTCGGGGACCATTGCCGTTAACGGCTATTATGTTATAGACTTCGAATAACAGACAATTCAACTTCTGCCCCAGGAGAAGCAACGTGGCTATCGATATAAAAACCGTCGAAGACGAAGCTATGAAGCTCCCCGCGGCACAGCGGGCAACCCTCGCCCGACATCTATTGGCAAGTCTGGACGATTTGGACGAAGCAGAGATCGAACGGCTTTGGGTCGCGGAGGCAGAGTTGCGCTATCAGACATACAAAGAGGGAGACATCCCGGCTCGCGATGCGTTTGCAGCCATCGCCGACGTCCGCCAGCGGCTGTGAACAAGCCTGTACGTCTGCTGCTACCGGCCGAACAAGAGCTGTTCGACGCCGCCTGTTATTATGAGAAGCAAGCCTCCGGCCTTGGGCAGGATTTCCTTAACGGTGTCGAAACGGCCCTGCGCCACATCTTGGAAGCACCGGATCGCTGGCCAGTTGTCAATGCCGGCATCCGCCGCAGTCTGATCCGCCGCTTCCCTTATAGTCTGCTCTATCGTGTTGACCCTGATGAAATCGTCATTCTGGCCGTTATGCATCAGAAGCGGCATCCCGCCTATTGGCTTTCCAGAAAACAGTTGAAGTAGCTATTTTCTGGGGAGGCACCCCGCCATACCGAAAGAGCTTCGTTGAATTAAGTATGCTGTCCCCGGAATTCCAACCATCACAACTCAGGGCGCACAGAAAAAAACCGCCCGGCCGGACAGTGCCGGCAGCAGGCGGTCGTGGACACAGGTCAACGTTCATTCTCCCCTCCGACGATATCAAGACTGGCCGAAGCGGCCGATTGCATGTCACAAAGAATAGTGATTGATCATCTGCCCGTCAAGAAAGGAGAAGGAAGGCTCCTAATTAAGTATGCTGTCCCCGGAACTCCCGACGCAGGTGTTAAATGGAGGGCGAATTAAGTGTGGTGTCCCCGGAATTTATCGCTAGTAGAGGAAAGGGATCAGCTTGCGCACCCGCTGGCGGTAGGCGGCATAGCCGGGAAAGCTCGCCATCAGCCAGCGCTCCTCGAGGGACGCCTTGCGATCGAGGAGGAGCAGGAGCAGCAGTACCCAGCCGAGGGTCAACAAGCCCCGCACCAGGAAAGCCCAGCCAAGGGCGCCAAGGAAGAGCCCGGCATAGATCGGGTGACGCACCAGGCGGTAGGGGCCGCGCTCGAGGAGCACGCTGCCGGCCCGCGGACAGGCGAAGGGGGTGAGGTTGCGCCCGAGCCACAACACCCCGGCCAGAGCCAGCCCGAGCCCCGCGGCCAGCAGCACCCCGCCGACGACACCGGCCCAAACCCCGCCCCACTCCGGAAAAATCGGCAGGGTGCGCGGCCCGAAGGCGACCAGGGGCAGGAGAACGAACTGGGCGAGAACGTACCACTCGCCGCGGGCGTTGCGGTACCAGGGGGGGCGGGATTTGTGATGTGGAGCGTCTGTCATGGCATTGCGCGATAGCGGTTAACCCGCTCGATCAGCAGCATCAAGTCAAGCATTGCCTCGCCGTGACATCACAACCGCCACTCCCGCCGATGTTCGTGCAGATATTCCTGGGCGGGCCAGAGGGTGCGATCGTTCGGGAGATTAGTTGGGGACACTTCCAGAAGTGTCCCATTCTTTACCCGCGTTCGGCAACTCTCAGCGATGGGAGCTATGAGGCTGGCGAATTAAGTGTGGTGTCCCGGAATTAGGTGCACCCTGCCTACCGAGGGCGCTTCGTCGAATTAAGTATGCTGTCCCTGGAATTCCGAATGTCCGCATTCGGCAACTTCTCAGCGATGGGGGCTACGAGTCTTGTGAATTAAGTGTGGTTTCCCGGAATTCTGATGCGGAATTCTGAGCTATTCGAGAACCGTCCCTGAAGAGAGATCTGGCGCTGATGTTGCCTGAGGAGAGGTTCCTCGTTATAGTGCTTGAAAAATTTATTGATTATTTCACCTTGAGCGACAGCGCCTATTTTGTCGGAAGAGAAGTCGTTATCAAATATTGCGTTATCCACATATTCTTTAGAAATACCGATAAACGACAAATACTCGTGCCACCATGTGTCTGTGAGGCCAGCACCTTCACATGCATAACGCTGCATTATGTAAGACTCTGGCATTATCATAATTTTGTGAAATTCGTCTATATCCCTACCAAATGCTTTGTAAAAGAATTCCTCACCAGGCGACACAGACCCTTTAGTGACATTGAGAACTGACTGAATGGCTCTTATATACTTTCTATTCCAGTATTTACCTATATAATCATTACGGGTTTTGTCAGTTACAGGTATAAATTTCATTGGAAATGAGAATATTTTCGTGCCATATTCTTTATTAAGCTTAATGTTATTCTCAAGCCTATAATAGAACTCATCTGGCTTATCATCATAATTGTACAGTATATAATTAGATAAGTTAATTAGCCCATTATTTGCAGCGGACTTGACAGCAGCTGAGTATATATCCGTTAGCTTTATATGATCATATGCGATTCTGAGTGGCTTAATATTGATCTCTGATAGCTTTTTCATTTTACTGTCAGTTACTAACCGTGCGTCTACACCTTGATTAAAGTCCACTATTCTTTGTTTTCTTGCTTTGTTTCTGTACTTCTCATATATTGGCGCTATTTCATCTCTAGCCATTAGTAAATTTGTGAGAAATTTGTCGTGTGAACATCCGTGTAAATTATGTTTGTCAAGAATATCATTAAAGTGATTGTATACATCTAAATATCGATTAAGACGCTCATCCGGAAACTCGTTTATAAAGTTTATCAATAAGAGCGTGGTCGTTTTGATTGGATTTTAGTCTATCGCACCATACATCGAATAAATTATCTGGTATATACGCTGCACCACTCTGGAAACCAAGATCTTTAATTTCGTCTACAATCCTGTCAAACTTATCTGACGCTAAAACATTATTATCCATCAGCAAGAGGCTTGACTTTTTACCATATAAACGATCAATAGATTTGATCTGTTCAGTAATTGAAATAAAACTTGGAATATACTGGCTCTATTTTAGGTACTGCACAAAACTTACATTTTCTGATGCACCCCCTAGTCATATAAGTGAAGTACGCATCAGTAGCTGGATAGGTATATTTAATATCATCTAAGATACTATAATCTGGGACTACCTCATCAATTGACTCATCAAGGGGCATTCGTAATTTCCCCGATTCGTTTAACAGTCCTCCTACTACCTAAAGCACTTGCTTCAATATCATCAGCCATTATCGTAGCCATAGGGCCACCGACAAAAAGGTTTTGAGGATCACGTACACTAAACTCGTAATATTTAATTGTTTCGATAGTTAGAGCCCAGTAGAAACTAAATAAAGTAGTTATATATATTCTATCCCAAGTTTCGTTTCTTATATTTTTGTATGTGCCTTTTACAAAGACAACATTATCACCATTATTTTTGTGGAACGCGGCGAGCTTCATGAGCCCTAATGGAGGGTATTTGTTTTTGTAAGATGGCTCTACCAACAACACATTCATATCGATTTTTTTACCTTATCTTTGTTAATATGTAATTATATAATTTATTATTTGCTAACATTACGATGTGCGACACTTATTTTATAGTGCATATTAACATTATCCATCTACATCGAGCTCCCTGCAAAATTTTTTTAACTCTTTCAAACACTGCTGTATCTCATTTTTTTTATTTTTGTTTTCTGCTATTTCTTCTTTTATTTTGAGTATTTCAGACTCTCTTATCATATCTCTAAATTCCCTCATTTTCTTATAAAATCTATCAACTTTATCAGGCCTATGCTCATGGAGCACTTGAATGGCTTCAACATAAGCTTCACTAAAATCTGATTCAAGGAATACTTTACATGCTTTCCGATTATCTAAAATTTTTGTAAGCTCTCTGACATTTTGTGCATTTTTAAGTCTGTCTTCCTTAACCCATACAACAAAGTCTTCCATAAATGCAGGTGTCTCGGTGGCTCTTTTAGCTAGCTCTTTTTGAAGATAGAATGCTTCAAAATAACTATATTTTTTGAGTTCATCTCTTGTGAAGCTATTGTTATTATCGTTATATTCAAGATATTTCTGCGACATTGTTTTATATGCATTCAACATTGCTTCAACTGTCTTTTTTTGCTTTCCGATCTGTCGTGCTATTTCTTCTGGGCTTTTCTTAAGCACATTGATCATTTTGTGAATATATGCAGCCTTTTCATAGGCATCCCACTCCGTCTTCCCTTTTATGTGAAATGTACCAAGGATATAAAATAGCTCTTCCTCACTAACACTTTCATGTAGCACTCGCGCTTTTATACTTTTCCATCTTGAGTCGTCTTTATACTTTTTACTTAGCCGTCTATAAGCACACAGTCGTGTATTACCTTCCACAACCATATTTCCTAACACATATATTTCGTCAATCAGTTCATTGTTTTCTTCAATATCTTTTATGCGTTCTTTAGTGGAATCAAGTTTTAACAGTTCTTGTTCAATAAGTTCTTGAGTGATCTTTTCTCTCTTGGGTATTTACTTATTATATAATTAATTCTAGGATTTTCAACATAATATACGAGCGTTGATATATCAACGTCCTTAAGTTCGTAAGATATATCTTTGCCTAATACTGTAATTGTTTCTACAGACATTTCATCCTCCAAGAAGAGTTAATAGCTCACGTTTATCGAGAAGTATTTCTAAGCTCTCCTGAGATACATTATTAGTATCGCCTTGCACATATTGAGCGATTTCTTTTTTAAGTTCGATTATTCTGTCTATGTATTCGTCAATAGTGTTTCTAGCAATTATTTTATATATCTTGCATTCTTTCGTCTGAGATATCCTATGAATTCTGTCCTGTGACTGTAAGTAGTCAACTAGGTTAAAGTTTCTATCGAGATATATGGCATTATTAGCCCTCGTCAGAGTTAGTCCTTCGCGTGCAGCTGCCGGATTTGCTATCAGTATTCTATTTTCATCTCTATCCTGAAATATGCTTACGATTGATGCTCTGTCTTTAATAGGTACTTGTCCGTAAATGACGAGGGGTTTATGAACTGAATATCTATTCTTCAAGAGTAGTATATTTTCAACAAAACTCGTCCATATAATTACTTTCTCATCGCGTGCTACTATATCACTTATTAACTTGTCTAGGACTATATACTTCGCTGGCTCACCAACATAGCCTTTATCTATTAAAACAGGATTACTTGCTATTTGTGTCAGCCTAAGTAGTTTCTTAAGTATATTGTCGGCTTCGTCTGTTATTATGTCCCCATCTATGTTTTCAACTTCTATTTTAAGTTCTTCTCTGAGCAAATTATACATATCATTTTGTATGTCTGATAAGTCAGCATATACATTTGTGAAAGTCTTACCTGGAAGTTGCAGTACATCGTTTTTGCATCGGCGTATCGAATTTGCAGTAACTTGTTCCTGTAATTCTTTTAGCTCAGCACCGTAACTTGTACTTCTTTCGTTGAATCTGGCTTTATAGGTTTTAAAGTCGTCTCCAAGTAACTTACCACCATCTATGAAAAAATATTGTGCCCACAAGTCTATGGGATTGTTTGCAACCGGAGTCCCACTGATAATTATCCGCTTCCTAGAGTATTCTCTTATCTGGAATAATGCATTAGCTGTTTTTGTCTCCGGGTCTTTTACGCGGGCCGACTCGTCTAAAACAATTGCGACCCTAAAACTTTTACAAAATCTTTTTATCCGAGATAGCTCTGCAACAACAGCCTCATAATTCGTTATGTAGAAATTGGCTCCCGTGAGAAACTTGTAACGCTTTTCCTTTTCAGTACCTCTCAATACAATTGGAATTAAAAAAGAGTGCTTAACAACTTCTTGCTCCCAGTTGTACAACAGTGACATTGGAGCGACAACAAGCGCTCCTTCAATTTCACCACGCTTCATTGCTAAACAAAGTGCTTCTATTACGATCTTTGTTTTGCCCAAACCCTGTTCATCGAACAGCGCTACCTCTTCGTTTAGATCAATATAATTTATCACCTCAACTTGATGAAGGAGAGCTTTTGGTTTTAGCTTCATAATTCTGGTTTTTAATCATTGATGATATCGTCTGGTACGCACAATACTTTAATATTATCGCGCTGAGAAAGGCCAAGGTCTTTCATCAGACGTTTGAATGTATTTTCTGACGACCTTGGAATCCCTATGAAACAATCGCAGCACTGTCCGTTCAGTTCCACCAGAAGAAAAGTCTTCGATTTGTGAATACGTTCTACCATTGCTAATGTCCCCTTCAGTTTTTGCTTCGCCTATGCATATTTTTCCGTTCTCTCTAATTCCTATAATGTCTGGCCTGTGACGTAAAATTGTCGGTGGCATTGCTATTTTTTCACCGAATAAGCCTGGATAATGACTGTCAACACCGAAAATCGTCGATCCCCTGTTCTCTCATGAGCTTGACTACTAAGCCGAGTATGAATTGATGTCTTGTCCCAGCCATCAGTCTAGTGTACCAATATTTTTAAGAATGCTTTCAGTTGTAAAATACAGTCGTTTCAAAGAGTCAACCTTTGCAGGCTGAAGCCCACGTTTGATTTCATCAAGCTCTTCGAATGGAATTGAATTTAGGCCTTTTATCGTATCTTCAATACTTACAAATAACTTTGACTTTGCAGCTGGATTCTTCTGTGCGAGTTGATCGAGTGCTGCCTGAAAATCATCATCTAATAAAACTTGATGTGCTTGCTCGTCTTTCAGCACATCTGTTAATTTACGAATATCTTCACCACGACTAAATTTACCCTCTCCAACCCAATCACAGAATTCCAGTAAGGATAATTTACCTTCGTTGACTAATCTTCTTAGCCCGGTGTTTTTTCTGAATTCGACGAAATAACTAAACTTGAGTCTTTCAGATGGCTTATTAAATCTCGGGAGGTACTGTTGATCCATATCCTTGAATGCTTGAATGTTATTTTTTATGTCTCTTTCAGAAAGCTTTGTTAATTGCGATAGCCTTTTTATCGAATAATCTTCGACCTCGTTAAGCCTATATAGTTCTCTTGCTTTTTCATCTGCCGCCCACGGCGTTTGTCCAAAAAGATGTTTTTCTAATCGAATAAAGTTTATTGCATCGGTATTTACTTTATGAGGAAGTATATATGCGGGGATTGCACTTCCACTTCTCATCATTAACATATTTTTCTGACAACTCTTCATATACGAATGACCGCGTATTACCTTCTATCACTCTAAAGTACTCGCCTTCTGGGACGACCCAAATTGGGTCATATATACCACCGTTTCTCTCTATATGCTCTCTCAGCTTATCGTATTGTTCGTTTCCTTCTGCAAGTGCAAACTTAATTTTATCTTGTGTAACGTCATCATTAAGACGCGTATCTAGATAGTATTTAAAATCCGTGGATTTTCAACATCCAAAATTAACTTAGTTAACTGGATATGAATTCGTTGTATTTCAACTGTTCTTCCATCCAAGTTCACAGAAATTTGACTCATTAGCCCTCCTATTAACGATTAGTGAACTTTGGCTTGATTCCGGGGACACCACACTTAATTCACAATCGTAATAAGCTGCCCTTCCCGGCCCACAATACCTTAGGTTTAGGAGGCAGCGGAAGCATTATGTGTTCTGGACAAGACATCCCTCCAAGACGATCAGCCACCACAAGGTTGTTATTTGAGTGCCAAAGATGTGCCCTGCAGAACTCTGCCTGCCCGTACGCCCATTTGGTTATGCGTTGAGTTGCTGCATAGTCATGCAGTATGCCACGCTCGTTAAAACGCTGGGCAAGGGTTGTCGCGTTCAATTCATTACGGCGGTGCCAGGCCGCAAGGTGTTCAGTCGCGGCCAGCAAGTCACTTTTGCTATTGTTACACTTTGCATGGGCCAACATGAAATTATGGCCCAGATCGAGGGGGTAGCGTGACCACGGGATGAAATGATCGATTTCACCTCTGTCGCCAACCCTTCTGCCACAATAGAGACAAATGTCCTTTTGCGTTTCCCGAAAAATCTCCCGTAAGCCATCAGGCAAAGCAGAACGTTCCGAACCGAAGAGAAACTCATCAAGATCGGCCTCGCCCAGGCTTGCCTGGTTCATGCGACGCACGTGCCTCAACCAAGCCCCCTGAACCAGGTTGCGCACAAGGTCATAATGCTGACGAAAATGAACAATACTCCAGGGATAAGTTTATCTCCCGCCCTTGTTTGCCCTATCCACTCTGCCGATAAATGCACGCAGACGGTTCTCGCCCAACAACCTGCAGCTTCCAAAGCGGCATCTCTGCAATGGTCTTAGCGACCTGAGATTTAAGGCTGCGCCAAGCCAGCGAGTTCTTACGTAAAGCCACCAAGGATCCATTGTACAGGCTGTGAAACTGGATGATTTTTCTGAAAACTACGGGCTGCTTGCCAGACGACATCCTAGAAAGTCGCCATCCGTTTTCGTCGTGGTATAAGGCAAAGCTTGCCGCCAGTAGTAGCCGATAAAACTTTCAGCCAGATCCGAAGTATTGATCCGCTCCGGATCCACACCGTCCTGACCTGATTGTACGGCGAAATCGGCGAGCGCCATGAGCAAGGCGAATTTGTAGGTTGCGACGAAAGACCCCTCATCGAGAATCTTCTGAATGCCGCTGATGAAACGCAGCTGCTCTTCTGCTGACGGAATGCTCATTTGGTCCAGTAGTCAGCTTTGTCAGGGAAAATCCAGCGCACCCCGCCACGCGGGTCGGGCTGTCGCCGGGTAGCGGGGGATCAGGTGGATGTGCAGGTGCATGACGGTCTGGCCGGCAGCAGCCCGTCGTTGATGCCGATGTTGAAGCCGTCGGGCGTTGTGCTCTGCCATGAAGTGGGTTGGGCGTCATTTCGGTCAGCAGGTCAAGCATTGCCCCCTGCTCTTCCATGGTTGCTTCGAAGAACGAGGCGATATGGCGTTTTGGGATGATCAGAGTGTGACCGGGGGATACAGGGAAACCGTCATAGATGGCCATGGCATGGGCGCTGACTTAGCTATGACTCTGGATATTGTCCAAGCTTGCAGAAAATGGGCAAAAATTTGTCATTTCCAGCCTATCACCGAATTAAGTTTGGTGTTCCTGGGATTCTGATTTCTCCTGAGTTGGCGATTTGTCGATTTCTGGCGCCTTCTCTCCTGGGAAAAACTTCGCCCCAGTCTTGCCTTAGTAAGACAACAGCTTTCTTTTCATTATTCTAATATATCTCAAGTTCGCTTCCTACTGCTGCAACTTCAGCTTCCTCTAGCTTTTTTTGCTCTATGCCATGCAGTTCTCTGCTTTACAAAATTTAACCTCGTCAAATATTCATCTTTAAGCATGTTTTTTCTTGCAAGATATTTTTCGGCTCCTTTAATTTCTCTCAAAATTCTATCAAATGACATTGTATTTGAGACAATAAAATTATCATCGTTATATATATAATTAATATACCAATTAGTCTCTAGCTGGTTAGCAATCAACATCATCTCTGTTTTAATTTTTTTAATCTCTGCTGAGTTAGTTAGCTTATCTTCTTTGCTCCAATGATTAGCGAACAAAGAAGCTGAATGTTTGATCATTTCCCAGTCATCCTGTTCTATTATATTTGTATTCAATTGCTCCTGATAACGGCAGCATTCATCTCTAGCCCGTTCTATTTCTATTGAAATCCTGTTTTCATAACGATATCTGAGATTATTACAAAATTCTTCGACATCGTCATCTTCCGGCTGGTTTCCGTGCTTTTCTACCAAGATTGCAACAAACTCCCTTATTTCTTCATAGGCATCATGATCATCCATTTTTGATATCCGTCGAATTTTGTTGAGATATTTCTTCAAGATTTCTTCTGTAATATTCATCTTGACCCCGCAATTTCTGATGAATTTTCTCCCGAGTTTCTGAACCTCATCATTCCATACTAATAATCTGATCCGTCATCTCGGTGAATGCCACATCGTGGCTGATCAGGAAGAGCTGGTCGTACCAGTGCTCGGTCACCTCTTCCCGGCCCACGTCGATGGCGCGGAAGGCGTGGGCCAGATTCTCCCGGCGGGCGGCATCCAGGTTGGAGGTCGGCTCATCGAAGAAGGCGATCCGGGCGCCGATGGTCTGCAGCAGGCCAGGCGCAGGGCCACCACGGCGCTCATGGTCTGGCCGCCGGAGAGCTGGTCGTCGGTGCGTTCCCGGAGTTCGCCGTCCTGCATGTCCCGCAGCACGATCTGGTAATTCTCTCCCCAGTAGAGTTCTTCGTCCGCTTCGGCAATTGTCCGGTAGATCCGGTCGGCGCGCAGGCTGATCTCCTCGCGGAAGCGCTCGGAAAGTTGGGCCGAGACGTTCTTGAAGACCTGGTTGCGGAGGAACTTGACCAGCTTTTCCTTCTCGCCATAGCCTTGACCTGCGCCTGTTTGTCGGCAATCTCCAGTTCGACCTTTTTCAGCTTGTCCATCTCACTGGCCAGTCGCGCCACGTCGGACTTGAGCCCCACGACTTTCTGTCCCAGGGCGCCGACTTCTCTTTCCCAGGTTGTCCTTTTGTGGCGCAGTGACAGGTGCCGGTCGGCATCGTACTCTTTGCTCGCGGCCTTGAGATCGGCCTCCTTGCCCGCCAGTTCCTGCTGTAACTGATCAAGGAGTTGTTCGAACTTCTGAAGTTCGGCCTGACGTTCTTCCAGCCTGGCCGCCTGTTCCTGGTTGGCGAAAAGGGATCGCGGGCGGCCTGTGCTTCTTCAGTTCCGCCCCCGCTGCATCGATATCCTCCTGCAACGCTCGTAGGCCATCAGGGCCTGCTGCTTGCCGGCCAATTGTTGCTGAGCCGCGGCATGATCTTTCTGCATCTGAGCCAGCCCTGCCGCGCGTCCTTCGTTGGCCTTGTGCCTCTCGACCAGTTTTTTCGGCCGCTCGTCCAACCCTTGCAATTGCACGGCAACCGTCTTGACCTGATCGTTCGCCCTGACCGCTTCGACTTCTTCCTTTTCGAACCGGACAAGCTCTGCATTCAGACGCTGATGTTCAGCCTGAATCTCGGCGAACTTTTCGGAGAGCATCCCCCGGCGGCTTGCTCGGCGATATTCAGGCATGGCTCCTGGAAGAACGGACAAATCCCCTCGGCAAGCTTTTCGCTCCCCTCTTCGAGGCTGGCACTTTGCCCCTCGAGCTTTCCGATCTGAGTCCGCACCCGGTCGATTCTCCGCGCGAAATCCGGCAGTCGCTCCGCCTGCCTCTTCAGCCTCTCATCGATGCCAGTTTTTTTCGTTTTTCAGCCAGGTCTGCTCTTCGCTTAGCAACTCTTTGCGCGCCTGCTCGATAGCCCGCATTTCAGCAGCGAACATTCCCCTGAAGCACCGACCTGCTTTTCGAGATCGGCAGCTTCCTTTTCCAGTTGCCGCTGCAGTTTTTCCTGCCCGCGGAACCCGACCAGACATTTTTCAGCCTGCTCATAGGACTGTTTTCCGGCTGTGTTTTCAGCAACAATCTTTTTGGCTTTCTCGGCTTCGGTGATCAACGTTTTCTGGCCACCTACCTTGTCTTTGCCGTTATCGACCCGCTCCTTAAGCGTACCGATCTCGACTCCGAGGCTCTTGATCGTCTGCTCACGCTGGTCGATTTTGGCAAGCTGTTTCTCAAGCTCTTTGAGCACCTGATGCTGTCGGCTGAGTTCCTGCTGCGTCTGCTTGAGCCCATTTACAGCAGTTTTATGCGCATCAGCCGTTTCGGGCAATGCCGCCACTTGTTCCTTGAGCGGCCTGATGGCCGCTTCCATTCTTTGATTTTTGCCTCGATGGCCTTGGCCAGCGTCTTCGTTTCGTTGAACGTCTTGCGCCAGGCATCGATGCCGAGGATCTCGTCAAAGGCTTCCTGCCGCTTGGTCGCCTGCTTGATGACGAACGGGCCGAGGAACTCGTTCTGGAAGGGACCGATCACCAGCTTGAACTGCTCGGCCAGGGGTCTGCCGTTATCGAGGCCAAGCAGTTCCGCGATGCCGCGCCTCGGTCTCCTCGATGTCCGGCATGCTCCTCCACCTCGAAAGCACCGCCGTCTTCTTTGGCCAGCAGCCACTTGGCCGGCGCGCCGACCGTGCGGGTCACCTGGCAGATTTCTCCCTCGTCGTCAGCTGGAAGACGACGGCGATCTCACCCCGCTTGGCGCCAATGGAGAGGAACCGCTCGACATTGGAGACGAAGTCCGCGGGCATCGACGCCGAACAGGGCATAGCCGATGGCCTCGAAGACCGTGCTCTTGCCGACCCCGTTGGGGCCGGAGAGGACGTTGATCCCGGCGGAAAAGGACAGTTCGGTGTCGCGGTGGGACTTGATGTTTTTGAGATGGATGGAGAGGATCTGCATGGCTATGCCTCCCGGGCGAGCAGGCCCAGCAGTTCTTCCCCCTCCACCTCTCCCTTCATGCACCTGGTCGCGGATGGCCAGCGCCAGACTGACCAGTTCATCCTTGCGCCCCTTATAGTCGCTGCTGGCGCTGATCAACTCCCGCAGCACATCCCGCTCGATCTCGGCCAGGCTCCTCTTGACGTCTTCCTCCTCCCCGCCGCGGGTAACCAGGGAGAGATGGTTCTTGATCTCCACATGCAGCGGGTCGCAGATCTCCTCCAGTGCCAGCCGCAGCCGTTCCCGGCCCAGTTCGAAGGGATGGAAGCCGACCCGGCCGATCAGCTTGAGCTCCAGGAGCGGCCGGCGCGTGTCGTCGCTGGCAGGAAGTTTGGCCGTCATCTGCTCGCGGAAGCTGTCCAGGCCGCTTCGGCATTCTCCGCCCCGTCCAGATTGATGGTCGTCACCAGCATCGGCCGGGGCGAGGTGGTGCGGAACTCGTGCGTCGATAGCGGCCGTCCTCCACCGTGACCAGGTAATACCCCTTGTCGTACTTCTCCTCGCCGAAGTTGACGCACTCGGGAGAGCCGGGGTTGTAGGCGTAGGGGCGGCCTTCCGGAGTCTGCGACGACATAAGGCTTGTGGCCATGACCGAGGGCCACGTAGTCGAAGGTTTCTGCCAGCGGCAGCGCCTCTTCCGGCTTCATGTTGCCGATCTCCACCGGCGAAAAGGTCCAGACCCCGACATGGAAGAGCAGGATGTTGTTCTCGGTGGTCACTGCCTCGCAGATGCGGTCGACATGGTTGCCCGCCTGGGTGCCGATGTAGCCGAGACCGTAGATGTTGAGCCCCTTGATCTCGATATGCCCGCCGCTGCCGGTTGTCGGGATCGAACGGATCGAAACGGTAGCCGCCGTCTTCGGTGCGGGTAGGGACGCAGCAGGCGGATATAGCCCATCTGCGACAGCGCCTCCATCCAGGAGATGCTGTCGCGGCGATGAATCCAGTCGTGGTTCCCCTCCACGGCGATGCAGGGGATAGCGGCATCCTTCAGCGGCTGCAGGGTTTCGATGGTGCGGGCAAAGGTGCGGGGGAGGATCTGGCCGGTGTGGAAGAGGTCGCCGGCAATCAGAACGAAATCGACCTTTTCGGCAATGGCGTCGGCGACGATGCCGGCGAGCACACGGAAGAAATCTTCGTAGCGTTCGGCTTCACCGGAAGAGGTGCGGTAGGTTTTGCCGAGGT